>NZ_JBIAMR010000003.1:110413-727580 GCF_042874235.1 Nocardia sp. NPDC004151 | reverse complement strand
CGGCAAGACCTCGATGGAAGCACTACGCGCGCTGAAACGACGGTTGTCCAACGTCGTCTATGTCCGGATACTCACCGACCAACGCCGCCGCGAATCAACAGGCCCGGGAGGGCAATCGGGAACGACTACTCACTCCAACGCGACCGGTTCCAACCCGCACACCGGCCCTTCGGACAAGCCACACCCCGGACCCGTCACCAAGACTAACCCCGCGACCACATCCACGTCTTGACCTAAAGGGGCGCCATGACAGTGCGTTCAGTCCTGGGCGCGATATGCGAGGCAAGGACGCGGTGTGCAGGTTCGGCTTTTTGGGTGAACCGCAGCCCGGCTTGCGGGCGGACGGTAGCGGGCCGGCGACAGCGGGCGGATCTGGAAGCCCGGCCGCCGCCGTTGTTCGGTCTCTCTATCCGGATGTGCTCGTGTCCTCGAAGTAGAACCAGTCGTCGCCGTACTCCGTAGAGGACGATTGCTCCTTGTCGGCAGCCCGCACCGTCACGGAGGAGATCTTGTCGTTGAACGCGTCACCGACATAGGGGGTGTCGGCGGTGAATTCCTTGCTGTCGCCTTGGAAGTTGGCGTCGGTGTAGGCGGTGACGACGTAGCCGTCGGCGACCTTCAGCGAGCTGACGGTGTCATTGCCGGCCTGATCCTTTTCTTTCAGGCGGCTGATGTTGTACTCGCCGACCTCGAGTGTGCCACTCCTACCTCCGTAGTCGCGATCGACGAACAACTGAGCTTTTCCAGCACTGGGGGGCATGTCAAAACCCTTCCGTCACGACCGAATCGGTACTGAGGGAACCGTGTAGACATGATCACATGGACGGCCGACAGCTGAAGGCCTCATCCGCATAGAACAACCCAAGATCCCGTAACGCGCCATCAGGTCCGACTCGATACCGGTTTCTCCGGGTGTGTCGCAGTCGGAGTGGGAACTCCTCGCACTACCGGGCAGTTGAGAGCGGCTCTTGGGCAACAAGTGTCGACCGGCTCTGTCTCGACCGAATCTCGGCAGTAGCGGATGTCTCTGCGCCGCTGTCGGTCTCGCCGTCTGCCGCACCGCTTTCGGTAACCTTCAGTGGGATTGGGCGGAACGTACAGCGGCAGGTCAAGCGTTGTCGTCCGGTGCGCGGCGTCCGAGGAGGAAGTATGCGACGGGGAGGGCGCCTATCGAGTTCACCAGCACGATCGAGGTTGCCCATACGCGTTTGGAGCCGCGGATCTGCTCGGGCGGCCGTTGGAGCAGATCCAGCAGGGCCGCGACCTTCGCGATACCGTCGATCACGCCCGCGCCCACGATCAGCCCGCGAGTGCGCGCATTCAGATCATGCCACTGCTTTCGGATCATCTCCGATTCTCCTTCTTCGGCTCAGGTGTCGATTTGCATGCATAGGGTCGCCGGTCAGCGTGCCGTTCGGAGTGTCTGCAGGGCCGAGCTGGTTTCGGCGTACATCACCCCGTGCCACCAAGAGTCCAAGGGGCTGGGGTCGGGCCAGACTACCGAGTTCCGTACGCGGCCGATGGCGGGCTGGGCGGTGGTGTCGCTCATGCGATTCTCCTGATGTGCACGAACATTCCGGAAGGGGCAGCGACTACGCTGGCGCTGCCTGATCCAAGATCGCCCGCCACGCTGGCTCACCACAGGGGCCGAAGGTCAGTTGTGGGGACCCCGAAGGGCACATCACCGTTGCCACAACCGAGCCGTCGGCGTGCTGCTGCCGGTCGTATGGACCTACACGGGCGCTCCGTTACCGGCCAGCACAGCGGCTTTGGGTCCAAGTTTCGACGGCCCCCAACTGGTTTCTCGGTGATGCGCGCCCCGCCGAGCAGCCGCACATCCAGGATGGTGACATCGGGTCGCAACGCCGGCGCCTCGGCCAGAGCGGTGACGACATCACCAGCTCCACGAGGTTGAGGCGGTATGCCCATGCCACCTACATCGGGCCCTACCGCTGTCGCGGTGTAATCGGCAGAAGCGGATGTTCTGCACCGCACCGGGATCCGGCGGCTGGCACCCCGCGCTGGCCGGTTCGGTCAGCGCGGTATGCGGTAGTAGCGTGCGTTTGCTTGCCGTCGTCATCGGTGTGATCGCCAGTGCGCTGTGGATCATCGGTCCATCGATCGATGTGCAAGGCTTGGCCGCTGACCTTGTGGGTCAGTGATGTTCGCCTTCGTAGGTGAACCAGTCGAATGCGACGGTTCCGGTCGCGGCGTAGATGCCGGCGACGCGTCCGGTGAAGGCGGCTGCGGTGTCGGCTGTGAGGTAGCGGCCGTCCATGTCGGCGATTTCGGTGGTGTCGGGGCCTTGTCCGTATCCGAATCTGACGGTGTCGCAGGACATCGCGTGCGGGTCGAATCCGTTGGTGAGGACCGGGGTGGTGGTGATCCACAGGACGGTCGGGCCTGCCGGCACCCGCCGTTCCCATGTCTGTTCGACCTGGGCGAGGCGTACCCGTGCCCGCACGAGGTAGTCGCCGGTGTCGTGGTCGGGCTGGATTTCGATGTCGTAGTGGTGGAGTTCGTCGTAGCGGATGCTCAGGCCGCCGATGCCGTCGGCTGCGTCGATCGATGTGGCGTAGTGGGAGCGGATGTGCTGCTGGCGTCGGCCGAGGAAATGCGGGTGCGAAGCGTCCATCGCCGGGCCGAGGGTGTCGGGGGTCGAGCCTTGCAGCACCAGCCACCCGGGGCGGGTATCGAGGGAGGCCCAGTCGCGTTTCGCATCGCGCACCGACACCCACTCGACGCCGAGGGGTTCGTCGAAGTCGGTGTGGGCCTTGGTGCCCGGAAGGTCGGGGGTCAGTGTGATGGGGTCGATCACCGGCCACCCGTCGACCCAGTGCAGGGTCGACTGGAAGCCCTCGCGGCCCATCACTGCGAAAGCCTGGGTCAGACCGGTGGGGCGGGTGCCGAGGAAGACGACACGCCAGCCGTCGTCGGTGCGGACCAGGTCCGCGTGGCCGGTGTTCTGGACGGGGTGGTTGGTGCTGCGGTGGCTGTAGATCGGGTTGGCCGGGCAGCCGTGGAACGGGCCTTCGGGGTGGTCGGCGCGGGCGATGCTGATGCTGTGGCCGCGTTCGGTGCCGCCCTCGGCGATCAGCAGGTACCAGGTCCCGTCGACGTCGTAGAGGTGTGGGGCTTCGGGGAATTTCAGGCCGGTTTCCGACCACAGTGAGCGGGGTTTTTCGAGCGCGTGGCCGGTGGTGGTATCCATCCGCACTTGTTGAATCCCGTGGTGTGTGCCGGATTGTTCGCCTTCGAGGGTGAGTCCGGAAAAGGTGATGTAGCAGGTACCGTCCGCGTCCCAGGCGATGTCGTGGTCGATGCCTTCCACGCCGTGGAGCTCGATCCCGTCGCTCCATGGCCCTTCCGCGTGGTCGGCGGTGAACAGCAGCGGCCCGCGGCCGAAGGCGTCGGCGACCACGAGCCAGAAGCGGTCGTCGTGGAAGCGGATGGTCGGCGCCCAGACGCCGCCGGCGGTGGGCACGTCTTCGAGGGCGAGTTGGCCGGGGCGGGTGGCCACGTGCCCGATCGGGGTCCAGTGCTCGGCGTCGGTGCTGGAGAACAGGGGCACGCCCGGGAAGTACTCGAAGGATGAACAGGCCAGGTAGTAGGTCTGCCCGGCGCGGCAGATGCTGGGGTCGGGATAGAAACCTGGCACAGTGGGGTTGAGCATGGTCGTTCCTGTCTCAGTGTGGTTCGGCCACAGCGGGAAGGTGCGGGCCTGGCGCGGCGGAGGTGCCGAACGAGACCGGATCCAATGCCGCTGAAGCGAAGACCTGTTCCATGACCGCGAAAGCATACTGACTGTTTAGTCGGCATGCAGCTCGCGCCGGTTGATGGCTGGTCCAGATGATCTGCAGCAGGCGTTCGCTCATCGGCTTGAGCGCGCATTCCGCGTGGCTCAGACCGGCCGAACCGGCAGAAACCCCGGGGGTAGGCTGACGCGTGGGTGTCGATCCCCCGTCTCACAGCATCATCAACCTGCGAAACCAGGCACTGGAGAAGGAGAGTTCGATGACAGCGGCACATAGCCAACACGGCCAGCACGACCACGTCCACGGCCCGGACTGCGGCCACACCGCGTTCGCGCATGGTGACCACGTGGACTACGCACACGACGGGCACCTTCACCGCGAACACGACGGCCACTACGACGAATGCGAACCGCAGGGCCACACCGAACACAGCGGCCACCCCCACGAACACGGCGATGGCTGCGGCCACGACGCGGTCCAGCACGGTGACCACGTGGATTACATCCACGACGGTCACCGCCACGCCCCGCATGAAGGCCACTATGACGAGCACTGAGCGGGATCCCGAGGACTGCACCGCATAAGACCGACGCCGCTACCCCCTGGGGGCAACCCTCGCCGGTGGCTGTCCCCGGCGGCGGCGCACGGAAATCGGCTACAGCGTGCGTCTGGTCGGCTGTGGAGGAAGGCGTCGGTGACCGGTCCGGCGATGTAGCGGCGTCCGGCGGTGGTGGGTTACTGCGCCCAGGGTGGGCTGACGCGGTCACCGCCGGGGGCCTGGGCGTAGGCGCCGACGGGGAGGATGGCCACGGCCTCGAAGGGCCCGTCGCCGGGGACGGAGACCTTGAAAACGGTGTTCGCCGGGATCACCAGGGCGTCGCCGGCGCGGAAATCGCATGTCTGGCCGTCCATCTCGACGCGGGCGGCTCCGGCGAGGGCGACGAAGATCTCCTCACGGGACACGGCGTGCGCGTGACCGGGGTTGCCGGGGTGCATGGTGAAGCGCCAGACGCTGTTCTCTTCGGAGCCACGACTGGGTGCGGCCAGGCCGACCGCGGTCATGAGCGGAGCTTCGAATGTGGGGGCGTCGGCGGCTTTGATGAGTGGCATGATGCCTCCTGGATATTCAACCAAGGTGTTCAACTATGGTTGAATATATGTCTTCGAGAAAGGAGCGTCAACACATGGATTTCGGCGTACTGCTGGGCCAGGCCTATCAGTCGTTCGTGCAGCAGCTGCACGCCCACCTCGCCGAGCACGGTCATGTGATCCTCGGCGCTTCCTACGGGTACGTCCTGCGCGCGCTGGCCGAATCCCCCTGCACTGCAAGCCAACTGGGCGAGCAGCTCGGCATCACCGCCCAAGGTGCGGCCAAGGTTGTCGACGAGATGGTCCGGCACGGGTACGTGGAGCGCCGACCGGACCCGATCGACAAGCGCGCCAAACGGCTGCACCTCTCCCCGAGAGGGGACGACATGCTTCGCATCGTCCGCGAGTTCCACACCGACTACGAGCGCCGGCTCGCCGGACGCATCGGCGCCGAACAGGTGGCCACCACCCGCGCCGCGCTCGGCGAAATCATGAGCGAAGCACTGGATTTCGGGCGGGCTAAGACCTTCCGCCCGTTGTGACCTCGGCACGGCGTCCCCATGAGAGGTCTGCGGCCGACACGCCCAGATCGGCATGAGCGCGCACTTCGGCTCACTAGAGCTAGCGCCAGGGGCGGGACTGGCCGCAGTAGGATCGGTGGACACTACGCGATGTCCCTCACCCCCCGATTACTCGGCGGTGTCATGGGTTTGGGCTGCGGCCCATACCGCGATCTGGGCGCGCGAGGTGAAGCCCAGTTTGGTGAGAATGTGTTCGATATGGCCCTGCACGGTGCGCGGCGAGACGACGAGGCGATCGGCGATCGCCTTGCTGGTCAGTCCTTCGGCGACGAGCTCGGCGACCTGGCGTTCGCGCGGGCTGAGGAGCTCGGGCGAATGATCGGCCGACGAGGTGACTCGGGGTTGCTCGCCGAGTGCGAAAGCGACTGCGGCGTCGAGACTCATCGAGGCGCCTTCCTGCCGTGCCGCGTCGAACGCGCCGGCACCGAGGATTCGGCGGCTGCGCTGCTCGCATTCGTCCTGGTAGGGGCCATGGCGGCCAAGGATGGTGGAGCTGCCGGCCAGGCGTCCCAGCGCATCGGCCGCGCCCATGAGGACGGCCGCGCGCTGAGCATCGAGCTGCTCGGCGGCGATCCAGGCCAGCGTCGCGAGACAGCCGGTGGCGACCAGCGGATCGGAGGCCTTGCGGGCCAATCGAATTCCCTTCGCGAGTGAGCGCGTGGCACGGTCGGGATCACCGGCGCGCCACGCGGCGAATCCCGCCGACCACAGTGTCCACGACCGATAGATCGTTTCACCGGCGGATTCGGTGAGGTCGAGCGCCCTGTCCAGACAGTCGAGGGCTCGGGAGGTATCGCCTTGCAGCGCATAGGCCCATCCCAGCGAGACCCGGGCGTCCAACTGCATGGTGCTGTCACCGCACAGCTCGTAGGTGCGCAGCGCGTGATTCAGGTCGGCGACCGGGCCGGACAGATCACCCACTCCACTGGTGAGAACGTAATCGGCCTGGATATGCGTGAGCAGCGCCGGAACCATAGGGTCGGTCGCCTGCTCCGCCAGCCCTGCCAGCTCCGTGACATGGCCGGCGGCGGCCGTCAGGTCACCCTGAAGCCCGGCCATCAAGGTGGCGGCGTGGAGCGCCTTGGCCCGGTCGATCGGCCGGCCTCCGGGAACGCGGGCGAGAACCCGTTCGTACCATTGGCGACCCTCACCGAGCCGTCCCCGCAACATCCAGAACATGTACAGCGGATTGGCGATTCGCAGTCCGCTCTCATCGGCCTCGGTCAGGCTGAACTCCAGCGCTTTCGAAATGTTCGGCAGCTCGCGCTCGAGCCGTTCGACCCAGTCCAGCTGGTGCGGCCCTATCCAGTCGACATCGGCCGCCTGCACCAGTTGCTCGCACCATTCCAGATGTTGCTGGCGCAGGAGCGGATACTCTCCGGACTCCTCGGCCTTCTGCTGACCGAATTCGCGGACTGTCTCGAGCATCTGGAACCGCACCGAGCCGGCCACTTCCTTGCGGACGAGGATCGATTTGTCCACCAGGCCCGACAACGTATCGAGCAAATCCGGCTCGGTCATGTCAGCCGAACACACCTGTAGCACCGCGTCGAGCTCGAACCCGCCGGTGAACACCGACAGTCGACTCCACAGCCGCTGCTCGTCCGGTGTGCACAGGTCATGGCTCCAGTCCATGCAGTACTGCATGGTCTGCTGCCGTCTGGGTGCGCTGCGGCTACCCCGGGTCAGGAAGGCGTAGCGGTCGTCCAGCCGGGCCAGGAGTTGTTCGACGGACATGGTCCGCAGGCGTGCCGCGGCCAGTTCGATGGCCAGAGGTAGGCCGTCCAGCCGGGCACAGATCTTGGCGGTGTACGCCCTGTTGTGATCGCTCAGCTCGAACCTGGGCACCGCCGCGGCCGCTCGTTCCGCGAAGAGCGTCACCGCGGTGTCGCCCGCCACGGTCCGGACCGCCGGATCGGCGGCCAACTCGGGTATATCCAGCGGCGGCAGCCGGTATACCGCTTCGCCCTCGATATCCAGGGCTTCACGGCTGGTCGCCAGGATCCGCACGCCTGGGCAGGCTCGGATGAGTGCTTCGGCCAGCTGTGCGACCGGCTCGACCATGTGCTCGCAGTCGTCCAGTACCAGGAGCAGATCATGGGGTGCCAGTAACTCGATCAGCGTGTCGAGTGTCGATCCACCGCCGTGGTCGGACACACCGAAGATGGCAGCCACGACGTTCGGCAGCGATTCGTTGGCACGCAGGTCGCCCAGTTCGATCAGCCAGACCCCGCCCTCGAATTTCCGCCGCAGGGTGTGAGCGACTCGCAAGGCGAGCCGTGACTTGCCCACACCCCCGATCCCGGTCAACGTCACCAGACGTGAGTCGGACAACAGGTTCCTGACATCGGACTGCGGGGTCCTCCGATCCACGAAGCTGGTCATCTCCAAGGGGAGATTCCCCGTCCCCGCCCGCAAGCGGTCGCCGCGGAAATGCGTGACCGCGTGCGGCTTCGCTTCGGCCGAAGTCGCGGCGGGTTCCGGCTCGGCGGGCAGCACCATCGTGTCGACCGGGAATCCGTGGTCGTTTTGCAGCCGGCGCAGCCGCTCACCCAACTCCGCCGCGGTCGGCCGGCCGTGCGGGTCACGAGCCATCGCCGCCTCGATGACCGCGCACATATCGTCGGGAATGCCGGATTCGCGCAAGTCCGGGATCGGCTGAGTGGTGATCCGCACGAATTGAGCCACCATTTGTTCGCCACTGCGGCGCTCGAATGCGGCGTGCCCGGTGAATGCCGAGAACAGCGTGGCGCCCAGTCCGTACACATCCGAAGCGGGAGTCTGTGCCCGGCCTTCGAGAACTTCGGGTGCGGTGAAGGCCGGCGAGCCGGTGATCGCGCCGGACGTCGTCTCGTATCCGCCGGCGAAGTGAGCGATCCCGAAGTCCGTCAGCGCCGGCTCGCCGTAGTCGGTCAGCAGGATATTGGCCGGTTTGACATCACGATGCAGAACACCCATTCGGTGGGCCGACTCCAACGCCCCCGCTGTCTTCACCCCGAGGTGGAGGACCTCGGCCAGCGGCAACGGACCGTCGCGTCGGATGCGTGCGTCGAGGGAGCCCCGGGAATGGTAGGGCATCACCAGATACGGGCGCCCGGTCCCGGTCTCCCCGATCTCGAGCATCCCGACGACATTGGGATGGCCGGTCAGCCGGCCCATCGCGTGCTGCTCGCGCAGGAAGCGCTCGCGATTCTCCGGAAGTTCGCCGGTGAGAACTTTGACCGCCACCGTGCGGCCGGCGGCGATCTGACTGCACCGGTACACCGCACCGAAACCGCCCCGGCCGATCTCCTCGGCGTCTGTGAACCCGGCCGCGTTCAACTCCGTGATGACACCGACTCCGACATCACGCTGCGTCTCGAGGGGGTCGCCGTCAACCATCCGTCGCTCGCAACCGCGGCACGTCAGCCAGAATATCGCCGCCCGTCGCCTCCGGCCACGCCGATCGCGCCCGCCCGTCGGACAGTTCGGGTGAAGCCGCCGCGACATCCGTCGAAAGCAGCACCGGGGAACATGTGGTCGGCGGTCGAACCGCTTCGCGCGCAGAGTGATCGAGCCCCGCCCGGTGATCCGGACGGGGCTCGATCGTGCCCGGCCGTCTGCCGTGGCCGGTTCGGAGGCGAGTCCTGCGCTACTTGCTGGACCCGAAGCCGCCGAGCAGCGCGCCGAGGCCGGCGAGAACGCCGTCCGCGCTGCCGGTGTTGGCCGTGCCGCCCGGGGTCTTGGAAATGGTGATCGAGGGCCCCTTGGTGTCGAAGGTGTGGTAGCCGAGGCTCGACAGGTAGTTGAAGCCGGTGTCGAGCGCACCGTTCTGCTTCGTGCAGTCGGCGCCGACCTTGTACTGGGCGCTGAACGTGGGCGATTGGGCGCCACCGTGCTTCACGACCATCTTGTAGCTGGTGGCGGTGAAATCAGCCGAGATGACCTCGTCGTCGACCATGAGGTTGATGTTCTCGACCGCGTGGTCACCGCTGTTGTCGGTCATCTTCGCCGATTTCGCGACGTAGGTCAGGCACTGCGGGTGGTAGTCCGCGACATAGTCGATCGTCTCGTCGGCGGAGCCCTTCTGCTCGAACTTGGTGCTGATGGTGATCGTCTCGCCGACCGTCGGGGTCGTGTTGCTCACCGTCCGGGTGTAGTGGCTCGTGCCGTCGTCCCAGGTGATCGTCGCGGGGGCCGCACCGGCCGCGCCGGAACCCAGCAGCGTGCCCGCGCCGAGGGCGATGGTGGCGGCCGCACCGACGGCGATGCGGGTGGTTGCGTGCGTCATGCTGATGTCCTTTGTCGTTGAATGGATGACATGCCGACCCCTGCGGCGAGGTCGCCAGGAACCGCATTCCGGGCAGAAACCGAAGCAGAACAAGGAATTTCAGGCCTTCGGCCCCATCGCGGCAGCTAGGTCCGCGGGTAGCGCGGGCGTCGGCGGGGCGGGTTCGGCCTGTCCGAGGATCGCGCAGGGCGCGGCCAGGAGGAAGGCCGCGGTGCCGATCATCGCGGCACGCCGAATATGGGTACTACGCATGGAGGTCTTTCGGATGAGGTATTCCGGCATGGCAAGGGCGTCAGGGCCGAGCCGGGTGTCATGACCTGCCCGGCTACCACCGCCGCCGCCCACCGAAAACAATGGGATTATCCGGGCTCGGGGGCGCACGCATATGGGGATTCGTTCATATCGGGAAATGCTTCGACCCACGAAAAGCGCAATTGTGTCTTTATAGTTGCCGCGACCTATGCCTACAGCTCATAGGGTGGTTCCGGCTCGGGGGAGTGTCGAACCGGAACCGTCCCTCGGCTGCGGTCAGTTCGGCTTGTGCGTACCAGCCGAGCCGCTGCTCATCAGCTTCTTCAGCTCCGCGAGGATGGCGTCCAGTCCAAAGTTGCCCAGGGAACCCATTTCTCGTCTCCTTCTATCGGGTGTTCTTTGTGAGCGAGCTATGCTCACGCCGGAGACGTTAGTCAGGACCGGATTTCAAGAGAAATCACATTTTCGGATCCACTCACAACCGTCAATTGTTGTTCTTTGCGAGTAAAACCCGCTGCTCGGGCGGCAGGTTATTGACAATAAAACCTGATGGATAGTTCGGAAAATGTTGTTTCAGCTTCTTTTCGGAGCTCCCTAGCATTCATACCGCCAAGCAGTACGAAGCCGATGAGTTGTCGAGGCGAGCGAGAGTGCCTCGCCGGCGAAACCGCCACGTGCACAGACTGATCGAGCCCCGCCCGGTGATCCGGGCGAGGCTCAGTCCTGTGGTTCTCCGTGGCGGGCGGGGTCGGTCAGTGGTCGGCGACCGGGGTGTTCTGGCAGAAAGTGAGCAGCCAGCGGCCGTCCTCCTTGGTCATGCCGTACAGCGGCGAGCCCTGGGCCTGGAGTTCGTCGGCATGGTTGAAGTACTGCTGGCGGACCTTGACCGCGGCCACGTCGGGGCGGATGAAGCGGATGAAGAACGGCTCGTAGGTGGCGTAGCCGTCCTTGGTGGCGCCGGGGAGTACGGCGCGGGTGAACTCGGAGATCTCGGTGAGGCCGTTGAGAAATTTGCCGCCGCCGGTGGTCCAGATGGCGTCGGGGTGGAACAGGGCGAGGAAGGCGTCGGCGTCCTCGGCGCGCTGCGCCTCGGCCACCGCGGCCACGACGGCGTGGATGGCGGTGATGTCTTCGGTCCGATCGAGTTCCGTGGTTGTCATGTGGCAATCTTCGAACCCCAACCCCGCTCGAGGTCAATGACCGAGATCGGTGGGTTCGGTTACAGTGTGGGGCGATGACTACCGGGACTGGCTTGCGCCGCACACGGATTGGTTACCCGGTGCCCCGCTGAGCGCCGCGCGGGCTCCGCCCTCGTCGTGTTGATCACAGAACATCAACCCACACCCGAGAACACCTCGATGCAGTCGCTGCCGAACTCAACTCCCGCCCACGCAAAACGCTCGGCTGGGAAACCCCAGCCGAGCGTCTGGCTAAGCTCCTGACCGAAGCCAGTTGACCAACACCGTGTTGCAACGACCCCCGGAATCCGCCGAACACCGGGCGGGGCTCAATCAGTCTGTGCGCGTGGCGATTCGACCGAGACTAGACGTTGAAGCGGAATTCGACGACGTCGCCGTCGACCATCACATATTCCTTGCCTTCCATCCGCACCTTGCCCGCGGACTTGGCGGCGGACATGGAGCCGGCGGCGACGAGGTCGTCGAAGGCGACGATTTCGGCCTTGATGAAGCCGCGTTCGAAGTCGGTGTGGATGACGCCGGCGGCCTTGGGGGCGGTGTCGCCCTGGTGGATTGTCCAGGCGCGGGCTTCCTTGGGGCCTGCCGTGAGGTAGGTCTGGAGGCCGAGGGTGTGGAAGCCGGCGCGGGCCAGGGCGTGCAGGCCGGGTTCGGTCTGGCCGATGGACTCGAGGAGTTCGAGGGCGGATTCCTCGTCGAGTTCGAGGAGTTCGGCTTCGACCTTGGCGTCGAGGAAGACGGCGTCGGCGGGGGCGACGGCGGCCTTCAGTTCTTCCTTCTTGGCCTCGTCGGTGAGGATCGACTCGTCGGCGTTGAAGACGTAGAGGAACGGCTTGATGGTGAGCAGCGACAGTTCCTTGAGCAGGTCGGTGTCGATCTGCGCGCGGGCGGCGAACAGCGTCTTGCCGCCGTTGAGGATCTCCTGCGCCTGCTTGGCGGCGTCGGCGACCGGCTTGCGGTCCTTCTTGACCTTGGCTTCCTTCTCGAGCCGGACCACGGCCTTCTCGAGGGTCTGCAGGTCGGCGAGGATGAGCTCGGTCTCGATGACCTCGATGTCGGACAGCGGGTCGACCTTGCCGTCGACGTGGATCACGTCGTCATCGGCGAACACGCGCACCACCTGGCAGATGGCGTCGGCCTCACGGATGTTGGCGAGGAATTTGTTGCCCAGCCCCGCGCCTTCGGACGCGCCCTTCACGATGCCCGCGATGTCGACGAACGACACCACGGCGGGCACCAGCCGCTCGGAGGAGAAGATCTCGGCCAGCTTGCCCAACCGCGGGTCCGGCAGCGGCACCACACCGACATTCGGCTCGATCGTGGCGAACGGGTAGTTCGCGGCCAGCACGTCATTGCGCGTCAGGGCGTTGAACAGCGTCGACTTTCCGACGTTGGGCAGGCCGACGATTCCGAGGGTGAGACTCACGAGAGTGGGAGTCTACCCGTCGCCCCGGACCGGGCGGTCACCCCAGGTCCGGGGCTGCCACGCCGTTCAGGCCCGCGGGGTGCGGCCGAGGTAGGCGAGCAGTTCGGCGACGACGGGGGTGTCGGTCGCGGGGGCGTCGGTGACGACGGGGGCGAAGACGCCGTAGTCGCGCAGCGGCTCGATGAGGCCGCGGGAGGCGGTGAGCAGGTGGGCGGCCAGCTCGTCGGTGAGGGGCGAGGGCTGGCCGGTGCCGATGGCGATGTCCCAGGCGTGGACGGCGGCGTCGAGGGCGCACATGACGGCGGCGACCGGGGTGGGGAGTTCGCCGTGCGGGAGCGGAGTGGGGACGGTCTCGGTGTCGTCGGTGACGGTGGCCCAGGCAATGGCGGTGGGTTCGATTGCGGCAAAGACCAGTTCGACGGCGCCGCTGTCGATGCTGCCGGACGGCTCGAAGGGGTTGTAGGCGGGGCCGTCGCCGATGCCGAGGAACTTGGCGTAGGCCAGCTGGTCGCCCGCGGCGTGCTGGACCACCTGGGTGACCGTCCAGTCGGAGCAGGGGGTGGGGTTGTCCCACTGGTCCGGCCCGACTCCGGCGACGACGTCGGCGAGCGCCCGGTGGGAGGCGGCGAGCACATCGCGCCAGACCGGGGCGAGGGTGGCGGCGGGCGAGTTGTCGGTCTGCGGGTTCGCGTTCATTGTTCTTGCCTCTCAGGTCGTTTCGATCCGTTGAGACAAAGGTATGACCCGATTAGGCTAGATTTCTTCCTAATACTTACAGCCGAGCGAAAGGAATCGGTGTGACCTCCCCCACAACCCGTTTGCTCCGCCTGTTGACACTCCTTCAGGAAGGCACCCATACCGGCCGTGACCTGGCCGAACGCCTGGATGTCACCGACCGCACACTGCGTCAGGACATCGCTCGGCTGCGCGATCTCGGGTACCCCGTGCACGCCGCCCGCGGGCCGGTCGGCGGGTACCGGCTCGGGCAGGGGGCCACCATGCCGCCGCTGCTGCTCGATGACGACGAGGCCGTCGCGGTGGCCGTCGCCATGAATGTGGCGGCCGACGGCAGCACCGGAATCACCGATATCCAGGCCAATCTCGAACGCGCCCAATCGAAGCTGGACCGTATCCTCCCGAAACGGCTGCAACGGAAGGTCACCGCCCTGCGCACGGTGACCGATATCGGCCCGGCCGTCACCGGCTCCCGGGAGCCGGACGCTCCCGTGCCCGCCGAAACCCTCGCCACCCTGGCGACCGCCATCCGCGGCGCCACCACCCTCCACGCCGATGGTGTGGAGTTGGAGCCCTACCGGCTGATCAGCTGGCAGCGCCGCTGGTATCTGGTCGCCTACAGCCTCGCCACGCATGCCTGGCAGGCGCTGCCCGTGGCGTCGATGTCCGAGATCCGGCCCGGTGCACGCCATTTCGCCGCACGAGCGCTACCCGACGCCGATCTCGTCGCCTTCGTGCTGCGTGAAATAGCCTCCACCGGTTGGCAAGTCCACGCCCGGGTCACGGTGCTGGAGCCCGCCGAGACCGTCATCGCCCGAATCAACCCGACGGTCGGCGTGGTGGAGCCGCTCGACGACTCCTCCTGCCTGCTGTTGACCGGGGCCGACCGCCTGGAGACGATCGCCATCTACCTCAGCATGCTGATGATGGACTTCCGCGTCGCCGAGCCGCCGGAACTCGTCGCGCATCTGCGCACCCTCGCCCGCCGCTACGCGGCCGCCACGGAGTGAGGGTTACCGCGCGATCGTCTGCTCGGACAGCACCGTGAAATGACGGACCGTTCCCGACAGTTCCGGTAGCTCGACGGGTGCCGTCCAGGTGCGGAATCCGTCGACACTGTCACTGTAGAAGTACTTTCCTTCGGTGTACGCGTCGAAGTAGATCCGATGGCCGCCGCTCGGCGGCGCGACCACGCACTGTCCTTCCCGGGGCGCACCCCATCCGGCCCAGTCGCCGAGGCCGATGAACCGGTACGGCCCGAGCGGATGCGGGGCGACCGCGAGCTCGATGAACTTGGTGGATTCGTTCTTGGCGAAGGCGTAGTAGCTCCCGTTGTTCGCCACGATGGTGGTGTCGATGAAGCCGAGGTGACCGGGCCGCTGCGGTCCGATGCCGATCAGCGGAATCGGCGGGCTCCAGATCGGTCGAGCCGGGTCGGTCGCGATCACCAGGTAGGGGGTGAACCCGTGACCCTGCGAGATGGAGACGAGTACACCGACGAAGCCGGGCATGTGGGTGAACCACTTCGGCGCCCAGGCGGCTTCGGCTTTCGGAACCGGGACCGGATAGTCGGAGACATGGGTCCAGTTGATCCGGTCGGTACTGCGCGCGAATCCGATCGTATGGCCGTCCCCGGCCGTGGTGTAGGTGATGTAGTACGACCCGTCGGTATGTCTCAGCAGACTGGGGTCTCGAACCAGCCCGGCCGGGGGCCGATAGGCATTCGCACCGAGCAGCTCGAAGTTGGTCGCGTCCTCGGATTCATAGACATACAGCTCGGAGTCACTGCCGTTGGTGAACGCGGTCATCGTGTACCGGGTCCCCGCGGCTGCCCGCGCTACCGCCGGCCGCGCCCCGGCCCCGGCTCCTAGCGAGAACAAGGCGATCGAAGCCAGTACGGATCGACGATTCCAGCGGATCATGTCCATCCACCGGATTATTCAAGGCCCGATTGCCGACACGTAGCCGCCGCGCCGCGAAATTCGCGATCGCGGTCACCTTTCCAGAGCGGGTACGAACTCGGTTTCGGGAATCTCGGTGCCGTGCAGCGAGGTTCCGGCGGTTTCGCGGAGGAACACGCAGGCGACCAGTCCGATGAGTGAAGCCGCGACCATATAGCCCGCCGGGAACAGCGACCAACCGGTGTGTTCGATAACGGCCTCGTTCACCAGCGGCGCGGTACCGCCGAACAGAGCCGTGGACACGTTGTAGCCCAAGGCGAATCCGGCGTACCGGACGTGAGTCGGGAAGATCGCCGGGAAAGTGGAGCTGATCGTCGACAGCTGCGGCACATACAGCAGTCCGAGCACCACGAATCCGGTGACAGCCCAGACGGTTCCGCGCCCCATCAGCCAATACATGGGTATGGCGGCGACCGCGAGCCCCACCAGCGAGACCAGCCACATCGGACGCCGGCCGACCCGATCCGACAGCCGGCCGAAGAACGGCAGCGACACCATCATCACCAGCTGGCCGATCAACATCATGGCGGTCGTGGTGGATTCACCGAGGCCGATCGTCCGCTGCAGGTAGGTGGGCTGGTACGTGAGCAGCGTGTAGTTCACTACGTTGAGCGCCACGACCAGGCCGATCAAGGTGAGTAGTTCACGCCGGTAGGTGGTGAGCACCGCGCGCAGCCCGCCCAGCGGGGTCTCCTCCTCGGACAGCTCGGTGAACACCGGCGACTCGTCCAGCCTGCCGCGCAGGTACCAGCCGGTCAGGCCCAGCGGCACGGCCAGCAGGAAGGGAATGCGCCAGCCGCCCGCGTACATGGCGTCCGAGCCGAGGGCCAGCTGACAGGCCAGCACGACCGCCGAACCGCCGACGAAACCCGCGAGGGTGCCGAATTCGAGGAAGCTGCCCAGGAATCCGCGGCGGCGATCCTCCGCGCATTCGGCAAGATATGTTGCGGCGCCGCCGTATTCGCCGCCCGTGGAGAAGCCCTGCACTATGCGCAACAGAATCAGGAGTATAGGCGCGAACACCCCGGCCACGGCATGAGTCGGCAGCAGACCGATGGCCCCGGTAGCCGCCGACATGATCAGGATCGTGGTCGCCAGCACGGCTTTCCGCCCGATCCGATCGCCCAGCGGCCCCCACACCATGCCGCCCAACGGCCGCAGCAGGAACGAGACCGCGAACCCCAGCATGGTCCCGAGCGTCCCCAGTGATCCCGGGAAGAAGGCGGAGGTGAGATACCCGGCCGTGGCCGCATAGACCCCGTAGTCGAACCACTCGGTGGCATTGCCCATGGCGCTCGCGGCAACCGACCTCCGCAACGGAAGCCCGGCGTTGCTCGATTCCGTCATCTCTCGCATGTAACAAACCGATACCCACGCTAACTGTCCACAAACCGCGACGGCCGCGAACGCCCCACCCCCGCCCTACGCCACCAGTGCCTAAACCCGAACGTGATCGTTCCCATACGACGGTCGATTTCGTCAACCGCGAGCACCGATTCCGCCCACGGGGGATGATCCGATGACGATCCGAATGTGCCTCGGAGGGGACATGAGCGACGGAATCGGCGGCGAGCCTATCGATTACCGCACGGACTCGATCGGCGCGGCCCGCCAGGGCACCAACCCGACCGTCCTCACCCGTATGCAAACCGGCTGGGCGGTCATCGGTTCCACCCAGCACCTCCCCGGCTATTGCCTCCTCCTCCATGACGGCACCGCCGACCAGTTGACCGACCTCCCCCGCCCTGACCGTCTGGACTTCATGCGCGACCTGATCATCCTCGGCGAGGCGGTCGAACAAGCCTGTCGTGCAGCTGATCCCGCGTTCTGGCGAATCAATTACGAAGTCCTCGGCAATAGTTGGCCGCACCTGCACGGCCATGTTCACGCCCGCTATCGCTGGGAACCGGACCGATTCCGCACCGGCCCGGTTCACCTCTACGGTTCGGCGCGCAACGCTCCCGAGCATCTCCTCGGACCGCAGCACGATGCCCTCCGTGACGCGATCACGGCCGCACTCGTATCGATGCTCGGCCGGGATTGATCGCCGCTATCAGTTGCCACAGGTTCGCCGTAACACTCATCGGTGGACACACTCGGGGCTGTATACACCCACGCGGGCAGGTCAGTCCCCTGGCCTGACCCGATCTCATGCCCTTCAATTAACGAGCACTATCATTGCTAAAAATTAGCTGAATTCACCGATGTGCGGGGTCCTGCACTCAACCGATGGAGGATGCGTTGCCCAGACGATCGAAGTTCCGTCCCACTCGCACGACCCTCGCCCTGCTCGCGACCGTGGCGGTAGCCGCGACCGCGGCGGCCTGCTCGTCGGACTCCTCGTCCT
Source organism: Nocardia sp. NPDC004151 (assembly GCF_042874235.1). Classification (NCBI taxonomy): domain Bacteria; kingdom Bacillati; phylum Actinomycetota; class Actinomycetes; order Mycobacteriales; family Nocardiaceae; genus Nocardia; species Nocardia sp. NPDC004151. Next base: position 709,968 of record NZ_JBIAMR010000003.1, on the reverse strand, counting down.
CGAAGTCCACGTCGTCGACCGCCGCCGACAGCGACGAGGCCGCGGTGAACGCGTACGTCTACACCTACCCGCTGGTGACCATGGAACTGACTCGGCGGCAGCAGACCAATGTCCCGGCCCCGGATCCCGCCAAGGGCGTCGCCCCGATGAATCAGCTGGCGCCCTTGAACTTCCTGCCGGACGCGAATTTCAAGAATGTCGTCCGCCCGAACGTCGACACCCTCTACACGTCGATGCTCTTCGATGTCGCCAAGGAACCACTCGTGGTCACCGTGCCCGCCATGGGCGATCGCTACCACCTGTTCCCGATTCTCGACATGTGGACCAATGTGGACCACTCCGCGGGTCCGCGCACCATCGACGACGCGGGCAAGGGCTACCAGTTCGCCATCGTCGGCCCGAACTGGAAGGGCGACCTCCCCGCGGGCGTCCACGAGTACAGGCTGCCGACCGACGGCGGCTGGATGCTCGGCCGGATCCAGATCGACGGCGCCGACGACATCCCGAACGTGACCGCCATCCAGGACAAGATGACCGTGGTCCCGCTCAGCTCCTACAACCAGCCCTACTCCCCACCGCAGAACGCCGACCTGCACCCCGAGTGGCCGTCGAATCAGCCCGTCGCCGAGTACATCCACAAACTGACCCCGCAGCAGTACTGGGACCTGTACTACGAGAGCCTGTCCCACACCCAAGCGCGCCCTGACGACAAGGACGCGCTGCGCCAATTCTCCGACATCGACTGGAGCCCGAACCAGAAACTGGACCTGTCCACATTGCCGAGCGCCGACCGCACCCGCTGGGAGCAGGCGTATCCGACGGCCCTCGGCAAGATCGAAACCGACATCCAGAACAAGCCGGTCAATGGCTGGAAGACCGCGCGCACCGATATCGGCAACTACGGCACCGACTTCAGCGCCCGCGCCATCGTCGCCTACGCCGGCCTGGGCGCGAACCTCCCCCAGGACGCCCTCTACCCGGGAACCCACGTCGACGACAAGAACATCCAACTCAACGCCGACCACAACTACGTCCTGCACTTCCCCGCCGACAAGATCCCCCCGGTCCACGGCTTCTGGTCCCTCACCCTGTACGACGGCAAAGGCTTCTTCGTCCCCAACCCCATCAACCGCTACGCCCTCCGCGGCGAACGCCTCCCCAAGAACCCCGACGGCTCGGTAGACATCTACATCCAGCGCGAAACCCCGGGCCCCGCCAAAGAATCCAACTGGCTCCCCGCCCCCGCCACCGGCGACTTCAACCTGATGCTGCGAACCTACTGGCCCGACCAGAAGATCATCGACGGCACCTGGAACCCACCCGCCGTCACCACCAACTGACGAGCCGGCCGGACCGGCCACAATGACCTGATAATTCCGGCCTGGGTAATACGTACAGGGCGGTCCGCGACATGATCGACCACGCGGATACGGATTCGTTGTCGATGCCGCACCGATGGCTGGATGAACCTATCTCGAACACGGTCTGGCTTTTGCGCCAGGAACTTCGCGCGGATCTCAGGATCGCGGACTCGACAACGAATCTGGAAGCCGAGGTTTCGGCGCTGTCCGCCGCGAGAGTGGCGCAGTTCGGCATCTGGGAGATCCGCCCCTCGGTCACGCCCCCGCTGCGCGCGCTGTTGTTACATCATCCCCATGGAGCGCCGAATCTCGGCAAGCCGATGGCCGATCATCCGCGAGTAGCTCTTCTTTCCCGGCGGCAACGGCTTCCTCACCGCCCGCCCGTTCGACGAACTCCCCGCGGATGTCCTTCCACCGCGAGTACCCGCTCATCGGTTCCCCTCCATTACTTTCCGCCCCGCCGGATCGAGTGGCTCTCCCGCTGCTTCTGCCAGTGGCACGGCACCCGCGAAGTATAGGAATAACTATCCCAACCAGGGCTGTTTCAGGCGACTTCCGACAACTGGTACCGGTTGCACAGGTCGGCCGTCGCCAGGGACCGAGTCTCAAGCCCTCATGTAGATGAGAAGTTCGCTCCATCGGCGCATGATCAAGTCGGTGTAGAGGTCGGCGGTGATGTCGTACGCGCCCAGGGCGTAGCCGTCATTGGCTTCGACCAGCGCGGTTCGGCCGTCGGCCAGGACGCCGAAGTCGATGCCGTATGCGCTGGGCGCGGTGCCCGAACGGTGGTAGGCGGTGACGGCGGCTTGCACGACGGTCAGGTCGAGGGAGATGGCTGGGTCGCCGGCGTAGTGATCGATGGAGACGACTCGTTGATCGGTGACGTAGGCCCGGTATTCGGCGACCCAGTCGACCAGCTCGGAGCACCAAACCCGTTGGCGGCGGCTGATGTTGCCGAATGCGGCGATATCTCGCTCCGAGTAGCAGACCGCGCCGGTGAAGCTCTTGCGCCGGTCGGCGGGCTTGACGAAGGTGGCCGGGATGGAGCCGCTGTCGAAGGCACGCTCGACTTCTCCCAGAGTCGCGGTCCACACCTTCCGCCGGAGAAACTCGGTCAGAACGGCGGGATAGTCGTCGGGCTCGGGTACCGGGACTCCCAGTTGGCGCATGGCTCCGTGCATCGCGTCCATGTCGCCCGCGATGAACACGTCCGGGCCCAACGCCAACTGCCGACGATGGATCCGCTTGATCGTGTAGTACCGCACCGGAATCCCGCGCCGCGTCAACCCTTGCTCCAGCAGCGTCTCCTCGTGCCGCATCGGCCCCTTGCCGGAGTACTGGAGGAACGCGGTGGCGAACATCCGCCAATCCTGCCCTACCGGACCGCCCGGATTCGTGTTCGAAAGCGAGCGGCATCCAGACCTACAGCAGGACAATTGATTTCGTGGAGGATCGAATGCGGGCGTGGTCGTTTCCTGGCAGTTACGAGGATGGGCGGGGGCGGGTGGCGATCAAGTGGCGGATCGAACCGTTTGCGGTGGCGGGGTGGGCGGGAGGGTACGAGATTTCGACGGTGGTTCGGGGGATACCGCTCAGCGGGGGTGATTTGGATTGCATCGAGCCGGATCCGCCGGACCCCCGGGCGCGGACGGTGCTGTCGCTCGATGATCGGTTCGACGCACTCACACGATGCAGGCTCACCGGCGAGTTGCCGTGCACTGTCGCGGTCTCGGGGGTTCGGCGAGCGGAGGTCGTCCGGTTCACGTTGGATCTCACGCCCGATACACAGCGCGACACGCTGCTTCTCAGCTTGGCATTGAACGGCGCAACGTACGAAACCGATTGCCACGCTTTTGAAACCGGGCTACGGGAACTGATCACGGCGTTGCCGGAGGGCACATCGCTGGTGTGCTGCTACACCTGCCTGTATGCCGATTACCCTCCGGTGAGCGGCCCGATCATGGGTATGCGTTGTTACCGCGAGGCCAAGGAGCAGTATCTGGCGGTCAGAGCCGAGCCTGACATCTGGAATGTCCCGGCGACCGAGACGGTGCCCGAAACCTATCTATGTTCGCAGTACCGAGTCCGCATCCCCGGCACCGGTTACCGCGGATAGCGCTGGGACGATTTGTGGGGCGGGCATGGAGGCGGGGATCAAACCCGTGACGTCCCCACAGCCTGGATGACCTCTACCAACTGAGTTACTCCATGCTCAGGTTCCTGGTATCGATGTCGTCTATCCAATATCGTCGGCTAACGAGGAGGGTCGGCGACAAAGACAACCGGCTGGCCGGTGATGCGCGCGATGGTGGCGAAATCATGGTCGTCACAGAGGATTGTGAGCCGGTGATGTTCCGCGGTGGCGGCGATGAGTAGGTCGACGGGCCCGGCCGACCGATGCGTTCCCTGCTCGGTCATCAGCTGTTGAACGGCTTCCGCGCGTTCGTAGACCCGGTCCGGCATCGCAACCCACCCGAACAGGTCCCGCAGCAGTCGCCGCTTCTCCAGCCTGTCCGCCAATGACCTTGCCGAATAAAGGAATTCGAGTTCGACAGCAGGGCAGGTCGCGATGACTCCTGCCGTCAGCTGATCCATCCACGACTGACGAAGCTTGTCCTGCAGAATCCGAAAGAGGCCCGACGTGTCGATGAGATAGAGGGCTGGAGTCACTTGCGGTAGGCCGCCTTGTTGTCGAGGAATTCATCGAAGTCGCCGCGATCGGCCATCTCACCCAGCCGGGCAAGGGCACGAACGCGCACCAGCCGCTGTCCCACTTCCCGAAGCGCGGCATTGACCGTGTCCTTCTTGGTCTTGGTACCTAGCACCTCGGCGGCGATCGCCAGAGCTTCTTCGTCGATCTCGATGGGAGTCTTCGAGCCGGCCATTTCGCAACCTCCAGATGTCCAGGAACTCCTAGTCGGATATCCAAGGCTACCAACTGCCGTGACCAGGCACAATGACGGATTCGAGCGCCCGGCGGTCGGCTAGCGGCCGCCGAGGCCGGAGAGGGCTATGCCTCGGACGAAGGCGCGTTGGGCGAGGGCGTAGACAAGGAGGAGGGGGAGGAGGATGACGGTGGCCGCTGCCATAAGGAGGGGCCAGTTGGTGGAGTATTGGCCTTGGAGGTGGACGAGGCCGAGGGTGGCGGTGGCGTAGTCGTTGCGTTGGATCATGATCAGGGGCCAGAGGAAGTCGTTCCAGACGGTGATCCAGGTGAGGACCGCGAGGACCATGACGGCGGGTTTGGTGTGTGGGAGGAGGACTCGCCAATAGGTCTGCCAGGGGGTGCAGCCGTCGAGGGTGGCGGCTTCTTCCAATTCCACTGGGAGGGTTCGGAAGAACTGGCGCATGAGGTAGGTGCCGAACGCGCTGCCGAAGAGGCCGGGGACGATCATGGACCAGGGGGTGTCCATCCAGCCGAAGGCGCGCATCAGCAGGAATTGCGGGATGACGGTGACGGTCAGCGGGACCATGAGGGTCGCCAGGTAGCCGAGGAAGAGGGCCTCGCGGCCGGGGAACTCCAGGCGGGCGAAGGCATAGCCGGCCAGGGAGCAGAAGAAGACTTGGCCGATGGTCACGCAAGCCGCGTAGATGACGGTGTTCAGGAGCATGTGGCCGAGGGGGATGGAAGCGAAAGCTTCGCGGTAGTTGGACCATTGGGGGTGGGACGGCAGCGGGGCGGCGTCGGTCAGTTCACCGTCGGATTTCAGGGAGGCCGAGATGGACCAGAGAATCGGGGTGAGGGCGCACCAGGCCACGGCGATCAAGGCCAGGTAGGTGAGGACGGCGGAGATCAGGCGACGGTTCATCGGTCCACCTCGGCGCGACGGGACAGCCACTGCTGGATGAGGGTGAAGGCCAGCAGGATCGCGAAGATCACCCAGGCCAGGGCCGACGCGTAGCCGACTTCGTAGAAGCGGAAGGCGTTCTGGAACAGCATGATTCCCAGGACATAGGTACCGGTTTCGGGGCCGCCGTTGCTGCCGGTGAGGGCGTACGCCTGGTCGAAGGCCTGGACGGAGTTGATGACCGTGATGACGAGGACGAAGGACAGAGCGCCTCGGATCAGCGGAATCGTGATGGAGACGAACCGGCGGAAGCCGCGGGCGCCGTCGATCCTCGCTGCCTCGTAGAGGTTTTCGGGTACGCCCTGCATGGCGGCCAGCAGAATCACCGTCGCGAAGGGCACCGACTTCCACACCGTGACCAGGCTCAAGGACACCATGGCCCAGTGCGGGTCGGTCAACCACGGGATCGGGCCCACGCCGATCCAGCCCAGCAGGATATTGGCGAGACCGTCATCACTGGCGAAGATGAAGCGGAAGACCACCGCCATCGCCACGGTCGACGCCACCAACGGCAGGAACGCGATGGTGCGGAAGACCCCGATGGCCCGCAACTTCCGGTTCAGCAGCGCGGCGACGGCAAGGCTGATCACCACCGTCGGCACCAGGGTCAGCACCGTGAACACCGCCGTATTCCGCAGCGCGATATAGAACAGCGGATCCTCGGAGAACAACCGCCGGTAATTCGTCGCCCCCACGAACCGCGGCGGACTGAACAGATCCCACGAGTGAAAACTCAGATACAGCGAGAACCCCAGCGGGAACAGCATGAACACGAGGATCGCGGCCACATTCGGCGCCACGAACAACGTCCCGGCCCGAGCCCGCCGCCGATCCAGCTCCGATCCCCGTCTCATACCGCCGCCCGCAACAACTGGTCGATATCGGAAGACGTCTGCCCACCCAGCGATTCCGCGGACGCCGCACCCCGCAACACTCGATTGCAGCCCCGCTCGAGCAGCGCTTCCACCTTGCCCCACAAGGGCGTCACCGCCAGCGGACGAGAATTCTCCGGTCCCTCGGTGAAGACCTCCAGATTCCGCACCCCCGGATGCGCCGCCGCGAATCCGGCCGACCGCATGGCCGACCGCAATACCGGCACGAACAGCCCCGATTCGGCGATGATGGCCTGCCCTTCCGGCCCGGTCGCGAACTTCACGAACTCCCACGCCTGTTCCCGCCGCGGACTGCTCGCGGCGATGGCCAGCCCGGTGCTGCCGATGTCGGTGATCGCCCCCGGTCCCCCGTGCGGCCCGACCGGCAGCACCGTCACGTCGAAGTCCAGCCCGTCCCGGTCGGCGAACTCCGAGTACAGCCAGTGCCCGCCCATGAGCATGGCGGCCTTCCCGCTGCGGAACAGGTCCTGCGCCGAAACGGACTGCCGGTCGCCGACACTGGGCGCGACTCGATGCCGCACCGCGAGGTCGGCGTAGAACTGGAGCCCGGCCGCGAACCGCGGGTCCCCCAGATTCGTGTGGTCGGGTCGCACCGGCGGGCTGAACCATTCGGTGCCGTTGTTCATCCCGAAGCAGGCCGCCGAGAAGTACGACACCCACGCGTCCACGAAACCCCATTGGCGAGTGCGCCCGTCGGCGTCCCGGTGGGTGAGGGTCCGCGCGGCGGCCAGGAACTCGTCGAAGGTCCAGGCCGCGGACCAGCGCACCGGCGGCTGGATCCCGGCCTCGGCGAACAGCTTCCGGTTGTAGTAGAGGAACACCCCGGACCATTGCTCCGGCAGCGCGTACTGCCCGCCGCCCCACACGAATGTGTCACGTAGCGTGGCGTATCCGTCCGCCCGCAGCCGCGCCGCGTAATCCGGTTCCCGATCCAGGAATTCACGCAGGTCGGCCAGCACCCCGCGATCGGCGAGCCCCGCGTACAGCAGCTCCCACGCCATCAGCACGTCCGGGCATTTGCCGCCCGCGCAGTAGGTGAGCATCTGCTGCAACGGATCCGGTCCGGACATGATGGTGCGGATCCGGATGTCGGGTCGCCGCCGCTGGAATTCGTCGATGATCCGCTGCCGCGCCCGCGCCTCCTCGGGCCGCGCCTGAAAGAAGAAGGTGACCGCGTCGTCGTCCCCGCCCGCGCAGCCGCCGGCGGCGAGCAGCGCACCGGCCGCGGCCGAGCGCAGCAGGGTCCGCCGGTCGAAACCGCCGCGCGCACCGCCGATCTCCCGTACACCGGCCGGGCGGGGGTGCTGCGGCATCGCGTCTCCTCGGGTCGCGGACGATCGCGGCGGGGGTCATGACTCGGGTGACGGGGCGGCCGGAAGGATATATCCGTGAACTAAACGAACTAATGCCACCACCGTGACGTGGATCTCGAACCAGCATGGCAGCATACGGGGAGCTACCCGCGACACGTCGAAAACACGCGAACTCGCGGGCATCGCACCGGATCGCAACACCCCCGCCGACCCCGGTACAGCGTCCCCCGGGCCAACCGAACCCGGCGGTACGAGATGCAGGTGAACGGCTGGTCAAAGCCGGTTCAGACGCATGTCGGTTGGGCTACGTTGTGACCATTTGAATCAGTGACCGTTGTACCGCACGGGAGAGTTGGCGCATGGCGACCATCGAGTACCTCCGGACGGATCCCGACCTACCACCGGTGGGCGTCGTGGACCGGACACCCATGACAGCAGCGAAGAAGGGCATCTTCCTCGCCATCGCCGTCGTCGGCGCGATCGCCTGGGCCATCCTCGCGTTCGTGCGCGGCGAGAACGTGAACGCGGTGTGGATCGTCATCGCGGCCCTGTGCACGTACGTGCTCGCCTACCAGTTCTACGCGCGGCTCATCGAATACAAGATCACCAAGCCGCGTGACGATATCGCCACTCCCGCCGAGGAGATGGAGAACGGCAAGGACTACATGCCGATGGACCGGCGGGTCCTGTTCGGCCACCACTTCGCCGCCATCGCCGGCGCGGGCCCGCTGGTCGGCCCGGTGCTCGCCGCCCAGATGGGCTACCTGCCCGGCACCATCTGGATCATCGTCGGCGTGGTGCTCGCCGGCGCGGTGCAGGACTACCTGGTCCTGTGGGCGTCGGTGAAGCGCCGCGGCCGCTCGCTGGGCCAGATGGCGCGCGACGAACTCGGTGTGGTCGGCGGCGTGGCGGCCATCGTCGCCGTGCTCGTCATCATGATGATCCTGCTCGCCGTGCTCGGCATCGTCGTCGTGAATGCCCTTGCGGCGACCGAGAACAAGACCACCCACGTCCTCGAGGGCGGCAGCCCATGGGGTGTGTTCTCCATCGCCATGACCATCCCGATCGCCCTGTTCATGGGCTTGTACCTGCGCTACCTGCGTCCCGGCAAGGTCGGCGAGGTGTCGATCATCGGTTTCGCGGCGCTGATGCTGGCCATCATCTCCGGCAACTGGGTCGCCGGATCCGGTTGGGGCCGTGACCTGTTCACGCTGTCGGGCACCACCATCTCCTGGATGCTGATCATCTACGGCTTCGTCGCGTCGGTGCTGCCGGTGTGGATGCTGCTCGCCCCGCGCGACTACCTGTCGACCTTCATGAAGATCGGCACCATCGGCCTGCTCGCCCTCGGTGTGCTCGCCACCATGCCGGTGCTGAAGGCCCCCGCGGTCTCCCAGTTCGCGAGCAACTCCAACGGACCGTCCTTCGCGGGCAGCCTGTTCCCGTTCCTGTTCATCACCATCGCGTGCGGCGCGCTGTCGGGCTTCCACTCGCTGGTGTCCTCGGGCACCACGCCCAAACTGCTGGAGAAGCAGTCGCAGGCGCGGATGATCGGCTACGGCGGCATGCTCATGGAGTCGTTCGTCGCGGTCATGGCCATCATCGCCGCGTCGATCCTGGACCAGCACCTGTACTTCGCGATCAACACCCCCAACATGACCTCCGCGCAGGCGGCGGCCGACAGCGTCAACAAGCTCGGCCTCAGCGGCAACCCGATCGACGCGCAGTACCTGAACGACGTGGCGGCGGGCACGGGCGAGTCCCGCGTCTACTCCCGCACCGGTGGCGCGCCCACCCTCGCCATCGGCATGACCGAGATCATGCACAAGTTCATCGGCGGCAACAGTCTCAAGGCGTTCTGGTACCACTTCGCCATCATGTTCGAGGCGCTGTTCATCCTCACCACCATCGACGCGGGCACCCGTGTCGCGCGGTTCATGCTCTCGGACTCGCTGGGCAACCTGGGCGGCGTCGCCAAGAAATTCCGCGACCCGTCGTGGTGGCCGGGCGTGTTCATCTGCTCCGGACTCGTGGTGGCCGCGTGGGGTTCGGTGCTGCTGATGGGCGTCACCGACCCGCTGGGCGGCATCAACACGCTGTACCCGCTGTTCGGCATCTCCAACCAGCTGCTCGCGGCCATCGCGCTGACGGTGGTGCTGGTGATCGTGGTGAAGAAGGGCCTGCTGAAATGGGCCTGGATTCCGGCGCTTCCGCTGGTCTGGGACCTGATCGTCACCATGACGGCCTCGTTCCAGAAGATCTTCTCGGGTGACCCGAAGATCGGCTACTGGACGCTGCACTACAACACCATCGACAAGCAGAACGCCTACATCGCGGCCCGTGACTCCGGCCAGCTGCCGAAGGGCATCAAGGATGTCGACGCGCTGAACGTGCAGATCAGCAATATGGACAAGATCATCCGCAATACCTTCATCCAGGGCACGCTGTCGATCGTGTTCGCGGTGATGGTGCTGATCGTGGCCCTGGTCGGCGTCTGGGTCTGTGTGAAGGCCATCCGCGCGGGCGGCAGCTCGACCACCGAGACCGAGGAAGTGCCCTCGAAGCTGTTCGGCCCCAAGGGGTTCATCGCCACCAAGGCGGAGCGGGAGGTCCAGCAGGAATGGGACGCCCTGATCGCCGAGGGCAAGGTCGTCGCACCCGGCGCGAGGCATTGACGCGCCGATGACCACCCCCGACGCCCCGTCCACCGCAGGTCCGCTGCGGCGGGCGGGGCTCGCCCTCGTCCGGGCCGTGAAAGCCGTTGCCTGGTGGTTCAACTCGATCCTCGGCGGCAACGACTACGCCCGCTACGTGCAGCATCAGCGCCTGCACCATCCTGGCTGCGAGATTCCCACCGAGCGGGACTACTGGCGCGACCGGCACGCCGCCGCGACCAGGAATCCAGCCAACCGCTGCTGCTGATCCGAATGCCACGGCGCCCGCTGATCCCGCGACGTTCGGGGTAACTCCCCGGGTACACCCGAAATCGGTTCGCTCCCGAACCGCTGGCACGGGTGCCCGACGGTCGGCGGCCCCAAGTCGCCCGCTGAATCGGGGAGGCGGGGCAGTGGTGTCCGATTTCCGCTAGCGCGGGTGAGCTCGGGCTGACATGGTGGTATGCGTGAGTGCGAACGACTTGGACTTCGAGCGTTGCTACCGCGCCGTGGCCACCCGGGACTCCCGGTTCGACGGACACTTCGTGACCGCGGTGCGCACCACCGGAATCTATTGCCGCCCTTCCTGTCCGGCAATCACCCCCAAACGGGCCAACGTCACCTTCCTGCCGACCGCGGCCGCCGCCCAGCAGGGCGGATTCCGGGCCTGCCGCCGCTGCCTGCCCGACGCCGCCCCCGGGTCACCACTGTGGAACACCCGCGCCGACCTGGCCTCCCGGGCCATGCGGCTGATCGGCGACGGCGTCATCGAACGCGGCGGCGTACCCGCCCTCGCCAACGCCCTCGGCTACTCGCAACGCCAGCTCACCCGGGTGCTCACCGGCGAACTCGGCGCGGGCCCACTGGCTTTGGCGCGCGCCCACCGCGCCCACACCGCGCGACTGCTCATCCAGACCACCCGGCTGCCCATGTCCGACATCGCGTTCGCGGCCGGATTCGCCAGCATCCGGCAGTTCAACGACACCGTGCGCGAGGTCTTCGCGGTCAGCCCCACCGCGCTGCGCGAGGAATCCCGGCGCCGCAACGGCGACACCCTGCCCGCCACCAACGGGCTGCTCACCCTGCGCCTGCCCTACCGCGAACCGCTGGACCGGTCGTGGCTGGAATGGTTCCTCGCGGCGCACGCGACGCCCGGGCTGGAGCTGTACGAGAACGGGGTGTACACGCGCAGCCTGCGAACGCCACACGGTCACACCACCATTCGGCTGTCGATTCAGCCCGGGCACGTGCGGGCGGCGCTGTCGTTGCAGGACATGCGGGACCTCGCGCCGACCGTGGCGCGCATCCGGCATTTCCTCGACCTCGACGCCGATCCGGTCGGTATCGACGAGGCGTTGACGGCGGGTATGGCGGGGATGCCGTTACGTCTGGGTCTACCCGGTGAGGCGCCGGGGGCGGATCCGACCGCGCAGCGGTCGAACAGCGCCTCGGCGGCGAGCAGTGCCGGGTCGCCCGCGAACGGTGTCGTGCCGCGTACGAACGGCGGTGTTCGGGCGAACGACATCGTGTTGCCCGCGGGCATCCGTGTGCCGGGCTGTCTGGACGGTCCGGAGCTGTTGCTGCGCACCATGATCGGGCAGCAGATCTCGGTGGCGGCCGCCAATACCCACACCGCGCGACTGGTGCAGCACCTGGGCGAGCCCATCGACGGGCCCATCCCGCACCTGTTCCCCACCGCCGAGGCCATCGCCGAACGCGGCTCCGAGGTGCTCACCGGGCCCGGGCGGCGGATCGACGCCATCGTCGGCGCGGCCAAGGCCCTCGCTTCCGGAGACCTGGTGCTGCACTCCGGCCGCACCGCCGCCGAACTGCGCCGCGACCTGCTGGCCCTCGACGGCGTCGGGCCGTGGACCGCCGACTACGTGACGATGCGCCTGCTCGCCGACCCTGACGTACTGCTGCCGTCCGATCTGGTGGTGCGGCGTGGGGCCGCCCTGCTCGGCGTGGATCTCACCTCGACGGCCCGCTGGTCGCCGTGGCGGTCCTACCTGACCATGCACCTGTGGAAGCACGCCCTGGCCAACCCCGAGCCACGGGCCTCCGCGAAAATCGAACCACTCGGCCGACGCGCCGCCCAGTGAGCACGCCGCCGACTCCCACCCGGAGGACACCCCTCATGAGCTCCGAAAACACCCACGCACCAGCGGATTACGCCACCACGACCACCGCGGCCGGGCCGTTCACGGCCGTGGTGGACGCCGACGGGGTGGTCCTGGCCTCCGGCTGGACCGCCTCGGCGGAGGAACTGCGCGTGCTCATCCACCCCGGCATCCGGCCCGCCGAACTGCGAGCCCGTGACTCGCTCGGGCCGGTCTCGCGGGCCATCACCGACTATCACGCCGGTGATCTGACCGCCATCGACGCCATTCCTGTCCGGCAGGTCTCCGGGCCGTTCCTCACCCACGCCTGGGAGATCCTGCGCAAGGTTCCCGCGGGCGAGCCGGTCACCTACACCGACTTCGCGGTCATCTCCGGCCGCCCCGCCGCCACCCGCGCCGCCGCCAACGCCTGCGCCCGCAACGCCGCGGCCCTGTTCGTCCCGTGCCACCGCGTCATCCGCACCGACGGCAGCCTCGGCGGCTTCCGCTACGGGCTGCCCGTCAAACGCTGGCTGCTCGACCACGAATCCGCCTGATCCGACCCCCGACCAGCGGTATCGCCCCGACCGGGGTGTCGGTGCCCCGGCGTACGCTCGCAACCATGTGCCGCAACATCCACACCCTGCACAACTTCGAGCCGCCGGCCACCCCGGACGAGGTGCACGCGGCGGCCCTGCAATACGTCCGCAAGATCAGCGGAACCAACAAACCCTCCCAAACCAATCAGGCCGCCTTCGACCTCGCCGTCGAGGAGATCACCGCCGCCACCACCCGCCTCCTCGAGGGCCTGACCACCAGCGCCCCGCCCAAGGACCGCGAGGTCGAAGCCGCCAAGGCCCGAGCCCGAGCCGAAGTCCGCTTCGCCCGCAGCTGACCGACACCGCGAGGCCGCGCAGGCGGGCGGTCAGACGCCGACCGAGGTTTCCAGGCGGGAGCCGGTGCGGCCGCGAATGACGTGGAGGCGGCTGGGGATGCGCTGGCGCATTTCGTCGACGTGGCTGACCACGCCGACCACACGGCCGCCGGAGCGGAGTTCGTCGAGGACTCCCATGACCGAGTCGAGGGTGTCGGCGTCAAGGCTGCCGAAACCCTCGTCGATGAAGAGGGTGTCCATGACCAGACCACCCGATTCGGCGGAGACGACGTCGGCCAGGCCCAGGGCCAGGGCCAGGGAGGCCATGAAGGTCTCGCCACCGGAGAGGGTTTTGGCGGGGCGGACCGCGCCGGTGTAATCGTCACGGATGTCGAGACCCAGGCCGCCGCGACGGCCGCGGGGACCCGCGGCGTCGGTGTGGACGAATTCGTAGCGGCCGCCGGACATTCGGCGCAGGCGGACCGATCCGGCCAGGGCCACTTCTTCCAGGCGGGCGGCCAGGACGTAGGAGCGCAGGGACATGCGGCGGTTGTTCTCGCCGCGGCCCGCGACCACCTCGGACAGGCGGGCCAGTTCGTCGTGAGCGCGTTGCAGCGGGGCGATGTGTTCGACGTCGGACTGCAATTGCGCGCAGAGGCCCGTGAGTTGCCTGACCTGCCGCTCCGCTTCGGCGTGTGCCGCGACCGCTCGGTTCAGCTCCGATTCCGACTGGGCCACAGCGTTTTCCAGTTCACCCGGATCACCCGGTTCCGTGTCCCCGGCGGCGCGGATCTCCGGTTCGGCGAGGACGGCCTCGGCGTGGGCGCGAGCGCGATCGGCGGCCACGAGTTCGTCTTCGATCTCCGACTGCTGCGCGGTCGTGCGCGAGGCGGCGTCGACCGCGCGGGCGTACTCGCCCAGCACGGTGTAATCCGGGCCCGACTCCCCCATCACCGGGGGCGCGGATTCCACCAAACCCGCTTCGTAAGACAGCTTTTCGACCCGCACGGCGGCCGCGGCCACCTGCTCACGGGCGGTGACGGCTTCGACGCGGGCCGCGCGGACCACACCGGCCTCTTCGACCAGGGCCGCCAGCCGTGCGCGCCGCCGCTCGACCGTGCCGTCGGCTCCGGCGGCGGCGCGCAGCCGCTCGGTGAGTTCGGCCAGCCGACGATCGGTGGCCACGATCCGCTCGGTCGTCGCACTCACGCGGCTCTCGCACTCGCGCGCCTCGTTCTGGAGCCGGGTCTGATCCGCCCGCAGCGTGTTCAGTTCGGCGGTGAGCCCGCCCACCAGCCCCGCCGCCCGCTGGGCCGCGGTGAACTGCCGCGTCGAATCATCCAGCGCCGCCGCCAATTCCGCCTTGTCGACGTCGCCGCCTCGCTCGACCAGCACTTCGACGTCCCGCTCCAGGTCCGCGACCAGTTGACCCGCCCGCTCCCGGGCGGCCTCCGCGGCCCGTTCGGTGGCCAGCGCCGCGTCCTCGTCCGCCTTGGACACCGCGTGGTCCGCGGGCCGCGCCGGATTCGGGTGCGCGTCGGACCCGCACACCGCACACGGCTCCCCCTCGACCAGCGCCTCCGCCAATTCCGCGGCCATCCCCGCCATACGCTGCTCCCGCAGCGCCTGCGTCCGCTTCCACGCCTCCGCGTGCGCGGTCTTCGCCTGCTCGAACCCGGTCCCCGCCCGCGCCAGCTCACCTCGCTTCCGCTCCAGCTCGACCGCGGCCTGCGCCGACGTCCGCAACCGCAGACAATCGGCTTCCAGCCCGGCCAGCGCGGCCGCCGCATCCGCGGCCCCACGCAACCGGACCTCCACCCCCGCAACAGCTTCCGGCAACTCCCCCAGCCGCGTGATCAACGTCGCCGCCCGACCCGCCAGATCCTTCTGCTCGGTGCGCAGCCCCGCCAATTCCCGAGTCAGCCGATTCGCCGACTCGGCATCGGCCCGCACCTCGTCCAGCGCCCCTACCTGCGCACTCCACCGCTGCACCGCGGCCTCGAGCCCGCCGCCGGAACCGGCCCGGGACAGGTCGTCCTTTCCACCGGCGCCCGCCGAACCCGTATCGATCTGCGTGCCAAGGCGGTTCGCGCGAAGGTGTGGAACCTCGTCACCGGCGACCTGACCTGGAGTGTCGGCGGCCGACGGCCGTGTCGGGTCCACACCGTTGCCGCTGCCCCGGGGGGCTTCGCCGTCACGACCGGGCTCATCGTGTTCGACAGGACAACCGGCGTCCGTTCCCGGCTGGATTCCGGGCGCGGGGAGGTCGGCCAGGTCGGTGGCGAGGTCGGTGCCCGCGAGTTCGGCGGCGGCCAGGTCGGCTGCGGCCCACGTGGTTCCGGGGAGTTCGGCGGTCGCGGGGTCGAGGAGGCGGTCGGCCAGTTGTTCGGCGGCACGGGTGGCGTCGTCGGTGCGGCGGCGCAGGGCGACGGCGGCGGTGCGGGCCTCGGCGAGGGCGGCGGCGACCGGTTCGGCACGGCGGGCTCGGTCGAGCTCGGACTGGCGGGCCGCGCGGTGGGTGGCGGTCGCGGTGAAGTCGGCGAGCTGGGTCCGGGCCGTGGCGCGGCGGCGGAACAGGTCGTGGCGGCGGCGCTCGGCCTCGGCGGCGGCACGGACCTTCGACGAATCCTGTTGGCGCTGTCGGAGGTCCGCGGAGGTGGCGGTCAGCGTGGCGTGGGCGGCGGTCAGCAGGGACTGCGACCAGGCGACCGATTCGAGGATGGTGGCGGAATCGGTGGCGGGTAGACCCGCGGCGGTTCCGACGCGGGCGATCAAGGCATCGATGCCGTGCTTGCGGGTGTCGAGTTCGGCGGTGCTCGCGCGACGCTTGTCGATGAGCCACTGTTCGGCGGTGCCGAAACGTTCGGTGTCGAAGAGCTTTTCGAGGAGCTTCTCGCGTTCCTCGTTGTCGGCGCGCAGGAAGCGCGCGAAATCGCCCTGGGGCAGCAGAACGACCTGGAAGAACTGGTCGGCGCTCATGCCGAGCAGGCGCAGCACCTCGTCACCGATATCGGGGATGCGGGACAGGTTCTGGCCGCGGCCGTCGAGCCATTCCAGGGTGGCGACCGAATTCTCCTTCACCCACCCGGATTTGGCGCGTTTGCTGGGCCGCAGGAATTCCGGGGATCGGATCAGGCGCAGGGTCCGGCCGCCGACCGTGGCCTCGAGCAGCACCCGGGGCGGGGTCTGCTCGTCGGCGTGATCGGAGTGCAGGCGCTTGCCCTCCTCGCGCGCGCCGGGCACCTTCCCGTACAGCGCGAAGGCGATGGCGTCGAGCACCGTGGTCTTCCCGGCCCCGGTCTGCCCGTGCAGCAGGAACAGCCCGTCCGCGCCCAGCTCGTCGAAATCCACCACGGCCGTCTCGGCGAACGGCCCGAACGCCGTCAGCTCCAGCCGATGCAGCCGCATGCCGTGACCCCTTCCCGCAACGCTTCGACCCATTCGACAACCGATCGCGCGCCCGCGGCGGCGGGACACGCCGAAATGCCCCGCACCCCAACGCTCACGCGGTCATCCCGTCCGCGGTCTCGCCGGATTCACCCGTCCCGAGACCGAACTCCTCCACATCGAACAACCCGAGCGCCGCATCGGCCTCCGCCGCGTCCGCCCCGCGCACCGACCCGTCGAATCCGGCCGCGCTGACCACCCGCTCCGCTTCGGCCGCCCCCGGCCGGGCGGCATCCGCCGCCGCGGACGCGGCAGCGCCCTGAGTGGCACTCACCTCGGTCGGCACCGCGGCCGTCCGCGCGGAAACCGCCTCGGCCGGCACGGATGCGGTCTCCACGGGGGCAGCCGCCGCGGGTGCGGCCGCCACGGCAGGAGATGCCGTGCGCTCATCCGGCGCGGAAAAGCGGCGGGGACCGTCCTTCTCGCGGGTGGCGGCGGAGAGGGCGCGTTCGAGCCAGGTCATCTCGCCCGCGGTCGGGACGCCCCGGACGTCGGCGAGGAAGCTCTGGGCGATCTCGGTGTCGCGGCGGCCGTGGACGCGTTCGCGGTAGCGGAGTTCCGGGTTGCCGTCCGGGCGTTGCCATTCCACGTGGACGGCGTGCGGGAAGCGGTCGCGCAGCCGGCGCAGGGCGTCCACGGGGCGCGCGGTGTCGGTGAGGGTGGCCGATACATAGTGGCCTTCGGCTTCGGCGTGCTCCGGCGATTCCAGGAGGGATTCCAGCGGTCCGGTGAGCTGGGACAGGCCGCGCACCACCGGGAGGTCGTGGCGCCGCACCTCCGCGAGCCCGGAGGCGTCGAGATCCACGATCCACACGGCCTTGCGGTGCGAGCGCTCGCCGAACGAATACGGCAGCGGCGATCCCGAATACCGGACCGACTCCGACAGCGTCTGCGGCGAGTGCAGGTGCCCCAGGGCGGTGTAGTCGATCCCGTCGAACGCCGACAGCGACACCGTCTCCACCCCGCCCACGGAGATGGAACGCTCCGAGCCCGTCGCCTCACCGCCCACCACGAACGCGTGCGCCAGCACCACCGAACGCGCCCCGGTCCGCCCCGCCAGATCCGCGCGCACCCGCCCCATGGCCGCGTCCAGAATCTCGGCGTGCGAACGCGCCTGCGGTACACCCAATTCCACCCGGGTGATCTCCGGCTCCAAGTAGGGAATGCCGTAAAAGGCAATTTCACCGAACTCGTCGGAAAGCACGATCGGCCGCGCCACATCCGCGATCCGGCAGCGCAAATGCAATCCGCCCGCCGCCGCGAAACTGCCGAGCGCACCCAGCCGAGTCGGCGAGTCATGATTTCCGGAGGTCGCGATAATCGTCGCCCCCGCTGCCCGAATTGCCTCGAATCCCCGATTGCACACCGCGATCGCGTCCGCGCTGGGAATGGAACGGTCGTACACGTCCCCCGGCAGCACGACCACGTCCACCCCCTCGGCCCCCACCAATTCCGCGATGGCCCGCAGCGAGCACTCCTGATCCGTCAGCAGATCGACGCCGTGAAAGGTGCGCCCGATATGCCAGTCGGAGGTGTGCAGGATCCGCATGCCGGAGAACGCTAGGCGATCGCTCCGACAGGTTGGGCTACACCCTGGCGAGTCGACTGAAACACGCCGATGTATGCCCGGGCGATTCAGCGTCCGCCAAGGAGACAACTGTTTTCGCGACGGTCCGGGTAACTCGCCGGGTACGCCCGGAGTTGGTTCGGCACCCAGCCGTCGGCGTGGATCCGGCAGGGTCGACGGCTCGCTGCCGTCCGCCGAAGACACGGGGAGGCGGGCGAGCTTCACCGAATTGTCGGTGCCGTACGGCACTATCACAGGCCATGACCGCACCGATGCTGTTCGCGCTGCTGTTGGTGTTCATTTCGGGGCTGGCCCTGGGCTGGCTGGGGCATGCCGCGCGGGCGGGCCAGCGGGGTGCGATGGCCGAGGCGAGACTGGCGGCCATGCGGGACAACGAGCAGTTGTTGCGGCAATCACTCGGGGCGGCCAGTGAGGACGCGGCGCGGCGGCAGTCGCATGCGATCGGCGCGCTGGTGGAACCGCTGCGCGACGCGGTCGGCAGCCTGGACCGGCATATCCGGGAGGTCGAGCACAACCGCATCAACGCGTATTCGGGCCTGCGCGAACAGGTCGCGGGCATGCAGCGGATGTCGCACCAGTTGTCCACCCAGACCGGTCAATTGGTAGCCGCCTTGCGCGCGCCCCAGGTGCGCGGCCGCTGGGGCGAGATCCAGCTGGAGCGGGTGGTGGAGCTGGCCGGGATGGCCCGGCACTGCGATTTCGACACCCAGGTGACCCGCCGCGGCGACACGGTGGTGCGGCCGGACCTGGTGGTGCGGCTGTCCGGCGGTCGTCAGATCGTGGTGGACGCCAAGGTGCCGTGCACCGCGTTCCTCGACGCCGCGGGGACCGAGGACCCGCGCGAGCGCGCCGGTCATCTGGCCCTGCACGCGCGGCACCTGCGCAATCACGTGGATCAGCTGGCGGCCAAGGAGTATTGGGCGGCCTTCGACCCCTCCCCCGATTTCGTGGTGTTGTTCGTGCCCGGTGATCCGTTCCTGGACGCGGCGCTCACCGCCGATTCCGGACTGCTCGAGTACGCCTTCGGTCGCAATGTGGTCTTGGCGACGCCCACCACGCTCATGGCCCTGCTGCGCACGGTGGCGCTGGGCTGGCGGCAGGAGGCGATGTCGGCGGACATGGCCCTGATCCAGCAGCTCGGCCGCGAGCTCTACACCCGGCTCGGCACCACCGGCCGCCACCTGGACCGGCTGGGGTCCCAGCTGGGCAAGGCGGTCGACGCCTACAACCACACGGTCGCGTCGATGGAGTCGCGCGTGCTGGTGACGGCCCGCAAGATGCACGATCTCGGTGTCGCGGACGCCGCCCCGCCGGAGGTCCGCGGTATCGACAGCTGGCCCCGCGCGGTCAGCTTCGCCGGAGACGACTATCGGTTCCGCGGCGACGCGGCGGGTGAGGCCTGAGCAACCGCTCGGTCCCAGGGCGCACACGCCGTAGCTAACTCCTGGTTCACACGATTCGGAATACCTGCCCGATGTCGCCTGCCTCGTGAAACACCGATATGCCTTAGTGTGCTTGACGTGGCAGTTACCCAACGCGAGCGAACCGAGGTGCCCCCGTCGCACCGTTCGATCCTGCCGTCGGTTCCCGGCGTCTCGGCCCTCATCGCGGTCCTGATCGCCGTGACGTGCACGTTCGTCGGGTTCCTGATCGATTCGATGGGCGGCGACGAGCTCACCGGCACGTTCGCCAGCCTGTACGTGATCGGCTGTCTGCTGGCCGTGCTCGCGGTCCGCTTCCGGGGACTGTTCACCGCGCTGGTGCTGCCGCCGCTGCTGCTGTTCATCGCGGTGCCGGTGTCGTACCAGCTCCTGCTGGGCTCCGCCCGCAGCTTCAAGCTGCGCGAGATCCTGCTGAATCTGGCCATCCCGCTGGTGAACCGGTTCCCCACGATGGCGCTGGCCACCACGCTGGTGCTGATCGTCGGCGGGGTCCGGATCGCCATGCACCGCAAGGACGGCGGCGACGGCGAGGCCCGCACGCTCCGGGGTCGCGCCACCCGGTCCGGCGGCGCCCGCGCCCAGCGCACCCGGCCCACCGACGCCAAGGACCCCGCCAGACGCCGCTTCCGGCCCGGCGACGACACCACGGGCGCGGGCGTGACCGAGCCCACCGAAACCGAGTCCGCCCGTTCGTCCCGCCGCGCCACCGGCCGGGTCGCCGCCGGACCGCCGCGGGTGGGCGCGAACCGGCAGTCCGGTGAGACCCGCCGCCGCTCCCGCGAGGCCGATCCGGCCGCCGCCGATCGCACCCCGCCCGCCACCGAGAGCCGCCGCCGCCCGGCGCGCCCGGACCAGTCCGCCGCCCCCGCCGAGGGCCGCCGCCGCGGCCAGTACGGCGAGCAGCAGCCGCCGCGCACCGGGGAACGCCGCGCGGTCCCCGCCGAGCCGCCCCGCGGCGGCGAGCGTCGCGCCGCCCCGGCCGACCGCACCCGCACCGGGGAACGCCGGGCCGCGCAGCCCGCGCCGGAGCCCGCCGCGGGAGACGGCCGCCGCCGGCGCGCCCAGAGTCCCGAACAGGCCGCGGGCCGCGGCGCGGCTCCCGGCGCCAATCCGGCCCCCGCGGCCGAGGGCGGCCGCCGTCGTCGCCCGCAGCCGGGCGAGGTGCCCCCGCACCCGCGTCCGAATGTGCGCTATCGCGAACGCGATTCCGGCCGCATCGAACGCTGACCGCGACACCCGAGCGACGATCGCCGTAGATTTCCGGCAATCACGAAATTCGGGACGAAATAAGATCATCCGGATAGCAATTCGCGCCCGCCACAACGAATGTGGCAGGCGCGAATGTGTTTTCGTAGCCGGATAAACCCGGCCGCGGGATTACCCGCGCGCGGCGCGCAGTTCGCGCGGCAGCGAGAAGACCAGCGTCTCATTGGCGGTGGTGACCGGCACCACCTCACCGAAACCGTGCTCGGCCAGCAGTTCCAGTACGCCCTCGACGAGGATCTCCGGAACCGAGGCGCCCGAGGTGACGCCGACCGTGCCGATGCCCTCCAGCCAGGCGGTATCCACCTCGCGGGCGTAGTCCACCAGATGCGCGGCGCGGGCGCCCGCGCTGAGCGCGACCTCCACCAGCCGCACCGAGTTGGACGAGTTGCGCGAGCCGACCACGATCACCAGATCGCATTCGGGGGCCATCGCCTTCACCGCGGTCTGACGGTTGGAGGTGGCGTAGCAGATGTCGTCGCTGGGCGGATCCTGCAGCTTGGGGAACTTCTGCCGCAGCCGGTTGACCGTCTCCATCGTCTCGTCGACCGACAGCGTGGTCTGGGAGAGCCAGATCACCTTGTTCTCGTCGCGCACGGTGACGGCGTCGACGGCGTCCGGGCCGTCCACCAGCTGCACGTGCTCGGGCGCCTCACCGGCGGTGCCCTCGACCTCCTCGTGGCCCTCATGGCCGATGAGCAGGATGTCGAAGTCGTCGCGGGCGAAGCGCTTGGCCTCCTGGTGCACCTTGGTGACCAGCGGGCAGGTGGCGTCGATGGTACGCAGCTTGCGGGCGGCGGCGGATTCGTGCACGGCCGGGGAGACGCCGTGCGCGGAGAACACCACCAGCGCGCCCTCCGGCACCTCCTCGGTGTCGTCGACGAAGATCACACCGCGGTCCCGCAGTGTTTCCACCACATGCCGGTTGTGCACGATTTCTTTGCGGACATAGAGGGGGGCGCCGTGCTTTTCGAGCGCCTTCTCCACAGTTTCGACCGCCCGGTCCACACCGGCGCAATAACCGCGGGGTTCGGCGAGTAGTACGCGCTTGTGCGAAGGACTCAGCGGCGCGCCGGCATCACCCGCCGCGGACCGGACGATTCCGACGTTCAAAGGGATACCCGAGGACATGCCCCACAGAATACGGGTGCGGCCCGGTGCGCATTCGCGCGGAGGTTGGCATCACAATCACTTTTCGTGGTCTGTCACCTTTGCATCACACGGCGTTTCGGGCAGGCTAGGGGCATGTTCCGACCTCCGTTCCTGGCCCGGGTCGCCGCCGGGGCCGCCGTCTACGCCCTCGAGGAAACTCGTCGGCTACCGGCGACCGCGATCAATTTCCCGATCACGGCGATCAGCCAGATGCTGCAGACCACCATGCACCTCCAGCAGTTCGTGACCAGCCTCGCCCTCAAAGGCGACGCCGTCTTCGACCGTTTGCTCACCCAGTCCGAGGAGCAGCCCGCCTGGGCCACCTTCGACGAGGACGATGACGACGAGCTAACTCCTGGCTTCGGCGCCGAATCGGCTTACCGGAGCCGTTTCGACCTCTTCACCGAGCCCGAACCCGCTCCGGTGCCCGCCGAATCGGCCGCGCAGGAGGCTGCCGAACCGGAGGCCACCGAGACCCCCGCGCCCACAATGGCTTCCAAGGCCGCCACCAACGGCCACAACGGCAGCGCCCCGGCGAAGCTGGAACTCGTGGCCGACGTCGAGCCCGCCCCGGCCGAGCCGGAGGTCGCCGCCGAGCCCGAGACCTCCGTCACCGAGACCTCCGTCACCGAGCCCGAAGTGGCGACCCGCTTCGCGTACGGGGACATGACCATCGCCCAGCTGCGCGCGCGACTACGTCAACTGTCCATGGACGATCTGACAACCCTCCTCGACTACGAGAAGCAGACGCTCGACCGCGCCCCCTTCGTCACCATGCTGACCAACCGCATCGCGACGGTCTCGGCGCAGTAATCATTCGATCGGCGCCGACCGTACGGCACACGCCCCGGACGGTCGGCGCTGTCGCGTCGGCGGGCCATGCGCTGTCGCATCGGTGGGCCCTGCGCCGTCGCGTCGGTGGGCGCTGCGCCGTCGCGTCGGTGGGCACTGACAGAATCGTCGGCGTGAGCACCGATACGACGCCGGGCGCCGCGAAGCCGCCGAGCTCATCCGCCGAGAACCCGATGCCGGTGCGGACCATCGCCGTCAAGGTGGCGCAGTGGATCGACCGGCTGGGCGCGGTGTGGGTGGAGGGCCAGATCACCCAGATGAATCTGCGTCCGGGCACCCGCACCGCGTTTCTGGTGCTGCGGGACACGGCCGCGGACATGTCGCTGTCGGTGACCTGTGATCCGGAGCTGCTGCGCGGTTCCGCGGTGCCGTTGCAGGAGGGCAGCCGGGTCGTCGTGTACGGCAAGTTGTCGTTCTTCACCGGTCGCGGCACGGTGTCGTTGCGGGTCACCGAGATTCGCCCGGTGGGCATCGGCGAGCTGCTGGCCCGCATCGAGCGGTTGAAGGCGCTGCTGGCGGCGGAGGGCCTGTTCGATCCGCGGCTCAAGCGTCCGATCCCGTTCCTGCCCAATCGGATCGGCCTGATCACCGGCCGCGCCAGCGCCGCCGAGCACGATGTGGTGACGGTGGCGACGCAGCGCTGGCCCGCGGTGCGCTTCGAGATCCGCAATACCGCCGTGCAGGGCCCGACCGCGGTGCCGCAGATCCTGGAGGCCATCACGGCTCTGGACGCGAATCCCGAGGTGGATGTGATCGTGCTGGCGCGCGGCGGCGGCAGCGTGGAGGATCTGCTGCCGTTCTCCGACGAGACCCTGTGCCGCGCCATCGTTTCCGCGAAGACCCCGATCGTCAGCGCCATCGGCCACGAACCGGACAATCCGATCTCGGATTATGTGGCGGACCTGCGCGCCGCCACCCCCACCGACGCGGCCAAGCGGATCGTCCCCGACGCGGCCGCGGAAACCGCACTGCTGCAGGAGCTTCGGTCGCGCGCCAACGCGGCCCTGCGCGGCTGGGTGGACCGGGAGGCGCGCGCCCTGACCCAATTGCGTTCGCGCCCGGTGCTGGCCGACCCGCTGCGCCTGCTCGACCAGCGTCACGACGAGGTGGAGCGTTTGCGCACCGCCGCCCAGCGCGCGGTGGATCATCGGCTCTCGGGCGAGTCCACCACCACCCGGCACCTGCGCGAGAAACTCGCGGCGGTCGGTCCGGCCGCCACGCTGGCCCGCGGCTATGCCGTGGTGCAGCGGGTGAACGGCAAGGACCGCGAGGTGGTCCGGGCCATCGAGGACTCGCCGCCCGGCACCCAGCTCCGTATCCGGGTGGCCGACGGCGCGATCTCCGCCGCGGCCCTCGGCTCCCAATCCCTGGCTCCCCGCCCGACCCGGAAGGACTCCTGATGACCGACGACGAACGCACCGAGATCGCCGGGCTCGGCTACGAGCGCGCTCGCGACGAGCTCGTGAACGTGGTCAAGATGCTGGAGCAGGGCGGCATGGATCTGGACGAGTCGCTGGCGCTGTGGGAGCGCGGCGAGGCGCTGGCCACCCGCTGCGAACAGCATCTCGCCGGTGCGCGCAAGCGCGTGGAAGACGCCCTCGCGCACCGCACTTCGGCGGAGTAGACGGCACTACGCGGGACGCCTGGCCCGGACAGCGGGCCCGGCGCCGCCGGGATCAGCTGCGCGGCAGCGGCTGGGCCTGGCCGATGGCGGTCGACAGGGTGTTGAAGGCCGCCCCGTTGCCCGCGCCCTTGATCAGGATCCGGACGTCGCCGAAGTCGGAGATCCAGGCGGGCTCGGAGCCGGGTTCGGCGAACACGCTCCACTTGTGGTCGCCGCGCTGCTCGCTGCCGGTGGCGACCTTCACGGGCGCGTACTTCTTGGCGAGCGCGTCCACCGTGGCGTTGGACTGCGTCAGCTGCATGTAGGTGCCCTCGGGGCTGATGAACCCGACCGTGCTGAGTTCGCCGCCGCCGGTGCCGGTGATGGTGTCGTGGCTGCCGGAGTTGGGGGTCCACTTGTCAGGGCCGCTGTCGGGGAGGGCGGGCAGCCGGATCGGGAACGACAGGTGCCGCGCATCGTCGGTGAGGGCGGTCTTCACGTCGAAGTTCGGAATCTGGCCCTGTGTCGGCCCCTTCGTGGTGAAGGAGCATTGGCTCGCGATGCCCGCGATGACCAGGCAGATCAGCACCAGCGGGAGCAAGGACCAGATGAGGTCCTTGTAGTCGTTCTGGCTGCGCGGCTTTTGGTACGACACGCACACAGTATCCACGGCCCCCGGATGCGACCCGGCTCACACTGCCGTCAACGAATCCCTGTGGTGCCGTCGACGAACCCGTTCGTGTCCGGCGTTTCCCGTAAACGTCCACGACCGGCGCGAAAGTGAAACGTCAGTACTTGCATGGAGCCCAAAACCGCAATGCGACAATTTACGCAGCAGTTGACAACAAGGAGGCTCCTCTCATGACCGCATCCAGCCGCCGCGAGGCACCGGACCGCAACCTCGCACTCGAGTTGGTCCGGGTCACCGAGGCCGGCGCCATGGCCGCGGGCCGCTGGGTAGGCCGGGGTGACAAGGAAGGCGGCGACGGCGCTGCCGTGGACGCCATGCGTCAGCTGGTCGCGACCGTCTCCATGCGCGGCATCGTGGTGATCGGTGAGGGCGAGAAGGACGAAGCGCCCATGCTGTACAACGGCGAGCTGGTCGGCGACGGCACCGGCGCCGAACTGGACTTCGCGGTCGACCCGATCGACGGCACCACCCTGATGTCGAAGGGCTCCCCCGGCGCCATCTCCGTGCTGGCGGTCGCCGAGCGCGGCGCCATGTTCGACCCGTCGGCCGTGTTCTACATGGAGAAGATCGCCGTCGGCCCCGACGCCGCCGATGTGATCGACCTGGGCGCGCCGATCGCGGAGAACCTGCGCCGGGTCGCCAAGGCCAAGAATTCCTCGGTCTCCGACCTCACGGTCTGCATCCTGGACCGCCCCCGCCACGCCGAGCACATGAAGGCCGTGCGCGACGCGGGCGCCCGCATCCGCCTGATCTCCGACGGTGACGTGGCCGGCGCGATCGCCACCGCCCGCCCGGAGTCCGGCGTCGACATGCTGATCGGCATCGGCGGCACCCCCGAGGGCATCATCGCCGCGGCCGCCATGCGCTGCATGGGCGGCGCGCTGCAGGCCAAGCTGGCCCCGAAGGACGACGCGGAGCGCCAGAAGGCCATCGACGCCGGCCACGACCTGGACCGCATCCTGAACACCACCGACCTGGTCTCCGGTGACGACGTGTTCTTCAGCGCCACCGGCGTCACCGACGGTGACCTGCTCAAGGGCGTGCGCTACTACGGTGGCGGCGCCTACACCCAGTCCATCGTGATGCGCGCCAAGTCCGGCACCATCCGCATGATCGACGGCTTCCACCGCCTGACCAAGCTGCGCGAGTACGCCTCGGTCGACTTCGTCGGCGACGAGCACGCCACCCCGCCGCTGCCCTGATCGGCATCGCCAAACTGATTGCCGCCCCGGTGGATACATCCACCGGGGCGGCTTCTTTTCCGGCGGCGCGGCGGCCCTATTCCCGGCCGCCGTGTGCCGATTCCCTCAGGCGTGCCTCTCCCGCGCGGCGCGGCACCGGCCTAGGGTCGAATTCATGACCGAGTACCGGATCGAGCACGACACGATGGGTGAGGTTCGTGTCCCCGTCGACGCCCTGTGGCGCGCGCAGACACAGCGCGCGGTGGAGAACTTCCCGATCAGCGGACGGGGCCTGGAGCGCGCGCAGATTCGCGCGCTCGGCCTGCTGAAGGCGGCCTGCGCCGCGGTGAACCGCGATTTGGGTCTGCTGGACAAGGCCAAGGCCGACGCCATCATCGCCGCCGCCAACGAGATCGCTCAGGGCCGCCACGACGACCAGTTCCCGATCGACGTGTTCCAGACCGGGTCGGGCACCAGTTCCAACATGAACGCCAATGAGGTGATCGCGAGCATCGCGGCCCGCGACGGCGTCACCGTGCACCCCAACGACGACGTCAACATGTCACAGTCCTCCAACGACACCTTCCCCACCGCAACGCATCTCGCGGCCACCGAGGCGGTGGTCAAGGAACTGATCCCGGCCCTGGATCATCTGCGGCTGGCCTTGCAGGACAAGTCGCGGGAGTGGAAGTCGGTGGTCAAGTCCGGCCGCACGCACCTGATGGACGCGGTCCCGGTCACCCTGGGTCAGGAGTTCGGCGGCTACACCCGGCAGGTGGGCGCGGGCGTCGAACGCCTGCTCGCCACCCTGCCGCGCGTCGGTGAGCTGGCCATCGGCGGCACCGCGGTCGGCACCGGCCTCAACGCGCCCGCCGGTTTCGGCGCGAAAGTCGTTGCGGAGCTGGCGAAGGCGACCGACCTCGACCACCTGTCCGAGGCCCGCGACCACTTCGAGGCCCAGGCCGCCCGCGACGCCCTGGTGGAGCTGTCCGGCGCGCTGCGCACGGTCGCGATCAGCCTCACCAAGATCGCCAACGACATCCGCTGGATGGGTTCGGGCCCGCTCACCGGCCTGGCCGAACTCCGGCTCCCGGACCTCCAGCCCGGCTCCTCGATCATGCCCGGCAAGGTGAATCCGGTCCTCCCCGAAGCGGTTACGCAGGTGGCCGCGCAGGTCATCGGTAACGACGCCGCCATCGCCTGGGGCGGCGGCAACGGCGCGTTCGAGCTGAACGTCTACATCCCCGTGATGGCCCGCAATGTCCTCGAGTCGATCCGCCTGCTGGCCAACGTCTCCCGCCTGTTCGCCGACAAGTGCGTCTCCGGCCTGGTCGCCGACGTCGACCGCCTCCGGCACCTCGCGGAATCCTCCCCGTCCATCGTGACCCCCCTGAACTCGGCCATCGGCTACGAGGAAGCGGCCGCCGTCGCCAAGCAGGCCCTGAAGGAACACAAGACAATCCGCCAAACGGTCATCGACCGCGGCCTGATCGGTGACAACCTCTCCCTCGAGGAACTCGACCGCCGCCTGAACGTGCTCTCCATGGCCGAGGTCGACGGCAACTGACCTCGGCACCGTCCGGCACCGGCGTGAGACCGGTGCCGGTGGCGCAGTCCACCTTTCGCCGATCGACACCATCAGGCAGGATCGAACCATGAGCCTCGAGCAGCAAGCCGCCGACTTTCTCGCTCTTCACCAGCCCGGTGATCCCGTCATCCTGCCGACCGTGTGGGATGCCTGGTCCGCGACTCTGGTACGGGAGGCCGGGTTCTCGGCGATCACCGTCGGGAGCCATCCGCTCGCGAATTCGCTGGGGAAGGCGGATCGGGAGGGGATGACCTTCTCCGAGGTGACCTCGCGGATTCGGGAGATCACGGCCGCGGTGGACATTCCCGTCTCGGTGGATATCGAATCCGGGTATGCGCAGAAGCCCGCGACTCTGATCGAGGGTCTGCTGGAGGCCGGGGCGGTGGGTCTCAATATCGAGGACACCGTGCACAGCGAGGGTGGGCGGTTGCGGGAGCCGCAGGAGCATGCGGATCTGGTCGGTGAGTTGCGGCGGGCCGCTGACGCGACGGGGGTGCATGTCGTGGTGAACGCGCGCACCGATGTGTTCCTGCGTCCCGATACCGGGACTCCGGCGGAGCGGTTGGACAGCGCGCTCGAGCGGTTGCGTCTCGCCGCGGCCGCCGGGGCCGACGTGCTCTATCCGGTCGGCCGGCACGAGCCCGAGGTGTTGCGGCGGCTCACCGGGGAACTGCCGTTGCCGATCAATTCCATCGGCATCCCCACCCAGGGCGGGCGGGAGTACTTCGCCGAATTGGGTGTGGCCCGAGTGAGTTTCGGGCCGTTCCTGCAGAACGCGCTGACCGAATACGCGAACGGGCTGTTCGGGCCCTGGCGTTGAACCCACGGCGGCCCACTCAGTGGGAGACCAGCGCCGGGTAGTCCCGCAACTCGATGTCGTTCTTCGCCGAGTCGGCGTACTTCAACATCATGTCGAAGGCCCAGGATCCCAGGAACCAGTTGCGGAAACGCAGGCCCAGGGCGGTTTTCGGGGCCAGGAACGGGCCGGGGCGGGCGTCGTCGGCCTTGCGCAGGTAGCGCTTCATGATGTCCTCGTAGCGGGCGAAGGCGACGGTGTGGTCGCCGTCGGCGACGGCCAGTTCACCGGCCAGGACGTACGCGCCGACGACGGCGAGCCCGGTGCCGAATCCGGCGAGGGTGTTGCCGTAACCGGCGTCGCCGACCAGGGCCACGCGTCCGGAGACGAAGTTCTTCATCGTCACCTTGCTCAGCGAGTCCAGGTAGAACCCGTCCAGGTGCGGGAGGTCGGCCAGCATGGCGGGCACGTCGCCGCCCATGCCCGCGAACCGCTCGGCGACGATCTGTCGCTGCTCGTCGAAATCGTCTCGGGAGTAGTCGAGTTCGGGTGAGGCGAACATGTACATCTGCACGGCCTTCGCCCCACCGTTGACCGCGAGCCGCCCGGGCGCGGTCCAGCCGTGGGACACTGCCCGCTCGCGCGATCCGTCGGCGTCCTCCCATTGCGACGCACCCGCGAGCGCGTAGTAGTAGCCGCGGTAGGAGAGGAATTCGGATTCGGGCCCGAAGGCCAGTTTCCGTACCCGCGAGTGGATTCCGTCGCAGCCGAAGACCAGGTCGAAGCGCCGGGCCGGGGCGTGCGCGAATTCGACCTCCACGCCGTCGGCGGTCTCGGTGAGCGCGGTGACGGTGTCGCCGAACAGGTATTCGCAGGTGTCGGCGGTGTGCTCGTACATGATCGCGGCCAGGTCGCCGCGCAGGATCTCGATGTCGCCTCCGGTGAAATCGCCGGAGATGAGGGCCCGCCGCTGCCCGGACTCGTCGAGCATGACCATGTCGGTCTTGCCGGTCTGGCGGCGTTCGATGTCGGCGAGCACGCCCATCCGCTCGAGCACGGTCATGTGGGTCTCGCCGGTGAAGTCGATGGCCTGTCCGCCGGTGCGCAGGGCGGGGGCCTTCTCGACCACGGTCACCTGGAAGCCGTAGCGGTGCAGCCAGTAGGCGAGCGCGGGACCGGCGACGCTGGCGCCGGAGACGAGGACGGTGGTGTTGCGCATGGTGGTGACCCCTTCAGTAACTGCGTCCGGCGGACGCTGTTGATGATTAATAGAGTATGGTGGACGCAGTTAGGTGTCAACTCGGAAATCCGGAAGGATGGCGACCATGCCGGCACCCACCACCCGCGAACTGCTCTGGGGCACCACCGACCGCCCCCGGCGCGGGCCCAAACCCTCGCTCACCCTCGAGCGCATCGTCGCCGAGGCCGTCGACCTCGCCGACGCCGAAGGCCTGGCCAGCCTGTCCATGGCCCGGCTCGCCGAACGGCTCGGCTGCGCCAAGATGGCGCTGTACCGCTACGTCCCCGGCAAGACCGAGCTCACCGCGCTCATGCTGGACGCCGCCCTGAGCTCGCCGCCGGAGAACCACACCGACCCCGCCGATCCCGAATCGTGGCGGGCCTACCTGCGGGAGTGGTCCGGGACCTTCTTCGGCAATGCCGTCGCCCACCCGTGGCTCAATGAACTGGCCACCGGCGTCCGGGTGATGGGCCCCAACGAGTTGGCCTGGCTGGAGACCGCTCTCGCCGTGCTGGACCGCAGCGGCCTGACCCACGCGGAACGCCTCGACACCGTCGTCCTGCTGCTCAACCACGTGCGCGGGATGGGCTTGCAGACCGGGACCGCGGGCGCGGACCTCGAGGGCGAACTGGCGCGGGAGATGACCGCGGTGTTCCTCACCCAGGCCGACCGCTTCCCGCACGCGGCGGTGGCGCTCGCCGAAGCCGTGCCCGGTACCGAGAGCGCGGCCGAGGCGGGCCGCGACAACGCCCTCGACTACGGCATCGAGCGCATCCTGGACGGGGTGGCGGCGCTCATCGCGACACGGCGGTAGTTGCCGGGAATGTCTGTGCCGCGGCCCTGATTCGGCTTACGCTCGGCAGATGGCGGAGCTACCCGAGCTGAAGCAGGATCCGGTCACCACCGTGCGCGAATTCTTCGCC
This sequence comes from Nocardia sp. NPDC004151, assembly GCF_042874235.1. Classification (NCBI taxonomy): domain Bacteria; kingdom Bacillati; phylum Actinomycetota; class Actinomycetes; order Mycobacteriales; family Nocardiaceae; genus Nocardia; species Nocardia sp. NPDC004151. Next base: position 679,160 of record NZ_JBIAMR010000003.1, on the reverse strand, counting down.
GCGCTGGAGATGAACATCGTGCCCGAGGCCCTCGAACTGGCCGACCCGGGCATCGTCTGGAAGAACACCTCGCTGCCCGACGTGCGCGGTATCGACCGGGTGCGCTGGGTGCTGGGCCTGTTCAACAACCCGCGCTTCGGCTTCCGGGCCGATATGCACCACATCGCCGCGACCGAGGACGGGGTGGTGCTCACCGAGCGCACCGACTACCTGCGGGTGGGCCCGATCGAGATCGCGTTCTGGGTGTGCGGCACCTTCGAGTTCCGCAATGGCCGCATCACGCTCTGGCACGACCATTTCTCGTGGGAGAACGTCCTGCGCGGCACCGCGACCGGCGTGGTGCGCGCGATCCTTCCACACTGAACCGCGCAGGCAACGGCTACCCCGTGAAAGCACAACGCCCGCCACGATTCTCGCGGCGGGCGTCGGCATCGAAACCGCGCACGAGGCGCGGCGTCAGGTCGGGTACCCCGGCGATTCCGGGGCGCGGCAGGCGGTTCGGTCGCGGCGGCTGTCCTGGCGCCTCGACCGAGCCGGCCGTATCGGCTGGTTCAGGGGCGCAGGTGGGCCAGTTCGGCGCGCGCCTTCTCCCCGTCCTCGCCGAGGTCGGTGCGGGTGAACACCTTCCACTGCTCGAGCAGCGGTCCGAACACCAGCTCGGGCTCCCGGGCGCGGTCGTAGATCCCGGCCGCGGCCAGCACCTCGTCGCTGGAGCGGCCGTCGGACAGTTCGATCACCGGCACCTGGAAGTCGGCGACGCGGTCGGCGATGGCGCGCAGGGTCTGGTCGGGGGCCAGGTCCAGGGCGGCGGAGATCAGGTTGGCGAAGAAGACGGCCTGCAGTTCGTCGTCGGCGGCCAGGCGGTCGGCGATCGACGCGACCATGACGTCGCCGGCGAGGCGGGCGGTGTTGCGGTGCCGGACGGCGGCGGCGGCCTCTTCGAAGGCGGCCACGGCGAGCACCTCGAGCAGGTGCATGCCGGGACGGTTGAAGCTGGCGGTCATGGCCGCCATGCGCATGCGCTCCAGCGCGATGGGGTCGACGGCGCGGGTGACCATGAGGAAGTTGCGGATGAGGATCTCGTGCCGGTTCTCCTCGGCGGTCCAACGGCCGACCCACCGCCACCACGGGCCGGTGCGCAGGTGCTTGCCCAGCTCACGGTGGTAGGAGGGCAGGTTGTCGGCGATCAGCACGCTCACCGTGAGGGCGGTCTTGGCGACCTCGCTCAGCTCGGATTGCGCGGGGTCCCAATCGGTTCCGCCCATGGCTTGGAAGTTGCGGCCGTCGGACCACGGCACGTAATCATGGGGCTGCCACTCCGGGCTGGCGTCGATATGCCGCGTGAGGTTGGTCTCCACCTCCGCCTCGAGTGAATCCAGCAGGTCCCGATCGGCCAAAACGTTGTGCACGCGAACAACCTAGCGGCAGATCGGCTACCGCGGGGATCTTCGCGAGTATTCGTCTTCGCTATGGCCGTTCCCGGGTCCGGGACGCCCGCACGGGACGCCCCGGAGCGGCCGGGCTACTTCTCGGTGACCCCGCCCGGCCGGAGGGCGGCGCGCCGCTCTCCGGCCGGGCGGGTGAACTACCTGCCGACTGTCAGGAATTCGGTCCGAACTCCTCCAGCATCTCGGTGACCAGAGCCGCGATCGGCGACCGCTCACTGCGGGTGAGGGTGACGTGCGCGAACAGCGGGTGCCCCTTGAGCTTCTCGATCACCGCGGCCACGCCGTCGTGCCGGCCCACCCGCAGGTTGTCGCGCTGGGCCACATCGTGGGTGAGCACCACCCGCGATCCGCTGCCCAACCGGCTCAGCACGGTGAGCAGCACATTGCGTTCCAGCGACTGCGCCTCGTCCACGATCACGAAGGAGTCGTGCAGCGAGCGTCCGCGAATGTGGGTGAGCGGCAACACCTCCAGCATGCCGCGCGCCTGCACCTCCTCCATCACCTCGGGGCTGGCCAGCCCCTCCAAGGTGTCGAAGACGGCCTGCGCCCACGGACCCATCTTGTCGGCCTCCGAGCCCGGTAGGTAACCGAGCTCCTGCCCGCCCACCGCGTAGAGCGGGCGGAACACCACCACCTTCCGATGTGTGCGGCGCTCCAGCACCGCCTCCAGTCCGGCCGTCAGCGCCAGCGCGGATTTACCGGTACCGGCCCGCCCGCCGAGCGAGATGATGCCGACGCTCTCGTCCAGCAGCAGATCCAGTGCGATCCGCTGTTCGGCCGAGCGCCCGTGCAGTCCGAACGCCTCCCGGTCGCCGCGCACCAGCTGCACCCGCTTGTCCGGGGTGACCCGGGCCAGGGCGCTGCCGCGCGGGCTGACCATGCGAATCCCGGTGTGGCAGGGCATGTCCCGAGCCTCGTCGAGATCGATGACCGAATCGGCGTAGAGCTTGTCGACGGTGGCGGTGGCCACCTCGAGCTCCACCATGCCGGTCCACCCGGAGATGACGACATCCTGGGCGTGGTATTCCTCGGCCTGCAGGCCGACCGCGCCGGCCTTGACCCGCAGGGGAATGTCCTTGGATACCAGCGCGACCCGCTGGCCCTCGGCGGCCAGGTTGAGCGCGCACGCCAGGATGCGGGAATCGTTGGTGTCGGTGCGGAATCCGACGGGCAGTACCGCGGGGTCGGTGTGGTTCAACTCCACCTGGAGTGTCCCGCCCTGGGTGCCGACCTGCACCCGTTGATCGAGCCGACCGTGCGCCAAGCGCATATCGTCCAGCATGCGCAGCGCCTCGCGAGCGAACCAGCCGAGTTCGTGGTGGTGGCGTTTGGCCTCGAGCTCACTGATCACCACCAGCGGCAGCACCACGTGGTGCTCGCCGAAGCGGGTCAGGGCCCAGGGGTCGGACAGCAACACCGACGTGTCGACTACGAAGGTTTTCGGTCCGGAATCGGACGACTGCGAGGCGCGAACTCCCCGTGTCGTGGGCCGCGGGCTCTGGTCAGAGCCGGCGTCCCTGGTGGGAGCGTTGACGGAGCGTGCATCAGTCACGGTGGGCTCCTTTGCCACTCGCGCGACACCGCGCGAGCGTTCTCGCTGGGCCGGTCAGCCTTGGGGTCGTACGACCCGAGGGCCGGGTGCCGGCCCCCTCGTACTGAGTTGCTCAGTCACGATCAGGACCTCCCGTACGAGCCACACCTACGCGGCCCGCACCCCCGACGCTACCGCCGAATTCGCGATCCGGCCGCCCGTCTATCGGGCACATTCGTGAAGATCGGGTTAACGGGAGTCCCGTTAGGGTGTTTCGCCCAATTCCGCGAGAAGCACCGGGACATGGCTGTGCTCCGGTTCTTTCGTAGCCGTGACCAGGGTCAACGGACCGGCCGCGGCCTCCGCCCGGAGGTGCGCCAGACCTTCGCGGGCCACGTCCGCACCGAGCTCGATTCGATACTTGCGCTCGAATTCGGCACGGCGTGTCTCCGGCGCGGCGTGATACCACTTGCGAAGTTCGTTCGATGGGGTCACGTCTTTGGCCCATTCGTCAATGGCCGCTTGCTGTTTGCTGATCCCGCGCGGCCACAGCCGGTCCACCAGCACGCGGCGGCCGTCGGCGGCATCGGGGGCGTCGAAGACGCGCTTGACCCGGTATCCCGGTTGCTGTGTCATGGCCTCCATTACAGTCGAGACCATGGCCGAAACTCCGGATCTGGCGACCCTGTCCACCAAGGAATTGCACGACCGCGCCGTGAAGCTGGCCGCCCGGCACGGTGACGTGAAATTCCTGTGGCAACTGCTCAAGGCGATCCCCGGCGCGGAGGTCGCCGCGGGCAAACAGGGCGAGGGTGAAGTCGACATCTGGAATACCGCGGCCCTGCTCGACGACTACTTCCACGCCGGTGAGGGCAAACTGGGCGAGGTGCTGCGCCCGATGTACGTGGACTACCTCACCAAGCACGCCTGAGGCCGGAAATCCCGGGCCTCCGAGTCAGGAATCGCCGAGCGGCGTGCCGTGCAGCCCCGTGAGCACGGCACGCACGAACGGCGCGAATCCCTGCGGCCCCGAGGCGAAGTCCTTCATGTGGACGGTGGTGCGGTCACTGGATTCGAAGACGGCGCGCACGATGCGCAGCCGGTCCTCGAGGTCCAGGCCCGCACCCATGATCACGTGGTCGATCGGGGTTCGCGCCAACGTGTCCCGCAGATCGGCCAGTCCGGTGCCCGCGCGGATATCGACCTCCGGTAGGTCGACGCGCTCGCGCACCCCGTCCACCACGGCCGGCGTCAATCCCAGCAGCAACACGGTCGTCGTCATCCCCGCCTCCGATCCCCTTGCAGCATAGGCCGTTCCGTCGCCGGGGTCCTACACTCCGAGAATGAGCGCTGATGCCACTGCGGAGCTGATCGTCTACCGGCGTCCCGGCTGCCCCTATTGTTCGCGCATGCGCCGGGTCCTCAACCGGCACGGCATCGTTCACCGCGAGATCGACATCTGGCAGGACCCCGACGCGGCGGCGTTCGTCCGCTCGGTGGCCGACGGCAACGAGACCGTGCCCACGGTCGTGTTCCGCGACGGTTCGACGGAGCGCAACTGGGTCAACCCGCATCCCAAGGAGTTGATCGCCACCGTCTCCGCCGACGCTCCCCAGCTCACCGGCGGCCCGCGCAGGTTCTGGACCTTCTGAAACGACGGGCGCCCGCCGCGATCGTGAGATCGCGGCGGGCGCTTGACCGTTCGGCGGCTGTCAGCCCAGCAGACGCCAGTCCTCGAGGCCGTCGTACAGCGGGAAGTCCTGGGCCAGCTTGGAGACGCGCTGACGCAGGGAGTCCAGGTCGGCGGAGCCGGTCAGCGCGGCGGCGATGATCTCGGCGACCTCGGTGAACTGCTCGTCGCCGAAGCCGCGGGTGGCCAGGGCCGGGGTGCCGATGCGCAGGCCGGAGGTGACCATCGGCGGGCGGGGGTCGAACGGAACCGCGTTGCGGTTCACGGTGATTCCGATCTCGTGCAGGAGGTCCTCGCCCTGCTGGCCGTCGAGCTGCGAGTTGCGCAGGTCGACCAGCACCAGGTGCACGTCGGTGCCGCCGGTCAGGACGGTGATGCCCTTGTCCTTGGCGTCGGTGGCGGTCAGGCGCTCGGCGAGGATCTTGGCGCCGGAGATGGTGCGGGCCTGCCGCTCCGCGAACTCCGCGCTGCCGGCGATCTTGAAGGCCACGGCCTTGGCGGCGATGGCGTGCATGAGCGGGCCGCCCTGCTGACCCGGGAAGACCGAGGAGTTCAGCTTCTTGGCGAACTCCTGCTTGGCCAGGATCAGGCCGGAGCGGGGGCCGCCCAGGGTCTTGTGCACGGTCGAGGACACGACGTCGGCGTGCGGGACCGGCGACGGGTGCAGCCCGGCGGCGACCAGACCGGCGAAGTGCGCCATGTCGACCCACAGGTACGCGCCGACCTCGTCCGCGATCTCGCGGAAGGCGGCGAAGTCCAGGTGGCGCGGGTAGGCCGACCAGCCGGCGACGATCACCTTCGGGCGGGTGTCGCGGGCGATCTTGCGGACCTCGTCCATGTCGACGCGGTGGTCTTCCTTGGACACGCCGTAGGCGTGCACCTCGTACAGCTTGCCCGAGAAGTTCAGGCGCATGCCGTGGGTGAGGTGGCCGCCGTGGGCCAGGTCCAGGCCGAGCAGCTTCTCGCCCGGGTTCATCAGCGCGGACAGGACGGCGGCGTTGGCCTGCGCGCCCGAGTGCGGCTGGACGTTGGCGAAGTCGGCGCCGAAGAGTTCCTTGACGCGGGCCCGGGCCAGATCCTCGACGATGTCGACGTTCTCGCAGCCGCCGTAGTAGCGGCGGCCCGGGTAGCCCTCGGCGTACTTGTTGGTGAGCACGCTGCCCTGCGCCTGCAGGACCGCGCGCGGCACGAAGTTCTCCGAGGCGATCATCTCGAGGGTGTCGCGCTGGCGAGCGAGTTCGCCGCCCATCGCGGCCGCGACCTCGGGGTCGAGTTCGGCGAGGGACTGGCTGTTCACAGAGGCGCTCGTCTGGGTCGTCACGCCGCCGAGTGTATTGGCCGCCGCCGCGGAGCCGGTCAGTGGGTTCAGGGAATCGTGCATGGCGCACCTCCGTCGTCCGGGTACCCCGAATCGGGATTCGGGGATCGCCAGGCACCCAGGCGCGCGGTGCCGGACTTGGGGTGCTTCCCGGTGGTTACTTCCACCTCGAGTGCGCCAGTCGCGGTCCTCCCATCCTAGCCAACGGCGTTAACAGTCCTTCGAGTGGACAGAATCACAGATACAGGCTAGGGCGGAGCAACAAATCTGGGTAAGGTGACGCACGGCTGACTCAGAGAGGTCAGTGTCCTTGTCCCTACCCAGATTTCGAGGATGCATAACATGCTGTTCAACATCGCGACCGGTGGACCGACCGACATCCTGTTCACCCTGCTGAAGACCCTGTGCACCATGTCCTCCGGTGGCGCGTCCTGCAACTCGTGGGGCGCCTGATCCGTTCCGGACCTTCGGGGAGTACCCCTCACATGCGGCGGATCGCGCCGGGTGTGAGGGGTTCGTCCAACAAGCGGCGGAAACGCTCGGACCGCTCGGCGCCATCGCCCGCCCGATCCAGCCAGCCGCCCAACAGTCGATAGCCCTCCACATAGGTGGAGATGTAGGCCCGCCACAGCGGTGAGGACAGGAAGCGCAGCGACTGCGTGGCCCGCTCCGGCGTGACCAGACTCCAGCGCTGCAGATACTCCGCGACCTCGGTCGAATCACGCTTGCGGTCGTGCAGCAACAGCGCCGCATCCTGGCGCACACTCAGCAGGTTCGCCGACGCCGTCGAAATCCGCTCGGCGCGTTCACCATCGAAACGCAGTCCGAGATCCGCGTAGATCTCCTGCGCCCAGCGGCCCCAGCCCGGGCCCACGATCGACTTCAACGCCAGATCGGCCAGCCCCTCCGCCATCAGGCACTGCGGGGTGTTCACCACGAACAGCGTCTGCTCGTCCTGCCCGGCGCCGACCAGTCCGGCCTCCTTGCGGCAGTGCTCGGTGTGGTGGCCCGGGTAGGACTCGTGCGCGATCAGGCCGGGCAGCTGCGACAGGTGCTGCTTGAGGTCGGAGTTGATGGCCACCCGGGATTGGTAGTTGCCCAGGTAGTAGTTGAAGCCCGACCACGGCTTGTCGCCCACCACTTCGTATTCCACGTGCTCGTTGTCGGGCAGCGGGTAGCGGTCGCGGACCAGTTCGCGTAGCGCGCCGGAGAAGGCGGCCACGCATTCCTTCAGGCGTTCGGGCGGAATCTCGTCCTGGCGGCGGTGTGCGGAGATGCGGTCCAGCAGTGGTCCGTCGCCCGCCAGCACCTCGTCGAGCTGCCGGTGCGCCTCGCGGTAGTCCTCGGTGTCGCCCGGGGTGATGTCGACGTCGAAGTAGGCGCTCACCTCCTCGACGAAGGAGATGTCCTCCCCCGCGAACTTGCGTCCGGAGCATTCCAGCGCCCGCAGGTGGACGTCGAGGAATTCGACGCGCTCCTCCGACAGGCCCGCGTCGGGCAATTCCTTGCGCAGGCCCGCGGCCTTGTGCGCGAGCTCGCGCGGTTCGGGCTTCGGCGCGTTCTCGACCTCGCGGCGCAGGGCCGGGTCACCGGTGTAGGCGTCGACGAACCCCTCCTCCAACCGGTCGAAGGCCAATCCGAGCCGCAGGTACTCCGTCACCAGGGGATGCGCTGCCATAGCTCGACCCTAGGTGATTCTCAGCGCTCGAGCGGCCCGGATCCCGGTGCCGCGCAGCCTCACCCGACACGCCCGGGGCCTGTGATGTGGCCCATCCCACTCTGGTTACCGGCCAGTAGCAACACCTGGTGTTCACCTCGATGTTGGAGCCGAGCACAATTCGGCTATGCGTGGAGTGTTGGCGACGCGAGGCGAGTGTCAGATTCGAGGACACGAGTGTCGAATGCAAGGACACGAGTAATGGCACGGATGAGCGAGCCCAGCCCCTACGTCGAATTCGACCGCAAGCAGTGGCGCACCCTGCGCAAGGCGACTCCCCTGGTGCTGACCGAAGAGGAACTGGTCGGCCTGCGCGGTCTCGGGGAGCAGATCGACCTCGAAGAGGTCGCCGAGGTCTACCTCCCACTGGCCCGACTCATCCACCTACAGGTCGCGGCCCGGCAGCGCCTGTTCGCCGCCACCGCCACCTTCCTCGGCGAGACCCACCCCGACCGTCAGGTGCCGTTCGTCATCGGCGTGGCGGGCTCGGTCGCCGTCGGCAAGTCCACCACCGCGCGTGTGCTGCAGGCGCTGCTGGCGCGCTGGGACCACCATCCGCGGGTGGATCTGGTCACCACCGATGGATTCCTGTACCCGACAGCCGAACTCACCCGTCGCGGCATCATGCACCGCAAGGGCTTCCCGGAGTCCTACGACCGGCGCAAGCTGCTGCGTTTCGTCACCGAGGTGAAATCCGGTGCGTCCGAGGTGTGCGCGCCCGTCTACTCGCACATCGCCTACGACATCGTGCCCGGCGAGTACCACTGCGTGCGCCAGCCCGACATCCTCATCGTCGAGGGCCTCAACGTGCTGCAGACCGGTCCGCGCCTGATGGTGTCGGACCTGTTCGACTTCTCGGTCTACGTCGACGCCCGCATCGAGGACATCGAGAAGTGGTACGTGCAGCGCTTCCTGTCGCTGCGCAAGACCGCGTTCCAGGACCCGAACTCACACTTCCACCACTACGCGAACTTCAACGACCAGGAAGCCACCAACCAGGCCAAGGAGATCTGGCACAACACCAACCGGCCGAACCTGGTGGAGAACATCCTGCCGACCCGGCCGCGCGCGACCCTGGTGCTGCGCAAGGACTCCGACCACACCATCAACCGGCTGCGGCTGCGGAAACTCTGAATCCGGTGCGTGGAGGGTTGTAGGTCAGAGCGTCCAGGCAGCGTCGAGCCGCGCGCCGACGTCGATATCGGTGGCGGCCCGGATGTGCGGTTTGTCGATCTCGGTGGCGATGTAGCGCGCCACGAATCGGCGGATCTCGTGATCCACGCTGGCGATGATGCGCAGCAGCTCACCACGGCGGGTGGCGCTGGCCACATTGATCCGCACATTGCTGGGCTGCGGGTCGGCGATCTCGATGAGCACCCGCAGCGGTTCGGCGGTGCGCACCGTCAGATGCAGGTGGATGGTGCCGTCCACCCGGAACGGGTAGCGGTCCACCGCGAGGTCGATGAGCAGGTCGACCTTGAGCGGGATCACCAGGTCGAACGAGATGATGTCGTCCACTTCACGAGTGAGCCGGGGCTGCCCGAGCCGCACGGTCGCCGAGAGTTTGGCCAGTTTGCCCGGTCCCGCGCCGATCGGCCCGAATTCGAACGCCTCCCCGGTGAGTTTCCCGAACGCCCCCGCGATCCGCTCCGGTGAGGCGGCGTACTCGAGGAATCTCCGCCCGAATTCCTCGTAGCTCAGGTACGGCACCGCGACGACCTGGGATTCCGCCAGGCCGCTCGAGTTCTCACGCAGCTCGCTCCCGCCTCCGCTTCGCTCCGGCACGCTCATACCACCAGACGGTACGGCAGCGACCGCCCCGCGAACGCCGAAGCCGTTGCACTGCAATGGAACCGTTGACCGACTGTTGCGGGATCACCCACCACATGCTCGCTTCGTCCTCCGGTGACACAGTCACCGGAGGACGAGATGACAGCGGTGGTCAGACGCCGAAGCGGCGGTGCCGGGCCGCGTAATCCCGCAGGGCCCGCAGGAAATCCACGCGCCGGAATTCCGGCCAGTACGCCTCGGTGAACCAGATCTCCGAATAGGCGCTCTGCCACAACAGGAATCCGGACAAGCGCTGCTCACCGGAGGTACGGATGACCAGATCCGGGTCGGGCTGGCCGGAGGTGTAGAGGTGCTGGCCGATGGCGTCGACGGTGATCGACTGCACCAGATCCTCGCCGGTCTCGCCCGCGTCCATCTCCTGGCGGACCAGGGAGCGGACGGCGTCGGCGATCTCCTGGCGCCCGCCGTAGCCGATGGCCACATTGACATGCACGCCGGTGCGGCCCTCAGTGCTCTTGGCCGCCTCGCTGAGCCGGCGCGCGAACTCGGCGGGCAGCTGGTCGAGAGCGCCCACGATGCGGACGCTCCAATCCTGTTCCGGCGCAGACAGTTCGTCGACGACGTCGGTGATGACCTCGAAGAGGGTCTCCAGCTCGTCGGAATCGCGGCGCAGATTCTCCGTGGAGAGCAGGTAGAGGGTCACCATCTCGATGCCGGCCTCGCCACACCAGCCGACCAGCTCAGCGATCTTCAGCGCACCGACCCGATGGCCGTGCGAGATGTCGCTGAACCCGTTCTCCCTGGCCCAGCGCCGGTTGCCGTCACACATCACAGCGACGTGCCGCGGATGTTGTTTGCCCGCCAATTGTCTGGCCAGCCGTGCCTCGTATACGCGATATGGGAGTCCACGCACCTGACCCACAAACTTCACGGCCGCAACCCTACGCCCCCGGAACGGTTGGCGGAGCGACCGGGACATAGCCGCGAAACATGGGAGGCCTTCGGTGACGACACCCACTCGACGGGCGCGAACGATCTAACCTACGGTACCGTAGGTTACCGAGGAGGAAACTTATGGCCGAGGCAGTGCAGCCCGTCGAACCGGTGGGTCTCATCGAAACCGTCCGCGATGAACTGACCCTGATCAAGCCCCGCCTACGCGGCTGGATCCATGCCTGGGCCGTCGGCGTCGCCGCCATCGCGGTGATCGTGCTGGTGTCGGTGGCGAGCACGGTGTCCGGGAAAGCCGCGTGGTCGACGCTGGTCTACGGCATCACCGTGTGCGGGGTGTTCGGGATCAGCGCCACCTATCACCGGGTGAACTGGAAGACCGCGCGCGCCCGCATGTGGATGAAGCGGGCCGACCATTCGATGATCTTCCTGTTCATCGCGGGCAGCTACACGCCGTTCGCGCTGTTGGGGGTGCGCGGGACCGCCGGAAACGTCCTGCTCGCCATTGTCTGGGCGGGCGCGCTGGCCGGGGTGGCGCTGAAGATGCTGTGGCCCACCGCCCCTCGCTGGGTCGGGGTGCCGCTGTATCTGTTGCTCGGGTGGGCCATAGTCCCGGTGGCCGGGACGCTCATCGGCAATGTCGGCTGGACGCCGGTGATTCTGCTGCTCGCGGGCGGCATCGCCTACAGCGTGGGCGGGATCCTGTACGCCGCGCGCTGGCCCGATCCGTGGCCGGAGGTGTTCGGACATCACGAGTTCTTCCACGCCGCAACGGTGATCGCGGCGCTGTGCCACTATGTCGCGGTCTGGCTGGTACTGCTGAGCTGATCGAGTAATTCCCCACAAAGGTGCAATCTCGGCCGAAAGTTCCCTAGAGTCTGCGACGTGACCAGCAGACTCATCCTGTGGGCGCTGCGGGCGCCGGGGGGTCTGTCTGCTGTCGTCATGGCGTGCAACCTCGGCGGCCTGGCGGTGATCACCACCGAACTGTTCCTGAGCGGCTTCCTGAGCCGGCTCGGTTCGAACTGGATCTCCACCTTCATCGGGGTGTCCATCTATCCGGCCATCGGCGCCCTCGCGGGCATCGTGCTCGCGGTGCGCGACCGGCGGCATTACTTCGGCTGGCTGGACCAGCACCGGCCGCCCAGCGAACACGAGGCCCGGCGACTGCTGCGGCTGCCGCTCGCGATCACCATCCGGGCGCTGGCCATCTGGCTGCCGGGCGTGATCGTGGCGGCCGCCATCTTCGCCCACGCCACCGAGGACCGCAGTTTCCCGGTGGTGCTGTCGATGTTCACCCTCGGCGGGCTGGAGTCGGCGGCGCTCACCTATCTGATCGTGGATCGGCTGATCCGGCCGACCATTCCGGTGGTGGCCGAGGTGCTCGACGAGACCGCGCACTGGAGCAATACCGTGCTGGCGCGCGTCGTGGTCACCTTCGCGGTGGCGGGCGCGGTGCCGCTGCTCATGCTGATCACCGTGCTCGCGGATCCGTCCACGGACGCCGCCGGTCGCATCCGGACCGGCATCTATCTGGCCATCGTCGGGCTGTCCGCGGGTGTGGTGGCGACCACGGCTCTCGCGCGCGCGGTGGCCACGCCCATGCACACCCTGCGCGACGCGCTCGACCGGATCGCGCACGGCGATCTCGAGGCGCGCGTGACCATCAACAGCACCAGCGAGATCGGGCGGCTCGAGCATTCGGTGAACGAACTGGCCGCCAATCTCAGTGAGCGCGAGCGCATGCGGACCGTCTTCGGGCGGCACGTGGGTGACGAGGTGGCGGAGCGGGCGCTGTCCGGCAGCCCCAGCCTCACCGGCGACATGCGGGAGGCGACGGCCCTGTTCGTGGACGTCACCGGTTCGGTGGCACTGGCCACCGAGCTCGCCCCGCACGACTTCGTGGCCAAGCTCAACCGGCTGCTGACCATCGTGGTGGCGGCGACCGAGGACAACCACGGTCTGGTCAACAAGTTCGAAGGCGATGCGGCGCTGTGCATCTTCGGCGCGCCCATCGCCCTCGACGACAACGCCACCCCCGCTTTGAAGGCGGCCCGCCGGATTCGCGACGAGGTGGCCGCGCTCGGCGAACTCGACGTCGGCATCGGCATCGCCCGCGGCTGTGTCTTCGCCGGGGACGTCGGCACCGACACCCGTTTGGAATTCACGGTGATCGGCGACGCGGTCAACGAGGCCGCCCGCCTGACCACCGAGGCGAAGCTGGTCCCCCGCCGGATTCTCGCCTCTCAGGCGGTCATAGAAGCCGCCTCCGACGCCGAGCGCACACAGTGGATCCTGCACGACACTCTCCACCTCCGCGGCCGCAAGGAACCCACTCCGGGCTGGACCGATGTACCGGCCGCCGTGCCCGCGTCCCCCGCGTCGATCCACCACAACGGCACCGTCCCGCAGGACGCCCCTCTACCGGCCGCACCCCAACCCCCGGAACCCGCCGATCGCTGATCATTCAATCCGCGCGAACGTGGTGTGCGAACTCGGCGGGACCTGGAAATACATCGCTGAAACAGATGACCTCAACACGCCCCGGACTGTAAGACCGCCCAGTCCCTCCAGGCAACGGAATATGCGCGTTGGCTATGCCAGGCGACCCTCATCGACGCGACAGCCGCACCGGTGCACAGTCAACGCGTCCGTAGCACCCGGCGCTCGAGGCTCGGCCGCATGCGGCTTCCGGCCCACCCGGATCCCGCGGTGAAACGCGGCTCGGCGACGCGCAGGCAGCCCAGCCGCATCCGTCGAGAACCCGGCGGCACGTGCCGCCGGCTCCGCGGCAGGGCCGGGAGGATCGGCCGAGTGCTCGAATCCAACTGTCGTACTGCGGGATCGGGGGAGCCTCGTACTCCAGGGTGATTCCGGGCGAGGCCGGGGGTCGGACAGTGGGTGCATGGAGGAGATCGGCGCGTTCGAGCGGAAGTCGGCGGCGGGGTGGGAGCGGCCCGCGCGGGCGGTGCTCGCATATCGGGCGGTGGTGGTGGCCTTGGTCGCCGGAGTGGCGGAGACGCTGTTGCGGGCCGCGCGGGTGCTCGAGGATCCCGGGGTCGGGCTGCCGGGTGTCGCGCTCGGGCTGGGGATTCGGGCGGCGATCTATCTGACGGTGTTCTGGCTCGCGGCCCGCATGTTGTTCGGAAGTCATTGGGCGCGAGGAGTTCTCGTGGTGGGGCTGGGCACCGTCGGGTTGGCTTCGCTGGCGGCGGAGCCGCTGAGCGCGCTGCTCGAGGCTGATTCCACGGGTGCGCTGTTCACCGGCTGGACCCCGGCATCAGTGCTGATCGGGCTTTTTCGCGCCGCGCATATCCTCGCGGTCCTGGTCGCCGTTCCAGCCGCCGTGCTGGCGGGAAACCGGTTCCAGGCCATGCCATCTCGCGTGGCCTGACACTCCGGACCCGCGCCCGCCTTCCGACTCGGAATGCGCGGGCGCGGGAGGACCGCCGGCGGACCGTCAGGCCGATTGCGGCGGAAGCAGACCGGCGCGGACGTCTTCGACCGTGGTGACCGGGAGGTCGCAGACCGAACCGCGGCAGATGTAGGCGGCGGAGGTGTCACGCACCGGCGGGCGGTCGGCCAGCAAGGGCTGGGAGTCGGCGTCGCCGGAGACGATGACCGAGCCGCCCGGAGCGGCGGCGCGGGCAGCGGCGGCCAGCGTTGCGGCCCCGCCGGATTCGCCGTCCGGGCCCGCGGAGATCGCCACCTGAATGGGCCCGCGCAGGGCGGCCTCGGCCACAGCCAGCCAGTGTCCCGCCGAGCGGGGCGCGCGGGCCAGCAGAACCGCTCCCCGCGCGAGGGTTTCGTCGGCGAGCTGCCGGTATCGGGCGGCCTGATCCGGGTCGGTGAGCGCGGAGGCCGTGAGCAGGGCCTCGGCGAGAACCGAAGTGCCCGACGGGGTTGCGCCGTCCAGGGGGTCGCGGGGCCGGGTCAGCAGGGTTTCGGCGTCGTCGGCGGTGTCGAACCAGCTGCCCGGGGTGTCCACGTCGGCGAAGTGCCTGATGGCCGCGTCGAGTACGCGTCGCGCCTCGGCGAGCCAGTCCCCCGCGGCGGTCTGGTGCAGCGCGAGCAGTCCCAGCGCGAGCCAGGCGTAGTCCTCGAGCACGCCCGCCGCCGCGCCGGGCACGCCGCCCAGCGAGGCGCGGCAGACCCGGCCGTCGGTCACGTGGGTGTCCAGCAGGAACCGCGCACACCGGACAGCCGCCGCGATCCACTCCGGATGCCCGTGTGCGGCACCGGCTTCCGCGAGCGCGACGATGGCCATCCCGTTCCAGGCGGTGACCACCTTGTCGTCCCGCTCGGGTTGCGGCCGCAGTTCCCGCGCCGCGGACATGGCCGCCCGGATGGCCTCGAACCGCTCGTGGTCCACCGGCTTCGGGTCGGTGTAGCGCGTCAGCACCGAGGTGCCGTGCTCGAACGTACCGGCCGTCGTGACACCGAAGATCTCCGCGGCCCAGGCTCCGTCGAGCGCCCCGAGCACCCCGTTGAGTTCCGCGGGCGTCCAGACATAGGTGGCTCCCTCAACCCCGGGCTGCCCCGGTTCGAGGTGGGTGTCGGCGTCCAGGGCGGACGCGAAGGCCCCCTGCCCGGTCCCCAGATCGGTCATGAGGAACTGCACGGTCTCGCGAGTCACCCGCAGCGCCAAGGACTCTCCGCCGCGCTCACTCCCGGGCGCGTCGAGCCCGCGCCGGGCCAGGTGCGCGTACACCCGCACCAGCTGGGCGTTGTCGTACAGCATCTTCTCGAAGTGCGGCACCACCCACGCCGCGTCCACCGAGTACCGCGCGAACCCACCCCGCAGCTGGTCGTAGATCCCGCCTCGGGCCATCGATTCACAGGTGAACGAAACAGACTGCAGCACACCGAGATCCCCGGTCAGCTCATAATGCCGCAGCAACCCCTCCAGCAACGCCGACGGCGGGAACTTGGGCGCGCCCCCGAACCCACCGTGCTGCGCGTCCACATCCTTCGATACGGCCGAGACCGCGTGCTGCACCAGGTCGGCGCTGATCCCGACCCCGGTGTCCGGCAGCCCCGCCGTCTGCTGCCGCAGCGCCTCTCCCACCTGCGCCGCCGCGGTATTCACCTCGTCCCGCCGATTCCGCCACGTCTCCCCCACCGCGGTCAGCACCTGCGCGAACGACGGCATCCCGTGCCGCGGTGTCTTCGGGTAGTAGGTCCCGCAGTAGAACGGCTCCCCCTCCGGCGTCAGGAAGCACGTCATCGGCCACCCGCCCTGCCCCGTCATGGCTACGGTCGCGTTCATGTACACCGCGTCCAGATCGGGCCGTTCCTCCCGATCCACCTTGATGCACACGAAGGTCTCGTTCATGAGCTCGGCGGTGGCCTCGTCCTCGAACGACTCGTGCGCCATCACATGGCACCAGTGGCAGCTGGCGTATCCGATGGACAGCAGGATCGGCACGTCCCGCGAGGCCGCCTCGGCCAGCGCCTCCGCGTCCCACTCCCGCCAATGCACCGGATTCCCGGCATGCTGTCGCAGGTAGGGCGACGTCGCGGTCCCCAGTCGGTTCATGACCCCAGCCTTCCACACCCCACCGGGAGCACAAGGGCCCCGCTCGGCCGGACCGAACGCGTCGAAACCCGGGCCGATGCGGCCCCGCGCGCCGCCGGAGCGGGCGTCGTCGAGATGAGCGGCGACGATGTCGACCTGTTCGGTCGGATGCCCAACATGCCCGCATCGCGGCGATGTGCTCGACGAATCCGGCGCCTCGGCGGCCGCACGGACGCACCATCCCCCTGTTCATCGGCGCGCTATGAACCGGCACTCCATCAAACGGGTAGCCCGCTCCATCTCACCCCTCCCGCCCGGAGCAGCAGGTCGAGCTGCTGGAAGCGCTCGCGAGCGAGCTCGAGCTGTCGAATCCAGAACGTCACGGTCCAGCCAGGCCCGGTATGGGCACCCTGACATCGGTAAAACCTTTGTGCACGAACACATTTGGATTGAATTCAGCAATGACGGTGCATCCGAATATAGGGGGAAACCCCGATTGTAGCGTTTCGCGGTTCTGGATAGCTTCAGGAATTATGCTGGAAGACAACCTATTTCGCGCCCGATTGCTGCGAGCAGCGGGAATCTCGGGGTTGATCGCCGCCACCGTGGCGGTAGTTGTGATCGGATCCGTAGCAGGAGTCGGTATTGCCAGAACCGTACCGACAGAACTGCCCGTCTCTACTGCGCTGAACCGCTTCACCCAGCAACAGTTGGAATGGGGTTCGTGCGAAAGCGATCTGTTGGATCGAGCCGGCGCGCAATGCGCGCAGGTGACGGTGCCGCTCAACTATGCCGAGCCGCAAGGACGCACTATTTCCGTCGCGATATCCCGAATACGGGCGACTGATCCGAGCCACAGGCGAGGGATCTTGCTGTCGAATCCGGGAGGGCCCGGCGGCCGCGGCCTGGATTTGCCGGTACGACTCGCCCGCGCCGCGCCGTCCTACCCTTGGGGGCTTTATGACCTGATCGGCATGGACCCTCGCGGTGTGGGTCGATCAACGCCGGTCCACTGCGGATGGCCGATCGGCGACTCGTTCCAGTCGGCGGGAGCGGGTTTGGGCAATTTCGGTGAATCCGCTGCTACCCAAGCCGATTTGGCGGCGCGCTGCCTCGCCGCCGACAACGGTCTGTTACCCCACATCACGACTCGCAATACAGCACGGGACATCGACCTCATTCGCATGCTGCTCGGCGAAGACCGAATCAACTATTTCGGGATGTCCTACGGTACCTATCTGGGAGCCGTCTACACACAGATGTTTCCCGAGCGCACCGACCGGATGGTGCTCGACAGCGCGGTCGATCCGGCGCGCTACGGCAATGACGTAATGATCCAAGATCAGGGAGCGCCGTTGGAGGCAGCACTCGACGCATTGGCGGACTGGATCGCCGCCCGAGCCGAGCAGTATCGGCTGGGCGCTACTCGTTCCGATGTTCGCGCGGCGGTGTCCGACCTGATCGAACAGGCGGCCCGGCAACCGATCCGGGTCGGCGCCTACAACGTCGATGATCATTGGCTACCGTCGGTGTTGTTCGGCTACCTGCACGACTCCCGCCGGTTCGACGACGCGGCGAACGCTCTTCGGCAGCTCATGGCCGCCGCCGCAGGACAGCCGGCCGAGCCCAGCGCCGACCTCGAGCAGACCCTGAGAGAATTGTTGACCCCAACAGCCGATGACGCGATCGCATCCGTGGAATCCTCGACCGCGGTGGTGTGCGGTGACGTCGAAGCGCAGCGCGACCCCGGATGGTACTGGCGCAATGTCGAATTCAGTCGCGTCGAACAGCCGGTATTCGGGCCACTGGTGAACAACATCTCCCCCTGTGCTTTCTGGCCCGCGCCCGTAGAACCACGCACCGACGTGCACAACGCCACTCCTGTGCTCATCGTGCAGGCCACAGGCGATCCGGTCGCGGCATACCAAGAAGGCGTCGGCCTGCACCGAGCCATGACCGCGTCACGGTTGGTGACGCTTCAGGACGTCATCGTGCACGGAGCATTCACCGTCCCGAGTAGCTGCGTGAGCCAGGCCGTCGAAACCTATCTCCGCGACGGCGGGCTGCCTGCGACCGATCTCGCCTGTCACGCCGACTGACATTCGATACGACCACCCAATTTATGGGTTCCACCTGCGGAAACGAAGCTAGCAACCTCAAACCATCACATGGCGCCAATGGCAGCCGGCGTACCCGATGGACAGCACAATCGGTACCTATCCCCAGCCTCCCACACGCGGCAAGAAGAGACCGCGATCCACCCTGGAGATGCTGGCCGCACCCGATACGATCCAAGGGTGAGCGCGACCGCTGACCATCTCTCGGCGCTGCGCATCGAGCGACAGGCCGTGCTCGACTACTGCGCCGACCTCACCGCTGCCGAATGGCACGCCGACAGCCTGGCCGCGGGCTGGAGTGTGAAAGACGTTGTCGCGCATATGGCCGCCGACCTGCGTACGGTCGTCACCCCGGCCGCGCTCGCGTTCATGGCCACCAAGGACGTGGAGAGCCTCAACGAGCGGGCCGTGGCGGCCTCGCGCCGGCGGTCACCGACGCGAGTCCTCGAAGGCTTCGCGACCTGGACCCGAGTCGGCACGGCCGCCCTGACCGTCATGACCGCACCCGGTCTCGGCGGTGTCCGGCTGCGAGTCGGCGAGCTCGGCCGCTATCCGACGCGCCTCTTCCCGGCGATGTTCCTCTTCGACTGGCACACCCACCTGCGCCACGACATCGCCGCGGCGCTGGACCGTCCGCGCCCGCCGACCGACGAGCGGCGGGTGGCCTCGATCCTGGCCTGGTTGACCAGCCTGCTGGAGCAGTCGCACCGCGACCGCCTGGCCTGGCTCGACGCCCCCGTCGCCATGACCTTCACCGGCCCCGGCGGCGGCACCTGGCGCATCGACACCGACCAGGGCGGCCCCATCCGCGTGCGACGCGGCGAGGGGGAGGGCACTACTGCCCAAATCACCGGTCGCGCCGACGAATTCCCCCTCTGGGGCACGACCCGCGCCGCCTGGCGTGACTGCGACGTCTCGCTCACCGGCGACACCGAGCTCGGCGCTCGTCTGCTCGACGACATCAACCTCGTCTGAACCGACCAGCCGGTCACCTACCGCAATCCCCACTGGTTCGCGCGGATCCTGCGGGACAATTCTCGGGCAACCTCGCCCGCGGAATCGCGATCGAGACCGTGTGCGACCAGATCGGTGAAAGCCGGGGAACCATGCGCGTATTCGACCATCACGGCACCATCCGACTGTCCCTGATCGTTCTCCTGACCGGCCTGCTGATCGCCACCGCGGCCCCATCGACCGCCGGGCCCGACGACACCGGCCGGATCGATACCGGCACCTACACCTCCGGTGTACTGACGTACAGCTACGAGGCTTTCGTGCCCGGTGACCTGCCCGCGAACCCCGCGCTGGTGGTGATGATCCACGGGTGCAAGACCACCGCCGAACAGCAGCGGCGCGCCAATCTCCTGGATCCGATCGCTCGCCGCGACGGGTTCGTGGTCCTCTATGTCGACGGCAGCCCGCTCCATCTGCTGCAACAGCGATGCTGGTCGGGGCTGCTCGCGCCCGCGTCCGAGAGCCGGGCTTCCGGAGATGCCGCCGCGATCGCGGCGATGACCCGGCTCGCCATCGATCGCTACCACGTCGATTCCGGTCGGGTCTACGCGGTGGGGATGTCCTCCGGGGCCTACGAGACCACGCTGCTGGGCGCGTATTTCCCGGACCTGTTCGCCGCCATCGGCGTGCACTCGGGTGCGGCGTTCGATCATGGCGCGCTCGGCTGCGTGGGCCCGTATCTGCCGACCGTTTCCACGGAACAACTGGCCGCACAGGCATTCTCCGCCGAGACCGGGTATCGCCGGGTGCTCCCGGTCATCGGATTCCACGGTGATGCCGACCTCGCGGTGCCGTACGAATGCGGGCGCGAGGTCATCGAGCAGTGGCGACAGACCGACAATCTGGTGCTCGCCGCGCAGGAGGCCCCGCAGCGGATTCCCCCGCGGCCGACCGGCATCGCCGAGGGTGTCGCCGACAGGCCCGAGGGTCTTTCCTACACCGTCGAGTCCTGGCGACAGCACGAATCGGACTGCCCCACACTCCAATTGTGGACGATCCACGGTATGGCGCACTACTGGTCGGGCGGTTCGGCCGATCCCGACGCCGCCGAGTTCACCGACGCCCGTGGCCCGAACGCCGCACAGGCGGCGTGGGAGTTCTTTTCCCGCATCCACCGCACCGACACAGGGTTCCGCTGCGAATGAGCCACACCCGGATGCCGTGATGCGTTGTGACAGTCGTCAGATCGCGCTGCGACTGAACCGGTAGGTGGCGTTGCTCGCGCTGGGAGCGGCGTTGTCGGCGCTCGGAGCGTCCGCGCCCGGGCCGGTGTACGAGTAGGAGCCGGATTCGTTGGTCCGGCACCGCAGCGTGACGGAGTAGGTGACGGGACCCGAGGCGGCGGGCTCGGTGGCGTCGATGACGGCGACGCCGGGCTCCGGTGAGGTGTAGGTATAGGTGCTGTCGTGCCAGACCCCGGTTCCGGCCACCAGGTATTGCAGGGAGCCCTGACTGGGGAACCGAACGATGGCCATGGATTCGCCGTTGGCGGCGGCGGGGACGGGGCGTGAGCCGCCGTACAGGATCAGGTACTGGTTCGTGGTGTCGGCGGGGACGGTGCACGCAGCGGGATCCGCGTGTAGCGGACCAGTAGCGGGCAGAATCCACGCGAGAGCGGTGACGCCGAACGCGGCGACACGGAAGCCGGCCTGCATAGCTGCTCCTCTCCGTTGAATGACCGCACCGCACGACGGAACGACCGCACGGCGCGGAGGTGTCGAATCTCGTTCGGGGACAGTCCGTTCGGCTACGGGAAGCACCAGTTCAGGGTGGCCGATCCCGGCGTCGGGATGTGGACGCAGATGTTCACCCAGATGTAGGGGGCATCCACGTTCTGCAGCGCCACGGGGCGGTCCACGGTCGATACCGTGGTCTCACTCGCGGACGCGGGCGCGGCCGCCGCCAAGGCGACGAACGGGACGGCTACCGCGGCGACCACCGCTGAACGGGCGATTCCTGCAAGCATCTCATCAGCTCCTACGAATCGAGAACGATGATGACGAGCTCGGACAGAGTGCGACGAGGACCGACGCTAGGCTACCGAGGCGGTGATTTGCCACCTCTTTGCTACCGACTTGTCCGTTTCGTTATCGCCCATCGTTCCCACTCACCGACTCGGCCCGGCCCTGGAGCCACTTGCCGGGCCGGGCTCACCTGTGGTGATGCTCGGCGAACAAAACCCAGGCCGCCAGTGCGGCGAGAGCGAACAGCAGGATCGCGGTCCCGATGGCCACGGCGGGGCCGGAGTAGGTCGGAACCGTCTCCGATGCCATGACGGCCGCCACGCTGCCGAACGACATTCCGATCACCTCGTTCCTCGGCCGACTTCGCTTCCGAAGATCCATGATCCGCGCCGAATCCCCGACCGGCGCACATCTTTACGGGATGCTGACGGCCGCGTCCGTACGGGTGCGTGACATATCGCCGGAGGACGAAACCGCCGCGAACCCGGAGGGGCCGCGGCGGCTTCGTCACAATACTCAGTTGGCGTCTTCCTTGCCTACGGACTCCTGGTAGAGGTCGGCGTAGGTTCGCGAATCCTTGATCAGGTCATCACAGAATGCCGCGACGTCGGAGCCGATGAGTTCGATGACTCCGGTGCCGGCCGCGGCGCCTTCCTCGAAGAAATCGAGGATTCCCGAGAGCAGACTGCCGCCGACCAGTTCGACCGGCCCGACCCTGAAGAAGTACTTCTGAATCTCCTTGTAGACGATCTGGTAGTCCGGTGGGAGCGCCTTGACCCGCGCCACCTGCGCTCGCCACTCCCGCTTACCTTCGATGATGTCGCGGATGCCCACGTTATCCTCCTAGCCGGCCGAGTTTCTTGGCGACGTTGTGGTTCAGCTGCTCGCGCCACTTGTCGCGAAAGCCCGTGGCTCCTTCCCCGCCGGCGATCGCCGCGCAGAAGCCCTTGATGTCGTCGCCGACCGCCTCATGCACGCTCTGACCATCGGCCGCCGTCTCTTCGAGCAGTCCCAGGGCGCCGTCGAGGATCGGCATCAGGCTGCGGCCCGTGAAGTCCGAGTACGGGGAGAGCTGGATCTTGATCTCGTCCCACGCCGCTCGATACTCGGCCGGCAGCGCTTGGGCCCGAGCGTCGAAGGACTTGTATGCCCTGGTGAGATCACCGCCTGTGACCTTCTCCCAGAATTTCATCGTGCACTCCCCTTGAGCTCGTTGATGCGCGCCGAGACGTACTCCCACTTTCGCCAGAAGGTCATGAGTTCTTGACGTCCGGCGTCGTTGAGCGCGTAGAACTTTCGCGGCGGACCGACTTCGGAAGGGCGCTTGGCGACGTCGACCAGGCCGTTCTTCTCCAACCGCACCAGGATGGCGTACACCGTCCCTTCGATGACGTCCACGAAACCGAGTTCATTCAGCCGGCGCGTAATGGCGTAGCCGTAGGTCTCCTCGTTGCCGATGATCTCGAGGACGCACCCTTCGAGCGTCCCTTTCAGCATCTCGGTCAAGTTGTCCGTAGCCGCCTCCTTTCATCGGACCACGCTATTCAGTGGTAATGACTACCACTAGACCGTATCGCATAGTAGTGGTAGTCAGCAACACCTAGTAGCGCCGCGCGGCGGGACCGCACCGAGCCGGATCAGGTCGTGCAGTGCGGCCGGGGCGGAGGTAGCCGATGCTAGGACCCGGAACCGCCGGTACTCAGGAATTCGGTCAGGGCCGCCGCCACGGCGTCGGGATTCTCCAGTTGCGGGTAGTGCCCGGTGGCCGGTGGTTCGTCGAGCACGGTGATCGTCGCGTGCGGCAGCCGCTCGCGCAGCCGGGGCAGGACGTGGCCTCCGCTGACCGGGTCGGCGGGACCCCAGACGAACAGCATCGGTCCGGGGTACTGCTCGAGCGCTGTGCGCCACCGGTCCGCGTGCTCGCGGCGCTCGTCGATGTAGTGCAGCAGTCGATGCTGGACGCGTTTGCCCTCACCCATGGTCGTGGCCAGCCACATGTCGTGCAGCAGTTCATCATTCACCGGACGACCGAGGATCTCCCGCAGGGACTTCCGGTACATCCGTTCGGTGGCCAGGTGCTGGACGACGGCGCCGAGCGGACTGTGCAGCAGCTTCTGTACCCGAGTGGGCCGGTGCAGGTCCGGATACAGCCCGCCGTTGAGGAAGGCGGCCGCGGTGATTCGGCTCGCGTCGCGGTGCAGCAGTTCCTGCGCGACCGATACCCCGTAATCGTGCGCCACCAGCGCGGTCGACCCGATCCCGAGCCGCTGCCACAGCGCCTCCACGATCGACGCCTGCTCGGTGATCCGGTAATCGTGTCGCACCGGTTTCGCACTGGCCCCGAACCCGAGCAGGTCGAGTGTGGTTACCCGGCAACCGGATTCGACCAGCGGCGGCACGATCGGGGCCCAATCGTGCGACGAGGTGGGGAAGCCGTGCAGCAGGGTGACCGGACGGCCGTCGACCGGTCCGTCCTGCCGGTGGAAGATGTCGTGCCCGCTGATTCCACCGGCGATCCATTCATCGAGTCCGAGTTGCATCGCGGGTCCTCCCGGTCTGGGGCGCAACGGCAAGCGCAACCGTCCCAGTCTGCCCCAAATACTCGGCAGACAGGCTCGGCCCGCGGAAGGTTCGCGTCAGGAACTCATCCGAACAGGGCGGGTGGCAATCGAACAGTTCTCGCGTCGCCCTGATAGCGCTCACCGCCCCGATCTGGGCGCCGATCCTGCTCCTCACCGAACTCGGCGGAGCCCTCGCGGTCACCCCTGACACCGCTCGAAGCGCCCGAGACCCGGAATGCGGTGACGTGGATCCCATGTGCCGCGATCGGTCTACCAGGTCATAGAAGCATGGCCTGCCGTGCGCGGCGCTTATTGCAGTCAGACTGAAATAAGAAATCAACGGAAGGCTCTGACCATGGATTTCCCGATCATCAACCTCGGCTCCGCGACGCTGGATCTCGCCACCGAGGTCGCCCAGCCGGCGGCGAACGCCACCTACCTCCTGCAGTCCTGGGGCTCGATGTAAGCCGAATCGATATCGCGAGCCGTCCACATCCGCGGCTCGATCCATGAAAGCCTCTAGTAGCTGGGAGATAGCCATGACACTGGTGACGGGAGTGGACATGCGGGACCCCGCACAGAGCCGGTCCACCGCGGCCGAGATGTGGGGAAGGTTCCGGGCGCTGGGCGGACCGCAACATCTGCTCGACGGAGCGGCCCCCGCGATCGGGTTCCTCGCCGGGTACACCGTGGTGAACGCCAAGATCGGGGTGCTGGTCGCGCTCGGGGTCGCCGGACTGATCTCGCTGTATCGCTTGATGAAAGGCGATTCGGTGAAGGTGGTGTCGGCTTCGCTGGCCGCGGTCGTGGTGTTCTCGCTGTTCGTGGGCATCACCGGTGAGGGGCGCGGATTCTACCTGCCGGACCTCATCATCTGCGCGGTGTGCACGGCGGCTTTCGGGATCACCCTGCTCAGCGGCCGCCCGCTCAGCCATCGGGCCTGCCGCGAACTCGGATTGGAACGCACGTACGCGGCCGACCCGCAGGAGCGGATTCGCTTGCACCACAAGGTGTCCCTGGCCTGGTTCGGCTTCTGGGCGGCGCACCTGCTGATCATGGTGCCGCTGTATCTCGCGAACAAGGTCGTGCTGCTGGGCACGGTGGCGCTGGTGCTGGGCAAACCGGCGCTGGTGGTCATGCTCGCCGTCACCTGGCTATGGGTCCGACCGACCCGGTCTCCCAGCAGAGAAATGTCGATCGCCGGAACCCCGGTGGAACAGGAGGCATGGAGTGAGCACGCAGTCCGACCCCAGTCAGTACATTCTCGATCAGCAACAGCGGGCCGCCGCCGGGCTGCCGTTCGGTGACACCACCGATCAGCAGGACGCGGACCGTGGATTCATCGCCGCGCTCGAGCCCGGCGTGGTCAAGGGCGCCGGCGGGAACGTGGTGTGGGACAACGACTCCTACGGGTTCCTGAACGGGGCGTGCCCGGCGTCGGTGCACCCCAGCCTGTGGCGGCAGTCCGGGCTGAACATCCGTCAGGGCCTGTACGAGGTGACCGAGGGGATCCATCAGATCCGCGGACTCGACCTGTCCAACATGACCCTGATCGAAGGCAAGACGGGCGTGATCGTGATCGACCCGCTCATCTCCGCCGAGACCGCGCGGGCCGGGCTCGAGCTGTACCGCGCCCACCGCGGCGACAAGCCGGTGACCGCGTTGATCTACACGCACTCCCACGTCGACCACTTCGGCGGCGCGCTGGGCGTGACCACCCAGGAGGACGTGGACGCGGGCCGCTGCCCGGTCATCGCCCCCGCGGGATTCCTCGAACACGCGGTGGCCGAGAACGTCTACGCCGGAACCGCCATGGGCCGCCGGGCCGCCTACATGTACGGCGCGGCCCTGCCCCGCGGACCCAAGGGCCAGGTGGGCGCGGGCCTCGGGCAGACGACCTCGATCGGCACCGTCACGCTCATCGCGCCGACCCACGACATCACCGAGACCGGTCAGGAGATGACCGTCGACGGGGTGCGCATCGTCTTCCAGATCACGCCCGGCACCGAAGCGCCGTCGGAGATGAACTTCTACTTCCCCGACCACCGCGCACTGTGCATGGCGGAGAACGCCACCCACACGCTGCACAACCTGCTGACCCTGCGCGGCGCGCTGGTGCGCGACCCGCACGTGTGGTCGCAGTACCTGACCGAGTCGATCAATCTGTTCGGCTACGAGTCCGATGTCGTGTTCGCCTCCCACCACTGGCCGACCTGGGACACCGAGCGCCTGGTGGAATACCTTGCGCAGCAACGGGACCTGTACGCCTACCTGCACGACCAGACGCTGCGCCGGTTGAACCAGGGCTATGTCGGCAGTGAGATCGCCGAGACCATCGAACTGCCGCCCGCCATCGCCGGGTCCTGGCACTCGCACGGCTACTACGGTTCGGTCAGCCACAATGTGAAGGCCATCTACCAGCGCTACATGGGCTGGTTCGACGGCAATCCGGCACACCTGTGGGAGTACCCGCCGGTCGAATCCGCCACCCGGCACGTGGAATTCATGGGCGGCGCGGACGAGGCGCTGCGCAAGGCGCGGGTGGCCTTCGACAACGGCGACTACCGCTGGGTCGCCCAGGTGGTCAACTACGTCATCTTCGCCGACCCGTCCAACGAGGCGGCGAAGACATTGCTGGCCACCACCTATGAGCAGCTCGGCTACGGCGCCGAGAACGCCACCTGGCGCAATTTCTTCCTGATGGGCGCCTACGAGCTGCGCAACGGCAATATCGGCACGCCCACCCAGACCAACTCGCCGACCATGATGGCGGCCTTGACCATCGACCAGGTCTTCGACGCCCTGTCCCTGCGCTTGGACGGTCCGAAGGCCTGGCACGAAAAGGCGATCAGCGACTGGGTTTTCACCGATGAGAAGCGCACCCACCGCCTCGAACTGCGCAACGGCGTGCTTATCCACTTCGACCGCCGCGACGGCGACAAGCTGCCGCCCGCCGAGGTGACCTTCACCCTCACCCGTGCCACCTTGATCGGCGTCCTGCTCGCGGGTCAGGATCTGAACGCCGCGCTGCAGTCCGGCGCCATCACCATCGACGGCGACGCCCAGAGCTTCGTCAAGCTGACGGCCCTGTTCGACCAGCCCAACCCCGATTTCGCCATCGTCACCCCCGACTAGCGGGCCGGTCCCATCCCGGGGGGAGCATCGCTCTCCCCGGGATGGGACCACGTTTATATGTAACTACCAGTAGCGGAAACATTGGACTTGTGACACGCTGTTCTGCAACGCAGCGACGACGAAAGGTGCAGGTCAATGGCGACCGATGGATCCGCGGGGCGATTCACCGCTTTTCGACGTGACGACCTGGTGTTCCCGGTGATCGATTCCGGGCCGATCACCGGCGACCCGGTCCTGCTGCTGCACGGCTGGCCGCAGGACTCGCGCAGCTGGCATGAGGTGGCGGAGCTTCTCAATCAGGCCGGCTTCCGAACCTTCGCGCCGGACCTGCGCGGCGCGAGCCGCACCGCGGCCCCGCGCTGGCGCTGGCAGTATCGGCTCGACGAGCTGGCGGCGGACGTGCTGTCGATGCTCGACCAGATCGGGCGTCCCGTGCACGTCGTCGGGCACGATTGGGGTGCGGCCGCGGCCTGGGCCGCGGCGATCTCGGGGTCCGAGCGGCTGCGGTCGCTGGCCGCATTGTCGGTACCGCATCCGGGCGCGTTCGCTCAGGCCATTCTCACCACCCGCCAAGGGCCGGCTTCCTGGTACATGTACTTCTTCCAGCTGCCGGTGATCCCCGAAATCTTGCTCCGCACCGGGTTTTTCGAGAAGTTGCTGCGCCGAACGGGCCAGACCGCGCAGGTCAGCGAACGCGATGCCGCGCGGGTACGCGATCGTGTGATCGCCCGCGGCGGGCTGCATTGGTATCGCGGCATGCTGTTCTCCTCGCCGCGCTTCCTGCGCGGCCGAGTCGATGTGCCGACGCTCCAGGTGTGGAGCGACGGCGACACCGCGGTCCTCGACAGCGGCATCGAACTGACGCACCGTTTCGCCGACGGCCCGTTCCGAGTCGAAGTGCTTCCGCACGTATCGCATTGGATCCCCGACGAAGCGCCCGACTCGGTGGCCCGGCTGCTCATCGAGCATTTCGGCGCGAGCGGACCGGGCGAGCAGCCGTGAGCCCGTAGGGTGGGGTGAGTAGTTGTCGGCCCGGGTCAGTCGGATTCGGTGACCCGGCGCCAATGGCGGGATGTATTCCGATGGGCCCTGCACGACAGACCACCCTCCAGCACGAGCAGAGCGGCTTCGGCGCCGCGCGGGAGGCGGAGCGGGCCGCCGAAGAGGAGCGGAACGCCCTGGCGGCCCACACCGTCGCGGGCCACGCGCTCGATGCCGACGACTGCGCGTATCTACTCCAGATGCTCGGTTTGACCGTGACCGCCGCGACCGACACGCTAGGATCTGGCGACCCCATACCGGACATAGCACGCTGACCGTACGAAATGCCGAGGACCATGAGCCGCTTTCTTTCCGCCGTCGCAATGGTCTTCGGAGGGGCGGCGTTATTGAGCGGCCTCACCGCGCCGGTCGCCGGGGCGGACACCGATCCGGCGCAGGCGCAAGGCAAGTCGCTGGTGGTCATGGGCGATTCGAACACCGCCAATGCCACCTGGTCCACCATGCAGCCGCAGCCGACCGGCGTGGCCTGCCCGCATCTGCCCACATCCTGGCCGACCCAGCTGGCGGACCGGATGGGATTGTCGGCGACCAAGGATGTCGAGGACGTGTCCTGCGTCGGCGCGTACATGTGGCGCCACGGTGAGGACCGTTTCTGGACGGCCTTGACCGAGGCGCGGCAGGCGGCCGCCAACGGCGCGTTCGGACCGCGGACCAAGGCGGTGCTGCTCCAGTTCGGTTTGAACGACGCCTGGGGCGCCGACCATGTGGCCCAGAACGAGCTGGTGCCGTGCCTGCTCGACGTACTGCGCGGATGCAGCACGGCCGATGCGGCCACCAACGCCAATCCGCCCACGCTGCTCACCGGTCAGGACTACGTCGACCACCTGCGCGACATCATCACCTACATCCGCTACTACGCGCCGAACGCGCGCATCGTCCTGGTCGGCTACCAGGAACTGCACACCCCCGGCAGCGACGCGATCTGCATGGGCGTCCTGGGCGTCCCGGTCGGCCTGCCGCACGCGGGCGCGGTCACCGACGTCTTCGACAGCATCCGCCGGGCCCCGCGCGACGCCGCCGCCGCGCTCGGCGTGGAGTACTTCGACGCCGCCGCGGTCACCGCGGGCCACGGCCTGTGCTCTCCCGATCCCTGGCTGAACGGAATCTTCACCCCGGGCCCGGACTGGTACGGACAGCCCGGTCACCCGACCGTGCAGGGCGACGCCGCCGTCGCGCAGGGCTTGCACCAGTTCTTGTCCGAACCCGCCGCCGCTCCGGCTCGCTGAACGGATCTCCGGCCGTCCGACGGCCCGATGACGAAGGCTCCCACTCGAATCCGGAATTCGGGTGGGAGCCTGTTCGCGTACCCGGAGGGTCCTAGGGCACGACGATGTCGATATTCGCCGGGATATTGGCGCGGTCGGTGCGGATGGTCAGGTGGACCCGGCCGGGACCGGTGTTGACCGGGAAGATGGCCGGATAGGTGCTGCTCTGTCCCGCCGCGATGAAGCGGGTGACACTGCCCTGCTGGCCGGTGTCGGCGTTGTTCCAGTCGACGATGGCGTTGACATCGCAGGCCAGCAGTTGCGCGGCCCAGTTGCCGAGCGGCGAGAAGCCCTGACTGATGCGCAGGATCACCGAGTGCGAGGTGCCGGGCGCCTCGGAGTACTGGTAGAGCGGGCCGTCGAAAGCCGTACCGCCGGTGGAGAACATGCCCGCGCACACCCCGTTGCCGAGGGTGAAGACCGGGCTCATGTTGAAGCTGCTCTGCGCGCAGGAGCGCGGTTCGGTGTTCGACCAGCCCAGCTGACAGGGGCTGCCGTTGGGTTCGGCGCCGGCCGGTGCGGCGGTGACCGCGACGCCCGCTCCGAGGATGGCAACGGCGGTCAAGCTATTGATCGTTCGTTTCATCATCGGCCAATCCTCACAGCCGACACCGGGGCGATGTCAACCATGTCCGGGGCGTGTCCCCGTGCGAATCTCGCGAAAGTTCCGGAGCCAAGGACGTTTTCACGCTGGCCAGAACACGTGTCAATACCTATACCCCCAATAGGTATGAGAAGTGTCACAGTGCTCCAGGCTGTTTTCGCATACCCCATGGGGGTACCAATGGACGGGTTGGAACTGCCCGTGGCCACCCCGGCCCCGAAACCTCTGCCAGGGAGTGATTCCTATGTCCACCCACACCTCCGCGCCGCCCTCGTCGCGGCGCTGGATCGCCTTGGGGCTCATCGCCCTCGCCCAGTTCATCGTCATCATGGACACCTCGATCATCGGCGTCGCACTGCCGGAAATGCAGGACGCGCTGGGCTTCTCGCAGGAGAACCTGTCCTGGGTCTTCAATGCCTACGTGGTCGTCTTCGGCGGCCTGCTGCTGCTCGGCGGCAAATTGTCCGACATCGTCGGCACACGGCGGATCTTCCAGACCGGATGGGGCATCCTCGCGGTCGGCTCGCTGGTCGCCGGCCTCGCCGGAAACGCCGCGGTGGAGCTGATCGGACGCGGTGTCCAGGGCGCGGGCGCGGCCCTTATCGCACCCTCCGCCCTGACCCTGCTGATGATGCTGTTCGGCGGCAATCCCGGCGAGCTGACCAAGGCCTTCGCCGTCTACGGAGCCGCGGCGCCCGCCGGCGGGACCGCCGGAGTGTTCCTCGGTGGCCTGATCACCCAATATGCCTCGTGGCCTTGGGTTTTCTACATCAATATCCCGATCGCACTGGTAGCGTTGCTGGCCGCACCGGCCCTGGTGCCCGATGGCGCGATGGCCCCGCACGCGTCGGTGGATCTGCTCGGCGCGGCGACCGCCACCCTCGGCCTCGGCGCCGCCGTCTTCGCCGTGGTGCGCGGGGACTGGTCCGCCACCTCCACCTGGGTGGTGCTGGCCGCGGCCCTCGCCCTGCTCGGCGCGTTCATCGCGATCCAGGCCCGCCGCCGCGAACCGCTCATGCCGCTGAGCATCTTCCGCGCACCCGACCTCGGCGCGGCCAACCTCGCCCAGGTGCTGCTGGGCGCGGCGTGGGTGCCGATGTGGTTCTTCCTGAACCTGTATCTACAGCAGGTCCTGGGCTATTCGGCGTTCCCGTCGGGTGCGGCGCTGCTGCCCATGACCGCGCTCATCATGGTCGGCATGATCGCCATTTCGCCGAAACTGTTCGCGCGCTTCGGCGCTCGCACCATGACGGTCGCCGGCCTGGTCATCCTGGCCGCCGGACTGGCGTGGCTGTCGTTCATCCGCCCCGACGGCACCTTCTGGATCGACGTGCTGCCCGGTTCGCTGGTGGCGGCGCTGGGCATGTCGCTGGCCTTCATTCCCACTCTGCAGACGGCGATTTCGGCCGCGCCGCCGCAGGAGGGCGGCCTCGCCTCGGGCATCGTGAACACCGGCTACCAGATCGGTTCGGCCCTGGGCCTGGCCGCGGTCACCGCCATCGCGGCGAACGCGGGCGCCGACCGGCTCGGTGACACCGGCGCCCTGACCGACGGGTTCTCGGCCGCGTTCGTCGCCGCCGGAATCGTCGCCGTCGGCGCGGCGGCGCTCGCGCTGGCGACCTTCCGGTCCCCGGCCCGGCATGACCAGGAGGTCTCGGCTGCCGGCTGACGTCCGAACGGCCGCGACCGAATTGGCAATGGCTCGGTGAGATTCTTCCACCGAGCCATTTGGTCATCGCGTTCTTCGGTGACGCGGACGACGGAGCCTTCCTATGCCTG
Organism: Nocardia sp. NPDC004151; assembly: GCF_042874235.1. Taxonomy (NCBI): domain Bacteria; kingdom Bacillati; phylum Actinomycetota; class Actinomycetes; order Mycobacteriales; family Nocardiaceae; genus Nocardia; species Nocardia sp. NPDC004151. Next base: position 647,695 of record NZ_JBIAMR010000003.1, on the reverse strand, counting down.
ATGTACGGCCTGATGGCGGGCCCGCTCGTCGACTCGATCACGAACGGCTGAGGCCGACCTCCCCGTTGGGCGACGCGGCCTCGGGCTCCAGCACCGGCATCAGGGATTCCCGCGCCATGGAGGCGAGAGTCCCGGCCTGCTGGATGATCTCGGCCAGCGCCGAGGTCACGCCCTGCGCCCCGTTGAGCACCGTGAACTGCCCGACATGCTCGAACGGCTTCGCCGCCGCGGCCACGATCTCGGGCAGGTGCTCGGCGATCTGCTGGGCGATCACCGCCTCCTGGTTCTTGCTCATCGCCTCGGCGCGCTGCTGGATGCCCGCCGCCTCGGCGGCCATCCGGGCGCGCACGGCGTCGGCCTCGGCGAGACCGCGCGCCTTGATCGCTTCCGCCTCGGCCTGACCGGTGAGCCGGGTCGCCTCGGCCTGCGCGGCCGCCCGCGCCTTGATCGATTCGGCTTCGGCGAGGGCCTGCAACTTCGTCTGCGCCGCAGCGGCTTCCGCGCGCAGCCGGGTCTCCTCGGCGTCCGCCTCGGCCTGGCTGATCCGGGCGTCGCGCGCCGCGGTGGCCAAGGTGGTCTGCTTGTAGGCCTCGGCGTCGGCCGGCTTGCGGACCTCCACCTGGAGCTGCTGTTCCTTCTGCTGCGCCTCGAGTTGCGCGACCTTGGTCGCCACCTCGACGACAGCCTGCCGGGCGGTCGCCTCGGCCAGCGGGCCCTGCTGCTGGGCGTCCTTGGTGGCCCGATCCACCTCGGCCTGATAACCGGCCTTCTTGATCTGGGTGTCGCGCATCGACAGCGCCACCTGCGCCTGCGCCGCCTGCTCCTGCGCGATGGCCTCGCGTTCGGCATTGGCGCGCGCGATGCGGGCGTGCTGCTCCACCTCCGCCTGATGCGGAATGGCCAGATTGGCGATGTAATTCGATTCGCTGGCGATGGACTGGATCTGGAACGAGTCGATCACCAGGCCGAAGGACTCCATCTCGTGCGAGCAGCGGTCCCGCACCTGCTCGGAGAACTTGTCCTGATCACTGATCATGTCCTCCACGGTCATCGAGCCCGCGATGGCGCGCAGATGACCGATGAACACGTTCTGCACCTTGGTCTCGAGCTCGTCGGTGGGCCGGTCCAGGAACCGCCGCGCCGCGTTGGCGATCGAGGTGTAGTCGTCGCCGACCTTGTACATGACCACGCCGGTGAGATGCAGACCGATCTTCTGCCGGCTCACGCACGGCACCACGATCTGGGATTCGTGCGCCTCCAGCGAGATTCGCCGCACCTTGGTCAATCCCGGCGCGACCAGGCACCCGCGCCCGGTGACGATCCGGAACCCCATGCTCTCCCCCGACCCGCCCGGCCCCGATCCGGCCCGGAAGCCCGAGATGATCAGCGCCTCATCGGGTTCGGCGACGCGCCACGCGAGCCGCAGCAACCCGATTCCGGCCAACAGAACGACGAACACCAACCCGACCAAACCAATGACCAGGATGTCCACGATGCACCTTCATTTCACGGGAACGACTTCGACGGTCCGGCCACCCAGACTGCCGACCACGAGCACCTGAGCGTGCTTGGGAATCGTCGACTCGCTGTCGGCGGCGCGCGCCAGGAACCGTTCGGACCCGGCCCGCACCTCGATCAACACCTCGCCGAGGTGGTCGGGGGTGATCGCGGCCGTCACCCGCGCGAACTTGCCGATCACATCCGCCGCCATCAACCCCACCCCCGAACCGCAGCTGTTCGACATCACAAACGCTAATCCCGCGCCGGGCACCCGGAAATTTCCTTTACGAAAAACTAACGGGTGCAACCGGTCAGCGGGCGCCGATACGCACCCTGCATGATGGGTTCATGCTCCCCACCGACCGCCTCGCTCAGGTAGACCGCCGTCCCGCCGTGATCGACACCCCGCTCGGGATCGTGGGGTTCGGCGTCACCGTCGGGTCGGAGCTGCTGCCCGCCGGTCCGAACACGCTGTGGCGCTTGCCGAACGGGTCGCATCTACACCGATGGCGGCATCGGGACGCCACCGTCGACCTGCTGGTCGGGAGTATCGAGATGCCCGCCTGGGACGGGGGCGCGCCGGTCGCGCTGTGGGCCGGGATCTGGCAGGTGAAGGCGCACAGCGCGGTGCCGGGACTGGTGTTCACGGCCGAATTGACCGATCTGCCCGCGGGGACCACCAGCGGCCCGGACACCGGTGAGTGCCTCGCGGCGGTGAGCATCGAGAACGACCACTTCATGGTGTGCATCGGCGGCCCGGACTCGGAACTGCTGGCCCTGCAGGCCGAGGACGCGCGCCTCATGCCCGCCAGCTGGGCGCACCAGATCCACGCCGACGACCACGACACCGAATACGGTGTCCGCTACCGGGATCCGGCCCGGATCGAATGGCACCTGCCCGGCCTGGCCACCGACGAGGCCGCCCGCCTGTGCGTGGCCACGGCCTGGTGCCCGCGCGACGACGACCGTCCGGCGGCCTGGTTCGCCGTCGACATCCCCCTCGACACCGCCTACCTCCACCTCACCGCCGACCCGGCGGTCTGATTCGGCGGCGCAACCGCCATCATTCCGCCGGTCCGGCGCCATTACACGCCACGGCGGCCGGGAAGTGGCATCCTTGCGGGGTTCCCGCCCGACGACACCGCGCGCACCGAATCAGGAGCCACCCATGGCCGGACTCGTCCGCATCCGCCACGTCAAGCTGCCGGTCAGCGACCTGGCGCGCAGCGTCGCCTGGTACACCGACCTACTCGACCTGCGCCTGGCCGGGGAATTCCGCGAAGAGGGCGAACTGCGCGGCGCGCAGCTCATGCATCCCAGCGGATTCGGCATCGCGCTGCGCGAACGCGAATACTGCGCCGGGCAACCGGATCTCGGCGGCTTCGACGTCTTCGCGCTGGAAGTCGACTCCGTCGACGACCTGCACGCGTTCGCCGCCCGCGCCGACGAACTCGACTACACCCGCGGCGAGGTCTTCGACCGCGGCGAGTACGGCGCGGTCCTCGACCTCTTCGATCCCGACAACACGGTGGTCCAGCTGCTCGCCAACAATCCCTTCCACGCCGGGCGATTCCTCGGCGTGGACACCGACGGCAAGGGCGGATTCACCCGCTACGACCAGCCGACCCTGGAGTAATCGCGCGACTTCGGACCGGGACCGGCTCAGCCCAGGCGCTTGCGCACGAAGGCCGCGATCTCTTCGGTGGCCGCGGCCGCTTCCGGGGTATCCCGCATGATCACGTAGACGTGCGGCAGACCCTCCCCCAGTGTCAACGCCACCTCCACGCCCGCCTCACGCGCGGCGGCCGCGAAGCCCTCGGCATCGCTGAGCAGCAGTTCGGCCGTCCCGGCCTGGATCAGCACCGGAGGCAACCCGGTCAGATCCCCGAAAAGCGGTGAGGCCGAAGGAATCCGCGGATCCGCGCCGTCCAGATAGGTCGCGAAGATCCCGCGCAGCATGCCCGGCGTGAAGATCGCGTCCTGCCCGTCACGCTCGGTCATGGAGACCCCGGATCCGCTCATGTCCAACGCGGGCGAGAGCAGCACCGCCGCCGCGGGCAGCTCCGCCCCGGCATCGCGCAACTCCAGCAGCAGCGCCGCCACCAGATTGCCGCCCGACGAATCACCCGCCAGCACAATGGAACTCGCGGCGACGCCCTGGTCCTCGCGCACCCAGCGCCACAGCGCGCGGATGTCCTCGACCGGCGCCGGATACGGATACTCGGGCGTCAGCCGGTACTCCGGGAACAGCACCCGCGCCCCGGCCGCCCGGCCCAGCCGCGCCGCCAGCTCGCCGTGACTGTCGAGCGAGCCCAGCGTGAAACCGCCACCGTGCACATACACCAACACCCGGTCCGGCGAGGTGTCCGGCGCGTCCAGCCAGTACGCGGGGACGCCCGCCGCCGACACCGCGCTCACCCGAACATCATCGGGAACCTCGTACTTCCGGCCCGCGGGCAGGAAACCGGCCCGGAGTTCCGCCAGGGACAGCGGGGCATCGGGCCGGGCCGCCCGGCTCTGCTCGAACTGTTCGATGAACTCGCGCATCTCCGGGCTCGGCATCGCGATTTCCCTTTCCACTCCGGCTGTTTCGCTCTCCGGAGCGAAAACGGCAGCGTGACCGGAATTGTTCCGGGCGCCGGGAAACGACAGCGCCCCCGGTCCGTCGACCGGGGGCGCTGCACATCGTCGGATCAGGCCGTGCCGTTGGTGGCTTCCGGCTTGGACTCGTTGCGCGGCGACGCGTCGTCGTCCTCCTGCGCCGCGATCCCGTGCTCGGTGCCCTCGTCGGCTTCCTGATCCGCCTCCGGGTGCTCCGGGGAGAACTCGGAGGGCAGGTTCTTGATGTGCTTGTTCATGTTCCGGATGAGCAGGATGGTGCCCGCCAGCAACACCAGCACGATCACCAGGCCCAGCGGGGACGCCTTGCCGAACTCCGGGCCGGTGGGCGAATTGTTGGTCTGGGCGAGCAGGGTGAGCATCATCGGGCGTCGTCCTCGGTGTCGGCGTCGTCGATGCCCGCGAACAGGTCGGTCTCCGGGATCGCGGTCTTGACGCGGGTCTTGGCCAGCTCGAACTCCTCGGTCGGCCACAGCCGCTGCTGCATCTCCGTCGGCACCGCGAAGAAGGCGCCGTTGGGGTCGATCTGGGTGGCGTGGGCGCGCAGCGCGTCGTCCCGCGCCGGGAAGTACTTGGCGCACTCGACCTGGGTGGTCACCCGGGCCATGATGTCGCCGCGCTCGGCGGCGTACTTGCGCATCCGGTCCATCCACTCCTGCATGGGGAACGGTTCGCCGATGCGCTCGTACTCGGCGGCGAAGACCTCGAGCCGGGCCAGGCTGAAGCCGTGGTCGTAGTACAGCTTCAGCGGCGTCCAGGGCTCACCCGCGTCGGGGAACCGCTCCGGATCGCCGGCGGCCTCGAAGGCCGCGACCGACACCTGGTGGCACATGATGTGGTCCGGGTGCGGGTAGCCGCCCATCTCGTCATAGGTGGTGATGACGTGCGGCCGGAACTCGCGCACCACCCGCACCAGCGCCTCGGCGGCCTCCGCCAGCGGCACCAGCGCGAAGCAACCCTCGGGCAGCGGCGGCAGCGGATCACCTTCCGGCAGACCGGAATCCACGAAACCCAGCCAGGTCTGGCGGACGCCCAGCGCCTCGGCGGCGGCGGCCATCTCCTCGCGGCGGACCTCGGTGATGCGGTCCTTGACGCCGGGGGTGTCCATGGCGGGGTTCAGAATGTCGCCGCGCTCCCCGCCGGTGAGGGTGACGACCAGCACCTCGTTGCCTTCGGCAGCGTAGCGCGCGGTGGTGGCCGCGCCCTTGCTGGATTCGTCGTCGGGATGGGCGTGCACCGCCATGAGGCGAAGACCACTCACTTCTCGTTCACCTCACCGATCACGTTTTCACCTCGTAGCGTCGCGCTGCATCAACCGGCACGTGCCGAGTCCGGACACAGGCATCGGATATCCATTCCCTATAGTTCCATCCGATCGTTGTTTGTTCCGACCTACCCCCCGGGAGCGTCCCCGACATGAGCGAAAGACCGGCCGACAGGTACGGGATAAAGCCGCGGAAGAACCGCCGCTGGCTGCCCTGGGCCCTCGGACCGATCGTCCTCGTCGGCGGACTCGTGGTCGCCTACCTGGGCTTCCGCACCTACGGACCGCAGGACATCGAACCGGAACGCCTCGGCTACACCGTCGTCGACGACTCCACCGTCACCATCGAGTTCAAGGTGACCCGCAAGGATCCCGGCACCGCGGTCGCCTGCATCGTGCGCGCCATGGACGGCGACACCGACGAGGTCGGCCGCCGCGAGATCCTGGTTCCCGGCTCCGACGCCGGCACCGTCCGCATGGACACCACGATCAAGACCGCCCGCCGGGCCGGCGCGGCCAATGTGTACGGCTGCACCGAGCATGTGCCGGCCTATCTGCGCGCCGGGTGAAAAGTCGGGTATGCGACCCGCATTGACGCTTCTACCTGCGCATTTTCAAATCGTGCTAAAATGACGCGATACACGGTTCCGGCGTTCGGAGCCGTGTTTGCTGCATTGACGGCCGGCGCTGTCGGGACTCTCCCCAGGGATCGCTCTGGCTGTCCAGGGCTGCTGTGTGCCCATCTCCGGATGGGTTTCAGTAGCGGGCATCAGGGAATCCCGGCTTGCCGGGGACAACTACTAGGGAGTGATCGAGATGACTGAGACCGTGACTTGGCTGACCCCGGAGTCGCACGAGAGGCTCACGAGCGAACTCGGCGCGCTCATCGCCAACCGTCCCGTCATCGCGGCCGAAATCAACGAGCGCCGTGAAGAGGGCGACCTCAAGGAGAACGGCGGTTACCACGCGGCGCGTGAAGAGCAGGGCCAGCAGGAGGCGCGTATCCGCCAGCTGCAGGAACTGCTGAACAACGCCAAGGTCGGCGTCGCGCCCACCAAGTCCGGCGTCGCCCTGCCCGGCTCGGTCGTCAAGGTCTACTACGACGGCGACGAGTCCGACACCGAAACGTTCCTCATCGCCACCCGCGAAGAGGGCCTCGGCAGCGCCGACCTCGAGACCTACTCCCCCAACTCCCCGTTGGGCGGCGCCCTCATCGACGCCAAGGTCGGCGACACCCGCGAATACACCCTGCCCAACGGCAAGACCATGAAGGTGACCCTGGTCTCCGCGGAGCCGTACCACAGCTGACAAATGCTGTTATCGGCCGAAATGCAAGAGAAGCGCCGCACCGGAATCCGGTGCGGCGCTTCTTTGTGCTGGTGGGTTCGGGGGCTTGGGCCCCCGGCGTCCCTGGAGGTTCGGAGGCGAAGTCCCCGAGAGCCCCTGAGAGTTAGGCCAGCGCCTGCTCGATGTCGGAGAGGAGGTCGCTGATGTCCTCGATGCCGACCGAGAGGCGGACCAGGTCGGCGGGGACCTCGAGGGCGGAGCCCTCGGTCGAGGCGTGGGTCATCGCGCCCGGGTGCTCGATCAGCGATTCCACGCCGCCGAGGGACTCGGCCAGGGTGAAGACCTTGGTCTTGGAGCAGAAGTCCAGCGCCGCTTCCTTGCCGCCGTGCACGCGCACCGAGATCATGCCGCCGAAGCGGCGCATCTGCTTCTGCGCCACCGTGTGGCCCGGGTGCTCGGGCAGGCCGGGGTAGATGACCTGGGCGATCTTGGGGTGGTTGGCCAGGAACTCGGCGATGGTCTCGGCGTTGTCGCAGTGCCGGTCCATGCGCAGGGCCAGGGTCTTGATGCCGCGCAGGGTGAGGAAGGCGTCCATCGGGCCGGGGACCGCGCCGGCGCCGTTCTGCAGGAACGCGAACTTGGTGTCCAGCTCCTGGTCGTTGGTGATGAGCGCGCCGCCGACCACGTCGGAGTGACCGCCCAGGTACTTGGTGGTCGAGTGCAGCACGATGTCCGCGCCCAGCAGCAGCGGCTGCTGCAGGTACGGGGAGGCGAAGGTGTTGTCCACGACCAGCTTCGCGCCGCCCGCGTGGGCGACCTCGGCCAGCGCCGCGATGTCACCGACGTTCAGCAGCGGGTTGGTGGGCGTCTCCACCCACACCAGCTTGGTATTGGGGCGCATCGCCGCGGCCACCGCGTCCACATCCGAGACCGGTGCGACCGAGTACTCGATGCCCCACTGGGTGAAGACCTTGTCGATGAGCCGGAAGGTGCCGCCGTAGGCGTCGTTCGGGATCACCATGTGGTCGCCGGGGCGCAGGTTGGCCCGGATCGCGCAGTCGGTGGCCGCCATACCGGAGGCGAAAGCCCGCCCGTAGGAGCCGGATTCGAGCGCGGCCAGATTGGCCTCCAGCGCGGTCCGGGTCGGGTTGCCGGTGCGCGCGTACTCGTAGCCGCCGCGCATGCCGCCGACCCCGTCCTGGGCGAAGGTCGAACTCGCGTAGATCGGCACGTTCACCGCACCGGTCTGAGGGTCCGGATCGAACCCGGCGTGCACCGCCCGTGTGGAGAAACCCAGCTGATCGCTCATGCGAACAGCCTAAGGACGCGGCCGGTCCGCCCCGCCCCCGGGTCGGTATCGGCGCGGCGTTGTGGGCGTCGCGCGGGCGGTCCTATCGTGGGCGCATGGTCACCGTAGACGAGCTGTTCGCCATCGACTCCCTGCTCAGTGACGAGGAACGCGCCATCCGCGAGACGGTGCGCGCGTTCGCGGCGGAACGGTTGCGGCCACGGGTGACCGAATGGTTCGAGGCGGGGACCTTCCCGGCGCGGGAACTGGCTCCGGAACTGGGCAAGCTGGGGCTGCTGGGGATGCATCTGGAGGGGTACGGGTGCGCGGGCACCTCGGCGACGGCGTACGGGCTGGCCTGCCTGGAGTTGGAGGCCGTCGACTCCGGGGTGCGCAGCATGGTGTCGGTGCAGGGGTCGCTGGCCATGACCGCCATCCACAAGTACGGGTCCGAGGAGCAGAAGCTGCGGTGGCTGCCGGAGATGGCGGCCGGGCGGGTGATCGGTTGCTTCGGGCTCACCGAACCCGACTTCGGATCCAATCCGGGCGGCATGCGGACGCGGGCGCGACGCGACGGGGACGACTGGATCCTCGACGGCTCGAAGATGTGGATCACCAACGGATCGGTGGCCGATATCGCCATCGTATGGGCGCAGTCGCGCGAGGACGAGCGGGATGTGATCCGCGGGTTCGTGGTGCCCACGGACACACCGGGATTCAGCGCCCGCGAGATGAAACACAAACTGTCCCTGCGGGCTTCGATCACCGCGGAACTCGCTCTCGACGGCGTCCGGCTGCCCGCCGACGCCCAGCTGCCCGAGGCGCGGGGGCTGGCGGCGCCGCTGGGCTGCCTGTCGGAGGCTCGGTTCGGGATCATCTTCGGCGCGCTCGGCGCGGCCCGCGACTGCCTGTCCGCCGCGATCGAATACTCACGAACCCGGGAGGTTTTCGACAAGCCCCTCGCCGCCTACCAGCTCACCCAGGCCAAGCTCGCCGACATGGCGCTCGAACTCGGCAAGGGCGAACTGCTGGCCGTGCACCTCGGACGGCTCAAGGACCGGCACGCGATCACCAATGAGCAGATCAGCGCGGGCAAGCTGAACAGCACCCGTGAGGCCATCGGGATCGCGCGCGAATGCCGGACCATCCTGGGTGCGAACGGCATCACCCTCGAGTACCCGGTGCTGCGGCACGCCAACAACCTGGAATCGGTGCTCACCTACGAGGGCACCGCGGAGGTGCACCAGCTGGTGCTGGGCGAGGCGCTGACCGGCTCGAAAGCCTTCCGCTGAGCGGGACTTCCGGATGAATGCGTGATATATCACACTCGATCCGCGCGCCGCGGGTGGGTTGCTAGCATCGCCGGGTGTTTGTGCCCGGCTCCGCTTTGCTCGTCGTCTCGGCGCGTAAGACCCTGAATCGACTGCAGCGCACCCACGGAGCCCCCGCCCTGGAAGCCTCCGCGGTCTTCCCCGGCGTCAGCGCGGTCATCGACCAGCACGCCGCCGCCATCCGCGACATCCTCGACCTGGGTGTGGACAACTCCAGCCTGGTCCCGGTCAGCGTGCTGCTCGCCGGATATGCCCGCGGCATCCTCGAGGACCTCCGTGAGGCCGAACAGGCCGCCCTCCCGCGCTCTCCCCTGGACTGGCAGGACGCCGACTGGCTGCATCTCCGCCTGGCCGCCGTCTGCTCGCTCGCCCGGGCCTCCTGAACCCCGAGACGAGATCAGGGAGCCGTCAGCGCGGGGAATCGACGAGATTCCACGCTGAGAGCTCCCTGATCCCGAAGACCGTCGGCTACATGTCGCCGCGATCCTGGTCGTCGTTCCGCGGCAGCCGCTCGCTCCGATCGGGGCGCTGCGCCGGGGGCGTCGGCTGATCGCTCTGGGGCGTCCGGCCGGATTGCGATGGCATCTGACCGCTCTGCGGTGACGGCATCTGACCGCTCTGCGGTGACGGCATCCAGCCGGTTCCGGGCGCCGGCATCTGACCGGACTGTTGCTGAGGCATCTGCCCGGGCTGCGGCGGAGGCATCTGCCCGGGCTGTTGCTGGGGCATCTGACCAGGCTGTTGTGGAGGCATCTGACCGCCGCCCTGCCCGTACCCGCCCTGCTGATACCCCTGCTGTCCGTAACCCGTTGCACCACTGCCGGGTTCGGCCCATTTGCCCGGAGGCATCTGGCCCATGCCCTGGCCCGCCATGGTCGGCTGCTGCGCCATGGCGGCCCGTTGCGCGGCCATGGCCTCCTGGGCCTGACGCTGGCGCGCGGCGTCCTCGCGGCCGCGCTGATACGCCTGGGCGTGGCCCTTCACCTCGGGCATCTCGCCCTCGATGGCGTCCAGCCAGCCCGACCAGCGCTGCTGCATGGGCCGGATCAGACCGCCGCCGACGCCGACGACGAGGATGCCGCCCACGGTGGCCAGGACGGTGATGAGGATCGGCATGGTGACCGAGGTGCCGACACCGATCTGATTGAGCGCGGCGATGATGCCGATGCCCCAGATGAACACGGCCGCAATACGTCCCAGCATGCGGCTGTAGTCGAGGCCGCTCAGCATGTTCGACACCATGTCCTGGACGACGCGGGCGATGGCGCCTGCGACGCAGACGATGATGATGCCCACGGCAAGTCGCGGCAGCCAGGCCACGACCGCGTTCAGCATGGTGCTCACCGGATTCGGGCCGAAGACGCCGAAGCCGAGTTGCAGGGTGATCAACAGGACCGCGTAGTACGCCAGCTTGGCGATGATGCCGGTGGCGTCGTAGCGGCCGCGGGCGAGCATCTGCTTGATGCCGCCGCGTTCGACCAGGCGATCGAAGCCGACTCGATGCAGGATTCGGGTCACCAGCCGGGCCACGAGTTTCGCCACGAACCAGCCGATGAGCAGGATGACCAGAAACCCGACGAATTTGGGCACCCAGGTGGCGATGGAACTCCACGCGTCGGAGAGCCCTCGCCCGATCTGGATATCGATAGCCGAACTCGAGGTGTGCATGACCCCGTCCCTTCGCTATCTGTTCCGGCCGGGTGCCGGAACTGCTCCACGGGGCCGTTATACGCCGAGTCGATCCTCGGATCCGGCTGTTTGCGAAAGTGTTGCCCAATCGGATCGGACAGCCGCCCAAATAGGACGAATGGCCCGCCCCTCATCGGGCGGGCCATCGTGGTGTCGTCGAGCGCCGGGGCGGTGGATCAGTACGCGCTGTTGACGTTGTCCATCGAGCCGTAGCGGTGCGCCGCGTAGTTGCAGGCGGCCACGATGTTGGCGACCGGATCCCAGACGTCGAACGGGGTGCCGTCGACGTGGTAGGCGGCGAAGGTCGGGTCGATCACCTGCAGCAGGCCCTTGGACGGGATGCCCATGGCGGCGTTCGAGTCGTACAGATTGATCGCCTGCGGGTTGCCGCTGGACTCCCGGATGATGTTGCGGAAGATGCCGTCGTAGCTGCCCGGAATGCCGCGCTGGGCCATGATGTCCAGCGCCTGGCGGATCCAGCCGTCCAGGTTGTCGGCGTAGACCGGCGGCGCGGGGGCCGGAGCCGGCTCGGGAGCGGGCGCCGGGGCCACCTCGGGCACCGGGGCCGGCATGGGGGCCGGGGCCGGAGCCGCGGCCGCGGCCGGGTGCTCGCCGGCCGACGCGAACTTGACGGCGGCGGCGGGCGCGGTGGCGGCGGCCAGGGTCTGCTTCAGCGCAGCGGGCTCGACGTCGCCGTTCGCGGCACCGGCGGCGGTGAAGATGGAGCCGAACACGCCGAGGGCGAGAGCGGCGGCACCGGCCGTCCGGGCGGTGGCAACTACCTTGCTACGTTTGGCAGGGTCACTGAGAGCAGACATAACATTCTTGGGCATGGCGAATTTGGATTCCTGTTCGGTTTCGGGCTCGCGGGCCTGAAATGGCAGCGCTTGGTCATGCGGGCGTCTACCGACGCTCACCTGCACACTGCGGGCTGTTGTGGATGCTGTTGTGAAACCCGTTACGGGTCAATGAAATTGGCGCCCTACCTAGAGGGCGGCAGCGAGGGTGACGGCCTCCCGGCCGTGAGCCTCAGCGCACCGATGTGGTGATCACGTTCCGCATGTGTGTTCACATCTCCTTGCGCCATCCAGACTTGCGGTCTGTTTCCGACAAGGTCACAGCTTGATTGCGCATAGTGAACGTAGCTTGAATCAAAGATGAACAGGAGATGAATCAGGTTCAGGTGCACGCCTTGGACCTGCATCAATACAAGCGCTGACCTGGTGATTCAATTAAAACCATTAAGTGTTTCGGATCACAGAACAATTTCGCCCTCCGATCGCGATATACCGACATTTGGCATATTTCGCGGCGTTTCACCGGCTTTTCGGATGCCTTTGGTAACGGTCCAGCAAATCACAGTAGTTACCTCAAATCACACACGTCACAACTCTCACGGCCGATAAAGACCCCGCAACGATGCACCGCGCGGATGAGGTCGGAGCACATCATTTATCCAGGTCACCGAGGTGACGAGCCCTGTCCAGCCCCACCGATCCGGCCACCGGAATGCCGTTCGAGAAGGGTCTGGCGGCCCTCCTGCTTGGCCGACACGGTCGCCGCCCGGCTACGCCTGGACGAGGCCGACGGGCGGGTGGCCTTCCACGCCGCGCTGCTCGGGGGCCGTCGGGGCGGGCACCTGAATCCCGTCCCGGTGGCGGCGTTCGCCGCCGAACCGGACGCCGCGTGGGGCGTGCCGGACCAACCGGCCCCGCTGACGCGGTGGTGAGCGACTAGCCCGGGCTGCCCGGCGCGATCCGGTCGCCGAACCGGGATCATCTGTGCCGGTCCATGTCGATCGTGGTGGATCCGAAAGACCGCTATCTGCTGAAACATTCGGCTCAGATGTCCGAAATCACCTTCGCCGCAGGAGAACTCGATGGCCTGACCGCTGTCGATCGGGCGGGCCTTGGCGCCGCCGCCCTGCTGCACGACCTCGGCCGCGCTGCCGTCTCGAGTTCGATCTGGGATCATCCCTGCCCGCTCGGCCCGGGCAGCCCGGAAAGAGTTCGGCTGCACAGCTATTGGACCGAACGGGTGCTGCGCCGCCGCCTCTGCCCGACCGACCTGGCCGAGGTCGCCGCCGGGCATCACGAACGGATCGACGGCAGCGGCCTACCACCGCGGCGTGCGCGTCCACGACCTGTCCACCGCGGCGCTGCCGGCGGCCGCCGACGTGTTCGCCGCCATGACCGAACCGCGCCCGCATCGGCCGACCCGAACCCAGCGAGGCCGCCGCACGCGGACCGGGGCCGCGGTCTTCGCCACGGAACCACGGGCTGCTGCCCGGCTGAGCCGGCCGCCGGTGATAGGCCGATCGACCGATATGGGCGGGGAGGGCCCGGACAGCGAACCGCCCGCCGGAACTTTCACGGTTCCGGCGGGCGGTGAGAACTTCGCGGTCGGCTAGACGAGAGCGTCGGTGCTCAGGAAGCCCAGCAGGTCGTGGCGGGTGATGACGCCGACCGGCTTGCCGTCATCGACCACCATCAGGGCGTCGGTGCTCTCGAGCAGCTTGGTCGCGGCCGAGACCAGCTCGCCCGCACCGATCAGCGGGAAGGCCGGGCTCATGTGCATGGAGACCGGGTCGGTGAGCTTGGCGCGGCCCTCGAACACGGCCGAGAGCAGATCGCGCTCGGTGACCGAGCCCGCCACCTCACCCGCCATCACCGGCGGCTCCGCGCCGACGACCGGCATCTGCGAGACGCCGTACTCGCGCAGGATCTCGATGGCGTCGCGGAGCGTCTCCTGCGGGTGGGTGTGCACCAGGTCCGGCAGCTCGCCGGACTTGCCGCGCAGCACATCGCCCACGTGCACCTCGCCGCCGGTGGTGCCGTCCAGGCGCGAGCGCAGGAAGCCGTAGGAGCTCATCCACTGGTCGTTGAAGATCTTCGACAGGTAGCCGCGGCCGCCGTCCGGCAGCAGCACGACCACGACGGCGTCCGGGTCGCGCTCGGCGACCTTGAGCGCCGCGACGACCGCCATGCCGCAGGAGCCGCCGACCAGCAGGCCCTCTTCGCGAGCGAGGCGACGGGTCATCTCGAAGGAGTCGGCGTCGGAGACGGCGATGATCTCGTCCGGGATGGCCGGGTCGTAGGCGGTCGGCCAGAAGTCCTCACCGACACCCTCGACCAGATACGGGCGACCCGTGCCGCCGGAGTAGACCGAGCCCTCCGGGTCCGCGCCGACGATCTTGACCTTGCCGCCGGAGATCTCCTTGAGGTAGCGGCCGGTGCCGGTGATGGTGCCGCCGGTGCCGACGCCCGCCACGAAGTGGGTGATCTTGCCCTCGGTGTCGCGCCAGATCTCGGGACCGGTGGTCTCGTAGTGCGATTCCGGGCCGCCCGGGTTGGAGTACTGGTCCGGCTTCCAGGCGCCCGGAATCTCCCGCACCAGGCGGTCGGAGACGTTGTAGTAGCTGTCCGGGTCCTCCGGCGCGACCGCGGTCGGGCAGACCACGACCTCGGCGCCGTAGGCGCGCAGCACGTTGCGCTTGTCCTCGCTGACCTTGTCCGGGCAGACGAACACGGTCTTGTAGCCGCGCTGCTGCGCGACCAGGGCCAGGCCCACACCGGTATTGCCGGAGGTCGGTTCGACGATCGTGCCGCCGGGCTTCAGCAGCCCGGCCTTCTCGGCGGCGTCGATCATCTTGACGGCGATGCGGTCCTTCGAGCTGCCGCCCGGGTTGAGGTACTCGACCTTCGCCGCCACCAGTCCCGAGTTCGGCCCCACCACGGAGTTCAACCGGACGAGCGGGGTGTTTCCGATCAGATCGACGACATGGTTAGCGATGCGCATACCCATCATCGTTGCAGAAAGGAGATGCGGGCCTTCGCGCACGTCGGCGATATCACGCTTGCCGGAAATTACCATCGCCCCATGAGGATGCCGACGAGCTTGGCCGCCGCCTCCCTGCTGACCGTTCTCGGCAGCACGACCATGATCATCTCCGCCGCTCCCGCCACCGCCGCAACCATCGAGTTTCCGCAGGTCCCGAGCATGTACCACGATGCGATGCTGTGCGGCGGCCCGATCCGATCCTGGGCCGACACGAGCCCGCAGTGGCCCGGCCGGGCGATCTTGAGCGTGCAGGCGCTGCCGGTCGCCGGGTTCGATCCGGGCGAGTTCTCCTTCGCTCCGATGTGTGAGACCACCGCCACCGTCGCCTGGCGCAACATGAACACCGGCGCCGCCGGCGAATATCGAGTTCCCGTCCTCGCGGGCTTCTACGGCAGCGAGCACTACGCGTTGTTCCAGGACACCGGACCCGGCCACATCGTCGTGACCGTCTACACCGACATGGCGAACATCCCGTCCCACAGCGCTTTTGATGTCCCCTCCTGAACGCGAACGTGCCCTACCTCTTCTCGACTCGTGCCGCGCTGCCGCAGGCAGCGCGGCACGAGAACCGAGCGAGTGCGATTTCCCACAGACCAGTGGATGGGATACCGGCATACCGGATGTAGGACACGAAACACACCCGTCGTAAATTCGAAGAGGATCACCCCAGCAAAAAAGGAGTCCTCATGGCTGAGGCCGTCATCGTTTCGTACGCCCGCTCGCCGATCGGCCGCGCCGGCAAGGGTTCTCTGGTGAGCATGCGACCGGACGATCTGGCCGCGCAGATGGTGCAGGCCGCCCTGGACAAGGTGCCGGGCCTCGACGTCAACGATGTCAACGACCTGCTGCTGGGCTGCGGCCAGCCCGCCGGTTACGCCGGTTTCAACATCGCGCGCTCGGTCGCCGTGCAGCTCGGCTACGACTCCCTGCCGGGCGTCACCGTCAACCGCTACTGCTCCTCCTCGCTGATGACCACCCGCATGGCGTTCCACGCCATCAAGGCGGGCGAGGGCGACGTGTTCATCTCGGCCGGTGTCGAGACCGTCTCCAACTTCCCGAAGGGCACCGCGGACGGCTGGCCGGACAGCCACAACCCGCGCTTCGCCGACGCCGAGGCCCGCACCCAGGCGACCAAGGCCTCCAACGCCACCTGGACCGACCCGCGCGCCGAGGGCCTGCTCCCGGACGTCTACATCGCCATGGGTGAGACCGCCGAGAACGTCGCCACCTTCACCGGCATCTCCCGCGAGGACCAGGACCACTGGGGCGTGCGTTCGCAGAACCGCGCCGAAGAGGCCATCAAGGCCGGCTTCTTCGAGCGTGAGATCACCCCGGTGACCCTGCCCGACGGCACCGTCGTCACCACCGACGACGGCCCGCGCGCCGGCACCTCGTACGAGAAGATCTCGCAGCTGAAGCCGGTCTTCCGCGAGAACGGCACCATCACCGCCGGTAACGCCTGTCCGCTGAACGACGGTGCGGCGGCGCTGGTCGTCATGTCCGACACCAAGGCCAAGGCGCTGGGCCTGACCCCGCTGGCCCGCGTCGTGGCCACCGGCGTCTCCGGCCTGTCGCCCGAGGTCATGGGTCTGGGCCCGATCGAGGCCGTGCGCAACACCCTGAAGAACGCGAACATGACCATCAACGACCTCGACCTGTACGAGATCAACGAGGCCTTCGCCGTTCAGGTCCTGGGTTCGGCCCGCGAGCTGAACATGGACGAGGACAAGCTGAACGTGTCCGGTGGCGCCATCGCCCTCGGCCACCCGTTCGGTATGACCGGCGCCCGCATCACCGCGACCCTCATCAACAACCTGCAGACCCACGACAAGCAGTTCGGTCTGGAGACCATGTGCGTCGGTGGCGGCCAGGGTATGGCGATGATCATCGAGCGCCTGAGCTGATAACTCGGCACTGACGCGGGCCGCTCGACCTCACGGTCGGGCGGCCCGTTTCGTTTCCCGGGGCCGGGCCCGCGGTATTACCTGGCAGGTAATCGACTTCGTTCCGCGTAGGCGGAAACATCAAGGGCAGCACAGCAATCCGATCGAGGAGCTCGAAATGCCCGGTTACGCCATCGCCAATCTGTGGGACGTGGACCTCAACGCCGAGATCGTGGAATACCTGGAGCGCATCGACTCCACGCTGGAACCGTTCGGCGGCAAGTTCATCGTCCACGGCGGCACCCAGCGGGTCATCGAGGGCCCGGCCACCGCGATCGCCATCGTCATCGAATTCCCTGACCACCAGTCCGTTCTCGCCTGGTACGAGTCGGACGCCTATCAGGCGATCCTGCCGCTGCGCGTGCGGAACTGCTCCAGCATCGCGATCCTGGCCGACTACTGCGGCGCGGATCACGTCGCCACCGACGTGCTGAAGGAGGTGGTGACCAACGAGTGAAGCTGTTCTCAGGCTTGGCTACACAGCAGTGGGCGGGCACCGGATTCCCGATGCCCGCCCACTCGCGTATTCAGCTGTCCGTCAGCCCTTCCGGATTACCGGTCCTGGAAGTAGCTCAGCAGGCGCAGGATCTCGAGGTACAGCCAGACCAGGGTGACGGTCAGGCCGAACGCCACGCCCCAGGCCGCCTTCTCCGGAGCCTGGGCCCGGATGAGCTGGTCGGCGGCGTCGAAGTCCAGCAGGAAGCTGAAGGCCGCGACACCGATGACCACGAGGCTGAAGACGATGGCCAGCGGGCCGCCGTCACGCAGGCCGAAGCCGCCCGAGGTGAAGAAACCGGCGACCAGGTTGCCGAGCATGAGCACCAGGATGCCGATCATGGCGCCGACGATCATGCGGGTGAAGCGCGGGGTGACGCGGATCGCGCCGGTCTTGTAGACCACGAGCATGCCGAAGAACACGCCGAAGGTGCCGAGCACCGCCTGCGCGATCAGGCCCGAGCCGCCGACGCCGCCGATCTCGACATTGGTGAACAGGAACGAGAACGAGCCCAGCAGCAGGCCTTCCAGCGCCGCGTAGCTGAGCACCAGCGCCGGGTTGTCCTGCTTGCGGCCGAAGGTCATGATCATGGCGAGCGCGAAGCCGCCGAGACCGCCGACCAGCAGGAACAGCATGGCGAGGCCGTGGTTGGCCGAAGTGAGCGCGTAGGACAGGATCGCCGTCAGGGTGACCACGCCGAGGGTGATGCCGGTCTTCTGGACGACATCGTCGATGGTCATCGGACGGGTGGTGGGCACGGCCGGCTGGTAGGGCTGCTGGTACCCGCCCGGGTACTGCGGCGGCTGCTGACCGTAGGGGTTGCTGGGGAACTGTCCGGCTCCAGGCGCCGAGCCGAAGCCGGCATAGCCGCCCTGCTGCGGCTGCAAGTTCCGGAAGACCGGGTTGGATGTGGAGCGCATTTCCGTGCGTCCCTTTCTGGAGTCGCGGCTCACGTCGGTCGTGGCCAGTGAAGCTACTCGTCCAACGCGTGATGGGGGCCCGGAGTTCCCGAACCCCACAGATCGGACTGAACGGACTTTACCTCAGCTTTACCGAAGGATCAGGTCAGTTGACCCATCACACGAGTGGCGATCAGCTCCAGGTGGTCCAGATCCGACAGGTCCAGCAGCTGCAGGTAGACCCGGCGCGTCCCGGCGATCTCCGCGTAGCGGCCGAGCTTGTCGACCACTTCGTCCGGGCTGCCCGCCAGGCCGTTGGCCCGCAGCTCGTCCACCTCGCGCCCGATGGCGGCCGCGCGCCGCGCCACCTCCGCATCGGTCGCGCCGACACAGGCGACCAGGGCGTTGGAGAAGGTGATGTCCGCGGGATCGCGGCCGATGTCCTTGGCCGCTATGCGGACCCGATCGAACTGCTCGGCGCTGGCCTCGGCGGACTGGAACGGCACATTGAACTCGGTCGCGTACCGCGCGGCCAGGCGCGGGGTCCGCTTGGCGCCCATACCGCCGATGATGACCGGGACGCGGTCCTGCGCGGGCTTGGGCAACGCTGGGGAATCGGTGAGCGTGTAGTGCTCGCCCGCGAAGGAGAAGGTCTCCCCCACCGGCGTCGACCACAGGCCGGTGACGATGGCCAGCTGCTCCTCGAAGCGCGGGAACTTCTCGGCCGGGAACGGGATGCCGTAGGCGGCGTGTTCGGCCTCGAACCAGCCCGCGCCGAAACCGAATTCGACGCGGCCGCCGGACATGGCGTCGACCTGGGCCACCTCGATGGCCAGCACGCCCGGGTGCCGGAAGGTCGCCGAGGTGACCAGGGTGCCCAGCCGGATGCGGCTGGTCTCGCGGGCCAGCCCGGCCAGGGTGATCCAGGCGTCGGTGGGGCCGGGCAGGCCGTCCGCGTCGCCCATCTTCAGATAGTGGTCGGAGCGGAAGAAGGCGTCGTAGCCGAGGTCCTCGGCGGCCTTGGCGACCGTGCGCAGGGTGTCGTAGGACGCGCCCTGCTGGGGTTCGGTGAAGATTCGAAGATCGATTCGTCCCATGAACCCTATTGTTCGGCGTCGCGCAGACCGCACACCGACCGGGTCACAGTGAACTTGCGATTGCGGCCCATCACATCGGTTCTGCCGACCATGCGCTCCATGACGCTGCGGTAGTTCAGGTGCGTGTTGTAGACGGTCCAGAGTTCGCCGCCGGGCCGCAGGACGCGGCCGGTCTGCTGGAACATCTTGATGGCCGAACCGGTGTGCACGGCCGCGCCGATGTGGAACGGCGGATTGCACAGCACCAGGTCGGCGCTGTTGTCGGGGGCGCTGGACATGGCGTCGTCGCGCAGCACGGTGACCCGGTCGGCGACATCGTTGGCGGCGACGGTGGCGCGGGTGGAGGCGATGGCGGCGGCGGACTGGTCGGTCGCTGTTACCCGGATGCCGGGGCGGGCCTTGGCCAGGGCGACCGCGAGAATGCCGGTGCCACAACCCAGGTCGATGGCGTCGCGGGCGTCGGGCTTCATCCGGCGCAGGTGGTCGAGCAGGAAGCGGGTGCCGATGTCCAGGCGCGGGCCGGAGAAGGCCGCGCCGTGCGCGACCACCTCCAAGTCCTGTTCGTCGAGGCGGTTGCGCACCGGAAAACGGGGTTCGCCAACGGGTTTGGGCTCGGCCGCGAGCAGGATGCGGGACTTCTGGCGGCCGCGGCTGGCGCGCACCGAGCCGAAGGATTCGGCGAGCACCTCGTTCATGGCCGGGGTCAGGTACTTGTCGCGGCCGCCGGCGAAGACCTCCACCTCGGGCAGCGCGAAACGCGCGATGGCGTCGGCGGTCTCGGCCAGGCCGGACAGGGCCCGCGGCAACCGCCACAGCACAACGCGTACATCCGTGAGGAGGTCCGGGCCCAATTCCTCGGTGGAATAGCGATCGGATAGTCCGACAATTCGGGCATTGTTGGCGAGCGCCAATTCTCCGGTCAGCAAATCCTGATGCACGCGCACACCACGCAGGTCGTGCGCGGCGATCGCGCCGAGCGTCAACGCGCCGTAGCCGTCGTCGATCACCGCCACCCGCTGGTCGCCGACGGCGGCCAGCGAATCGGCGGCGACATCCAGCATGAGCCGGTCAGCGGCATCGACCGCGTACAGGTTCACCGCTTCGACATCCGGATACCGGCGCAACCGGCGCAATACGTCCTCGACCTCAACCACACCTACAGTGTGCTAGATCATTGCCGGACCATTCCATTCGGCACCACCGGTGGTCTTTTTCCGAAATGGAATGAGCGGCGCGCAATTCCCGTTCACGCCGAATGGATTTCCGCCGCGCTCCCCTCACCCCGCGGCATGAACGCGGCCGCCGCGATCATGACCGCCGCCATCAGGGCCACGCCGACGAAGACCAGATGCACCGCGGGCGCGAGATCGGCCGCGGCCGGATGATCGGCGTTCCCCAGGCGCGCGTTGACCACCGCGCCGAACACGGCCACCCCGACCGCGCTGCCCAGCGAGCGGGCGAACATATTGGTGGCGGTCACCACGCCGCGCTCGGACCATTCGCTCTGCGACTGCGCCGCGATCAGGGTCGGGGTGGCGACCAGGCCCATGCCCATCCCGACGATGAAGCAGCCGATCGCCACCTGGGCCAGGCTCGAGCCTGTGCCCACCAGCAGCAGTGACGCCGCGCCCACGGTGGCGAGGACGGTGCCGATCATGGCGGTCGATCGGAACCCTATGCGCAGGTAGACCTTCCCGGCCTGGGACGCCGCCAGCGGCCAGCCGAGCGTGAGCGCGCCCACGGTGAGTCCGGCGATCATCGCGCCACTTCCCAGCACGCCCTGCGCGAAGGTCGGCACATACGAGGTGAGCCCCAGCAGGATCGCGCCGACCAGCAGCGAGACCAGGCTGCTGGCCACCACCACGCGGCGGGTGAAAATCCACAGCGGCAGAATCGGATTCGCGGCCCGCCGCTCCACCAGCGCGAACGCCACCAGCGTCACCGCGCCGCCGCCGAACAGCGCCAGGCTGGCGGCCGAATCCCAGGCCCATGCCTGCCCGCCCTCGAGCAGCGCCAGAATCAGCGCGCCCGCACCGACGGTCAGCAGCCCCGCTCCCAGGTAGTCGATCCGATGGCTCTGCCGCGGAGCGCTTTCGGTGAACTTGCGCTGGATCATCCAGCCGGCCAGCGCGGCCAGCGGCAGGTTGACGAGGAAGATCCACCGCCAGCTGACGTATTCGGAGAACACCCCGCCCAGCAGCGGACCCACCACCGAGGAGGTCGCCCACACGCTGGCCAGGTACGCCTGCACCTTGGCGCGTTCCTGCACGGTGTAGACGTCACCGGCGATGGTCATCGCGATCGGGCTGACCGCGCCCGCCCCGATGCCCTGCACCGCACGGAAGACAATGAGCCCGAGCATGCTGGTGGCGAGCCCGCACAGCAGCGACCCGAGCGCGAACACCCCGATTCCGAACAGCATCACCGGTTTCCGCCCCACCATGTCGGCGAGCTTGCCGTAGATCGGCACGGTCACCGCCTGCGCCAGCAGATAGATGCTGAACAGCCAAGGGAACTGCGCGAATCCGCCGAGCTGGTCGGTGATGGTGAGCACCGCGGTCGCGATCACCGTGGAGTCCAGCGCCACCAGCGACGTCGACAACATCAACGCGGCCAGGATCGGCCCCCGCTCCGACCGCAATCCGATCGACGACTTCACATCCGTAGCCGTCACCGGCAACCCCTTCTCCACGACCCGACTCACCAACGAGTCGAACGCAGCGCCCGGGCCGCTATTCCCGCGGGGTCAGAACAGTCTGGCGCTGCCCCACGACCATCCAGCGCTGCCCGAGGTGAGCTGACCTGCCAGTCCGCACGGGGATGTCGCGGGCGGCGTGGCCGGGGTGCTGCCCGCGGGTGCGGATTGGACGTCGACAGCGACCGTCATCTTCTGCCCGGCGTACTCGACGGACAGGACGTGATGTCCGGCCGTCGCCGGGACCCACGTGATGCTGGCCCATGGCCGCATCTCGCTGTCGCCGACGTGCGCCGATTCCGTGCCCGTAACGCACCGGCCGTTGTCGTAGAAGCTCACCCATTTGTCCGCGTCGCTGTAGTTCAGGCTTGCGGTGACGGTGTACGCGGTTCCGGTGTAATAGTTTTCGGCGCCGATGATGCGAAACGCCAGGATCTCGGCCGATGCGGTGGGCGCACCCGCCGTGATCATGGCCATCGCGGCGGTGAATCCCGCCGTACCCCAGCCGATTCGGCGGCCTCGGTGCGCACTGGGAGAACCCACAGTGGGAACCCTTTCTCTTCGACGACGCTCCGTTCCCACCGCGAATCCTGATCTGAAGTACAGGTCTCTACACGCCCCTGTTTCTGGGGTCTCCAGCCGGTCACCCGGCTCGGCTAGAGCTCGGCCGCCAGATCTCGCAGGACCGGCAGGCTGACCGAGCCCGCGCCGAGAACCTTGTCGTGGAAGGCCTTGATGTCGAAGGCGGTTCCCAGGCGCTCGGCGACCTGCGCGCGCTGGCGGCGGATCTCGAGCTGACCGACCTTGTAGGCGACCGCCTGGCCGGGCATGGCGATGTAGCGGTCGATCTCGACGCGGATCTCCTCGACGCCGACGGGGGCGTTGGCGACCATGAAGTCGATGGCCTGCTGGCGGGTCCAGCCCTTGGCGTGCAGGCCGGTGTCCACCACCAGGCGGCAGGAGCGCCAGGAGTCGGCGGCCAGCATGCCGATACGGGCGAGATCGTCGGGGTAGAGGCCCATTTCGTCGGCGAGGCGTTCGGTGTAGAGCGCCCAGCCTTCGACGAAGGCGGTGTTGGAGAACGACATTCGCTGGAAAGCCGGGAGGTGGTCGAGCTCGTTGGCGATGGTGAGCTGGAGGTGGTGGCCCGGAATGGCCTCGTGGTAGGCGACGGCCGCGGTCTCGTAGCGATTGCGGGTGCCGGGCTCGCGCAGGTTGACGTAGTACGCGCCGGGGCGGGAACCGTCGGCGGCCGGGGGGAAGTAGTAGGCCGCGGGCGCGTCGGCGGCGAGGAAGTCGGGAACGGGCAGGATATCGCAGGATTGGCGCGGCAGGCGGCCGAACCAGCGGGGCATCTCGGCCTCGGCGGCGGCCAGGCAGGCGCGGGCGTCGGACATGATGTCCGCGGCGTCGGTGTAGCGCAACGCCGTGTCCTCGCGCAGGCGGGCGAAGATGGCGGTCTGGTCGGTGAGACCGAGTTCGCGCCCGCCGATCTCCTCGTATTCCGCCCGCAGCCCGGCCAATTCGTCCAGGCCCAGCTGGTGGATCTCGTCCGCACCGAGGTCGGGCAGCGTGGTGTGCCGTTGCAGCAGGCGGCGGTAGATGTCCGCGCCGTCGTCGCCGAGCCAGCACAGGCCGGGCCGCTCGTCGGGGCGGGCGACCGGCCGGAGTTCGGTGTCGAGCGCCTCCCGGTAGGCGGCGAACGCGGGACGGATGACATCGCGCGCGACCTCGGTCAGCTCTGCGCGCCAAGCACTTTCACCATCCCAGTCCGCCGGACCCGCGAGGGTGACGAACGGATCATCGGCCAGATCGGCGGACAGGTACCCGTCGAGCTGATTGATCGAACGCTCGATGGTGATCTGCGCGGGCGTCCGCCCCGCGGCGAGCCCGGCCCGGAACCGCTCCACGGCCTGCCCCATCAGCGTGCCGAACTGCCGATACCGCAACACCAGATTGCGCGCATTCTCCGGCGCGGGCGCGTTCACCTGCGGCGCCATGGTCAACATGGCCGAGTGCACCCCGGTCATCTGATCCGAGGCCATCTCCACCGGCCGCCACTCCAGATACGAGACCGCCGACGCCAATTCGGTCCGCAGCAGACTCCGCGTGGTGCGGTCCTCCGCACTCATCCCCGCCGCGTCCAACGCGTCCACATCGGCCAGCAGCCCCCGCCAGGTGCCGAGCAACCGCTCCTCCGCCCCTGCCGACAGATCCTCGATCCGATCATCGAATCGCCTGTCCCCCAACAGGGTCGCCTCACTGGGCGCGGACTCCAGCATGGCGTCCCAGTACCGGTCGGCGAGTGCGATGAGCTCCTTGTGCGCGTCCATGCCGACCATCATGCCCGCGCCCGCCCCGGCGGCGGGGGCGCCGCGAAACTTCGCACCCTCAGCGGCGGGGCGGCACCGGGATGCGCATGAGGTCCTCGGCCACCACGATCTCGCCGTCGAAATGGGCTCGGGCGTCGGCGAGATGCTGGTCGAGGGTGCGGTAGCGCTGGGAGTAGTGGGTGAGAACGAGGGTGCGGACGCCGGCACGGGCGGCGACCCGGGCGGCTTGGCCCGCGGTGAGGTGGCCGTATTCGACGGCGAGCTTCTCGTCGGCGTCGATGAAGGTGGCCTCGATGACGAGCATGTCGACGCCCTGGGCCAGGTCGTACACACCGTCGCACAGGCGGGTGTCCATGATGAAGGCGAAGCTCTGGCCCGGGCGGGCCTCGCTCACCTCGTCGAGAGTGACGGTGCGGCCGCCGATCTCGACCGCACCGCGCCGCTGTAGTTCGCCGACCACCGGACCTGACAGGCCTAGTTCGCGCAGTCGTTCGGGGATGAAGCGGAGGCTGTCGGGCTCGTCGAGGCGGTAGCCGAACGCCTCCACCGGGTGCGAGAGCCGGGCGGCTCGCAGGGTGAAATCGGCTCCCGGTGGGGGGAGTGCGCCGTTGTCGGCGATCGGGTGCGGATGCAGTTCGACCTGGCGGTTGTGGGCGGAGGAGTCGACGAGCCGCTCGTAGAAGACCTCGCCCGAGGCGGGGAAGTAGACGTCCACCGGGTGCAGCGCCCCGTCGAGGCTGATGCGGCCGAGTACGCCGGGTAGACCGAAGCAGTGGTCGCCGTGGAAGTGGGTGACGCAGATGCGGGTGATGCCGCTGGCGGCCACGCCCGCGAAGCTCATCTGCCGCTGGGTGCCCTCCCCCGGGTCGAACAGCAGCCCCTCGCGGTCCCAGCGCAGCAGGTAGCCGTTGTGGTTGCGCTGTTTGGTCGGTACTTGGCTGGCCGTTCCGAGAATGACCAGTTCGCGCTGTGACACGGCCGCCAGGCTACCGGCCGGCCCGCCGATCCTCGCGGCGGCGAGACCGGCGCGTCCCGGCGGAGATACCGCGAGGGGGTATGACCCGCGTGCGTAGAATGTCCGGGTGGTCGCGCAACGGTCCCCCGGCACCCGGTTCATCCGGGCCTTCGGGCTGCTCGCACTGCTGGCCGGATTGGTGGCCATGCACGCCCTCGTGTTCGGCATGAGCCACGACGGCATGCGCCACGACTCCGATCCCGCCATGAGCGCACCGGCAGCGATGGCCGATTCGCACGACCAGCCGATTTCCCTGCCCGACGCGCTGCTGGAAGCCGCACCGATCGCCGTGCTGGCGGCCATGGATCAGTCCATGTCCGCACCGGGCTGCGGCGGCGACTGCGGTGATGGTCACGCCGGTATGCACGGCTGCCTGTTCGTCCTGACGGCCTTGCTGCTCGGCCTGGGGCTGGCACTGCTGGCCTGGGCCGGTCCCGGCCGCCGCGACACGCTCGTCTCGACCCCGCGCCACCCGCGCGGATTCCCCGCCCGTCCACCTCCGTGGACGGTTCTCTCCCTGGCCGACCTGGCGATTCTGCGGATCTGATGGGCCCGCCGCGCCGCGTTACCTCGCGCGGACGCGGACTTCGGCATGCCCGGATCCGGATCATTCACCAAACCCCAAGGAGTTCAACCATGTTCAGCACCCGTATCAAGTTCGTCCTGATCGCCGCCACCGCCGCCACCGCGCTCGTCGCGGCGGGCTGCGGCAGCAATGACAGCGACGGCTCGAAGGCCACCACCACGACCGCGGCCATGGATCACGGGACCATGCCCGGCATGGATCACGGCCAGACCAGCACCTCGGCGCAGGCGGCGACCCGCAGTGACTTCAACGACGCCGATGTGACCTTCCTGCAGATGATGTACCCGCATCACGCGCAGGCCGTGGAGATGGCGAAGCTGGTGCCGACCCGCTCGCAGAACCAGGAGCTACTGACCCTGGCCAAGGCGGTGGAGGCGGCGCAGACCCCGGAGATGCAGCAGATCACCACGCTGCTGCGGAGTTTCGGCAAGCCCGCCCCGTCCGCCGATATGGGCGGCCACGCGGGCATGGACGGCATGATGACGAAGGATCAGATGGCGAAGCTGGAGAGCCTGTCCGGCCCCGAGTTCGACAAGCTGTGGATGCAGATGATGATCGAGCACCACAAGGGCGCGATCACCATGGCGAACACCGAACTGGCGCAGGGCTCCAACGCGGACTCCAAGGCCATGGCGCAGGCGATCGTCTCCGCCCAGCAGCAGGAGATCGATAAGATGAACAAGATGCTGGCGCAGGGCTAGTTCTCGAAACACGAACGGGTGCGCCGGGTTTCCGGCGCACCCGTTCGGTGGTTTTCCGTCAGCTGCCGATCACGGCGTTCATGATCGTGCCGGCACTGGTGGCGGTCGCGCCGCCGATCATGGCCCCGGCCACCATCTTCGGTGACTCGAGCCCACCGCCGCTCCACTTCTCCCAGGCGAACCGGCCGCCGCCGTAGGTGATGGCGGTGACGCCGGACAGCATGGTGAACCAGGTGAAGTAGCGGACCAGCTTCATCAGCTTGTCCGCCACCGGCGGCGTCTCCGGGGTGGGGTTGCCGATCTGCGCGACAACCGAGGTGTAAGCGTCATGCACGGCGAGGAGCATGCTCACGATCGGTTCCTCTCGGGATGCTGAAGCGGTGCTGATGGGCGGAACTTGTGGCACAACTCTCACTATTCGAGAGCAATTGAACCGCATTCCGGGAGGTGAATCCGGGACGACACACCACCAGCACCGAACCTGAGCGCCCGATCAGCTACCGGTTTTGGCTTCCCGGCCGTTCAGCAGCGAGTGCCGGCGCCCGTAGGCGAAGTACACGACCATGCCGATCGCCATCCAGATGACGAACCGCAGCCAGGTCTCCACCGACAGGTTGAACATCAGCCACGCACAGGCCAGCACCGACAGGATCGGGATGAGCGGCACCAGCGGCACCCGGAACCCGCGCGGCAGGTCGGGGCGGGAACGGCGCAGCACGACCACGCCGACCGACACCAGCACGAACGCGAACAGTGTGCCGATATTGACCATTTCCTCGAGCGTGCCGAAGTCGACGAAACCGGCCAGCACGGCGCAGACGACGCCGACGATGGCGGTGATCCGGACCGGGGTGCCCTTGGAGCCGGTGTGGGCGAGCTTGCGCGGCATCAGGCCGTCGCGGGCCATGGCGAACAGCACGCGGGTCTGGCCCAGGAACAGCACCATGACGACGGTGGTCAGACCGGCCAGCGCGCCGATGGAGATGAGGTTCTTGGCCCAGGTGACGCCGTGGATGGCGAAAGCCGTTGCGAGCGTGGCGTCGTTGCCCTGCAGGTCCTTGTAGGACACCATTCCGGTGAGCACCAGCGACACGGCCACGTACAACACGGTCACGATGGCCAGCGAGCCCAGGATGCCGCGCGGCACATTGCGGGCGGGATCCTTGGTCTCCTCGGCCGCGGTGGCGACCACGTCGAAGCCGATGAAGGCGAAGAACACGATGGAGGCCGCGGCGAGCAGGCCGTACCAGCCGAAGTGGCTGTTGCCGCCGCCGGTGACCAGCTGGAACAGGGTCTGGTGCACCGCGCTCGCGCCGCTGTCGGCATTGGGGACCGATTCGGGGATGAACGGCTTCAGGTTGGAGGCCTTGAAGTAGGTCGCGCCGACCACGACCACCAGGGCGATGACGGCCAGCTTGATGGCGACCGCGACCGCGGACACGCGCGAGGACAGCTTGGTGCCCATGGCCAGCAGCACGCCGAGGATGGCGATGAGCAGCACCGCGCCCCAGTCGAACTTGACCGATCCGATGTGCCAGATGGGCTGGGTGTTCAGGACCGTGCCGAGGTACTGCGACCAGCCCTTGGCCACGACCGAGGTGCCGAGCGCGAATTCCAGGATCAGGTCCCAGCCGATGATCCAGGCGATGAGCTCACCGAAGGTGGCGTAGGAGAAGGTGTACGCGCTGCCCGCGACCGGCACGGTCGAGGCGAATTCCGCGTAGCAGAGGGCGGCCAGGCCACAGGCCACGGCGGCGAACACGAAGGCCAGCGAGACGGCGGGCCCGGCCATGTTGCCCGCGGTACGCGCGGTCAGGGTGAAGATGCCCGCGCCGACCACGACCGCGACGCCGAAGACCGTGAGGTCCCACGAGGTCAGATCCTTGCGGAGCTTGGCGTCCGGATCGTCGGTGTCGCGGATCGACTGTTCGACCGACTTGGTCCGGAACAATCCGCTTCCGCGCGGGGCAGCGGGACCTGCAGTGTCTCGCGGGGAGTCCGATAGCGCCACTATCTCTCCTAAATCTGGCTTCTCGGCAACAAAGTAGTTCTCACCGATCGGTCACCGGCAGGCTCCCGGCCGGTGTGCCGTCGCTGGTGGCCGGAGTTATCGGCATCACACGAAACCGTAGCATCGGCTGGTACGTACCAGTTCAGCAACTGGCTGGACAACGATAAGGTCCCTGCGTGCCGTCACCGCGCCACGCCGAGGACCGTCGGGTCGGATTACTGTTTCGGTATGGGTGACGGGGGCCAGGCCACGGGCGGTGATCCTGAAGCGCTGGACCGGGTGCTGGCCGGCGCCCGGGGAGTCCGGGTCCGCGAGATGCCGGGCGACGCGCCGACCCTGATCGAGGAGCGCGACCCGGTTGCGGTGCGAGCGCTGCGGGAGGCGTTGCGGGTCGCCGACCTGCCCGGCTTCGTGTGCATGTGCTGGGGCGATGTGGCGCTCGACTTCTTCGACGCCGACGAACGCCCCCTCACCTCCGTGACCCTGCATCACGGCTACTCGGTCCGCTGGCCCGGCTGGCCGCAGGACGCGCGGCTCGCGGACGGGATGCGCTCACTCGAATGGCTGGCGGTGCGCGGCGTCCCGGTGCCGCTGCAGGAGTTCCGCGCGGCCGAGCAGCGCCAGGCCGAGAGCGACCGCATCGCATACGGCTGGGTGGCCGAGATTCCCGAACCGCTCATACCCTTCGCCGGACTCTTCCTGGATACGTCCACCACCGGCGGCGGTCTGACCGGACCCCAGGTGGAGGAGACCCGCGCCCTGCTCCTCATGGCATACCCGGATCCCGTCGATCGAATCCTGCGACTGTGCGCCTGGTTCGCCGGAGGCACCGGGAGGTACTCGGGATACCCTGCGCACGAACGCATTCCGGCGCGGTTCCTCCTCTTGGAGGACCAGGCCGATTTCGCGCGAGCGGTGGAGCTGGCCGACGACCGCGCCACCGCGGGCGCGGTCCGCTACCTGCTCAGCTGGGATACCCGGAAGCGCTTGGCCCACCTGCTGTCCGCGCTCTCCCCGGGCGCCCGCCGCAAGATTCTGGCGCACGCCCGGGACGCGGAAGCCCGCCGCTGGCTACACCGCCGCATCGCGGGATTGCAGTAGATCAGCCGACCGGGGCCGGGCGCAGCAGCTGCTCACCGCAGAAGCGCCGGACCACTTCCTCATCGCTGAATTCGGACTCGGGAACGCCCTTTTCGTCGTCGACGCGGCAGGTGCTGTGACCGTCCTTGTCGTAGGTCCGGATGATCTCCGCGACGAACACCAGCTTCGATCCGACGAACTTCTGGAATTCGATGTACTTGTCCGCGGGACCGTTCTTGGCCATGCCCGCGATGTAGCCGCTCGCCGTGCGATCGACTCCGATGCCGAAAACGCGTCCGGCCTCGACGAATTCGGACTTGCCGGCCTTGGGCCGGAAGACGACGTAGTTCGAGTTCCCCACGATCGCGGTGGAGATGGGCACGATCAGCTCGTCGCGACCGTCGACGTCCAGGTCGGCCAGGTAGGGCTCGGCGGGCACCTCGGTGTCCCGGACGTACAGATTCTGCAGGGATTTTCCGTCGCTCCCCAGGACATCGACGTTCGTCCGGTCGTAGCCTTCGGCACTCGCCTTGTGCCGCACGATGAACGAGAGCCCTGCGCTGTCGCGAGAGGTCAATCGACAATCCGGCAGCACTTCGTGTGCGCCCGCACCCGCGCCGGGGATGTCACCGCACATCGGCAGGGCCGCGGCATCCACCGTCGTCGCCGGAGGCGTTTTGGCCGGAGCCTGCGGATCCGCGATGGTGTCGCCGGACCCGCAGGCGGTGAGCAGCGTGCATGTCGTGATGGCCAGCATCGGCCAGAGCCTCCCCATACTGTGGAGATTAACCTGGATTCCATGGTCGAGTTTCCCGAGAGCAACGTGGGTCCGAAGTTCAAGGGCAAGCGGGTCGGGTACTTCCGCGAGACGGCCGGGTATCGGCGGTACGCGCAGGCGTACCAGGACGGGTTCGAGCAGTTGCCGCCGGTGCGCGAGACGATCGACGTGCCGACGAGTTTCGGCGTCGTGCGGGCCTATCGTTTCGGCGACGGGGACACGACGCCACTGGTGTTGTTGCCGGGCCGCCAGGCCTCGACTCCCCTGTGGGCCGCGAATCTGCCCGGATTGATGGCGGTGCGGCCGGTGATCACGCTGGACCTGCTGGGTGAGCCGGGCCTGAGCGTGCAGTCCAAGCGGTTGACCGATGACGCGGATCAGGCGACCTGGCTCTCGGAAGCGCTGGCCGAGCTGGAGTCTCGGCCCGTGCACGTGCTGGGGGTGTCGATCGGCGGGTGGTCGGCGGTGAATCTGGCGGTGCGCCACCCGGAGCGGGTCGCGTCGCTGATCACCTTGGACGCGCCGTTCGTGTTCGGCGCGATGACCTGGAAGATGATCGTCATCTCGTTGGGCTCGGTGCTGCCCGGCATGCCGGAGAAGTGGCGCAATTCGTTGCTGAGCTGGATCTCCGGTGGCGTGTCCGCGCCGCAGGACATGCCGGAGGGGCGGTTGATCGCGTCGGGCATGAAGGACTTCGCCGCGTACCTGCCGATGACGAATCGGATTTCCCGGGAACAGCTTTCGGCACTCGCCCAGCCGTATCTGGGCATCTTCGCCGGCCGCAGCATCGTGCACAATTCCCGCAAGCTGGCGGACCGGGCGCGAAAGCTGGTGCCCGGCGGCCAGTTCGAGGTGTGGCCGGACGCGTCGCACGCCATCAACGGCGAGTATCCCGACGAGATCGCGGCGCGGGTCGCGAAGTTCCTCGGCGAGATCGGGTCCGCTGAGGATTGATGTCGTCGTCTACGGCACCAGGACGGCGCGTCCCCGGATGTGCCCGGCGTCCAGGCGGCGCAGGGCTTCCGGGCCGTCGTTGAGGTCGAAGCGCTCGACCTCCATGTGGATCTTGCCCGCCTGCGCGAGCGCCACGCAGGCGTGCAGGTCGCCGCGGGTACCGCCGAGCGACTTGCGCACGGTGGCGCCCCAGGGCCAGCCCGGGCCGCCGGCGGGTCCGGCGGTGATCTCCGGTGCGCCGCCGCCGATTCCGACCATGCGGTAGGCGCCGTTGGGGGCGACGGTCTCGCAGGCCAGTTTGGCGGTGGCGTCGACGCCGACGAAGTCGAACACGGCGTCCGCGCCGCGCCCGTCGGTGAGGTCGAGGATCTGCTTGGCGGTGTCTGCGCCGGAGAGGAAGCCGATGTCGGCGCCGCAGTCGCGGGCCAGGTCCAGCTTCTCCTGGGCCTGGTCGACCGCGATCACCCGGACGCCTGAGATGGCCTGCAGGATCTGCACACCCACGTGGCCGAGCCCGCCGATGCCGATGGCGACGACGGTGCCGCCGGGCCGCAGGGCTTCCCGGGCGCCGCGAATCGCGTGGTACGCGGTGAGGGCGGCGTCGGCGACGGGAGCGGCCTGGACGAAATCGAGGTCGCCGATGGGCACGAAGGCGCTGGCCGGGATCCGCATGTATTCGGCCATGCCGCCGTCGAGGACCAGGCCCGGGGTGGGCGGCATGGCGACGCGGCCGGCGGCGAGGCAGACGTTCTCGTTGCCGCTCACGCATTCCCGGCAGACGCCGCAGGTCCAGAACAGGTAGACCAGGCCGCGTTCGCCGATCTCGCGGCCGTTCACGTCGGAGCCGATGGCCTCGATGGTGCCCGCGACCTCGTGGCCGAGGGTGAGCGGGTCCTCGCGCAACTGGATGGGGAAGTTGACCAGCGTCAGGTCCGAATGGCACACGCCCGCGGCACCGACCTTGATCAGCAGGTCGGTGGGTCCGATGTCCGGTACCGGGATGTCGTTGATCTGCACCTTTTCCGGGCCGGTCCACTGGAGTGCGCGCATCGTGCTTCCTTGCCTAGATGTTGTGACCTGGCGCACACAGTAGCAGTCGCTTTACACAGTGTCTAGCGAATGACGGAATGTCTACCGATATCCGTCAAACCCATCCCGGCCCGAAAGACACATGTCTAGGCTCCCGTCCCATGAACTCACCGCGGATCGCCATCGTGGGTGCCGGAATCTCCGGCATCTGCATGGCCGTGGCCCTGCAGCGCGCCGGATTCCCCGAATTCACCATCTTCGAGAAGGCCCACGACTACGGCGGGACCTGGCGCGACAACAGCTATCCGGGCCTGGTGTGCGATGTGCCGTCGCGGTACTACCAGTTCCGGTTCGCTATGAATCCCGAATGGACGCAGCTGTATTCGGCCGGACCGGAGATCAAGGACTACTTGGTCGGGGTGGCGCGCGAGCACGGTCTGGACCGCAATACCCGCTTCGGCGCGGAGGTGACCGGCGCGGTGTTCGACGACGACGGCTGGCAGGTCACCACGTCCGAGGGCACGACGGAACGCTTCGACTTCGTGCTGTGCGCAACGGGTTTCCTGCACCACCCGACCCGGCCTGACATCCCCGGGCTGAACGAGTTCGACGGCCCGGTCATGCATTCGTCGCGCTGGCGGCACGAGGTCGAGCCGCGCGGGAAACGGGTGGGCGTCATCGGCACCGGGTCCACCGGCACCCAGCTGGTGGGCGCGCTCGCGGGTGTGGCCTCGGAGGTCCGGCTCTTCCAGCGCACTCCGCAGTGGATCCTGCCGACCGTGAACCGTCCGTACACGAAGGCGGCCAAGCGGCTGTACCAGCTGGCGCCCGCCCTGGGCGTGGTCCCCTACTGGTTCAATCGCGGGGCGTTCGCGGTGTTCTCGCAGGGCCTGGCGCATCCCGGGTGGGTGCGCAAGCTGATCCAGTGGGTGGTGGAACGCCATCTGCGCTCGGTCGAGGATCCCGAACTGCGCCGCAAGCTGACGCCCGACTACCAGGCCATGTGCAAGCGGCTGGTGGTCTCCGACCGCTTCTACAAGGCAGTGCAGCGTCCCGATGTCACGCTGGTGACGGAGCACATCGACAGCGTCGAAGGGCGTGGTGTGGCCACCGCGGACGGACGCCTGCACGAGCTCGACATCCTGGTATTGGCAACGGGATTCGACTCGCACGCGTTCATGCGCCCGATGGCGATCACGGGCGCCCACGGTCGCACCCTGGACCAGGCGTGGGCAGACGGGCCGCGCGCCTTCGAGGGCGTCATGATGCCGGACTTCCCCAACCTGTTCATGCTGGTGGGCCCGCACAGCCCCTTCGCCAACCACCCGCTGACCGCGGTCGCCGAGGCGCAGTCCGCGCGCATCGTGAGCTGGCTGCGACGCTGGCGCGCAGGTGAATTCACGACGATCGAGCCGACCCACGCCGCCACCGACCGCTACAACGCGCGCATGCGCGCCGCCGCGCCGAGCACGGTGTGGACCACCGGCTGCACCAGCTGGTACCTGGGCAAGGACGGGCTGCCGGAGCTGTGGCCGTGGACGCCGGGCCGTTACGAGAAGCTGATCCGCGGCACGCCCGATCCGGTGGACTACCATCTGAAGCACAGTATTCCGAGCGGGAAGTGATGATCGTGCAGAAAGCCTTGTGGCGCTTCGTTTCCCGCCTGATCGGCCACTGGATGTTCGGCCCGGCCCCGGATTGGAACCGGGTACGCGCACGGGTCGGTGCGAGCACCGCCTTCGCCCGCGCGCCGCGCGGTGTCGCCGTCACGGCCGGTCGACTCGGCGGCGTACCGGTCGAAACCCTCACCCCGCGTGCGGCTCCCGCCAACGCGGCGGTGCTGTATCTGCACGGCAGCGGCTATGTGATCGGCAACTCGAGCATGGTCCGACCCCTGACCGGCGCGCTGGCGGCGGCCATGGGCACGACGGTCCACTCCCTCGACTACCGCTTGGCTCCCGAGCACCCGTACCCCGCACCCATCGAGGACACGGTGGCGGCCTATCGAGCGCTGCTGGCGCAGGGCATTCCGGCTGAACGCATTGCCGTGGTGGGCGATTCGGCCGGTGGCGGGCTGGCGCTGGATCTGGCGATGCGGTTGCGCGACGAGGATCAGCCGCAGCCCGCGATCCTGGGACTGATCTGCCCGGTGCTGGATCTGTCCGCGAGTTCTTCGGCGTTCCACTGTGATCCGAGCCGGGAGCCGCTGCTGAATCCGCCGCTGATGGCGCAGTTCATGGACGCGTACCTGCCCGGTGTTCCGGAGCAGGAGCGGCACGCTCGTTCCCCGCTGTATCGGGACATCACCGGTCTCGCGCCGATCGTGATGCACTCGGCGGGTGACGATCTGCTCGCCGGAGACGCGCGGGAGTTCGCCGCGCTCGCCGCGAAAGTCGCCGCGCCCCTACGGCATCGCGAGTTTCCGCATCTCTGGCACGTCTTCCATGTGCTGCCGATGCGGGTAGCGCGCGAGGCGGTGGACGATCTCGCGACCATGCTGTCGGACCGTCTCTTCGGTCATCACCTCGGCCACCGGACCGGCCGCTGACCAGAGCCGAACGCGGGCTCAGACGAAAGCGCGGCTGACCACCGGCGCCACGAATTCCTCGAGCATGGCGCGTTCCTCGGCGTCGTCGCGGCCGGGTGCGGCGAGGAAGGACACGATGATCCGGGTCAGCCAGCGAGCCAGGCGGCTGCGTTCCGGATCGGTGAGCGGGGTGGGCGCGAACAGGCCCGCGGCGATGGATTCGATGACGTCGGAGTCCTGGCTGATCCGCCCGGCCGCGCCGGATTCGCCAGGCCGGAACCAGGCGATGAGCATGGGGTCGGCGCGGACCGCGCGAATCGAGCCGAGCATGGCGGCCACCACCCGTTCGCCCGGATCCTCGACGGCGGCGACCTGCTCGAACACCCCCGCGGCGATGCGGCGGGTGGCGCGGTGCACGAAGGCCAGACGCACGGCCTGGCGGTTCTCGAAGTAGCGGTAGAGGGTCGCGCGGGAGCATCCGGCCGCCTTGGCGATATCGCCCATGCCGACCGCGGCGACGCCCCGCTCGGCGAACAGGCGCGCGGCCGCGTCGAGAATGCGTTCGGCGGCCAGGTCGGCCCGTCCGTCGGCCAGCCAGTCTCGGCTCATGCGGTGTCCCTTCCCATCCGATCCGGACCCGTTCGCGCGTCCCGTGTTCCGGTCACGGGTCCGGTGGCGACATTGACGCCGGACCCGTTCCCTCACACTCTGCCCGCGCGATACGCGGGCGGTGCAACCGGGCCGTCCGAGGCTGCGGACGGCCCGGAGTCTCAGGCCTGTGCGCGGAACGGCACCGAGATCGGCCAGCGCACGTAGTTGCCGTGCGCCCACTGCACCGCGTCGAGGTCGACGGTGAAGTCGGGGCAGCGCGACAGCAGTTCCTCCAGTGCCACCCGGGCGACCATGCGCGCGGCGGCCGCGCCCAGGCAGTGGTGGTGGCCGTGACTGAAGGTCATGATCCGCTTGGGGTTGCGGCGCACGTCGAGTTCGGCCGCGGTGGGGCCGAATTCGCGTTCGTCGCGGTTGGCCGACCCGTAGCACAGCAGCACCCGCCGGCCCTCGGGGATGGTGACGCCGTGCAGTTCGATGTCGTGGGTGGCGGTGCGGGCCAGGCCCTGCACCGGTGAGGTCATGCGCAGGAATTCCTCGACCGCGTCGGTGATC
Organism: Nocardia sp. NPDC004151; assembly: GCF_042874235.1. Classification (NCBI taxonomy): domain Bacteria; kingdom Bacillati; phylum Actinomycetota; class Actinomycetes; order Mycobacteriales; family Nocardiaceae; genus Nocardia; species Nocardia sp. NPDC004151. The sequence goes on along the minus strand of NZ_JBIAMR010000003.1, from coordinate 611,569 downwards.
AGCGCCGGGTTCTCGACCAGCAGGCGACGCTGGTCGGGGAAGGCGGTGAGCAGTTGCACCGCGCCGCCGAGGTTTCCGGTGGTGGTGTCGTTGCCGCCGGTGATCATCGTGAAGGCGAAACCGAGCATGGCCAGCAGGCCCTCGTTGTCGCCGTCCTCACCCAGCCCGGAGGCCAGCAGGTGCGAGATGGTGTCGTCGCCGGGTTCCTTGCGGCGGCGGTCGATGAGCTCGCTGAAATAGCCGACCATCTCCCCGACCGCGGTGAAGGCGTTCTGGTCACCCGCGGCCAGTCCGGCCCCGGCGACCGCGCCGCCGACGATATTCTCGGTCCAGTCGTCGAAGCGGCCCCGATCCTGTTCCGGCACACCGAGGTAGTGCGCCACCACCATGGTGGGCAGCGGCTTGAACAGTTCCTTGACGATGTCGCCGCCACCGGCCGCGCGCAGCCGTTCGATGCGTTCGACGACGAAGGCGCGCACCGCGGGCTCCACCGAATTCACCTGGCGGGGAGTGAATCCCGGTGAGACGCGGCGGCGGAAGTCGGTGTGGTCGGGCGGGTCCATGAACACGAACGGCTTGGCGGCACCGAAGCCAGCGGCCACCAGGTCCACGTAGTCGACCGTCAGTCCGGAGGCCGAGGAGTAGTTCTCGGGTTCGCGGGCGGCCGCGTACACGTCCGCGTGCCGGGTCAGGACGTAGAAGTCGTCGGATTCACGACCTTCGGGGACGACCCGGTGGACCGGATCATGGTCGCGCAGTTGGGAATACATGGGATACGGATCGCGCCAGGTCTCCCCGGACCGCAATTCGAATCGCACCGCATGAGACGCCGTTGAACTCATGAACCGACGGTAAGACAAAACACACAAGATGTCTAGAACCTGTTGCAAAGTTATCCCGATGTACCAGGCGGTCGGGTCGGTACTAGAGCACCCGGAAACGCACCGGATGCGCGAGCGGACGACTCGCCTCATCGAGGTGATGCAGCAGGTAGGAGCCGGTGGGCAGCGGTCCCAGCCGCGGGCCGGGGTCGATCACGGCCACCTGCCGCACGCCCGCCACGGGGGTGCTCGCGGCATCCGGGGACGCCTGCTCGGTGACGCCGAGGACCACCTGGTCCCGGGTCACCCCGTTCCCCAGGGCGAGGCCGCGAAGCACCGGCGTCGCGGGGACGGCGGTGGTGAATCCGCCGGGATCGGCGTAGACGGCGAGCCGGTGCCCGGCCACCGCCTCGGCGAGGCCGTAACTCACGACGAGATCTCGGCCGGGCTCGTACAGGGACCGGTCCAGCAGCAGCCGGGTGAAGGGCGCGGCGTCGTCGGCGGTCTTCCCCACAGCGCCGGTCTCCACGAATCCGCGTACGCGGCACAGGAATCCGGCGTCGGCAGCGGCGGACACCGATAGGTCGTACCAGCCCGCGCCTTCGGCCTCGCTCTCGCAGAGCATGTCCCGGCGCTCCGTCGCCCCGGCGGCGATGTCGATGGTCCAGGGCCCGTCGCCGCGGTAGGCGTTCGAGACCACCCGCACCGAAACAGGCTTTTCACCAGGGTTTTCGAATGTCCACGCCAGTTTGCGCCGACCGGAGCCCGCGGCGGTGGCGGTGACCCGCAGCCCGCCGCACGGTCCGCCGAGATCTCCGCCGAATCGGCGCTGGAACCCGTCCGGGCCGTAGAGGGTGTAGTCGTAGTGGCCGTTCACCGCCGGTAGGTCGTGGGTGACCGAGCCGCCGCCGGTGAGGTCGAAGCGGGTCGGCGTGAAATCCGTGGCGAAAGCGTTCGGGTACACCAGGCAGTGCGCCGCCGCGGTCCCGCCATTGTCGATGGTCAGCGTGATCCCGCCGTCGGCCCCGGGAGCACAGCGCACCTGCAACCGATACGGCAGCGGCACCCGCGGCCGGCTGCCGCTCTGTTGCTTGGGCATCCGCTGTACGAACGGAAGCGGTTGCGCTGCACCGGACATCGACTGCTCGGTGCGGGGTGAGGCGTTCGGCAGGATGAGGGTGCGCCGGGAGCCGAAGTCGAACAGTGCGGACAGGTCGCCACACATCTGCCGCCGCCATGGACTGATATTCGGCTCGGCCACGCCGGTGACGCGTTCCAGGAACTTCAGAACCGAGGTGTGGTCGAACAATTCGGAGGAGACCGCCTGCTTGCTCCACGGCGACACGACGATCGCGGGGGTCCGCGCGCCGAGGCCGACAGGGTGACTGCCGAAATACTCCCCCGGGGAGCCCGGCGGCGGGGTCGGGGCCGGGATGTGGTCGAAGTACCCGTCGTTCTCGTCGTAGTTGAGGATGAAGACTGTCTTGTTCCACACGTCCGGGTGTTCGGCGAGCGCCTCCAGCACCCCGCGAACCAGGGCCTGGCCATTGCGCGGGCCCATCACCGGATGTTCGCAGTCGACGTAGGGGGCGACGATCCAGGACACCGTGGGCAGTCGCCCGGTGGCCACGTCGGTGCGGAACGATTCCACCAGAGTTCCTGTGCGCGAACGCAACAGCCCGCGCTCCACCAGCGCTCGCTGCCCGGCCGACAGTTCGTCCATGCCCCGTTTCAGGGCGGCGGCGTAGGCGGGTTCCAGGCTCGGATCCCGTTCCAGGTCCGAGTAGTAGCGGAAGAAGTTCTCGAAGGCGACGGCGCGGCCGCCGTTGGTGTACTTCAGCGCGGTGCGCGCGGCCTCGCGGAACGGCAGGAAGAAGTCGAGCGCGTTGTCGGTGTAGTTGTCCCACTCCTGATAGACGCGCCAGCCGATGCCGCGGTCCTGGAGTCGTTCGGCGTAGGTGGTCCAGGGCAGGCCGAAGATGATGTCGTTGACGTAGCGCCCGGCGTCGGGGCTGAGCAGGGCATCGTAGAGGAACAGGTTGCCGGTGCGCGGCCCGACCAGTCCGGCCAGCGCGGCGGCCACCGGCGGCGGGAGCGCGCCGGTCAGGCCGTGCACCAGGCCCAGGACCCCGTCCACGATGCCGGTGACCGGCAGGCTGCGCATCCAGCGCAGTTTCAGGTCGTCGGAGAACAGCGAGACCTGCAGGTTCTCCGCGTAATTGTCCAGGGCGAGCGGGTTTTCCACGGTGCCGGTGAACAGGTACATGCGGTTGGGGTCGGTGGGCCCGTTCACCGAGCAGTGGTAGCCGTCGCAGAGGGTGAACGCCTCGGCGAGCTGGTAGTAGAAGCCCAGGCTGTCGCGGTCGTAGCCGACCATGCTGCCCTCGCCCTTTGCCCTGATCCAGCCGTCGTTGCGGCCGGCGGCGAAAGCGTCGTGGCCGGTGCGGGTTCCGTGGTCGGTGCCGTCGATGTTCTGCAGCGTGGTGGTGTACGGCAGGACGACGCGGCCGCCGTCGGGCTGGTGGAAGACCGAGCGGCCGGTGGACAGTTGCAGCGCGTTCAGGTCGGCGTACCCGCGGACGCCGGGCATGGACCCGAAGTAGTGGTCGAAGGAGCGGTTCTCCTGCATCAGGATCACCACGTGCTCGATGCGGTCCCAGCCGCCGGGCGGGGCGGGTTCGGCCCAGGCCTGGGCCAGGCTCGGCGGGAGCATCGACATGGCTCCGGCCGCGCCACCGGCGTGCGCGGCGTGCTTCAGAAAACGCCTCCGATCCATGGCATCCCCTAATGAGCATCGGAACGGCTATCTCGAGGATCGCCGACCGACCTTGGGGATTCGTGGCGGTGAGGGGGCTCACCGGTGAAGGGTCAGTTAATTCAACCGGTGCTGTCATCGGTGCGGACCAGCACGAACACCAGTTCCGTGTCGCCGATGCGCAACACCGCTCCGTCGGACAATAACCCGCTGTCCACGATGCGCGCACCATTGACATACACGCCGTTGGAGGAGTGCAGGTCCTTGATCACCCAGGTGTGACCGTTGTCGATGAGCAGGGCGTGGTGGCGGCTGACCCGGCCGTCGGCGAGCGCGATGTCGTTATCGGACAGGCGACCGATCCGGGTGGTGGAACCGACCACCGGGTGGACGTGCCCGGACCGGTCGCGCAGCAGCGCCTGCGGTTCGTGCCAGCTGCGGTCCACGATGGTGGTGGCGCGGGTGGCCGAGGCGGCGGCGACCTGGCGCACGCTGAGCGGGTCCTGGCGCAGGATGCGCGATTCCAGGTCCCGGATGCGGTGGCCGGGATCGATGCCGAGCTCCTCGGCGAGGATGCCGCGCAGGCGGCGGGCCGCCTCCAGCGCGTCGGATTGGCGGCCGGTCATGTAGAGCGCGGTGATCAGCTGCTCCCACAGCGATTCCCGCAGCGGATGGTCACGGACCAGTAAGTTCAGTTCGGCGACCACGCCCTCGGCGCGGCCCTGCGCGATATCGGCCTCGGCGCGGGCCTCGATGACGCCGATCCGCTCGTCGTCGAGGGCGACGGCGTAGGCGTCGGCGAAGCCGAGCCCGCGCAGATCCGACAGCACCGGGCCGCGCCACTGCGCGAGGGCGTCGGAGAGGGCCTCGGTGGCGGCGACGAAGCGTCCCGCGGCCAGCGCGCGCATGCCGTTCTCGCGGCGGGTGCGGAAGCGGAAGACGTCGCAGGCGCTGTCCTCGACCACGATGCGGTAGCCGGTGCCCATGTGCTGGAGCATGGTCCGGGCGTCGATGCCGCCGTCGCGCAGCGGCTTGCGCAGGTTGGAGACGATGGCGTGCAGGCTGACCCGCACGTCGGGCGGCGGATTGTCCTCCCAGACGGCACTGGCCAGCGCGTCCACCGAGACCGGCCGGTTGGCGTTGATGGCCAGGTAGGCCAGCACCGCCCGCTGCTTGGGCCCGCCCAGCTGCTGCGCCACTCCGTCGATGGTCAGCTGCACCGGACCGAGCACGCCCACCCCCGCCCGCACTCCATCCATCGCCGACCTCCCGCCGGGCCCCATTTCTGGCCCGTCACTGTAACTTTGCACGGTCGCCCCCGCCCTTCGCATCCACCGAATACGTCTCACCGAACTGGTCGGTCCCGCTCGCGATTTCGTTCCATCGACCGGGTACTGAGAAGCATGCACCGGTGCGGGCGGCTTTCGGGAGGATGCCTGCACCAGCGCATGCGAACGGTATGGAGGTGGAGGGCGTTCGGGGGTCAGTGGTTTTCGGGGGTCAGTGGTTTCGGGGGTCAGGGGTTGAGGTTGTAGACCTCCACCGAGCCGACCATCGTCACCGGATAGTTGGCCTTCACCCAGGCGGTGATCTCCGCGCCGGTGGATCCGTTGGATTCGGAGCCCTGCCCGCTGGGTTGCTGACCGCCCGACTGCTGACCGCCCGGCTGCTGGCCGTTCTGATCCTGGCGGGGCTGGTGTCCACCACCGGCATGGGCGTTGCCGCCGGGCTGGGAGTTGTTCGGCTGCCCCTGGTTCGAGGCGCCGCCGGGCTCGTTGCCCTGACGCGGGCGGATCAGCAGGTAACCGATCTGGTGGTCGGCGACGTACTGCTGGAACTGGGCCAGCGTCGGGGACGGGTCGCGGCCGCTGAAGCCGCCGATCGCGAGCAGCGCCTTGCCGGTGGTCAATTCGAGGGTGGCGACGTCCTGCGCGCCGATCGCGGCGGCCGCCCAGCGGGCATCGCTGCCGTCGACGAGCGAGACGATCTGCGGATCGGCGACCCCGCCGCGCTGCCCACCACCGTATTGGCTTGGGCCACCGGCATTCTGGCCGAGACCACCGCGCTGGCTCCGGGCCGGGCCCGCGATCGGGCTGCCGCCCTGGTGCACACCGGCCACCGTCTCGAGGGTGTAGGCGGTGGGGCCGAGCAGCCCGGCCAGCAGCGCGAACACACCGATGGCGAGGGTGTACCGCGGCAGTTTCGGGGCGATCAGCAGCGTGGCCGCGGTGACCACCGCCAAGGCCATGAGCGTCCAGCGCAGCCACGGCAGCCATTCGGGCGTGCGGTGCAGGAGCACGAACGACCAGATGCCCGTGGCGAGAGCCAGGACCGCGAGGGTGACCCGCGCCGCGAGATGGGTTCGGCGCTGCCACAATTGGGTCGCGCCGATGCCGAGGACGGCGGCCAGCGCGGGGACCAGTTCCATCGAGTAATAGGAGTGGAAGCTGCGGCTCATGTAGCTGAGCACGATGCCGGTGACCAGCAGCCAGCCGCCCCACAGCAGCAGGCCCGCCCGGACACGGTCGGTGCGCGGCTGCCTGCGGGTCAGCCACAACCCGGCGATCAAGGCGATGAGCGCGGCGGGCAGCAGCCAGGAGAACTCGGTGGCCAGTTCACCGGAGAACAGCCGGGTGATGCCGGGCTGGGACCCGAATCCGCCGCGCATCTGGGACGGATCGGGGTAGCCGCCCGGGGTGGGCAGGGCGGAGGGATTCGGCGCCGCCGACGGCGTGGGCGCGGCGGACGGCGTGGGCAGAGTCGACGGCATGGTGCGCGGTCCGCCGCCACCCCCGTTGTGGTTGCCCAGGATCCGGCCGAGACCGTTGTAGTCGACGGCCAGCTCCCACAGGCTGTTGCTGGTGGATCCGCCGATGAAGGGCCGCGAGCTCGCGGGCCACAGTTCGACCAGAGCCACGTACCAGCCCGCGGACAGCACCAGCGCCACGCCCGCGGACGCCAATCGCGTGACGCGCGTGAGCCATCCGCCCGCACCGGCCACCAGCACCACCAGCGCCAGGCCGGGCAGGACCAGGAACGCCTGCATCATCTTGGCGAGGAAGCCGAACCCCATGAGCACGCCCGCGCCGACCAGCCAGCCGGTGCCGCTGGACCAGAACCGTTGTCCCGGTGCGTCGATGGACCGCACCGTGCAGTACGCGGCGGCCACCAGCAGCAGCACCATGAGGGCGTCGGGGTTGTTGAAGCGGAACATCATGGCCGCCACCGGCGTGACCGCCAGCGCCGCGCCCGCGATGAGCCCGGCCGCGGGTCCGGCCCAGCGCCGTACGGCGGCGATGAGCAACGCGACCGACGCGACACCCATCAGCGCCTGCGGCACGAACATGGACCAGGCGTTGAAGCCGAAGATCCTGCCGGACAAGGCCATCACCCACAGTGCGGCGGGCGGCTTGTCGACGGTGATGGAGTTCTGCGGGTCCAGCGAGGCGAACAGCAGCGCCTTCCAGCTCTGGGTGCCCGACTGCACGGCCGCGGCGTAATACCCGTTGCCCCAGCCCGCTCCGCCGAGTCCCCACAGGTAGACGGCGGCCGTGGCGATGAGCAGCGCGGCGGCGGCCGCTAGTTCCCAGCGCGGCCGCCCACTGGCCGGGGACACGTCACCGTCCTTGGGTACGGCCGCATCGTCCGCAACACCGGTGATGGTCGACATGCCACCCGCTTTCTGTGCTGTTCCAACCCGATTTCTCTGTCGTCGCGGAGCCTAGGCCGCGGGATTTGACCACAGCTTCGAGACGGCTGGGAGTTCCCTGTGAGGGCCTGAGCTGCGACAGGAGGGCAGAAAAGCCGGAAGGGCACCCGCTGTGGCGGGTGCCCTTTCCAGGTATCCGGTCGTGCTTGTCAGTGACGGAGTGGCTCGAGCATGCTGGGGGACTCGAGGATCAGACCGTCGGGAGGGTGAAGGCGGCCGTACGGACCTTGTCGCCGTGCTTGAAGTCCAGGAACAGGCGGTAGGCGCCGCGGCCGGGGACGGCGGTGTGGAAGGTGACGTCCGGGCCGGGCGCGGTGACGCCGTCGCCGGGCTCGCCGTTCGGGTGCACGTGGACGTAGGCCAGGTCCCCGGCGCGCAGGATCACCAGGTGGCCGTAGGCGGCCAGGTAGGGCTGCAGGTCGGTGACCGGTTCGCCGTCCTTGCGCACGGTGAGGGTGAGCAGGCGGCCCTCCCCAGCGACCAGATCGCCGTCCAGGGTGACCTCGTAGCCGTCGACGGCGAAGGTGCGGTCGGGCTGCGGCGCGGTGCCCGGCCGGTAGTCGCCAGCGATGGCGAAATCCGCTCCGAGCGTGATGGTCCGGCCCAGGGCGCGCGGCGCGATATCGGTGAAGGCGCGGTAGGCGCCCGCCTCGGGAAGGTTCAGGCGGACCGTCCAGGTGCCGTCGGCCTGCCGTTCGGGGTGTACGTGCCAGAAGCCGGTGAGCTCGCGCTGCACGACGATCAGGTGCAGTTCCTGGTCGTGGATGGCGTCGAACTCGGTGACGGGTGCGCCGTCCGGGCCGAGGATGCGGAAGCGGAACTCGGTTTCGCCTGCGACGAAGACCTTTTCGGCGAGATCGAGAGTGTAGCCGTCCTGGGTGACCTGGAGGCCGCCCGGCACTCCGGCGTCGCGACCGCCGTGCGCGGCATGGTCGCCGTGCCCCGCGTGGGCGTTGTGATCGGCGTGCCCGGTGTGCGCCGCGTGATCGGCATGGGCGGCGTGACCTTCGTGCCCGGCATGCGCGGCATGCGCGTTGTGGTCGGCGTGAGCCGCGTGCTCGGTGTGTCCGGCGTGCTCGGCGTGGGCCGCGTGGTCGTGGTGTCCGGTGTGGGCCTGGGTGGTCATTTCCTCGTCCTCTCAACTTCTTTCACTGCCTTACGGAAGATCAAGTTAATACCCCTAGGGGGTATCTGCAAGAGGTGTCGATGTGAACCGGATCACCGCGATGGCGGCCCCCACACCCAGGGCCGCGCGGTGCGGCCGTCACCAGTGCGCGGTGCCCGTCAGCCAGTCGACCATGAGTCGGGTCGCCTCAGGCAGTTTGGTGATCGCGCAATGTCCGGTGTCGGGGAGCAGATGCACCTCGGTGTCGCGCCGGCCCTCGAAGACCAGCGTGTCCGCTTGCGGGATGTGCACGTCGTCCGCGCCGTTCAGCACCAGCATGGGCGCGTTCCAGTCCCGGTCCATCCACTTCCGGAGGCTGAACGCCGACATGCGTTGCGCGAGCTCGGCATCGGTGGGCTCGGCGTCGAAACCCATGGCATTGCCAACGATTCCGCGCATACCGTAGGCCCAGGTGCGGTCCGCGTCGAAGGAGCGCTCGACCGGGCCGCCCAGCACGATGGCGGCGTCCACCTCGGCGGCCAGTCCGGCGCGGGCGGAGTAGTAGCCGCCCATGGAGATGCCCAGATGCGCGACCCGGCCGCCGCCGAGACCGCGCGCCCGGTCGACGAGCGTGCGGACGATGCCATAGCCGGCGTCGTGCGAGAGGGGCACGGTCGTTTCGCCGGTGCCCGGGATGTCGAAGGCGAGCACCCGCAGCCCGGTGCGCAGCGCCAGGTCGGCGAACAGGTCATGCAGGTCCATTTTCCAGGAGTCGACGCCACCGGAGGCGATCAGGACCGGGTCGGTGGACGACCAGCCGGGCGGGGTCAGTACGTGCGCCGGGACCTCGACGCGGTCGCCGCGATGCGGGGACTCGATCGTGATGCGCTCGAAGTCGATACCGAAATCCGTTGCGGCGAGGAGGTATTGATCAACCTGCCGGGTCAGCGCGGTGCGCTTGAGCGGGTCGGCAAGGGTTGGGAATTTCGCCCAGCCGTAGGCGAGCGCGGCGCGCCGGTGCTCACCCTCGCGCCCGTATCGCTCAGCGAGCTCCGACCATTCACGGACCCAGCCGCCGGGTGCGTCGGCCCACATGGCGGTGATGGCGGCGCGGGTGGCGTCGACGTCCGCGGCGGGCAGCCCGGTGCCCACCATCTGCGGGTATCGCTCGACGAAAAGGTCCTGCGGGTCGACCTGCCAGTGGAACGCCATTCGATCCTCCTACCGTTAACGCAATTCAACTTGCGTTTGAGACGGTAGACCCACCTTCGGTCTAACGCAAGAGCTCTTGCGTTAATCTGATTCGGTGACCGACCCGATTCGCCGCCGCACCGGCGGCCGCTCCGCGCGCGTGCGGGAGGCCGTCCTGGCGGCCGCCCTGGACACGCTGGCCGCCGACGGCTTCGACCAACTGAGCATCGGTGCGGTCGCGGCCCGCGCGGGCGTGCACGAGACCTCGATCTATCGGCGCTGGAAGACCCGCGACCGCTTGGTCTTCGACGCGCTGCTCGAACACAGCGAGCAGAATCTGCCGGTCCCCGACACCGGATCGCTGCGCGCGGATCTGATCGAGTTCAACCGGTCGCTGATGGCGATCGTGGATTCGCCGCTGGGCACCGCGCTCGGACGGGTGATGGCCGGCGGGGAGGACGATCCGGAGTTCGCGCGGGCCCGGGCCGAGTTCTGGCGCACCCGGCTGGAGGCGGGCCGGGTGATGTTCGACCGCGCCGTCGACCGCGGCGAGCTGGCGGCCGCCCCCGACGCCTGGCTGGTGCTCGAAACCCTCACCGCGCCAGTGCATTTCCGCAAGCTGCTCACGCGCGAACCGTTCGACGACGATTACGCCGAGCGCATCGTCGACCTGGTGTTGAACGGGCTGTCGGCGACGCCGGGCCCGTCGTCGCCGGAATGACCGCGGTGCCGCTGGCCGGTTCCGGTCCGGGCGCGGCGTAGGGTCGGTAGCGAGCGTTCAGCTATCCCGTAGCCGCACCGTGTGATTCGCCGGTGGGAGAGGACGTAGCAATGTCGACCGGGGATACCGTGATCGTCGCCGTGGACGAATCGGCCGGCTCCGCCGTGGCCTGGGCCGCGCACACCGCCGCCCTGCACCACGCGCCGCTGCACCTGCTGCGGGTCCTGGAGATCACCCCCGATCAGGGTCTGGGCCTGGGCACCACGATCACCACCCAGGACTACGACCAGCTGGAGGAGCACGGCACCTGGCTGCTGCAGACCGCGGCCCAGGCGGCCTCCGAAGCCTCCCCCGGCCTCACCGTCACCACCGAACTGACCACCGGCGCGGTCGTTCCGACGCTGCTGGAGCGCACGCACACGGCCCGCATGCTGGTCGGCGGCGCCCGCGGCGGCGGCACCCTGCGCCGCGCCTTGCTCGGCTCGGTCAGCTCGGTCCTGGCCCGCCGCGCCCACTGCCCGTTCGTGGTTGTCCGCGACGGCGTCCCGCTACCGGTGGATCTGCCGACCCGCCCGATTCTGGTCGGCGTGGACGGCACCAAGATCAGCGAGCCCGCCATCCACGCCGCCCTGGAAGAGGCCGCCGCGCGCGGTGTCGCGGTGATCGCCTTGCACGCGGAAGGCGCCTCCGACGACCCCGAGATGGACGCCCTCGACGACTACGTCCTCGCCGAATCCCTGGCCGGTTGGCAGGAGCGCTACCCCTCGGTCCGCATCGACCGCGAAACCACCCACGACACCCCCGAGCGCTCCCTGCTGGCCCTCTCCTCGGGCACCCAGCTCCTCGTCGTCGGCACCCGCGGCCGAGGTGGCTTCACCAGCAAGGTCTTCGGCTCCACCAGCCAGTCCCTGCTCCTCTCGGTGCAAACGCCGATCATGATCGCTCCCACGCCGTGAGCCGCACCGTCCCGCGGCCGTGGGCATCGGTCACCCGCGGGACGGAGGTCACAGCGGCGCCGGCTCGGTCGCCGCGACCCGATCGATCAGCGCCGTCAGCGCTTTCGTCGCGGACGCGGCGGTGGCGGCGATCTCGGTGAGGCCGCTGGCGGCCAGGGTCTGTTCCATCACCTTGCGGGTCAGTTGACCGCGCCGGGTCGGGAAGACGAGCACCCGGCGGCGATCGGTGTCGTCCACCTTCCGCAGCACCAGGTTGTCGGCGATCATGGCGTCGATCAGGCGGGTCAGCGTGGCGGCGTTGAGCAGGGTGGCGTCGGCCAGCTGTGACATGGACAGTCCGGTACCGCCGGCCACCGCCTCGAGCACATGCCAACGGCCGACCGACGATTCGCCCAGACAGGTCGCGATCGCCCGGTCCAGTTCCTGTGACGCCCGCCGCACGAGCCGGGCGAGATCGTCCAGGGCGGCCGGGGCGGTGCTATCGTCCACCACAGCACTGTACAGCGCCATTCGATTTATTTTCACCTGCAAGTACCACGGGGTGATTCCCCGTGCCGCGACGAGCCCGCAGCGCGGATTCGCGCCGGGTCGATACGCGGAAAGCGCGGCGGGCGAAGCACCGTCGATACGCCCGCCACTCCCGCGCCGGTCAGCTCGAGACCCGCGCCGGAGTCAGGTCGAGATCCGTGGTTTTCACCGCGTCCGCGTAGGACGGCGACTGGCATTGCTCGGCACACCCCTTGGTGAGGGTGCACGACAGCGAAGACACCGGGCCGCCGTGGAATGGGCAGTCGTGCACCATATCCGGCAGTTCGTATCGCTTCCCGTCCACCACGTCCAGTAGCGTCTGACCGGCCCACAGCGGCTCCTTCTCGATCTCCTCCCGCAGCGGATTCGGCCGGGCCAGATAGTATTTCCCACCGGTGGCCAGGGCGATGAGCGGCGTCAGCACCACCGCCACCGCGAGCGCGAGATACGGCGACCAGGCCTGCAGCAACGAGCCGAAGACACCGAAGTAGGCCACGATCGACAGTCCCGACCCGGCGAGCATGGACACGAATCCGACCGGGTTGACCGGGTACAGGTAGGCCCGCTTGAACTCGATGAAGGGCGGGCTGATCTTCAGAATGCCCTTGTTGATCACCAGATCCGCGACGATCGCCCCGATCCAGGCGATGGCCACGTTCGAGTAGAACCCCAGAATCGTGTTCAGGACCGTGAACATATTGCCCAGCATGAGCGCCAGTGCGATGGCGATGTGCAGCGCCAGCCACACCACCCGCCCCGGATGCACGTGCAGCACTCGGCTGAAGAAGTTCGACCACGAGAGCGAGCCCGAATAGGCGTTGGTGACATTGATTTTGATCTGCGACAGCAGCACCATGATCGTGGCTATGGTCAGCGCGACCGCGTGGTTGTGAATGAGCGCGCCGTAGCCACCGAGGAACTCCTCGATCGGTTCGGTGGCCCGGGCGAAGCCCACCTGGCCGGCGACGTAGAAGGCCAGGAACGCGCCGCACAGCTGCTTGGCCGCGCCGAGCACCACCCAGCCGGGCCCCGCCGCCAGTACCGCCGACCACCAGCGCCAGGCGGGGGTCTCCGACTTCTCGGGCATGAAACGCAGGTAGTCGACCTGTTCGCCGATCTGGGCGATCAACGAAAGCGCTACGCCCGCACCGGCTCCCACGCCGATGGCGGTGACCCGTGCGGTGCCGCCGTCACCGGCCCAGGACAGGAAGCCGTCGAAGCCGGACGGATCGCCGACGGCAATGGTGACCAGCGGCGCCGCGAACAGGATCAGCCACAGCGGCTGGGTCCATACCTGGAATTTCGCCAGCGCCGACATGCCGTACAGCACAAGGGGAATGATCACCAGTGAGCCGATCACGTAGCCGAGCGGCAAAGGGATGTGAAAGGCCAGCTTCATGGCTTGCGCCATGATCGAACCCTCCAGCGCGAAGAAGATGAAGCAGAAGCTCGCGTAGATGAGGCTGGTCAGCGTGGAGCCGAAGTAGCCGAAACCCGCTCCGCGCGTGAGCAGATCCATGTCCAGGTTGTACTTCGCGGCGTAATAGGCGATCGGGATGCCGGTCAGGAAGATGGTCACCGCCGCGACCAGGATGGCGATGACGGCGCTCGCCGCGCCGTGCGTGACGGCGATGGACGCCCCGATCGAGTAGTCCGCGAGGTAGGCGATGCCGCCGAGGGCCGCGACCGAACAGGCCATCGGACTCCAGCGGCGGAAAGACTTGGGCGCGTAGCGCAGCGAGTAGTCCTCGATATTGTCGCGCGCGGCCCACGCCTGGAACCGCTGCCACCGGGTGGTGCTCATGGTGTCGTTCTCCTCATTGTCGAGGCCGTTGGGCCTCAGATCCGCAACGAGAACAGACCATAGATGCGATATTTTCAGATGAATATAATCCATATGAAAATTAACGAGCCGGATACCGGGCAGGGATCCTGAAACTGGCAGTTAACCCACTGGTTTCGCCGCAGTGACACACACCGCTTCGTATCGTGTTCAACTGAAATAGATACAAATGAAAATAATTCCCGGCCTCGGCGCCGGGGAGGACGGAGCGGCCGCGTGCCCTTTTACGAGTTCATCTGCCGCGAGTGCGGCGGCTTCGAACGCATCCACCCCATGGCCGAAGTGCCCGCGAAATCGGCGTGCCCGACCTGCGGGCAACCGGCCCGGCGACGGGTCGGCGGCGGGTCGCTGCTGCACGGCGACTCACCCGCGATGCGGCTGCTCGACGCTACCGCCCGCACCGCGGCCGAACCGCCGGTGGTGACCGCCCCGCCCGCCGGCAGCCGACCCCGGGTGACCCGAAACCCGTTGCACCGCAAGCTACCCCGTCCCTGAATCCCGAGGAGGAATCCATCCATGCCCGAACTGTTGTTCCCGCTCGATTCCGGCAAGAAGTTCACCGACCAGAAGTTCGTCGGCCACAATCGCTGGCATCCCGACATCCCGGCCGCCGTCACCGTCACACCCGGCACGGAATTCCGTGTGCACGTCCGGGAATGGTTCGATGGCGCGATCCGCAACGACGACTCCGCCGACGACGTCCGTGACGCTCCGCTGACCACCGTGCACTGCCTGTCCGGCCCGTTCGCCGTCACCGGCGCGGAACCCGGCGATCTGCTCATCGTCGACATTCTCGATATCGGCCCGATCCCGCAGGAGGATTCGGGCCCGCTGGCCGGTCAAGGCTGGGGCTACACCGGCATCTTCCCCACCGACAACGGCGGCGGCTTCCTCACCGAGCATTTCCCCGACGCCTACAAGGCCATCTGGGATTTCAGCGGCCACACCACCACGTCCCGCCACATCCCCGGCGTGAAGTTCACCGGCATCATGCATCCCGGCCTGATGGGCACCGCGCCCTCAGCCGGCCTGCTGGGCGCCTGGAACACCCGCGAAGCCGCGCTGATCGCCACCGATCCCGAGCGCGTCCCCCCGCTCGCCCTGCCACCCGAGCCCCGCGACGCCATCCTCGGCGCGCTGGCCGGAACCGAATTCGATCGGGTCGCCGCCGAAGCCGCGCGCACCGCCCCGCCCCGCGAGAACGGCGGCAACCAGGACATCAAGAACCTGACCCGCGGCAGCCGTGTCTTCTATCCCGTCTTCGTGCCCGGCGCCAACCTCTCCGTGGGCGATCTGCACTTCTCTCAGGGTGACGGCGAGATAACCTTCTGCGGCGCAATCGAAATGGGCGGATTCATCGACCTGCGCGTGGACCTCATCAAGAACGGTATGCAGCTCTACGGCGTCACCGAGAACGCCGTCTTCCTCCCCGGCAACGAAGGCCCCGTCTACTCCGAGTACCTGGCTTTCTCCGGCACCTCGGTCACCCTCGACGGCGAACAGCGCTATCTGGATTCCCAGCTGGCGTTCGAACGAGCCTGCCTGCACGCCATCGACTACCTCACCAACTTCGGCTACTCCCGGGAACAGGCCTACCTCCTGCTGGGCGCCGCCCCCATCGAGGGCCGTTTCTCGGGCGTGGTCGACATCCCCAATTCCTGTGCCACCGTCTACCTCCCCACCGCCATCTTCGACTTCCCCATCACCCCCACCGCCTCCGGCCCCACCAAGATCGACCCCGGCATCGGAGCGCCCCGATCGACCCGTTGACCCCCCCGCCCGGCACGCCCTCGTGCCGGGCGCCCCAGGGAGAATCACCCCCCTCCGCGCTACCCGTACGAACGTACGGCTCGGTAGTCTGACCCAGACGCCCCCGTAGCCCAATTGGCAGAGGCAGCGGACTTAAAATCCGCACAGTGTCGGTTCGAACCCGACCGGGGGCACAAACCGACAACAAGGTTTGCGAAGTTCGCGAGTCTTCTGCCGCGTCAACACCGTCGAGACTGATGGCAAACTCCGAGGCCGGATGGTGTCGGTTCGACAATTTGCGCTGGGGCATAACCAGCGATCGCTGACACGCACTGCACCTCGGCTCACCCCAAATCGACCGGACAGTTGATACTCCGCCCTATGTCCCCGGAACAGTCTCTGGGACAAGCAGTTACGGCGGCCTTCGGCATCTACCCCCTCGGCTGCTTGCTATTCGAGTTGCTCATAGGTGATCAACCCTTCTATCCGACTCGGGACACACCACTTCGCCTACTTCACCTCGGCGCAGCCCACGATGAAACCCGCTCCTTTTCGCCACCCGCTCCTCGCGCCCGCGCCGCAGCGCGCAGCCCGCACCCATCATGAGCCCGAGCTGGCGGAGCAGGAACACGCCTTCCACTACCGGCAGACCCCGGGGGCAGCGCTCGCGGTGGTCAGGATTCTGCAGCCGGTTCAGCCATGATCCGCCTGAGCGGGACGGAGTGATCTTCCCAGGTCCCTGACGGATCGGCGGCATCGAGAACGGCCGGGTGGGCCGGTCGCGTGAGTCGACATGCCGTTCGCAAGGTGGTTTCGCCTGCCGCGGTCCGGTGCACGAAAGATCCCGATGAATGGGATACCCCGTATTTGATTCGGGCAGATAGCTGCTTCTGTGAGACGCGACACTCCAAATGCCGGTTCTTCGGCATACCTGAAGTGGCGTTCGCCACGATGAAAGGCATTCCCACCCATGCGAATCCGTTCTCTTCGATGGTCCATTGCGGTGATGGCGACCGCGGTCGCGGCCACAACCGCTACCACCGGCGTCGCGTCCGCCGGTCTCGACCTCGGAAGCTCCGGCAGCAGCGCCGGCAGCAGCGCCGGTGACATGGTCGTCACCCTGGTGCGCCATGCCGAGTCCCTCGGTAACACCTCCGGCCTGATCGACACCAAGGTGCCCGGACCCGACCTGACCGCGCGCGGCCGGACGCAGGCAGACAATCTGGCCACCCAGCTGGCCGACAAGAATTACGACTGCGCCTTCGCGTCCAACATGGTGCGTACCGAGCAGACTGCGGCGCCGACCGTCGCCAAGCGCAACCTGAACCTCAACATTCAGCCCGGCTTCCGGGAGATCGAGGCAGGCGACTACGAGGGCACCCCGGAGGCCCAGGCGATGTCCGGGTACCTGCAGGCTCCGATCAAGTGGCTCTCCGGCGACCTGAACGCACGGATTCCAGGCTCCATCGACGGCAACGAGTTCGACGGCCGCGTCGATCAGGCACTGGTCGAGGTGCAGCGCCGCAACTGCGCCAACCCGGTGATCTTCTCGCACGGCGGCACCATCATGTTCTGGGCCATGATGAACGCGAGCAACGCCGACAAGAGCAAACTCGGCACCGATCCGATGCGCAACGGCGGCCGCGTCGTCCTCAAGGGCAACCCGCAGAAGGGCTGGACGATCGTCGAGTGGGTCGGCCACCCGGACCTCGGCTGATTCACCCCTTCCGCGCCCCGGATGTCACCGACCCGAATCGATGGCACCGGGGCGCAGTTGTATCTCGGTCCAGGGTCCCCCGGACCTGCTCACCTTCGAAGCCCGCTTCACCCAGCAGTCGGAATGATGAGCTCGTCAGCCGCCCGGCCGGAAGGCCCGGTGGTCAGTCGTGGCAACCCGGCGTGGTCGTGAGATGCCATGCGGCCGGGGAGATTTCGGCTGCGAGCTCGTGAGTCAGGGCGCCGGTCGCGACCAGGCGGTCGACGACGTGTTGCTGGCGGCTCGCCGCCAAGTCCGGGCGGGTCAGCGGGTCGTAGTTGCTGGGAGCCTGCGGCAGCCCGGCCAGCAGTGTTGCCTGGGACCAGCTCAATCGGTCCGGCGGCACCCCGAAGTAGCCGCAGGAAGCGTCCTGCAGGCCGTAGAAGCCGTGGCCGAAATAGGTGACGTCGGCATACATCCGGAGGATCTGGGACTTGGAGTAGGTGGTGTCGAGCTTGACGCCGAGCAGCAGCTGTTCGGGGGCGCCCACCAGGGGATGGTCACCGTGGAAATACAGCATCTTGATCAGCTGCTTGTCCAGCGTCGACCCGCCGCTTTCCCGGGAACCGAGTAGACCGAGGCCGCCGCGCACCATACCGAGGATGTCGATGCCGTGATGCCGATGGAAACGACTGTCCTCGGTGGCCAGCAGCGCTGTCGTGAACCGCGCCGGCACCGAATCGGACAGCAGCGCCGAATCCCGATCCGCTGCCAGATCCCGGACCCGCTGATCGGCGTCGGCAACCGACGGGGTGAGCGCCCACCCGGCAGCCACCACAACCCCGAGCACCAACAACACGACCAAGAGCACTTTCCCCAGCCGACGCAGCCGGTGACGGCGCCGAGGCTTACTGGATTCCATAACCAGTGACCCTAAGCATCGCGGGTGGAGTTGCTTTGCGCCGAATGTGAAGATTCTGCGCGGATGGCATCAGCCTCCTGGCCGCTCAGTAGGTTCTGAGTTGTCCGCCTTTGGGGTTCAGCATGGATTCGTGATCTGGGCGGGAGCATTGTCCCCGAGGTCCACTGCCTCTCGCTGCGGACCGCTTCCGCCGACGCCCTCTCGGGCGCAACAGTTTTCGATGAAGCGTGGCGTCGGTGAGGGCCTCAGTAGGTTGCGAGTCCTCCGCCCTTGGCGTTCAGCATGGTTTCGTGAGTCAGCCGCTCGCTGGGACGGAGCAGCAGGGGCATGTCGCCGGTGTGCCACACCACGGACTGCACCACCTGCCGGTCTTTGAGGAAGACGTAATACCCGGAAGGCGCCGGATTATCGGAATTGATACGGGGCGGTAGCCCCTTCCAGCAGGTGCCCGCCGGGGTTTGCGCGGTCTTGTTCATCCAGTCATCGTTGTAGGCTTCGGCGGCCTCGATCATCGTGTCCCAGTCATCGGACCAACCTGCCGCGTGAGTGACCTCGCCGAGGCTGATGGCTTGATGCCCTCGCCCGGCGGTTTCGAGTTCCGCCGTCAGCGCCTTGCTCGAGCCGAGCGGCTGCGGCTCCCGGTCGAGGCGGATTTCGGATTGACAGGTTTTCGCAGCGGGCTTTGTTGGTTTGGCAGCACATCCAGCCAGCAGCGGAACCATCAGGATGCCGACAACTACGGTGGCTGGTTTCACTTGCCTCGCACTCATGCGCGGCCTCGCCACCGGCGTCCTCGCGCCCACCATGCCGATCAACCTCTTCTACCTGCTCGCACTCGGCAGCCTCGGTGTCTACGGTGCGATCCGACGCCTCGCCACCCTGCTGCGTACCTGATCAGTACGTTCTGAGTTGTCCGCCTTTGGGGTTCAACATGGATTCGTGAGTCAGTCGCCGAACGGAACCGAATTCCACGGGTTTGTGCCCGGTATCCCACACCACGGACTGCACCACGTGCCGGTCTTTGAGGAAGACGTAGTACCCGGAAGGCACCGGATCGGAAGCACCGATCCTGGGTGGTAGACCCGCCCAGCAAGTACCTGGTGGGGTCTCTGCCCACTTGTTCATCAGGTCATCGTCATGAGCCGCAGAAGCATCGATCACCGCGTCCCAGTCATCGGACCAGCCGGCCGAGCGCGTGACCTCACCGAGGCTGACGGCTTGCTGCCCGCCCCCGGCCGTTCTGATCGCCTCTGTCAGTGCCTTGCTCGAGCCGAGCGGCTGTGGCTCCTGGCTGAGGCGGATTTCGGATGGACACCTCTCCGCGTAGGACTGGTGCTTGGCGGCACAACTGGCCAGCAGTGGAACCGCGAGCAGTCCGGCAACGATCAGGGCTGGTCTCAATTACCTCGCACTCACTTTCCGGGAAGTGGGATATCGATGGCCGGAGGACTTGATATCTCGTTCCAGGGAACCGTATTACTCCAGGCGATCTGGGCGGGAGCATTGTCCCCGTTGGGGCTGTGGATGACGATGGCGTCGCCGTGGTCGACCGCGGCGATGACCGCTGTTTTCAGATCGTCCTTCGATGCGCCCATATTCGCGAGACCGATCTGACGGCCGAGTTCATTGTTCTTGAGGTCCATCGCCTCTCGTTGTGGACCGTTTCCGCCGACGCCTTCATGGGCGCTGGCGTACTTCTGCGCCCAGTCAGAACCGAACTCCTGTGTCATCCGTGCATTCCAGTAGGCGTGCCGGGCCGCGTCCCCATGACCGTCGTCCTTCGAGCCGTCATATGCCGCGGTGTACTTGTTGTTCTTCCCGAACTCTTCCGCCTCGTCCTTGATGTCGTTGAACTTCAGGTATTTCCGCGGATCGCCGCCGTAGAGCGGGTTGCAGAGCTCATCCAGCGCCGCTTTTTCCTCGACCGTCATCTCTACCGGCTGCATGTCGGGCTTGGACATCCTGATCAGGTTCAGCAGGGTCGAGTCGGGCCACACAACGATCTCGGACTTCGTCGCGTCCACCTGGTATTTCTGGAGAATATCGCTGAGCGTGGCATCCCCCGGAATACCGGCCAGCACCAGCTTGACATCATCGGACACGTGCTCGAGTTGCGTGGCCAGGTCGCGCGCGCCGATCTTGTCGGTTGCCTGCACATCCCAGAACGCCTGCTTGAGACTCGCACCCAAGCTGAGGCATTCGGCGGTCTTCCAGGCGACGGAAGCCGGGTTGCCCCAGTGCTTCTTGATGGTCTCCCAGTTCGAGTCGTATGACTTCACGTCGCCGGTCTCGTCGTCGTAGAAGAGGTTGTACTCCGAGTCTTCGACGTCATCGACAGCCGACTGCAAACTCTTGATATCCGATTGCAGTGCGGCAGTCGTGGTGTCGATCTGCTTATGGATGGCATCGAGCACGTCACCGGTGGTGACCGCCTCGTTCTTCAACTTGGTCGACATGGTGCGGGCGGCGCTACCGGCGGCCTCGCCGAAGTAGGAGTCGGAACCCTGAATCGCCTTGTCGGCATTGAGGGATTCGGCCTCGACGGTGATACCGGCGTTCATCGCGTCCGCGCCGGCGAAGCGTGCCGAATCGAGCTTCCACCCGAGCACGGTGGAGATGGTGATCTTGTCACCGCTCACTTGATCCCCTTGAAGCCGGCCACATTCGCCTCTTCCATCCCATCGACTGTGCCGGCCGCGTTATCGGTCAGATTCGCGAACTGGTCAAGCCTGCCTTGATGGAGCGCCACCACTCGATCCATCGCCTCGAGTACCAACCCGACGTTGTTCGCGAAGGCGGAGAACGGCATCGCGCCGGGAGCGGCGTCACGGTTGTGCTCGCCGATCGGGCTCAGCTTGCCGATCGCACCGGCATGGGTGCGGGTATCGGTGGCGAGCGCGCGCAACTTTTCGGGATCGAAGGCAACCATGTCTACCGTCCCACCAACAGCTTTCGCTTCATGAATCCCCCAGCACTGGCAATAGCATCGCTAACAGTAGCGGTCGGTATGTACTGCGAACAATTGGGCGCGCGGTGTCGGTACAGTGTCGACCAGTCGGGGGGAGGCATCCCGGCATGGACGATCCGGATGAAGGGGTGCGGAGCACGTGGACCAGCGTCGCGCGCGGGCCGAGAAGATCGATGAGGCCATCGGGGTGGTCCGAGCCCAGGCTCGCGCCGCGGACCGAAGCATGGCGATCGAGGTGGATGCCTACGGGCAGATCACCCAGATCAGGCTGGCGCCGCACGCCGCCGCCGAGGGGACCCAGCAGCTCGAGCGGACCATCATCGAGCAGTACCGGGCGGCGCGCGCCGATGCGGAAACGCAGGCACACAAGGTGTACGAACAGTTCCTTCGAAACGAGAAGAAGAACGCTGCTCCGGCCGCGCCGCCGCAACCCGAGTGGGCCGATCCGGACGATGTGCAGCCGGTCAGGCTCTGGAGCAACACGCGCTGATGAATAACGGCGCTCCGTAGAACCCTTGTGGGTGTTAAGGATTCGGCAAGCCGGGGCGGCGAGAGTTCCTCGCATGGATAGGAAGCGTGGGGCCGCGCTGGAAGCGGCCGGGGGCGTTGCGGGTGGAATCGTCGGGGCGGTAATGGGTTTCCTGTACCCGTGCGCGATCATCGTGTTTCAGCGCAGTGTGGGGATCACCGACCCCCACCGGCCCGCTACCGTCACGCAGGACGGGCCGGTCGAGTATGGGGTGGGTTCGGTCGGCTATTGGGCCAGTTGGATCGCGACGTTCGCCGCGATCATCGCGATCGGGGTGATGGGGTCACGGTATCGGCACACGCGGGCTGCCGCCGTTCCCGCGACCATGGCGTTCGCGATCGTCACCCTTCCCCTGGCCCTGCTGTTCATCGCGTTCGACTTCGGTGGTGCGCCACACCCCAGCTGATCCGACAGCCCGGCCTCAGGCGGTTTGCTGGGCCTGTTGTTTGATCACGAGGGCGACATGCAGGCGGGACGGGCAGTCGAGTTTGGTCATGACCTGGCGGAGGTGGTTGACCACTGTCCATTCGGCGATGCCGAGGCGGCTGGCGATCATGCGGTTGGTCATGCCCTCGGTGACCAGGCGGGCGATTTCCAGTTGGCGTTTCGTCAGGCGGGAGACGGGGGAATCGGGGAGTTCGGCGGGGAGGGGCGGGGTGGAGAGGGCGTAGGCGACGGCCTCGTCGATGTCGAGGACGGAGCCGACGGTGGAGATCGCGGGGTCATGGCTGTCGAGGGTGGAATCGGGGATGTCCACGTGGTCGGTCAGTTGCGGTAGGGCGTAGGCGTCGCGGATCCAGCGGGCCGCGGCGGACAGCCGGGGTACGTGGTCGGAATAGTGTTCGCCCGCTGCGTGATAGGCGCGAGCACAGCCCTCGAGGGCGACGACCATCTCGACGGCGTTGCGGGCCGGGTCGGGGGTGCGCAGGGCGAGGCGGAAGACCTCGTGGGCGTGATGAGGGGCGCCGGCGCGCAGGAGGGTGCGGCCGAGGATGGCGAGGAGGCCGAGGCGGTCGCGGCGGTGAGGCAGGGCGGCGATACGGTCGCGCAGGGTCTGCCAGTCGCCTTCGCCATCGTGGGAAGGATCGAAATGGACCAGCGCTTCGACCAGTGCGCCGACCTCGCGTTCGCGGGGTGTACGGGCGGAGGCCGGTGGGGCGCTGTCGATCAAGGTTCGGGCCCGCCGCGTATCCCCCATTTCGTAGCAGGCCACGGCTAGTCGCCAGACTGCCGAACCGGTCGGCTCCACGGCCGAGGTCAGCAGACCGACGGCGTCCGCGAAGCGGCCGGATCGTAAAGCCCAGTGGCCCAGTAGTTCCCGGCCCAGCGCGGCCGCGGTCGGATCCGCGGTCCTCGACAGCCGGATGAGCGTCGCCTCCGCCCAGGTGAACGCGCGCCGCTCGATCCAGACGTCCTCGAGTTCGCGCAGCATGCGCACCGCGCGGGCCGCCTCGCCCCGGATCGTGAAGTAGTCGATGGTCGCGACCAGATCGTCGTGCCAGCGTTCGGCGAGCTGGACCGCGGCGGGGCGACGGGCCGGGTCGTCGAGCATGCGCGCGATACGGGCGGCGAGCTGACTCATACCCGCCGCGCGCATGGCTCGAATCCGCAGTGCGCGTTCGGGGTCCGCGAAGAGCAACTGCCGCAGACAGGTGCGCGTGAACCCGGACATGGCGTAGGTGTAGTGCCCGTTGTCGGCGACCGCGTGGTCGAGCAGGCTGCGGTTGACCAGGTCCGCGAGCCGATCCACGATGGCGTCACGCTGCTGACCGCACAGCAGCAACAGCACTTCCTCCAGATCGGTGAGCACGTCGGAGGTGGCGATCTGCAGCAGCAGGTCGGTGGACAGCGGGTCGAGATCGCTTGTCCCCCACTCCAGGCAATCGCGGATGGTGCGATGCCGGGCAGGCGTGTCGACGAACGGCGACGGCGGCAGCGGCTGGCCGGATTCGATGCGCCGCAGCGTCCGCTCGGCCCCGAACCGCGCGATGGCGGCCGCGGCCAGTTCCAGGGCGAGCGGCACGCCGCCGAGCGCCGCCGCGATCTCCTCCACGATCGCGAGGTCCGCGGATGTGGCTCCCCGGAAACGGGTTTCGATGCTGTCGAGCAGCAACCGCGCTGCCGGGCTCGGCGTCTCGATGTCCGGGGTGGTCGTCGTGGGCAGCGGATGCACCTGGAACAGGCATTCCTGGTAGAGCCCGAAGGCCCGGCGGCTGGTGGTGACGACGGTCAGGCCGGGGCAGCGGTGCAACAGCGCCGGAAGCTCGTCCGCGAGCGCGCGAACGAGGCGATCACAGTTGTCCAGGAACAGAATCGAAGGCACGGCTTCGGATTCGGCCTCGATCGCGGACCACACCCCGCGCGTATCCGCCGACTCGCCCAGATCCACCGCGACCATCCGCGATGTTCCATCCTGCACGGCTTCGGCGGCCAGTCGGCTCTTACCCACCCCCGCGATCCCGGTCACCGTCAGTACCCGGACCCGAGGGTCCGCGATGAGCCGCCGAACCTCGTCGACCTGGCCTTTCCGCTCGAGTAGCGCGGGGATTCTGTAGCTGTCAGGCATCGCGAAGGCATCCCATCCGATCGAAATCCGGCAGTCGTCCCCCGAAGCCGCAGTCTAGGACCGGTTCCCGAGGCCCGCGCCTCGACAGTGCCCCTGATTTCACCGGCACGGACCTGGCAGAAACTTGCCGGTGTCCCCGTGCACCGCGGGTGGGATAGGTTGTCCGGTTCGGCGCCGGATCAGTTCCCGGGCGCCGATTCCGGGGACGCGTAGCCGGGGTGCACGCCCGGCGTCAGGCCGCGGGCGGCGACCAGACGATTCAGCAGATCGGCGAGCTGCCGGTATTCGTCGTCCGACAGTGCTGCGGTCTGTTCGCGTTCGTGCGCGAAGGCGATCGCGCCGAGCTGGGCGAGGAGTTCTCCCGCCGCCGGCGTGAGGTGCAGTTCGTGGTTGCGGCGGTCGGCGGGGCTGCGGCGGCGTTCGATCAGGCCCTTGGTGTCGAGGGGGTCGATGAGGGCGACCACCCGGCTGGGGACCACGCCGAGTTCGGCGGCGAGTGAACGCTGACTGCGGCCCGGCTCCGCGGCGATCATGCGCAGGATGCCGACTTCCGGTGGGGTGAGCCCGATTTCGGCGATGCGCTCCGAGAACCGTTGCGTGGCCTGGGCGCCCAGTTGAGCGAGCTGGAAGGCGACCGCGCGCATGGGGCGGGTCGGCTGCGCTCGCCCGGTTTCCTCTTGCTTCGCTTCGGCCATGGCGTTATCGTACACGGCAGGCAATCGTTCACAGCAGAGAATGATTCATGCAAGAGAACGGAATCTCCGTCATGTCTGCCGAATCCCACGCACTCCACAAGCCCGCGGCACTCGAACCGCCTCTGGGCGGCCTCGGCGTCGCCGTCGCCGGACTGTTCGTCGCCGGACTCGCCATCAGCACCATCCGCGCAGGTGGAAGCCCATTCCCATCACCCTTCGGGGATGCCGGGGACGCGCTCGCCTACTTTCGCGACCGCCCCTCTGCCGTACGCACCGGCGCGGTACTGCAGTACGCGAGCGCCATCCCGCTGACCCTCTACACGGCGGCGGCCGCGGCTCGGCTGCGGCGGGTCGCCAACGGTTTCGGGCCCGCGCTCGCCGCGATCGGCGGCGCCCTCGCGGTCGTCTTCCTGATCTGCTCCGGACTCGTCAGCTGGGCGCTCACCGTGCCCGAGGTGGTGAGCGATCCGGCCCTGGTCCGGGGGTTGCACACGCTCGCGTTCCTGTGCGGCGGCCCGGCCAATGTGATGGCCACCGGCCTGCTCATCGCGGGAATCGCGCTGAGCGCCCTGCCGCGACAGCTGCTCACCCCCTGGCTGATCAGCGCGGGCCTGGTGATCGCGGTGATCGCCCTGTGCACCACCGCCGCGCTCGCCGTCACCGCGGCGGCCTTCCTGCTGCCGATCGCGCGCTTCACCGGCATGGCCTGGTTGATCGCCGCCGGATTCCTGCTTCCCCGTTCGTAATTCACACCTTCAGGAGAAACCCGAATGACCACCCCGATGATCACCAAACTGGTGCGGTTCCAGCGGCCCGAACTGTCGCTCCCCTATCTGAACGGCATCGACGACACCCACGTCGCCGCGCTGTTCGGCCTCGATTCCGACGAATATCGGTCGCTGCGCGAGGAATTCACGACGCAAGCGCGAGCCGCGGCGGCGGATCTGCTGACCGAGGACGCGGTCGCCGACCAGGTCGACCGGCTCCCGTTCGCACCGGGCGCGCGTGTGGTCGCGCTCGGTGAGAGCAGCACCGCCGATCGACTGTCCTGGTTCGAGATCCTGCGCCACCTGCTCGAACTACGACGGCCGGGAGACGCGATCACCCTGCTCAATCTGGCGGTCACCGGGGCCACCACCACGAACACCCTGAAAAGCATTGCGGCGCTCGGGTTCCAACGCCCCGACTGGGTCCTGTGCCAGCTCGGCGCGAACGACGCACAGCGCCTCGGCGCCGACGGGCCACGCGTGGTCAGCGCCGAGGAGACCGCGCGCAATCTGGGCGTCCTGCACGACGAAGGGGTACGGCTCAGCGGCGCACGCTGGGTCTGGCTCACCCCGACCGACGCCGACGAGTCGCTGATCGCGACCTTCCCGCCGTTCCAGCAGGCCGGAATCAGCTGGCGCGCGGCCGATCACGAGGACACCGCGCGTTCGCTGCGCGAGCGGCCGGAACCGGTGATCGACACGCTCACCGTCACCCGCCCCGACTCGGGTCATCGGCTCTACGAGCCGGACGGCGTGCATCTCACCCCCGGGGGTCAGGTCGCCGTCGCCCGGGCCGTGGTGTCGGCGCTCGCGGCGATGGCGTGAGGGCATCCCATGCGAATGACCATGATCGCCCTCGCTCCCCTGCTGGCCGCGGGCGTGTGCGCAACCCAGCCGACCGCTTCCGCCGCATCCGATGACGCCGTGGCGGTCACCGCCGCCCAGGTCGGCGATGCCGCGGTCATCACTGTGGCCGACGGCGTCCTCGCCCTGCGGGACGGGGTGCTCACCATCGCGGCGCCCGGCGGCACCGTGCTCGCCGGAGCCGAAATGTCCTTCCGGGTGGACGATTTCGTCTTTCCGATCGCGGCCTCCGTCACCGACCGGACCGCGACGCTGGTCCCCGACCTCGATCCCGCCCACGCCGTCTACGCTCCGGTCGCGCTGCCGTTCGAGGACTCCGCCGGATTCCAGACGCCCTATCAACGCGAGCAGGCCGCCTGGAATCGCATGAACAGCACCATCGGCATGGGCGCGGTCCTGGGCACCCTGGTCGGCGGTGTGGGCGGGGCGGCGGTCGGTTGCGTGCTGGGCGCGGCGGTCGGGGCCACGGTCGCCGCGGCCACCATCGTCGGACTCTTCGGCCCGTTCCTGCCCGGCGCGGTGGTCGGGTGTTTGGGCGGTGTGGTCGCGATCGGGACGCTGGGCACCATCGCCGGCCAATTGCTGGTGACCGCGCCCGTGGCGGTCCTGGCGGCGGTCCAGTACTTCACCACCATCACCGCTCCGCTCTGACGACGGGCGGGGTGTGCGGTGTACCTCACAATGTCCGCCCAGCTGAGAGTGGGTGCGGGCGGTCCAGGAAGATGGTGCCCGAGTAACTCGAGTACAAGGAGATTTCGTGGAACGCATTGGCGTGATCGGTGGCGGCACCATGGGTGCCGGTATCGCCGAGGTGGCGGCCCGCGCGGGCGGGTCGGTCCTGATCCTGGAGCGCGACACCCAGGCGGCGGACGCCGCGGTGGAGCGGATCGAGAAGTCGCTGGCGCGCGCGGTGAAGTCCGGGCGGCTCGAGCAGGCCGCGGCCGACGAGGCCCGCGCCCGCATCGCCCTGACCACCTCGATCGACGATTTCGCCGATCGGGAGCTGGTGATCGAGGCCGCGCCGGAGATCGAGTCGCTCAAGGCCGACTTCTTCACCAAGCTCGACGGCATCGTCTCCCCCGAGACCATCCTGGCCACCAACACCTCCTCCATCCCGGTGATCCGGCTGGCCAACGCCACCGCCCACCCGGAGCGCGTGGTCGGCGTCCACTTCTTCAACCCGGTGCCGGTGCTGCCGCTGGTCGAGATCGTGGTCACCCTCAAGACCGACCGCGCCGTGGTCGACAAGGTCACCGGCTACGCCCGCGACGTCCTGGGCAAGCGCACCATCGAGTCCAAGGACCAGGCGGGCTTCATCGTCAACGCCCTGCTGATCCCGTACCTGTGCAGCGCTATCCGCATGTTCGAGACCGGCTTCGCCAGCGCCGAGGACATCGACGAGGGCATGGTCAGCGGCTGCGCCCACCCGATGGGCCCGCTGCGCCTGTGCGACACCGTCGGCTTGGACGTCACTCTCGCGGTCGCCGAGTCGCTGTTCGCCGAGTTCGGTGAGCCGCAGTACGCGCCGCCGGTGCTGCTGCGCCGCATGGTCGACGCGGGCTACCTGGGCCGCAAGACCGGTCGCGGTTTCTACACCTACTGATTCGCCCGAATTCGGCCGCCCGTACCCGAAGTGCGGGCGGCCGATTCGTGTCCGGCTGCGGGCGAACGATTTACGGTCACGAACTTGTCAATTGTCCAGCATGGTTGGTTTGTTATGCACTACCCTGACCCGCGATGCGCCGCTGACCTCCTGAAATCTGGTGCAGGAAACAGTGAATCGGTTCCGGAACAGCAAGGACACAACCGTGCACGCACGCAGCCTCGTCACCGCCCTCGGCGCCTTCGCCGCCGCCGTCACCCTGGCCGCCGGTAACGCGCAGGCCATTCCCGCGCTGGCCGTCGACAGCGCGCGAGAGACCAATGGCAATGCCGTGATCACGATTTCGTACTTGTGCACCGGACCGGCCGCCGCGCTGTCGGTGACCGTGCGGGCGACGCCCTATCTGGGGTCTGGGGTCAATGGCAGCACGCTCGCACCGGTCGTGTGCGCCGGGCAGCCGCAGCAGGCCACCGTCACGGTCAATCCGGTGCAGCTGTTCGGGGAATCGGCCAAATTCCAGTCCGGGGCACTCACCGACGTGACGGTCACCGTGCTGGACCTGACGCTGAATTCGCCGGTCAACACCACCAAGAAGCGGATCGAACACCTCGGCTGAGCGAGACCGGTCGTCAGTACTTAATGACGACAGATTCCCGGTCGCCGCGATCTTCATAACGTTGTCCTCATCAAGTTCACACGAACCGAGGAGAACGACAATGAGTGACATCACCGAACTCGTGCAGCGCTACCTGGCCACCTGGAACACCACCGACGCCGGCCGGCGGGCGGCGTCGGTCGCCGAACTGTTCACCGAGGACGCCGAATACACCGACCCGCTGGTGTCGGTGCGCGGGCACGCCGGACTCGACGCCACCATCGCCGCCGTGCAGGCGCAGTTCGCCGGGCTCGAGTTCACCCTCGGCGGGGCCGTCGACGCCAACCACCACATCGCCCGATTCACCTGGCACCTGGGCGCTCCCGGCGCGGAACCGCTGGTGATCGGCTTCGACGTGGCCGCCCTCGCCGCCGACGGGCGCATCGAGCGCGTCTACGGCTTCCTCGACCAGGTCCCGGCCGGACTCTGACCCACGACCGGCCGGGCGGCGCGCGACCCCGCCCGGCCCGCCACCGAAACTTCGGTACGACAAGGGGATTCCCATGTTCTTCACCACTCCCACCGACGGCACCACTCTCGCCTACGAGGACTACGGCACCGGCGCGCCGCTGGTCTTCATCTCCGGCTGGGCCCTGCCCACCGACATGTGGGAGTGCCAGGTGCCGTTCTTCCTCGAGCAGGGCTACCGCTGTGTCCTGCTCGACCGCCGCGGCCACGGGCGTTCCGACCGCCCGTCGTCCGGCTACGACACCGACACCCGCGCCGACGATCTCGCCGCGCTGCTCGAGCACCTGGACCTGCGGGACGCGATCCTGATCGCGCACTCCACCGGCGCCGCGGAAGCCGTCCGCTACCTCGCCCGCCACGGCGCGGACCGGGTAGCGCGAATCGCGTTGCTGGGACCAGCGATTCCGTACCTGCTCCAGACCGAGGACAACCCGGTCGGCGTCCCCGCCGCGATGATCGACGCCTCCACGGCTGACCTGCGCGCCGACCGCGCCCAATGGCTGGCCGACCGGGCGCAGGGCTACTTCGCCACCCACCTGGGCACCCGGGTGTCCGCGGCGGCGATCGAGGCCGAGGTGCAGCGCAGCATGAGCTGCTCCCCGATCGCGGCGCTCGAGGTCCAGAAGGCGGTGGCCCGCACCGACCACCGCGCCGATGTCGCCGCGCTGGCGGTGCCCACCCTGCTGCTGCACGGCCTGCACGACCAGTCCATTCCGATCGAGGTCAGCAGCCACCAGGCCGTGCGGCTCTACCCAGAGGCGGTGTTGAAGGAGTACCCGACCGCCGGGCACGGGCTGTACCGCAGCCATGCCGACCAGGTGAACGCCGACCTGCTCGAGTTCGTCAAGGCGTGACGCCACCGCGATCAATACAGCTGCGCGGCAATTCCTTTCAATTCGCCGCGCGACGTCACCCCGAGCTTCGGGTACGCCTTGTACAGGTGGTAGCCGACGGTGCGGTGGCTCAGGAACAGCTGGGCGGCGATATCGCGATTGGACAGGCCCTCGGCGGCCAGGCGGACGATCTGCAACTCCTGCGGGGTCAGGCCGGTGGCGGTCGACCCCGCCCCGGCCGCATCGGCGGCGGGAGCTCCCGCCGCCGACAGCTCGTGGCGGGCTCGCTCGGCCCACGGGCGCAGGTCCAGGCGGTCGAAGACCTCGAGGGCCTCGGTCAGGGGGGTGCGGGCCTCGGACTTGCGGCGGGCTCGGCGCAGCCATTCGCCGTACAGCAGTGCGGTGCGGGCGAATTCGATGGGACGGGCCTCGCGATCGTGGATCGCCAGGGCCTGGGTGTAGAGGTCCTCGGCGTGGTCGTCGTCGAGCAAGGCGCGGCAGCGCAGTACCAAGGCTTCGGCCCAGGGTTGGCCCACCGATTCCGCCCAGCCCGCCAGCTTCGTGAAGGGCGCGGCGGCGCGCTCCGGGGCGCCGAGCCGGACAGCGGCCTCGACCAGGTCGGGAATCGAACGGGTGGCGCAGATGTGGTGGCTGAAAGGGACTTTCGTCAAACGCTCGAGACGGGAAAGGGCGGACTCCGCGCGGCCGGCACCTAGGTCGAGCAAGCCTAACGACCAGTGCGCCCACGGGGCGCCGGGGGCGATCGACCCGGGGGTGTCCCCTTCCAGGCCCAGTTCGGCATGCGCGCGGCACTCGGCTTCATCGCCCCGTAGCGCGTCCAGATGTGCCAGCACACTGCTGAGTTGGCGCACCCACTGCTGCTGACCGGTATCGCGCGCGAGGTCGCGGGCTTCGACGGTGGCGGTGCGCGCGTCGGTCAGTCGTCCGGTGAAGATATCAGCCTCGGCGGCGAAGAACAGCACGGTCGGCAGGCGGCCCGCCGCACCTGCGGCACGATGCCGGACGGCCAGCGAGACGGCCAGGTCGAAGGCGGGGCCGTCCTGCCCACGAGCCAGGGCCACGCCACACAGAATCAGCAGAACCTGGTCGGAAACGGCACCACGGGAACGGATTTCGACAAGCGTGTCGGTAAGGGACAACGGCTTGCCAGGGCCGATATCGAACAGTCTGCCGAGGAATCGCACGACCGGTGTCACGGCGGGTTCGTCCGCCAGGCGTAGGTCGCCCAGGCGCTTCAGCACCTCCGCCAGTTCCGGTTCACCCAGGTACCAGCCGGTGTGGATGGCCTGCACCAGCATTCCCGCGGCCTGCTCCGGATCGGCGGCGGCGATGCTCGCGGCCGCGTCGATCAACAGGCGATGCGCGTCGGGGAACGCGCCCTGCCAGAACTGGGCGAGCGCCTGCACCTGGGAGAGGCTGGCGCGCAACGACTCCGAACTCACCTCGCGGGCCGTGCGCCGGGCCAGGTCTCCGGCCCGCACCAGATCGCCGGATTCCAGCGCCGCCTGAGCGGCCAGCGTCTGCCGGCGAGTGCGATCCTCCGGCCGATCGCTGAGCCGGGCCGCCCGATCGTAGGCGGCGGCCGCGGCCGTATGACCGCCGCGCTCACGGGCTCGAATGGCGGTGCGCTCCAGAGCATCCGCCACCTCGGCGTCGGGACCGAGGGCGGCTGCCGCCAGATGCCAGGCGCGCCGATCCGACTGCTCGGTCGCGTCCAGGGCATCGGCGAGAGCCCGGTGCGCGGCCAAACGCTGCCCCAGCGGCGCACGTTGGTAGACGGCCGCGCGAATCAAGGGATGACGGAACGTGATCGAGACACCGGTGTGGCGCCGCAGCAGATCCGCGGCCTCGGCGGGCGCGAGATCGTCGACACCCGCGCCCAGACTCGCCGCCGCGCGCAGGACGATCCCAGGTTCCCCGGATTCGTCGGTGGCGAGCACCGTGAGCAGCGTCCGGGTGGCTTCCGGCAGCCAGCTGATCCGGCCGTGGAAGGCCACGCGCAGGCGATCGGTCAGCGGCAGTGCGCCCGCGGCGAGATCGGAGGCGGCTTCGTCGGCCATGGCCAACGGCAGTTCGCGCAGGGCCAGCGGATTGCCGCGCGCTTCCGCGAGCAGCCGGTACCGCACTGCCGGACTGAGCCGTAGCCCATCCGCGCCGAGGGAACGCCCGTCCACGCCGGACGAACGCCCGTCGGCACCGGAGGAATTCTCGGCGGCGCGGAACGCGCGCTCGTCGAGGAGGGTGGCCGCGGCCTCGGGTGACAGACCGGTCAGTCGCAGCTCGGGCAGACCGGCCGCCTCGAAGGAACCCTCGCCGTCACGGACGCCGAACAGCAGGACCACGCCCTCGGCTCGGAGCCGCCGCGCCGCGAACAACAGCGCGTCCCGCGAGGCGCGGTCGAGCCATTGGGCGTCGTCGACGACGACCAGCACCGCGGAGCCGTCCGCGTACTCGGTGAGCAGGGACAGTACGGCCAGGCCCGTGAGCATGGGCTCACGGCCGCCGGGACCGAGTCCGAGGGCGGCGGACAGTGCGTCGCGCTGGGGTTCGGGGAGAGCGGGTAGCCGGTCCAGGGCGGGGGTGAGGAGTAATTGCAGACCGGCGAACGGCAGTTCCGCCTCCGCCTCCAGGCCGGTGCCGCGCAGCACCCGCAATCCCTGGGCACGCGCGGCGGCATCCTCCAGCAGCGCGGTCTTGCCGATCCCGGCCTCGCCGCGCACCACCAGGACCGCGCTGCGGCCCTCGCGCGCGCCGTCGATCAGCGCGCCGAGCGCCTGCTGCTCGTGCTCGCGTCCACGCAGCGGCGGAAGTTGTTCGGCCACGGTCGTTCTCACACCGTCCATCATGGCGGGTAACAGAACACGCGCCGCCGGGCCGGTGGATGCGGAAAATCGTGACCTGCCTCACTTTTCGATCTTTTCAGCAGTCATAAGTGCTGGTGAGAGCACATATTCAGCATCCCGCTCAGTGGCGAGACACCCAATAACCGGATGAATTCTGTCGGACCCCGCCGGAATACTTGTCGCCGACCGATGAGTTGAGCGATCAGTACCCGTCTGCATCGATGTGGCACCCGGACGGCGATCACCGATTCCGCGGACCACCCACCCCTCGAACCCGAACACCCCCGGAGGTTTACCGATGCCCGCCGACCTATCCGCGAGCTCGACCAAGCAGCGGACACCAACGGTCATCCGGTTGCTGGTGCTCGCGACCTTCACGGTGATCCTCAACGAGACCATCATGATCAACGCGATTCCGCGGCTCATGAACGATCTCCACGTGACCGAGCGGTCCGCGCAGTGGGTGTCCACCGTCTTCATGCTCACCATGGCCGCCGTCATTCCGGTGACCGGCTGGTTCCTGCAGCGGGTCTCCACCCGCCGCGCGTACGCCATCGCCATGGGCGTCTTCCTGGTCGGCACCGCGCTCGCCGCGGTCGCGCCGTCGTTCGCCGTGCTGCTGATCGCGCGCGTCATCCAGGCCGGCGGCACCGCCGTCATGATGCCGCTGCTGATGACCACGCTGATGACCGTGGTTCCCGAGCAGGATCGCGGCCGCGTGATGGGCAATGTCACCCTCGCCATCTCGGTGGCCCCCGCCATGGGACCCGTCATCTCCGGCGCGGTGCTCAACTACGGTTCCTGGCGCTGGCTGTTCGTGCTGGTGCTGCCGATCGCCGGTGCGGTGACCGTGTTCGGTCTGCGCAACCTGGAGAATGTCGGTGAGCCGCAGGCCGGTTCGATCGACTGGTTCAGTGTGGTGTTCGCGGGCTTCGGTTTCGGCGGTCTGGTGTACGGCCTGAGCAAGTTCGGTTCCGGCAGCATCGCCACCCCCGCCCTGTTCGTGGCCGGTGGTCTGGCCCTGGTCGCCATCTTCGTGGTCCGTCAGATCTCGCTGCAGCGCAACGGCACCCCGCTGCTGGACCTGCGTGTCCTGCTGTCGGGCACCTACGCCAAGGCGCTGGTCCTGATGGCCGTGGCCTTCCTGGCCATGATGGGCTCGATGATCCTGCTGCCGCTGTACCTGCAGACCCTGCGGGAGCTCACCCCGCTGCAGACCGGTCTGCTGGTCATGCCCGGCGGCCTGGCCATGGGTCTGCTCGGTCCCACCGTGGGCAAGATCTTCGACCGCTTCGGCGGACGGGTCCTGGTGATCCCCGGCTCGATCGGCATCACCGCCGCCCTGGTCGGCTTCACCCAGATCTCGCTCACCACCCCCTACGCCGCCCTGGTCGCGCTGCACATCCTGCTGATGGTGTCCCTGGCCGCCGCCTTCACCCCGGTTTTCACCCTGGGCCTGGGCGCTCTTCCCATGCACCTGTACTCCCACGGCAGCTCGATGCTCGGCACCCTCCAGCAGGTGGCCGCCGCCTTCGGCACCGCCCTGGTCATCACTGTCATGACCTCCCGCGCCACCCACCTGGTCGACGGCGGCGAGAACCCGCTCAACGCCCACCTCGACGGCATGCGCCTGGCCTTCCTGGTCTCGGCGGGCCTGGCACTGATCGTGATCGTCATGGCGGTCCTGCTCCCCAACCGCTCCGACGCCCCGGCGCACGGCGAGCAGATCCCGGACACCCTGGACGAGCTCGACGACGCCCCGCAGCTGGTCAAGGACTGACCCTCCCGGCAACCGAAAGCGCCCGCGGCCGACCGCCGCGGGCGCTTTCGCGTTCCCGCCCACCCATCGGAGGGTCGGCATACGATGAGCAAATAATCGGGAATTGACCCGGTCAACCGGAGTCGGCCGGGCGACACTCAGGAGCCACCGATGACCAAATTCCTCGTGCTCTACAAGTCGGACCAGTCCGCCCGGGAGCAGATGGCACAGGGCACCCCCGAGGACATGGCGGCCGGAATGCAGGCGTGGATGGACTGGGCCGCCCGCGCCGGGGACGCACTCGTCGACCTCGGTTCCCCCCTGGGACCGGGTTCGGTGAACGCCGACGGCGGTATCGGCGGCTTCTCCATCCTCCAGGCGGAATCCGGCGAAGCCGTCCAGGCGGTCTTGAAGGACCACCCGCACACCGAATCCGGCGGCACCATCGAGGTTTACGAATTCCTGGCGATGCCCGGCATGTGACCGGTCAGTGCACGCCCTCCATGTGACGGCTGATCCACGGGGAGAGGGTCCACACGACGATGCCGACGGCGATGGCGATCAGGCCGGTGATGCCGAAGTAGGCGAGTTCGTGGGAGGGGTCGTAGTACTTGGCGAGGACGCCGGACATGGAGGTTCCGATGCCGACCGAGAAGAAGTAGAGGGCCATCATCTGGGCGCGGAAAGCGTTGGGGGCCAGCTTGGTTGTGACCGAGAGGCCGATCGGGGAGAGCATGAGCTCCGAGATCGCGAACGCGCCCAGGATGAAGAAGACGATCACGAACGACACCGACTTGCCGTGGGTGCCGGAGAAGAGGGTGAAGAGCAGGAAGGCCGCGCCCATACCGATGACGCCGAGGGCGAACTTGCGCGGGGTGCTGGGGGCGCGGTTGCCCAGGCGGGTCCACATGATCGCGAACAGCGGGGACAGGGCGATGATCCACACCGGCTCCATCGAGCCGATCCAGTTCGAGGGCGCCGTCCAGCCGAAGATGGACCAGGTCATGCGCTTGTCGGAGTAGGCCGACAGCACGGTGAAGATCTGCTGGAACAGCGACCAGAACACCGCGTTGGCGACGAACAGCGGCATGTACGCCCGCACCCGGGTGCGTTCGACCGCGTCGACCTTGTCGCTGGTCAGCATGATGGCGAAGTAGACGATCGAGGCCACGGTGATCACGCCGGTGGTGACATTGGGCAGGTTCGACAGCGTGATCAGCTTGGTCGCCGCGGCGATCGCGACCACCACGGCGAAGGCCGCGAGAGCCGCGACGACCTTCGGAATCTCGGTGCGCGGCAACGGGTTCGGGACGTCGCGGCCGTGCTCGCCGAGGTTCTTGCGGAAGACGACGTACTGGGTGAGGCCGATCGCCATGCCGATCGCCGCCGCACCGAAGCCGTAGTGGAAGCCGATGTGGTCCTGCAGCAGGCCGGTGATCAGCGGGCCGGCGAAGGCGCCCAGGTTGATGCCCAGATAGAAGAGGGTGAAGCCGCCGTCCGCGCGCGGGTCGTCCTTGTCGTAGAGGGTGCCCAGCAGCGAGGAGGCATTCGCCTTCAGACCACCCGAACCCAGCGCGACCAGCACCAGACCGACGCCGACACCGGCCAGTCCGGGCAGGATCGCCAGTGCGATGTGACCGGCCATGACGACGACGCCGCCGTAGAAGACGGTCCGCTCGGAACCGAGCAGCCGGTCGGCCACCCATGCGCCGAGCACCGTCGACAGGTAGACCAGACCGCCGTACGCGCCGACGATGCCGAGCCCGGTCGACTCGGCCATGCCCAGGCCGCCGTCGGTGGCCGAGTAGTACAGGTAGTAGCCGAGAATGGTCAGCATCCCGTAGAACGAGAACCGTTCCCACAACTCGACGCCGAACAAATTCGCGATACCGATGGGATGGCCGAACAGGGTCCGTTCAGTGGCCGGTTTCGCGTCGTGTGCTACTCCTGACATACCGAGACCCTCCCATATGGGGCAATCTGACAGCAACCTCGTGAGTTCACTTACGTCACATTTTCCCAGGGGAAAGTCGGCCCGACCTCGGCATCGGGCAAATGCCCTCGAATGCGCTCGAAGAATGGCCTTATCAGGCAATCGAAAGCGCGATGCCGTCCAGGATGTCGTGTTCGCTGACAATCAGTTCGGAAATCCCGGCCCGCCGTGCCAGCTCATCGGCCAGCACCTCAGCAACCACCGCGCCACCGCCGATCACATCCACCCGGCCCGGGTGCATGGGCCCGAGCGCGGCCCGCTCGTCGTGGTTCATGCCGATCAGCCGATCGCACACCTGGCGCAGCTCCGACAGCGGCATCCGGGTGAGATGCACTCGCTCCGAATCGTATTCGGGCAGATCGAGCGCGACCGCCGCGATCGTGGTCATGGTCCCGGCCACGCCCACCCAGGTGCGCGCGCGTTCCACCGGCACCACGCCGAAGGCCTGCGCCAGCCGCTCGGAGGCGAAGAACCGCGCGGACGCGACCTCCTCGCGGGTGGGCGGATTGCCGTGCAGGCAGCGCTCGGTGATCCGCACGCAACCGATGTCGGCCGAATACGCCGACCGCACACCGGCGGCGTCGCCGAGCACCACCTCGGTGGACCCGCCGCCGAGGTCGACCACCACGAAAGGCCCGGCGGCGCTGGACAGTTCCCCGACCGCGCCCGCGAACGACAGCCGCGCCTCCTCGTCACCGGTGATGACCTCGGCCTGCGCTCCGGTCACCACCCGGCCCAGCTCCTCGCCGGTCATGCCGAAGAAGTCCTCGCGGTTGGAGGCGTCGCGGGTGGCGGAGGTGGCGACCATCCGCACCCGGGTCACCCCGTGCTTCAGCATCAGGTCCACGTAGTCGCGCAGCGCGACCCGGGTCCGTTCGATCGCTTCGGGATTCAGCGCGCCGGTCGCGTCGACGCCCTGCCCCAAGCGCACGATCCGCATCTCGCGGTGCACGTCGGTGAGGTGCGGCGCGCCCGCCTCGTCCCGGGTGGCGTCGGCGATCAGCAGACGAATCGAATTGGTGCCGCAGTCGATCGCCGCGATCCGCTCGTGTCCTTCGGCCGCCGTGTCTCCGGCAGCCGCCGAGCTCTGGGCGAATTCCGCATTGCTCATCAGTGACCTCTGAATTCGAATGGTGCCGAACGACTCCGGCGGACGCGCCGGGTCAGGCGTCGCCGGTGGCCGAATCGGTGCGGTACTGGTCGTATTTCGGCCAGTCGGCGGGGATGGCGGTGCCGCGCAAGCCGTGTTCGGCCGCCAGGGCGACGGCCTCGTCACCGAGCGTATTGAGCCCCGGCCCCTTGGCCAAGGAGTGCGCGATCAGGACGTGCAGGCACTTCACCCGGTCGGGCATGCCGCCCCCGGCGAAGTCGGTGCCCAGGTCCTCGATGGCATTGCGTTCGGCCAGGTAGCTGTCGTACGCGGCGCGATAGGCGGCGGCCAGTTCCGGATCGCGGGTGAGACGTTCGGACATGTCGCGCATCAAGCCCGTGGTCTCGAGCCGGCTCGCTTCCGCGGTCAGGCGCGGGTCGGTCAGGTAGTAGAGGGTCGGGAAGGGCGTGCCGTCGGGCAGCTTGGGCGCGGTCTTCACGACCGCGGGCAGACCGTCCGGGGTGTGGTACGCGATGGCGAGCACGCCGCGCGGAGCCCGGCCCAGTTGCTCGGCGACGATCGCGAGATCGCGCTCGCTGGGTTCGTTCTCGGCTGCGGTCACCTGGGTTGTCCTTCCTCGGAGGGTATGGGCGGCGGGGGCGGCGCCGGAGTGGTGGTGGGTGCGGGGGCGGCGACCGGTTGCGGCGACGAGATGCTGCGCCACACCTGCGTGTACCAGGGGTCGGGCTCCCGCGGTTTGG
Organism: Nocardia sp. NPDC004151; assembly: GCF_042874235.1. NCBI lineage: Bacteria > Bacillati > Actinomycetota > Actinomycetes > Mycobacteriales > Nocardiaceae > Nocardia > Nocardia sp. NPDC004151. The sequence continues at coordinate 573,158 of NZ_JBIAMR010000003.1, read as the reverse complement.
CGGGCTGGGTCGGGATGGCCGGCTGCTCGATCTCGGGGATCTGCACGATGTAGGGGGTGTCCCCCGGCATCACCAGGCGCAGGCGGTCCCGGGCCTCGGCCTTGATGTAGTTCGGATCCTGTTGCTGCGCACGACGATCGCGCAGCACCGAGACTTCCTCTTCCAGCTGATTGTGCTGGGTGGCCAGTTCGGCGGCATCGGTGCGCTGGGTGAAATAGGTGCGCAGCGGGACCGCCAGGGTGAGCGCCAGGCCCGCCAGCACCGCGGCCAGCAGGACCGCGCGACCCGTGGACAGGCCAAGGATCTTGCGTTCGTGCCGTTCGGAACTCGCGGCGGGCGCGGTGCGGCGCTTGGCCGTGGCCTTCGCCGCCGCCCGGGTCTTGCTCGCGGCCTTGGGGACCGCGCCCGACTTGGACGCCGCGGTGGCGGTTTCGGTCCGCTTCCCGCCCGAGGCGGTCTTGGACCGGGTGGAGCGCGACGGGCGCCGGTCACTTCGTCCCGCAGGACTGGTACCGCGCGCCCGTCGCTCCGTCATCTCACACCTCGAAAGTCAGCTGATCGATTGCCTTCTCAGCCTTCGACTATGTCAGCCTTCGAACGCGAAACGCGGGAAGGCCGCGTCACCGGCGTAGCGCGCCGAGTCGCCCAGGGCGTCCTCGATACGCAGCAGCTGGTTGTACTTGGCGACCCGCTCGGAGCGAGCCGGGGCGCCGGTCTTGATCTGGCCGGAACCGACGGCCACGGCCAGGTCGGCGATGGTGGTGTCCTCGGTCTCGCCGGACCGGTGGCTCATCATCGACTTGTAGCCGTTGCGGTGGGCCAGCTCGACCGCGTCCAGGGTCTCGGTCAGGGTGCCGATCTGGTTGACCTTCACCAGCAGCGCGTTGGCGGCGCCCTTGGCGATGCCCTCTTCCAGGCGGTCCGGGTTGGTGACGAACAGGTCGTCGCCGACCAGCTGCACCTTGTCGCCGATCTGGTCGGTCAGCGCGACCCAGCCGTCCCAGTCGTCCTCGGACAGCGGGTCCTCGATCGACACGATCGGGTACGCGCCGAGCAGGCCTGCGTAGAAGTCCGACATCTCGGCCGCGGTGTGCAGCTTGCCCTCGAACTTGTAACCCTCACCGGTGGTGTAGAACTCGGTGGCGGCCACGTCGAGCGCCAGCGCGATCTCGCTGCCCAGCTTGAAACCGGCCTTCTCGATCGCGGAGGCGATCAGGTCCAGGGCGGCGCGGGTGTTGGCGACCGACGGCGCGAAACCGCCCTCGTCGCCCAGGCCGGTGGACAGACCCTGAGCCTTCAGCACCGACTTCAGCGTGTGGTAGACCTCCGCGCCCCAGCGCAGCGACTCCTTGAAGGTGGCCGCGCCGATGGGGGCGATCATGAATTCCTGGACGTCGACGCCGGAGTCGGCGTGCGCGCCACCGTTGAGGATGTTCATCATCGGGACGGGCAGCACGTGGGCGTTCGGGCCGCCGACGTAGCGGAACAGCTCCAGGCCCGAGGACTCGGCGGCGGCGCGGGCCACGGCCAGCGACACGCCCAGCAGGGCGTTCGCACCCAGGCGGGACTTGTCCGGGGTGCCATCCAGATCCAGCAGGGTCTGGTCGACGGTGCGCTGCTCGACGGCGTCGAGACCGATCACGGCCGGGGCGATCTCGTCGAGAACGCCCTCGACGGCCTTCTGCACACCCTTGCCCTGGTAGCGGTCGCCACCGTCACGCAGCTCGACAGCCTCGTGCTCACCGGTGGACGCGCCGGAGGGCACGGCCGCGCGGGTGAGGGTGCCGTCGTCGAGAGCGATCTCGACCTCGACAGTGGGGTTGCCACGAGAATCCAGGATCTCGCGAGCTCCGACCTGTTCGATGATGGCCACGAAACGACACTCCTTCGGCTGCTGACTCGGCAGGTCGCACGGCTGTCGCCGTGCTGCGGAAAAGCCTAGCAGTGTTGAATTCGCCGCTCCGCTACGCTCCGGGGCCGGTTCGCGGCCCCTGGTCCAGAACTTCGGGTGCTGGTCAGACGGTACGGCCCACACTGTAAGCCGCGGCTCGATAGCGGACGGTATTCATGTAGCTGGTGGATTGGTTGTAGGTGAGCAGGGCCTGCTGCCAGCCGGGAGCGGCGGTCAGGTCGCCGCCCATGGCGCAGAGATAGCGGGCGGCGGTGAGCGCGGCGTCGTCGATGTTGTCGGGATCGATCTTGCCGTCGCCGTTGGCGTCCACGCCCCAGCGCTTCCAGGTCTCGGGGATGAATTGGAACGGGCCCATGGCGCGGGCGTAGACCGGGTTCGCGTCGGTGGCGCCGACATCGAGGATGCGGGCGCGACCCGGCGAACCGTCCAGGGCCAGGCCGCGGATCGGGGGCGACACCGTGCCGTCGTCGGCGATGCGGGAACCGGCGTGCGTGCCGTGCTGACTCTCGACGCTGGCGATGCCCGCCAGGGTGGTCCAGCCGATCCCGCACTCGGGCTTGGAGCGGGCCAGCACCGCGGCCGCGTACCCGTACGCCTCGAGCGCGAGCACCGGGATGCCGGTCGATTCGCGCTGTTCCTTCGCCCAGTCGCGGAGCTGAATCGCGGTGCGGCCCGGCGCATCCAGATCGATCGCGGGCACCGGCGCGCCCGCTCGCGGCGGCATGTCGTCGGGCACCGGGGTGAGATGGGTTGTCCCGCAACCGGTCAGCACGAGGAGAGCGGCGGCCGCGCCCACCAGGCCGGCGCGGGTCAGCGGGGCTCGGAGGCCGGCCATACGGATACGCACACCGTTCATCATCCAGATGGATCGGCGTGCGGGCGAGAAACGTCAACGCGGTTCGCCCGAACGAGGCCGATTCGATTACCCTCCGCGCGGGCATCCTATACCTATTCGCTATTTCTACGACACGCCGTTAGGTAAGCCTTGCCAAAATTCTGCGGGGGCAATACCGTCTTCGGTCGAGCCAAGATCACCATCCCCCGCCCACGCCAGGAAGGCCCTTCCGTTGGTGAAAAGCGTTCTCTCCGAACGTCAACCGCTCCACCCCGAAAAGCTCGAACCGCTCGAACGGCGCGACCTGCCGGAATCCGCGACCCGCGCGATCCGCTACCTCGCCGCTGAGATCGCCGTCACAGTTAGTGCCACGCCCGCGATCGCGGCCACCCTCTCGCATCCGGTCCTGTTGCGCCACATCGACGCCAAATACGGCAGGTTGCCCGAGGTTGTGCACGAGGCCATGCGCCCGCCCGCCACGTCCGCGGGCGTCGCGGTCATCGTCCGGCTACCGATCGACGAGGACGCGCTCGGGCCGACCCCGTTCAATTGGGAGGAGGCCGCGGCCTGGGCCGGGGACCGGTCGCGGCGGTCCACCTCGTTCGAACTCGACATCGCCCTGCTGCTGCTGGCCCGGTGCGCCGGTGAGCCGTTCGGCTGGCAGGGGCAACAGGCCGGGCGGCTGGTCAACAACATCCTGCCCACTCCCGGGCACGAGCACGAGCAGTCCGGGGCCAGCAGCACGGCGCTGCTCAGCCCGCACACCGAGGACGCCTTCCACCCGCAGCGCGCCAACCTGCTGATGCTGAGCTGCCTGCGCAACCCCGACCGGGTCGCCACCACCGTGTCCTCGATCCGGCAGGTGGAACTCGATGCGGCGCAATGGGACATCCTGCGCGCCGCCCGGCTGCCGATCCTGCCCGACGTCTCCTACGGCGACGACTTCGGCGATGAGACCGCGCCGCCGATCCCCACCGTCGGGGCCGACGCCGACGGGCCGACACTGCGTTTCGACCCCGCGTACACCCCGCTCGCCCGGGCCGACGACGAATTTCGTTGCGCCTACCAGCATTTGACCAGCGAATTGCACCGGGTAAGTCGCGCGGTCGCTTTGGCTCCCGGCGAGCTATTGCTGGTGGACAATGATTCCGTGGTCCACGGCAGGGTGCCTTTCGCGCCGCGTTACGACGGCACCGACCGCTGGCTCAAGCGGGTGAATATCCGTCTGCCCCAACGCCGCCGCGCCGCCGCCGAAGCCGAGGAGAACGGCTACGGTCAGCGCGTGGTCGCCCCCTTCAGCACGACCAGAGGACAGCACCCGTGAACTACCGCCCCACCCCGCTCCGGGTGCTCAGCCGCAGCGACCTCGCGGACGTCCCGATCAGCCCCGCCGAGGTGGTACGCGCGGTCGAGGACGCGTATCTCGCACTGGCGGGCGGCGATTCGGACAACCCGCGGAAGCTGAGCGTGGCGCACCCGGACGGCTGGTCGGTCGCGTACGCCATGCTGGGCCGCGACGGCCGCCGCCGGGTGGTGGCGATGAAAACCAGCTACAAGTTCGACCCACACCACGACCGCTCCAACAAGCGGTATTTCACCACCATCTCGCTCTACGACGACTCCACGGGAACGCCCATCGCGCTGATGGATTGCGCCCGCGTCGGCGCGCTCCGCACACCCGCGGTCTCGGCCCTGCTGGTGCGCGAATGCGTCCGGCCGGGTGCGCGCAGCGCGCTGCTGATCGGCACCGGCACCCAGGGGCGCAACGCGCTGCCCCACCTGCTGGCGGCGAACCCGCAACTGAACCGGCTCATGCTCTATGGCACCCACTCCGAAGGCCTGGAAGCCGTGCATCAGCAACTGCTGCACCACCATCCGCACGCGGAACTGGAGACCGTCGACGACCCCAACGCGGCGGCGCGGGAGGCGGACGTCGTCCTCGCCACCGCGGGTCCGGGCACCCAGGTCGCCATCGACTCCGAGGATCTCGCGCCCGGCTCGACCGTGGTGCTGGTCGGCTACGGCCTGGCCCCCTCCACGCTGGTGCACGCCGACCGCGTGATCGCCACCAGCGCCGAGCAGATGGCGCTCACCGGAACCGATATGGCGGGCCCGGACGGCCGACTACGCCGGGTCGACGCCGAGCTACCCCAGATCCTGGGACATCGCGCCGTCGGCCGGATCTCCGATGACGAACGAATCTTCGTGTACAACAGCGGGCTGGTGCTCACCGATATCGCCGTCGCCCACGCGCTGGCCAATCGCGCCATTGCCGAGGGACGGGGCACCGAGGTTTCGCTCTGGGACTGATCGCCGGAATTGACCGGCTGGATTCGCCTCAGAAATTCACCCGAAACGGTTATTCGCGACATTGGTCCAATCGATAACCGCTCGGGTCTAACGTTTCGAACGATACTCATGCATGTTGGCTATCGCCGCGCCCGAGGGGCAGCCCCGCGCGCCCGAAAGGAAAAATGTCCGCCTCCACCGAGACCGTGGTCGCCCCTCCCGGTATCTCCACCATTACCGCCAGCCCGATGCCCGCGCACCGACACGCCTGGGAACAGGGGCTACTCGACCACCCGGAGGTGCTGCGGCAAATCGCCGGGCAGATCGACGGACCGTTCCACGTCATGTATCCCGACCAGGTCGTGGAGAACATTCGAGGATTCCAGCGGGTATTCACCCGGGCCGGGGTGCAGGGCTCCGTCTACTACGGGAAGAAGGCGAACAAGGCCGACTGTGTCGTCCGCGCCTGCGCCGAGGCCGGATGTGGTGTCGATGTCGCCAGCGTCGACGAACTGAACGACGCCACCCGCGGCGGTATCCCCGGGACCGACCTGATGGTCACCGGACCGGCGAAGTCGGATCGGCTGCTCGAACTCGCGACCCGGGCGCGGGCGCTGATCGCGGTCGACGATCTGGACGAGCTCACCCGGCTGAGCAAGTTCCCGGAACCGAGCCGGGTCCTGCTGCGCGTGCTGCCGCCGGGCTCCACCAGCCGGTTCGGGCTGACCGAGCAGGAACTGGATCTCGCCCTCACCGAGATCGATCGGAACATTGTTCACCTGCACGGCTTCAGTTTTCACCTCTCCGGCTACGAGGCGGCCCCGCGCGCGGCGCTCGCCCACGCGCTGATCGAACGCTGCCGCAAGGCCCGCGTCCTCGACCATCCCATCAGCACCATCTCGATCGGCGGCGGCTTCGGTGTGGACTATGTCTGCGGGGACGACTGGGAGACCTTCCGCAAGGGCGTCAATCCGCGCTGGTTCCACGGTGACCGGGCCCCCGGCGCGGGTTCCTACTACCCGTATCACTGCCCCGTTCCCGGGCCCGCCATGCTCGCCGCCATCCTCGGATCCGACGACCTCGCGGACACGCTGCGCGAAACCGGCATTCGGCTGGCGATCGAACCCGGGCGGGCGCTGCTGGACCGCGCGGGCAGCACGGTATTCGGGATCCAGGGCGTGAAAACGCGGTACGCGCACGGCGTCCCGTACGACATTCTCACCGCCAACGGGACCAGCCTCAGCCTTTCCGAACAATGGTTCAACAGTGAATACCTGCCCGACCCGGTGTTGTGGCCGCAACGCCCGGGAAATCTCACCCCGACCTGCGTCGGCGGGTCGTCCTGCCTCGAAGATGACATGCTGAGCTGGCGCCGGATCCCGCTCCCCCGGCCCGCCACCACCGATGATCTCCTTATTTACCCGAATACCGCCGGTTATCAGATGGACAGCAACGAGTCCTCATTTCACGGGCTCCCCATTCCGCCGAAGGTAGTCTTGCGAAGCTCGCCGGATCGACGACAATTCAATTGGCGCCTCGATACCGCTCTCGACGCGTTCTGAACCGTTTTCAGTCACCGCCCCGCGCCCCGCTCCAGCGACCTTCCCGAGGAGAAACACTCGATGCCGGTTATCGCCAGGCGAGTGTCCGAGCTGATCGGCCGGACCCCGCTGTTCGAGCTGGCCGTCAGCCCGGCTACCGGGACACGGCTGTTCCTGAAGCTCGAGACCATGAACCCGACCGGGACCGCCAAGATCCGGATGGCCCGGGCCATGGTGCTGGACGCGGAGCGGCGCGGGCGTTTGGGGCCGGGCGGGCACATCATCGAATCGACCTCCGGCAATACGGGTTTGGGTCTGGCGGTGGTCTCGCGCGAACGTGGATATCGCTTCACCGCGGTGGTCGACAATCACGCGTGCAAGGCCAAGCTGAACGCCATGCGGGCCATGGGCGCGACGCTCGAATTCGTCTCCGACGACGGTGACGACGGACTGTCCACCTCCGCGCGGGAGGAGCGGGCGGCGGAGCTGGCCGAACAGACCGGTGCGTACTTCCCGGCGCAGCACGCCAATCCGGCCAATGGCGTCGGATATGTCGCGCTCGCCGGGGAATTGGTGGCCGACCTCGGGCACGTCGACGTGCTGGTGGCGGCGGTCGGGACCGGCGGATCCCTGTTCGGGACGGCGCGGGGACTGCGGGAGAAGGGCTGCGATCCGCGGCTGATCGGCGTCGAGCCGGAAGGGTCCATCGCCTTCGGCGGGCCTGGGCACGACTACTGGCAGTCCGGCACGGGGACGCCGATCGGCGCCGAACCCGGGGTGCACGTGGACCAGGACCTGCACCTGATCGACGAGCGGGACCGCGTGAAGGTGTCCGACGTGAACGCCTTCGCCACCACCCGCGCGCTGGCGTCCCACCTGGGGCTGCTGATCGGCGGGTCCTCGGGCAGCTCGGTGTACGCGGCGCTCACCCGGATCGACGAATTCCCCTGCCACTCCACCGTTGTCGTGATCATCAACGACGACGGCGAGAAGTATCTGGACACGGTGTTCGACGACGAGTGGATGGCCGACCGCGACCTGCTCGACACCGAACGTGAGGCCGCGGTCACCGCCCGGCTCGACACCCATCGGCCCGCGGCCCGCCCCGACCCGCGCGAGCGCGCGGCGCTGCGGCACCTGCACTACGCGTTGCCCGACGACTACGCCGTCGAACACGGCCTCACCGGACGTCCGCTGCGCGACTACGCCGACCAGAAGGTGCCCGAGGCCACCCTGATCCACCAGCTCGAACTGGCCGACATGCCCGCGCACGAGATCGGCGAGCTGCTCGCCACCGGCGACTCCGGACTGATCTGCCTGGCCCTCGACAAGTACCGGCAGCGGCTCGAGGATCAGGCCGCCCTGGTCGCGCAACTGCTCGCGAAACTCCGTGGCACCGCGCCCGAACCGCCGGGCACCCACACCATCCTGATGCCGGACACCGCACCCACCGCCGATTCGGAATCCGGGTCCGCCACCGGTCCCGCGCCGGCCGCCGGTTCGACGGCAGTTCCCACCACCGCGACTGCGCCCGTACCCACGGACGGGGCTGCCACGAAATGACCGGGGCGCTCGGATATTCCGATCGACGACACCGGCAATCCGATGGGCGGCAACTGGCTTCGCTGGCCACCCCCATCGCCTTGACCCAGCTCGCCCAAGTCGCGGTGTCCACCACCAATATCGCGCTGATGGGAACGCTCGGAGTGCGCGAGGTGGCCGCGGGCGGGCTGGCGCTGGTGCTGTTCAACCAGATTCGGACCATGTGCGTCGGGCTGATCACCGGGACCGGGAATCAGGTGGCCACCGTGGTGAGTCGCGCCGAGAAGCAGGGGCGGCGGGCCGAGGCCCTGGTCCGGGAGGTGGTGCGGTCGAGTTTCCTGATCGCCACCGTGGCCGGATTGCTCGGCGGCGCACTGCTGATCGGGCTGGGGTGGGTGTTGCGATGGCTGGGGCAGGACGCCGACGTGCTGGCACAGGCCCGGCCGATGATGGTGGCGCTCGCGCCGGGACTGGTGCCGTGCCTGTGGTTCCAGGTGTTGCGGCAGTACACGGTCGGGATGCAGCGGCCGCAGGCGCTGCTGCTGGTGACGCTCGGGTCGGTGGCGCTGAATCTGGTGCTGGCGCTGGCGTTCATGCACGGGTGGGCCGGGCTGCCCGCGCTCGGGTTGACCGGGGTCGGCGTGGCGACCTCGCTGGTCTTCCTCATCACCTTCGGGGTGTTCTGGGCGATGGTGCGGCGGGATCCGAAACTGCGTGCGACGCTGCCGGTTCGGATGTGGCCGGTGCATTCGGCGACGGTGCGGGAGGAACTGCGGCTGGGGACGCCGATCGCGCTCACCTACGGGTCCGAGGCGGGCATGTTCTCGGTGCTGGCGCTGGTGATGGGGAGTCTCGGGGCGGCGGCGCTGGCGGCGCACAATGTCGTCTACCAGATCGTGTACATCGTGTTCCAGGTGGCGATCGGACTCTCGCACGGGGCGTCGATCCTGGTGAGCCGGGCGGTGGCGCGCGACGAGTACGCGCACGCGCGCTCGGTGGCGTGGCTGGCGCTGCGGTACGCGGGACTGGTCGCGGCGCTCACCGGGCCGGCGTACGTGCTCGCGCCGGACTGGGTGTTGAGACCGTTCTTGGCCGACAGTGATTCCGCCACCGTGCGGTTGGCGCACACCCTGCTGCTGATCGCGATCGTGCTGCAGTTCTTCGACGCCGCCCAGAACATCGGGGTGGGATTGCTGCGCGGGCTCAAGGACACCAAGGCCGGGTTCCGGCTCTCGCTGGTGGGGTACTGGGGTGTGGGATTGCCCACTGCGCTGCTACTTGCCTTCCCGGCCGGGCTGGAGGCGGCGGGTGTGTGGTGGGGGCTCACGGCCGGGCTGGCCACCACCGCTGCCTTGATGCTGCGGCGCTACTTCACCTTGCTGCATGCACGTGAGCAGGAACATCCACGAGTGCTGGCCGGTAGCCTCCGGCATTAGCCCGACATCCAAATCTCACCTTCCCGCAAGCATGTCGTCACTGGGCACGGGCAACCTGAAAGAAACGGCTTTCGCTATTCTGGCGACGAATTCGGTCAGGGGCGCAAACCACCAATGCCGGGGAGGATGTCCGTGCACATCTCGCGAGTCGCCGAACACGCCAGGGCCGATCATGTCCTGTTCCACTTCAGTGACACCCATCTGATCGCCGCCGACACCGAGCTCTACGGTGCGGTCGACGCCGAAGCGCGGCTGTCCACCCTGCTCGGCCAGGCCGAGGCCAGCGGCATCGCACCGACCGCCATCGTCTTCACCGGCGACCTCACCGACCAGGGCGAGCCCGGCGCCTACCGCAAGCTGCGGGACCTGGTCGAGCCCTGGGCCGAGCGCATCGGCGCGCCTGTCGTGTGGGTCGCGGGCAATCACGACGAGCGCGGCACCCTGCGCGAGCACCTGCTCGACGAAACCCCGTCCGCCGCACCGTTCGACGTCGTCCACATGTTCGACGGCCTGCGCATCATCGCCCTCGACACCACGGTCCCGGGCCACCACTGGGGTGAGATCAGCGACGCCCAATTGACCTGGTTGCGAGACGTTCTCGCCGAACCCGCCCCCTTCGGCACCATCCTCGCCATGCACCACCCGCCGATCCCCTGCGTCCAGGACCTGGCCGTCCTGGTGGAGCTACGCGACCAGCGCCGCCTCGCCGACGTCCTCGACGGCACCGACGTGCGCGCCATTCTGGCCGGCCACCTGCACCTTTCGAGCCACGCCACCTTCGCGAGCATCCCCGTCTCGGTGGCGTCGGCCACCTGCTACAGCCAGGACATGGCGGCCGCCGAGGGCGGCCAGCGCGGCCGCGACGGCGCGCAGGCCTTCAACTACGTGCACATCTACCCCGACACCATCGTCCACTCGGTGGTCCCGATCGGCCACGGCCCCACCGTCGGCAAGCCCGCCGATCCGGAGCAGGCGGCCGCCCGTCTCGCCGACGCCGGCATCGTCATCCCGCCCGCGGCCCGCATCCCCCACGTCCTGCGCCGCCGGACCGAGGCCTCCGAGTCCGACGGCGAAACGGTTCTCTGACGGCGCCGGTCTGAACCCGAGCGCTGTTGGCGCTTTTCACACCGTTCGTCCGGTGCGATTGTAGGAACCGCGAATCCAGCTGCAACCAGGGCGAACATCCACGGTCATCGCAATACCTTCGGCATCCAGGTTCGGGCAGCGAAGCCCGGCACCTGCGCGGCCAGGAGGGCCTGCTCCAGCAGGGCGGCCTGAGCGCGCTGGTGCCGGGCGTCAACGGCATTGCCCCCATGGAGGATTCGGCGAAGCAGGTCGCGACCTTCGTCGACAAGGTGCTCGCGTCGACCGGCGCGCACAAGGTCGACATCATCGGCCACTCGCAGGGCGGCCCGGTCGCCGACCAGTATCTGAAGTTCGGCGGCGGTGCGAGCAAGGTCGACCAGCTCATCACCTTCGGCGCGACGCACCACGGCACCAGCCTCGACGGCATCGCCACCCTGGGCCGGCGTCTCACCGACATGGGTTTCAACGCACTGGGATTCAGCCGGCTCCTGGTCGGTGAGGGCCTGATCGAACAGGTCGCCGGATCCACGTTCTACGCGACCCTCAACGCCTCCGGCGACACCGTCGCGGGCGTCCACTACACCAGCGTCGCCACCAACCACGACGAGATCTCCACCCCGTACGCCGCCACCTTCCTGACCGCGGGCCCCGGCGCGACCGTGAACAACGTGACGCTCCAGGACGGCTGCGGCATAGACCTCTCCGACCACCTGTCGATGATGTACTCCCAGCGCGCGGTCTCCATCGCGCTGCGCGCCCTCGACCCGTCCGGCCACCCGAACCTGGTCTGCGCCTTCAACCCTTACGCCCTCTGAGCCCCGAGCCCGTATCCGAGGCACAAGGTAAGCGTCGGATACGGGCCTCCACCGCCGACGGAGTCCGACCGACTGCCGGCACGATTCGAGTAGTCGAGTACTCGCGCTGCCTCGCTGCCCGACGACGATGATCAGAGCTTCCCTCGTGCACGACCACCGAGTGAGGATCGAGGATCAGCCATGACCAAGAACGTGCGCCTCGGCATCATCCGGGCTCGGCACAACTCCGCCGTCCCGGTCATCCCCGATGCCGCATGCATCGCCATGCTCATGACCGGTGAGCACGCGGTCCTGAAGTACTGGATCAACACCACCCGTGGACATCTGGATTTCATCGACTCGCCGATGTTTCCGTGGGTGGACGTGACGCTGGGCGCCGACACCAGCCGGGCGGCACAGGCCAAGGCCGCCGTGGACGCGCTGCTCGCCAAGTTCCCCGATCCCAACCCGCTGGCCGGGCTGGACGGCCTGATCGTGCTGATCCATCCCGGAGCCGCCGGTTTCGGCGCCGGCGCCACCGGCGTTGCCGGTTTACCCACCGCGGTCCTCTCGGCCGGATTCAGCAATCACACGTTCATGTGCCACGAGACCGGTCACGTGCTCGGCTTCCAGCACACCTTCGGGCTGGACAACAACGGCACGGACTGGGACCCCAACGACGCCACGATCATCGTCGGCCCCGAATACGGCTCCCCCTACGACCTGATGTCCTCGGCGTCGTTCGGCAGCCGCTGGCTGGGCGCGGGGCCGACCTACTCGGCCTCGCCGACCTTCGCCGGACCGGCCATCGCCGGCTGGCCCAATGCCGGCGCCTTCTCCATGGGACCGCATCTGTCGCGGGCGAACCTGCACCTGCACCTGCCCGATGCGCTGGCCGGCCGGGTCGTCGAGCAGGCCTTTCCGCAAGCCGGCGCGACTGTCACCGCCCGACTGGTGCCCGCCTCGGCCTCCACCGGTACGTGCCTGCTCATCCTGCATCCGCCGGGTGAGCCGCCCAGCGGCGCGGGCCGGGTGTACGTGGAGTACCGCATCCCGGAAGGCTGGGACGCGGGATTGGATCCGGTCGGCCCCAGCCTGTCTCGCTCCGGCGTGGTCGTGCACTCGCTCGTCGATCAGCCGAATGTCGGCCTACGCGCGTGGTATCGCGGCAGCATCCCCACGGTGTCGATGGACCGCGATGTCACCGTCGCCATGACCCCGCTGGTCGTCCGCACCGACCACGTCGACGACCACTGGGTCGACGTGGCCGTAACCGTCGGCACCGAACGCCGGGTCGACATCGCGCGGGGAAACCACTCCGACGACATGGTCGGTGTCATCGGAGAAGTCCAGCAGTCGAACAGCCCCTGCGGCGATCCGATCCGGAAGGGCTCGTTCGCGACGGCGACGACCGACCAGTTCGGCCTGCGCACAACAGGTTTCGGTGGGGTCGGAGAGCCCGTCGCGCCGGCGGCCACGGTCTCCTGGACGGTGGGCGGTGTGCCGGCGCCAGGCCCCAGCGGGAAGGTCGACGTACCCGTCGGCGACGTGACCTTCCCGATCGACTACACCATCGACCCCGTGGTGTTCGAGTTGCAACTCACCTCGCGGGGCGGGGAACGCTACGAAACACCGGTCGCGGTCACCGTCACCGGCGACGGCGCCACCGCCACGGCGAGCGCCACATTCAGCGCCCTGGGCTGGTTCGACGGCATCCACCCCGATGACGTCGAGGCTCTGGGCAACTGCCTGCGGCGGATCGCCGACCGCTACCGTGTCGCGCCGCCCCCGTTCCGCAAACCCAGTCCCGACCCGCCCTGGACGCCGCCGGTGCTCCGGCGCCTGGCCGACGTGCGATGGTTCGACAAGGCGGTGCGACTGCTCGACGAGCTGCCGGGCCTGGAGGCCGAGGGCCGCAGCGCACTTCTACAGATCACGTCGTCACAGGTTCAACCGGTCCCCACGCTGCTGGATCGACTCGGGGCGGACGGCATCGATTTCAGCGTGCCGGAAGCCGAGCTGACCGATTGGCTCGACGACCCCGAATTCACGCCGTACCCGGCGATGGCCGAGGCGCTGCTGAAGCTGTTGGATGGCAATCGACTTCGACGCCCGGTGTTCCTGGATGTGATCGTCTTCAACTACGAGAATTCGCCGGGAAACCCATCGCCTCGCAGGGTGGAAGACGTCGACATGCACGTGCTGAAGGCGGCCGTCGTCGACGGGTCGAACACTCGATACGGTGAGGCGGGTTCGGATTTCGGCGAGCTGCTCAGCGTCCGGTAGCCGAACCCCGAAGCCGATCAGGGAGTCGGACGCGGCCATTCGATCTGGGTGGGGTGGGTCGGGCCGTTGTCTTCGGTGGAGAAGTCGGGGCTGGGGTTGAAGAAGCTCCAGATGATGCCGAGGACCAGGATGATCCAGAGCAGGACCTTGCCGGCCTGCGAGACCAGGAGGGGGCGGGTCGGGGAGGCGGGGGTGAAGCCGGGCGGGAGGGCCGCCTCCGGTTCGGGGAGGGGGCCGTCACCGAAGACCTGCTTGAGGTAGGTGGGGGTGAGCATGAGCCAGTAGGCCTCGGTGCGGATCTGGACGCGCAGGACGGCCGCGGTGGCTTGGAAGAGGGCGGCGGGCATGCGCCCGGTGATCAGCACGATCAGCCAGACGATCGGGGAGATGACCATCCAGCCGGTGGACAGCCAGGTGGCCAGCAGCTGGATGGGGAAGCCCAGGATGAAGCGGAACAATACGGCCCAGCGGTTCAGGCGGGTGGGGGCCGGGAACAACACGCGCACCGGGTAATTCACATCGGTGTCGACGGTGAACGGCGGATACTCGTCGACCAGCAGGTACAGGTAGCCCTCGACCCGGGCCGTGTAGGCGAGCGTCCAGCGCAGGTAGTCGCCGCACCACTGCGGCAGAGCGCCGGTGAACAAGGCGCCGAACCAGCCGCAGATCGCCACCACGATCTGGCCCAGCGTCAGGATGAACAGCACGAACAGGTGCGGGATGGCCAGGATCAGGCGGAGCAGCACGGTCCAGCGGCGCTGTTGCGCGGGCGGGAAGATATCGAGATCGACACTGGGTTCCGGCATCGGCTGCACCGGCATCGAAGCCGGCGGCATCGGCGGATATTCGACCATGGCGCACACTCGCTTCCTGGTCCGCTACGGCGGGAAATGACGTTTCCTGGTCAGCGTCCCACAAGAATTAAGGAGCGCGCCGAGGGCGCGCTCCACGAATTCAGGACTATGGGTTGGAATCGGGTGGCATTCAGTCGATCTTGACACCCAGGCCGTAGTCGAGGGTGTTGTGACCGACCGAGGTCACCACCAGCTCGTAGGAACCGTTCACCGGCAAGGTGACCTTGGCCCACTGCTGCTGGTTGGCCAGCGTCCCGGTCGGGCCCTTGATGGTGACCACGGTGTCCGACCAGTACGGCGCGGCACTGATGATCATCGTCTGCCCACCCCGGGCATCGAGCCGATAGGTGTCATTGCTCCACCCCTGCAGGTGGCCGCTGACGAAGGCATTGTCGGTGCCCTTGGCGAAATGGATCTGACGCGCGCTGTCCGCGGCGGCCGGACCCGTGCCGAGAACGGTGGCGGTGGTCGTGGCGGCGGCGAGAACAGCGGCGGCGAGGAATTTCTTGTTCATGCCATCGATGGTCGGAGCCGCCACCAATCGGATTCCAACCAAACACTATCGGCCGGAATCCGGGCGGAGCGCGCGGCGGGTCAGGCCGCGCCGGATTCGAAGGCCGTCATGGTCCCCGCGATGGTGTCGGGCTTTTCCCAGGGGGCAGGTTCAGGGAAGTAGGTTTCCAGGAATTGCGAGACGGCGCGGACGCGTTCGGCTTCCGGGACCTCCGGGAAGCTGCCGTCGTTGAGGCAGAAGAAGTCGACGTTGCGGCGTTTGGCGAGGCCGTCGAGGAGGGCCAGGCCGGTGTAGCTGGTGGTGTCGACGTAGCGCATCTTCGCGGCTTCCTGGGGGACGGCGCGGCCGGTGAGCAGGGCGTAGTAGTGGTAGAGGGAATTGGTGACCGAGATGTCGGTGGCGGCGCGGAAGCGGCTGGCCCGGGTGCGGGCGAAGTCCTCGGCGAAGGCCTGCTCCATTTCCAGCAGGACGCTGCGGCGCAAGGGAACCGGGGTGTGCTCGAGGTGACGGGTGATCACGTGACCGAAGCGCTGGGACAGCAGGTCTCGGTTGACGCGGGCCGCGTTCTCGAAACCGCTGCGCCGCTCATTGTTCGCGCCCGGGCCGATCCGGGTGCCCGCCTCGATGTAGCGGCTGATGCCCGCGGGCGTGAAGAACATGGAGGGGCGCACCGGGCGCGCGAAGAACATGTCGTCGTTGGAGTAGAGGAAATGCTCCGACAAACCCTCGATGTGCTGCAATTGGCATTCCACCGCATGGGAATTGAAGATCGGCAGACCGCTGATATCCGAGAAATGATCCACGGCACGGACGATGGTGACCTTCGGGTCGTCGCCGAGCCAGTCGGGGACACGGGAATCGGTGGCGATGAAGATGCGGCGGATCCACGGAACGTTCTTGTGCACCGAGCGCAGGGCGTAGCGCAGTTCGTCGATCTGGCGGATGCGGGCGTCGGCCTCGTCACCCTCGCCGACCACCACCTGCGCCAGCATTCCCGCACGGCGGGCCCGGAATTCGGGGTCGGAACCGTCCACCCAGGAGAACACGATGTCGATGTCGAAGCCGACGTCGGCGGTGTTGGGGGTGAACATGCCGGCCAGGGTGGGCCAGCTGGCGTCATAGAGGAGCACGGTCGAGGGCGCCACGTCGGCGACGTCGAAGACCATGCGGGTCAGCGCGTTCGGCCGCGGGCATTCCACGGTGTCGCCGTGATACTCCCACAGTTCCAGTTCCACGTGATGCGCCGGATCCAGGTCACGGCCGAGCCGGAAGACATTGTGCGGCTTCTCATTGCACGAGAAGCCGGCGACCATGGCCGCCCCCAGCACCCGTCTGAGCGCGGCTCGGTGGCCGCTGTCCACGGCCAGCACCAGCCGATGGTCGGCATCGCGAACCAGCAGGTAGGGGACGTCCGCGGCGGCCAGTTCGGCGCGCAGGTAACGCAGGTCGTCGATCACCGGTTGGGATACCACCAGATTCGCGACCGTCGCGCTGCCCACCATCTCCACCATCTCCGGCTGCTGCCCCGCACCCATATCCGCCATCGCCGTCTCCGCTCTCTTCGTGCTGTTCACCTCACGTCTTCGCGGCGTCACGCCGGCACGGCCGCCTACCGGCCCGGGATACGCCCGAGCCGGTACACGCCGTGAAATCTGTTGTGCAGTCAGAAGAACGGAGCGGACGGTGCTTCGGGTGTGTTTCCACGGGCGATCTTCACCGGGCGGTCATCGGCCGGTTACTCGCGTGACCTCGCTGGGTCGAGGGACTGTAACGAATGATGCAACCGTTATCGCTTCTCGTCAATCCGTTTCCCCGCAGGTCCAGAGGTGTTTTCACAGTCGTAACGGATGAAACACCCATATCCGGCAAGCCCCGGAGGCCGCCGCGGAGACCAGCGGGCCACTGCGGCAACGGCATACACTTGCGGACAGCACAGTCCAGCCCGCTGTGCGGACCCGGATGGTGAGGGGACACAGATGGTAGCCGACGCCCGGGAACGTCAGGAGCCCTCGACGGACACGCAACCCGACCACCCCGAACTGGACGTTCTACCCGAGTGGCCGCAGGACACCATCGCGGTGCTGGTGACCACCGATCCCGCCCCGCACGCCATTCCCGTCTCCTGGCCGGTACGCGCCGGCGACCGCCGAATCCTGCTCAGCCTCAAGTCCGATCGCGGCTCGCTGGCCCGGCTGCGGGAGCGGCCGGAGCTGGCGCTGCTCATCCTGGGCGGCGGCAATGTGGCGTTGTGCGCCCGCGGCACCGGCAAGGTGATCGCGGATCCGCTGCCTGGCGCGGACGATTACGTGGCGGTGGAATTGACCGTCGACGTGATCGACGACCACCGTCAGTCGGCCTTCGCGGTCGTCTCGGGAATTCAGCGCACCGTCATCGACGACACCGAACTACGCTATCTGGAGAATCGGGTCGCCACCCTCGAAGCAATGGCGGCCGACCGCAACTGAGATCGAAGGAGATCGTGTGTCTGTCAGCTTGGCCAAGGGCGGAAATGTCTCGCTGTCCAAACAGGCCCCGAATCTGACCAAGGTCGCGGTGGCACTGGGCTGGGATGTGCGCACCACCACCGGCGCCGACTATGACCTCGACGCCAGCGCTCTGGCCTGCGGATCCAACCAGCGCGTGCTGTCGGACGCGCACTTCATCTTCTACAACAACCTGCGCTCCCCCGAAGGCACCATCGAGCACACCGGCGACAACCTCACCGGCGCGGGCGACGGCGACGACGAGGTGATCAATGTCGACCTGGCCGCCATGCCGCCGACCATCACCAATATCTTCTTCCCCGTCTCCATCCACGAGGCCGACGTCCGCCGCCAGTCCTTCGGCCAGGTCCGCAATGCCTACATCCGCGTCATCGACGCGGTCACCAACTCCGAACTGGCCCGCTTCGACCTCAGCGAGGACGCCTCCACCGAAACCGCCATGGTCTTCGGTGAGCTCTACCGCCACGGCCCCGAGTGGAAGTTCCGCGCCATCGGCCAGGGCTACGCCTCCGGCCTGGCCGGCATCGCCCGCGACTACGGCGTGAACGTATGATCGTCGCCTTCTCGGTGACACCCCTGGGCGTCGGCGCGGACGTGGGCCGCGCCGTCGCCGAGGCCGTCCGCATCGTGCGCGCCAGCGGCCTCCCCAACGAGACCAACTCCATGTTCACCACCCTCGAGGGTGACTGGGACGAGGTCATGGCCGTGGTCAAACAGGCCACCGACGCCATCACCGCGGTCGCCCCGCGCTGCAGCCTGGTCCTCAAGGCCGACATCCGCCCGGGCGTCACCGACGCGATGACAGCCAAGGTCGACACCGTCGAGCGCTATCTCGCCGACAACTGATCCAAACTTGGCGACAGGATGTCGCCAAGAGTGCTATCTTGGAGACACGCCGTCGCCAAGATAGGAGTTCACGGTGCCCAGAATCGACGCACCGACCGTGGCCGAGCATCGCGCCAATCAGGAGCAGGTGCTGCTCCGAGCCGCACGGGAACTGCTGCTGGACAAGGGCGTCGGAGCGGTCACCCCGGCAGCGGTAGGCGCGGCGGCAGGGCTGGCGCGCAGCAGTGTGTACAAGTACTTCCGGTCCGGTGAGGAAATCCTCGCGCGCATCGTCGCCGATTCCTTCGACGAGTGGGCGGAAGCCGTTCGCGCCGCGATGGATCGGGTGGACGGAGCCGACGCGCGGATCGCGACCTATGTGCGGGCCAGTCTGGAGGCGGCGCGCGCGGGGACCCATCGCATCGCCGTGCTCGGGGGCAACGGACTCACCGATAACGCGGCGCGGGAACAGATTTCGCGGGCACACCGGGAACTGTCGGAGCCGTTGCGGCAGGCGCTGGCCGCACGGGGGGACGCCGAGCCGGAGCTGATGGCCGAACTCGTGGACGGCGCGCTCGGGCGCGCCATCGACCGGATCGACGCCGGGGACGGCTTCGACCGGGTTCTCGACGGCACCGCGCGATTCATCGGTCGCGCTTTGGATATCGCGAATCTCGAGGACTAGCAATGTTCGTCGTCATCAACGAACTGTTCGTGGCCGATGCCGATACACCGGTGTTCGAGCGGAATTTCGGGGCAAGCATGCACGGCACGCTCGCCGGGGTGCCGGGGCTGCTCCGCGCGCGGCTGCTCGGTCCTCGCGACGACGACCGGGCTTACCTGTCCATACTCGAATTCGCCGACGAGGACGCGTATGCGCGATTCCTGACCTCGGACGCCTTTGCCGCCGCCCATCGATGGCCCGGCCACGCGCCGATCCGGAGTAGCCGGCTGACCACCTATACGACGGTGACCGAGGTCGGCGGGAAATGATAGGTCAGGAGATGCGCTGGCGGAGCCAGGCGGGGATCTCGTCGCCGGCTCGCGGGTAGGTGGCGAGTTCGCGGCGGCATTCGTCGGGCTCGGGAATGGGGAGCCAGTCGGGGATTTCCTTGAAGGACAAGGTGAATTGGGCCTTGGTGGAGTCGGCGCGGAGCAGGACCTGGCCGCTGAGCCAGGTGCCGGTCATCTGGTCGTAGCAGACTTCCTTGAGACGGTTGAGCAGCATGAGGACTTCCTCGGAGGGTGGTTGCTCCTCGGAGGGGACGCCGGACTCGGGGACGGGGGCGCCGGACAGCTCCAGCTGGAGTCCCGCGTGGCCGTCGTCGCCGACCAGGGAGAACCACAGCACCGCGAGGGTCCAGCCGGTGGGCAGCTCGTCGGTGAGGGCGCTGACCAGGGCGCTCTCCACCATGTCGCGATCGGCCGAGCGGGGCGCGGCGGGCGGTTCGGGAGCGGCGCCGGGGGTGTCCTCGACGGTCCTGACCACCAGGCCGGGACAGTGATCGCGCATGACCTCCACGACCGTGGGCACCGGCACGGGTAGTCGTTCGGCGACGATGTACAGCGGGCGGTCGACCTGGCGGCGGGCGATCACATCGCCGAGCGCCCGGACCCGGTGCCGGAACTCCTCCGGATCACGCAGCACCACTTCGGCGAAGAGTTCCGTGCGCCCGCCCTTGCGTAATCGGCCGACGCCCAGCCGGATCCGCTCCACCTCGCTCCACGCCACGTGCGGGAAACCGCGATACGTGAAGCCGTGCTCATTGAGCAGCAGCGTCGGCTGCGGGCGGAACAGATCGTCGGCCATGGTGTAGACGCCGAAACCGAACACCGCCATGAGCACCCCGGCCACCACCCGCATGACCGGATGTTCCGCGTCGTTGAACACCACGAAACCCGGTAGCACGGTCATCACCAGGAAGAAGACCAGCGCGACGATCGCACCCGCTCTCCGCGGGTAGTACTCGGTGATCGATTCGCGCCCCGAAGCATGCACCCCTGTGACGCTAGCCGAAACCGGCCTCGCGCAACACCGCCGTTATCGCCCGGCATCGCCACCGCTATGCCGAATTTGCCAGGAATCACCATGATTCCGGGTCCGTCCGCTCGGCGGGTCAGCCGTGCGGCCAGTACCGATGCCAATCCTCGGCGGTCAGCGCGTCGCGCGTGCCTCGATCGATTTCCGCGGCGTCCTCGGCGGCGCGCACCGTGGCGGCGAAATCGAGAGTTGCCTTCCGCAGGCGTTCTTCGGCGCTGTCCGGCCCGCCGAGCTCCACCACCCGCAGGGCAGCGGGAATCAGCTCCTCCGGTAGACCCGCCTTGATGCCGCGCGAGCGCACCTTCTCCGCCAGCGCCAGCGCGGGCTGCGCCATGGCGATCCCGTCGAGGCAGGAGCGCCGCGCCTTCTCGGCGGATTTCCGCTCCTCCCAAGCCTTTTCCTGCGCAGCGATCTTCTCCGCCACCGACGCGCCGGGAGCGGTGAAGGCGTCGAGCGCGTCGCTCAGGTGCGGGCTGCGGTGCACCAGCTTGGCGACCAGCGCCGCCGCCACCTCCGCGACCGTGAATTCGCCTGCGGCCTCGGCGATCCGGGAGTGGAACAGCACCTGCAGCAGCAGATCACCGAGCTCCTCCTTGATGGTCTCGGCGTCCTCGTCCTGAATGGCGTCGAGCAGCTCGTAGGTCTCCTCCAGCAGGTAAGGGCGCAGTGAATCATGGGTCTGCGTCACCTCCCAGCCGCCGAAGTTCCACAGCCGATCCATCACCTCGACGGCCTCGCCCAGCGCCTCGGTCATGCGCGCGGTATCGGCCGCGGTCTCGGCGGCGACCCCCTCCCCCGATGTCATCGGTCGGCCATCACCTCGGCCGGAACCCGGACATCCACGGCGCCGGGCGCCTTTCCGTCCAGGGCGAGCAGCAGATCGGCCACGAACTGCAGCACCTGGACGTCGCGGACGCGGGCCGCGCCGACGCTGTCCTCCACCCGCGGCAGCGGCAGCTGGACGATGCCGGTGGCCGCGCGGTAGGTGGCGTTCGGGTAGAGCCGCTTGAGCCGCAGCTGCTTGGAGTCCGGCAGTTGCAGCGGCGACACCTTCACCGTGGTCCCGGTGACTCCGATCTCGGCGATCGAGTAGGCGCGGGCCAGCAACCGCAGCTTGGCCACGGACACCAGGCGGCCCACCTCCACCGGCAGCGGCCCGTACCGGTCCACCAGCTCCTCGACCACGGCCGACAGCCCCGAATCGTCCTGGGCGGCGGCGAGTTTGCGGTACGCCTCCAGCCGCAGGCGGTCGGAGGTGATGTAGTCCGGCGGAATGTGCGCGTCCACGGGCAGGTCGATGCGCACCTCCTTGACCTCCTCGTCCACCGAGATCGGGCGGCCGTCGGCGGCGGCGCGATACGCCTCCACCGCTTCCCCGACCAGGCGCACGTAGAGGTCGAAGCCGACGCCCGCGACATGGCCGGACTGTTCGGCGCCCAGCACGTTGCCCGCGCCGCGAATCTCCAGGTCCTTCATGGCCACCGCCATGCCCGCGCCCAGATCCGAGTTCTGCGAGATGGTGGCGAGCCGGTCGTAGGCGGTCTCGGTGAGCGGCTTCTCCGGCGGGTACAGGAAGTAGGCGTACCCGCGTTCCCGCGACCGGCCGACGCGGCCGCGCAACTGGTGCAGCTGCGAAAGGCCCAGGGCGTCGGCGCGTTCCACCAGCAAGGTGTTGGCGTTGGAGATGTCCAGACCGGTCTCGATGATGGTGGTGCACACCAGCACATCGAATTCCCGCTCCCAGAAGCCCTGCACGGTCTTCTCGAGCATGTCCTCGTTCATCTGCCCGTGCGCGACCACCACCCGGGCCTCCGGCACCAGATCGCGAATCTTCTTGGCCGCCTTGTCGATCGACGACACCCGGTTGTGCACGTAGAACACCTGGCCGTCGCGCAGCAGCTCACGGCGGATGGCCGCGGCCACCTGCTTGTCGTTGTAGGCGCCGACATAGGTGAGGACGGGATGCCGTTCCTCGGGCGGGGTGAGGATGGTCGACATCTCGCGGATGCCCGCCAGCGACATTTCCAGGGTGCGCGGAATCGGCGTCGCGGACATGGTCAGCACATCCACATGCGTACGCAGCGCCTTGATGTGCTCCTTGTGCTCGACACCGAAACGCTGCTCCTCGTCGACGATGACCAGACCGAGATCCTTCCAGCGCACGCCCGTCTGCAACAGCCGATGTGTGCCCACCACGATGTCGACATCCTTGGTGGTCATGCCCTCCAGGATCTCTCGCGATTCGGCGGCGTCGGTGAACCGGGACAGGCCCTTCACCACCACCGGGAATCCGGCCATCCGCTCGGTGAAGGTCTGCAGATGCTGCTGCGCCAGCAGCGTGGTCGGCACCAGCACCGCCACCTGCTTGCCGTCCTGCACCGCCTTGAAGGCCGCGCGCACCGCGATCTCGGTCTTGCCGTAGCCGACATCACCACAGATGACGCGGTCCATCGGGACCGCCTTCTCCATATCGGACTTCACCTCGGCGATGGCCGAGAGCTGGTCGACGGTCTCGGTGAACGCGAACGCGTCCTCCATCTCCTGCTGCCACGGGGTATCCGGGGCGAAGGCGTGACCGGGCGCGGCCTGGCGGGCGGCGTAGAGCTGCACCAGCTCGGTGGCGATCTCGCGAACCGCCTTGCGCGCCTTGCGTTTGGTATTGGCCCAGTCCGAACCGCCCAGCTTGGACAGCGACGGCATCTCGCCGCCGACATAGCGGGACAGCTGGTCGAGGGAGTCCATCGGCACGAACAGCCGGTCGCCGGGCTGGCCGCGCTTGCCGGGCGCGTATTCGATGACCAGGTACTCGCGGCGCGCGCCGCCGATGGTGCGCTCGATCATCTCCACGAAGCGGCCGATGCCGTGCTGATCGTGCACCACCATGTCGCCCGCGGTCAGGGCCAGCGGATCGACCTGGTTGCGGCGGCGGGCGGGCAGCTTCTTGCCTTCGCCGGGTGCGGTGACCCGGTTGCCGGTGAGGTCGGATTCGGCGATCACCACCAGTTTGGCGTCGTCGAACACCATGCCGTCGTGCAGCGAACCGCACAGCACGCCGACCAGTCCGCGGACCGGCTCGGCGCCGGCGTCCAGCGCCGCGGCGGGCACCTCGGCGTCGGCGAGGCGTTCCAGAATGCGTTGCGCCGTACCGTGTCCCGCCACCACGATGACCGCGCGGCCGCCGGTGGCGACGTGCGCGCGCAGCGAGGCGAAGATGGTGGCGACCAGTTCCTCCGAACCGCGCGCGGAAGCGGCCGCCAGCACCGGCAGCACGATCTCGTCCGGGGCGTCGGCGGCCAGCGGGCTCAGCGTCCACCACGGCAGGCCGCGGCGGTCGGCGTCGGCGCGCACCACGTCCAGGCCGCGATAGCCGGAGGCGGCCAGGTCCAGGCCGTGCGCGCCCAGCGGCGCGGCCCCGCCGAAGGAAGCCGCCGTCCACGACGCCTCCAGGAATTCCTGCCCGGTGCGCACCAGGTCGGCGGCGCGGGTGCGAACCTTCTCCGGATCGCACAGCAGCACATGGGTTTCCGCGGGCAGCGCGTCCACGAGCAGCTGGAGTTCGCCGGGCTGCAGCACCGGCAGCAGCGCCTCCATACCCTCCACCGGGATGCCCTCGGCGATCTTCTCCAGCATCTCCACCAGCGCGGCGTCGGCCGGATTGTCGGCGGCCACCTGGGCGGCCCGCTCGCGCAGGGCGTCGGTCAGCAGCAGTTCGCGGCAGGGCGGCGCGACCACCAGATCGATCGGCACCTCATGGATGGAACGCTGGTCCTGCACCGAGAAGGCGCGCAGTTCGGAGACCTCGTCACCCCAGAACTCCACGCGCACAGGATGATCCGCGGTGGGCGGGAAAAGGTCCAGAATTCCGCCGCGGACCGCGAATTCGCCGCGTTTGCCGACCATGTCGACCCGCTCATAGGCGAATTCCACCAGCCGCGTAAGCAATTCGTCGAAGTCGAACTCGGCGCCGGGTCGCAGCACGATCGGCTCGACCTCCCCCAGCCCCGCCGCCATCGGCTGCATGAGCGAGCGCACCGTGGTCACCACCACCCGCAGCGGCCCGGTCACCCCCGGATCCTCGGGATGCGCCAGCCGCCGCAATACCTGCATCCGCCGGCCCACCGTGTCCGCCCCCGGCGAGAGCCGCTCGTGCGGCAGCGTCTCCCACGACGGGAACAGCGCGACCGTATCGCCCAGGATCTCGGTCAGCTCGGCGGTCAGATCATCGGCCTCGCGCCCGGTGGCCGTCACCACCAGCAGCGGCCGCTTCCCGGCGATGGTCGAGGCCACGAACGGCCGCACCGCCGACGGCGCGACCAACCTGGCCTCCGCGCGCCCGATCAGGCTCGCGACCTGCGTCAACGCGGCGTCGGCACCCGCCACCGCAGCAAGTCCCGACAGAGGCGGACGATCGGTGGTCATGCGGAGACTCCTCGGCGCGGATCAGCGTTTCAGAACGACCAACCGAGTCTAGTGATGCCCGACGACAGCCCGCATCAGCCCCATGCCACGACCCCTCACTCCGAACCCCCGGAACGATACCTCGCAGTTCGCGGCCGTCCCGATTCTGGACTGCGCTCCGCCTCCCCGCGCTTGGAGCGGGGAGCGAAGCGGAGGAGCGGAGGAGGGAAGAATCGGGACCAGGGGCCGCGAACCCGCCCGAAGCGAAGCGGAGGGCCAATAGTTACTGCACGTAGCGGCGTAGGCGGCGGGCGGCGAACTCGCGGAAGTAAGCGACCTTCTCCTGAGGGACGATCGAGGGCAGGAGGAAGTACCAGGCGCGTTCCATGCGGGTCGCCATCTGGTCGATGGACTCGGTGCTGACCGCGACGATGTGGACGCCGGTGGTCATCTCCTGTAGGAGCATGCCGATGGTGTCGGGGTCGAGGTCGGGCTCGAGGTCGCCCTGGGTGATGGCGCGTTCGGCGAGCAAACGGTGCGTCTCGCCCCAGGTCTTGGCGATGTTGTCGCCCGTCGCGCCGCGGTAATCGCCGATCTGATGGGTGAGTTTGAGCATCGCGCCGACCATGGGGTCGTTCATGGTGAGATCGGCGACCACGTAGGTGATCCCGATGCACGCCTCCAGCGCGGGCACCCGCGGATCGAAGAAACCCTGGCATGCGCTGATCAGTCGCTCATTGCCCTGATCGACGACCGCGCGCGCCAGTTCTTCCTTGGAGCCGAAGTGAAAGTACAAGGCGCCCTTGGTCACATTCGACTGCGCGATGATCTCGGACAGGGACGCGTTCGCGTAGCCCAGCCGGAGAAAGACATCGGCAGCGCCCGCGAGCACGGAATCGCGAGTGATCTCCGCACGCGCTTGCCTAGCCATCAGATCCGCCCGTCATCAAACCAGCCATCCTGAAGTAGACCGCCATCCCGAAGTTGACCGACATCACAGTTCGAACAGCACTCGAAGGATGGGTGAACCGTACCACCCGGCTGCGTGCTGCCAGCCGATTCGAGCATTCGACCCGTCCTCCTTCGCAATTCGCTGGTTAACTGTCCAGTTCTGCCCCGCTATGACAGACATATCAGACCAAAATTCAGACCGCAGGGTTCTATAACCCCTTGCCGCTCGGCCATTCCGACGCCAGCTTCGGTTCCGCCTCCAAATGCGTGAGTCCGTTCCAGCACAGATTCACCAGGTGCGCGGCCACCACTTCCTTCGACGGCTGGCGCTCGTCCAGCCACCAGGTCGCCGCCGTCGCAACCATTCCCACCAGCGCCTGCCCGTACAGCGTCGCCAGAGTCGGATCCAGACCGCGCCGTTCGAAATCCCCGGCGAGAATATGGGCCACCTGATTCACGGCCTCGTTGAGCAGACTCGAATACGTGCCCTCGGCCGCCGACACCGGCTGATCCCGCATCAGGATCCGGAAGCCGTCGGTGCGCTCCTCCATATAAGTGAGCAACGCCAGCGCCACCTGCTCGAGCCGCACCCGCGAACGGTTCTGGGTGAGCGAGGACGTGATCATCTCGAGCAGCGTCGACATCTCCCGATCGACCACGACGGCGTAGAGCCCCTCCTTGCCGCCGAAGTGCTCGTACACCACCGGTTTCGAGACCTGCGCCCGCGCCGCGATCTCCTCGATCGAGGTGGCGTCGTAGCCACGCTCGGCGAACAGCGCCCGCCCGATCTCGATGAGCTGCTGACGGCGCTGGGTGCCGGTCATGCGCGCCCGCGCCGGCCGTTGGCCTTCGCCAGCCGTCATCGCCCACCTGCCCCTTTCGCCCTCGCCGCGAGCACCTTTGCGGGGTCGCGCGCCCCGCGCCCACCGCGGTTCGGTAGGTAGCCTATCGACAGACACGATCGACACTGTGTAAGCGGTTCGACGTGGAGGCGTACTTCATGCGAGGATCAGACCCGCATGACGCTGCAATCCGCCGTGGTGTAATGGCAGCACAACTGATTTTGGTTCAGTTTGTCCAGGTTCGAGTCCTGGCGGCGGAGCTCGCGCGCAGGGTCGCTATGGTTGGCCCCGCACAACCTGACTCAGCACACGATGACTGGCAGCCGAGGGAGATCCATGCCACAGGAGACCGCCGTCGTCGTTCTCGCCGCCGGAGCCGGAACCCGAATGCGGTCCAAAACACCCAAGGTGTTGCACCCGCTGGCCGGCCGGAGCATGCTCGCGCACGCGCTGCATGCCGCGCACGAGATCGACCCGACGTCGCTCATCACCGTGATCGGCCACGATCGCGAACAGGTCGGCGACGCGGTCGGCAAGGTGGGAGCGGAACTCGGCCGCCCGATCACCCTCGCGGTACAGAACGAGCAGCGCGGCACCGGCCACGCCGTGCAGTGCGCGCTCACCTCGCTGCCCGAGGATTTCGCGGGCGATGTCCTCGTCACCTACGCCGACGTACCGCTGCTGGACGGCCACACCCTGCACGCGCTGCTCGACGAGCACCGCAGCTACTCCGACGGATCCGCCGCCACCGTACTGACTTTCGTGCCCGAGGACCCGAACGGCTACGGCCGCATCGTGCGCGATGACGAGGGCCGCGTCATGGAGATCGTCGAGCACGCCGACGCCACCCCGGAGCAGGCCGCGATCACCGAGGTCAACTCCGGCGTCTACGTCTTCGACGCGGCCGTGCTGCGAATCATGATCTCGCGCATCGACACCGCCAACGCCCGCCACGAGCTGTACCTGACCGACGTACTGAAACTGGCCCGCGAGGCCGGACACCCGGTGCACGGCGCGCGGCTGGTCGATTCCGCCAAGGTCACCGGTGTGAACGACCGGGTGCAGCTGGCCGGTGCGGCCAGGACCCTGAACCGCTACATCCTGGAGCGGCACATGCGCGCCGGGGTCACCATCATCGATCCGGGCACCACCTGGATCGACGGCAATGTGGCGATCGGCCGCGACACCGTCATCCGGCCGGGCGTTCAGCTGTTGGGCGACACCGTGATCGGCGAGGACGCCGAGATCGGCCCCGACTGCACGCTCACCGATGTCACCGTCGGCGACCGCGCCAAGGTGGTCCGCACCCACGGCGAGAAGTCCAGCATCGGCGCGGGCGCCAACGTCGGCCCGTTCGCCTATCTGCGGCCCGGCACCTCGCTCGGCGAG
This sequence comes from Nocardia sp. NPDC004151, assembly GCF_042874235.1. Taxonomy (NCBI): domain Bacteria; kingdom Bacillati; phylum Actinomycetota; class Actinomycetes; order Mycobacteriales; family Nocardiaceae; genus Nocardia; species Nocardia sp. NPDC004151. Next base: position 545,119 of record NZ_JBIAMR010000003.1, on the reverse strand, counting down.
GAGGGCAAGATCGGCGGCTTCGTCGAGACCAAGAACGCCACCATCGGCGCGCACTCCAAGGTCCCGCATCTGACCTATGTGGGCGACGCCACCATCGGCGAGTACAGCAATATCGGCGCATCCAGCGTGTTCGTGAACTACGACGGCGTCAAGAAGCACCACACCACGGTCGGCTCGCATGTGCGGACCGGTAGCGACACCATGTTCGTCGCCCCGGTCACCGTGGGTGACGGCGCCTACTCGGCGGCGGGTACTGTACTGCGCAGAAACGTTCCTCCGGGGGCGCTCGCGGTATCGGGTGGAGCACAGCGCAATCTCGAGGGTTGGGTGCAGCGCAATCGCCCCGGTACCGATGCCGCCCGCGCGGCCGAAGCGGCTCTCGCTTCGAACCCGGAGGATGCGGGAACCACCGAGAAAACCAACGAGCAAAAGGATGGCGAACGTCAGTGACCGCGTTCTCTACCGATAACCAGAAGAATCTGATGCTGTTCTCGGGACGCGCTCATCCCGAGCTCGCCGAGGCGGTGGCGAAGGAACTCAACGTCCATGTCACCCCCCAGACCGCTCGTGATTTCGCGAACGGCGAGACCTTCGTCCGGTTCGAGGAATCGGTCCGCGGCTCCGACGCCTTCGTGCTGCAGAGCTTCCCCGCACCGCTGAACCAGTGGGTCATGGAGCACCTGATCATGATCGACGCGCTCAAGCGCGGTTCGGCCAAGCGCATCACCTCGGTGCTGCCGTTCTACCCCTACGCCCGCCAGGACAAGAAGCACCGTGGCCGCGAGCCCATCTCGGCCCGCCTGGTCGCCGACCTGCTCAAGACCGCGGGCGCGGACCGGATCATCACCATCGACCTGCACACCGATCAGATCCAGGGCTTCTTCGACGGCCCGGTCGATCACATGCACGCGCAGGTGCAGCTGGCCGAGCACATCCGCAACAACTATGACCTGTCCAACATCACGGTCGTCTCCCCCGACGCCGGCCGGGTGAAGGTCGCCGAGAAGTGGGCCAACTCGCTGGCGGACGCGCCGATGGCGTTCATCCACAAGACCCGCGACCCGCTGGTCCCCAACCAGACCGTCTCCAACCGCGTGGTCGGTGAGGTCGAGGGCCGCACCTGCATCCTGATCGACGACATGATCGACACCGGCGGCACCATCGCCGGCGCGGTCAAGGTGCTCAAGGCCGCCGGCGCGGGCGACGTGGTCATCGCCGCCACCCACGGCATCCTGTCCGACCCGGCCGCCGAGCGTCTCGCCAACTGCGGGGCCAAGGAGGTCGTGGTCACCAATACGCTGCCGATCGACGAGGCCAAGAAGTTCCCGACCCTGACCGTGCTGTCGATCGCGCCGCTGCTGGCGCAGACGATCCGCGAGGTCTTCGAGAACGGCTCGGTCACCGGCCTTTTCAACGGGAACGCCTGACAGACGACGGGGCCACATCCCCGACCAGCACCAACCGAGCGCCCCTCCTGTTCGCGGGAGGGGCGCTTCTGTGTGAAATGGGGTCGACAAGCGTGTTCGTTTCGTCTGGCAGGCGGTAGCGTTGGGTCGGACGTACGGTTTGCTACTGGTGCGCTGACAGCGCGGAGAGGTGGTGCCGCATGGCCGACCGGCCCGACGAGGACGACGCCCGGCTGATGGACGAGGTCTTCGACACCGATCAGGTCTACGACAGCGATGTCGACAACCTCGACTACGACCTCGGCGACGACGACCAGGAAGACGAGATCCGCGAGTACCAGCGCTACATCGCCGACCCGCCCTCCGACCTGGTCATCCGCAATCGCGAGAACGACGACGACGGCCGCCTCGGCATCAGCGACGAACTCGACCAGGAGTGGACCCGCCGCCGTCAGCGCGAGGAATTCGGAATCGAGGACAACCGGCCCGCGGAGGTCGCCGCCATGGACATCGTCGAGGAGCTCGAGGACTAGGGCGGTCGCACGCGGCTGCGGCGCATCACGGACACTCGATCCATGACCGCGTTCACGGGATTCCCGCTCGCCGGACTCGACTTCTACGAGGACTTGGAAGCCGATAATTCCAAGGCCTTCTGGACCGCCCACAAGACCGTGTGGGAAGAGTCGGTCCGGGATCCGATGAAGGCCCTGGTCGCCGAGCTGGAACCCGACTTCGGCACCGCCAAGATCTTCCGTCCCTACCGCGACGTGCGCTTCGCCAAGGACAAGTCGCCGTACAAGAACCATCAGGGCGCGGTCGTCTACAGCGCGCAGTACTCCGGCTGGTACGTGCAGATCGGCGCGGGCGGGCTGCGGGTGGCCGGCGGCATGTACGCCGCCGAGGCCGCCCAGCTCACCGCGCTGCGCGCCGCCATCGACGACGAGGTGCGCGGCGCGGAACTGGAGGCGCTGATCGCCCGGCTGATCGCGGACGGCTACGCCATCGGCGGGGACAAGCTGGCCACCAAGCCCAAGGGCTACGACATCGACCATCCGCGCATCGAGTTGCTGCGGCACAAATCCCTCACCGCCGGAAGGGATTTCGGCGCCCCGAAGTGGCTGACCACCCCGCGCGCCGCCCGGGAGGTCCGGGCGGCGTGGGAGCAGTTGCGGCCGCTCATCGAATGGCTGGCGGCCGTGACGGCGCAGAAGTAGCCGCGTCTACCGGCGTTCGGCGAGCACCAGGGCGAACCGCTGGTCCGGGTCGGTCCAGAGGTGCTCGGCGCTGAAACCGGCGGTGTCCAGCTCGCTTTCGAGCACCTCGCGGCGGAACTTCGCGGAGATCTCGGTGCGCAGCTGCTCTCCCGCCGCGAAATCGACGGTGAGGTCGAGTTCGGGAATGCGGACGGTCATGGCCTCGGTGGCCTCGAGCCGCATCTCGATCCACTCGTTCTCGGCGTCCCAGCGGGCGATGTGCGCGAACTTGTCCGGCACGAAGTCCGCACCCAGGCGGGCGTTGAGGACGTGCAGCACATTGCGATTGAATTCCGCGGTGACACCGGCGGCATCGTCGTAGGCGGGGACCAGCACCGCCGGATCGATGACCAGGCCCGCCCCGAGCAGCAGCTGCTCGCCGGGTTCGAGCACATCCCGGATGGCCGCCAGGAATTCGGCGCGCTCGGCGGGAACCAGATTGCCGATGGTGCCGCCCAGGAAGGCGACCATGCGCCGACCGCCGCCGGGCAGATTGTCCAGGGTGTTGGTGAAGTCGCTGACCACGCCGTGCACGGCCAGGCCCGGGAACTCCGCCGCCACCTCGTCCGCGGCCATACGCAGCGCCGTGACCGAGACATCCTGGGGCACATAGCTCTTCAATGGCCCCGCCGCGGAGAGCGCGTTCAGCAGCAGCCGGGTCTTGGCCGCCGAACCCGCACCGAGCTCGACCAGCACCTCGGCCCCGGCGATCCGCGCGATCTCCCCGACCACCCGTTCCAGCAGCGCCCGCTCGGTGCGGGTCGGGTAGTACTCCGGCAGTTCGGTGATCTTCTCGAACAGCTCGCTGCCACGCGCGTCGTAGAACCACTTGGGCGGCAGCCACTTCGGCGCCGCCGTCAGGCCGCGCCGCACGTCCTCGCGCAACGCGGTCGTCAAATCCTCGTCCGTCAGATGGATTTCCACCGTAGCCGCAGTCATGAACCAGCCCTTCCGATCTCGATTTCCAGTGGTTCCACCGCCATTTCGCCGACCCGTGCCCGCACCAGCCGCCGATCCTCGATCGCCCGCCAGCGTGGATCGTCGTCGAACGGTTCCGACGACACCACCACGAACCCATCGCCCGGCAGCAGCGACAACGAGTGATGCCACGTCGTCGCCCACACTCCGGACCCGTTCGCCAGCAGCAGGTTCAAACGCGCCCGCGGCGATCGCTTCAGCACCGCGGCCATCACCCGCCGCAACACCGCACCCGGTTCCGCGCCGTCCTCGAGCAGGTGGCGCAGGATCACCCAGAGCACACCGGAATCCGTCAGCGCCTCGGCGTCGAGCAGTGACCCCGAACCGAATTCGGCGGCTACGGCGGTCAGCACGGCACGCCAGTCGGGAATCGCCCCGTTGTGGCTGAAGGCCCAGCGACCGTGGACGAACGGCGCGCAGGCCGCCCGCTCCACGGGCATGCCCACGGTCGCGGAACGGATCGCGGCCAGCACCGCCGTCGAGCGGATCTGCGGCAGCACCTCGTCCACGGCCGGATCGGTCCACATCGGTACGGGATTGCGGTAGCGGCTGACCACCGGATCGATCGGCGGCGGGTTCTCCGCCGGATCGCCGGTCGCGCCACCGTGCCAGACGACGCCGGGGCCGTGGTCGAGCGCCGCCGCGTCGGGGTGGTGCCACCAGGCGACGCCGAAACCGTCGGCATTGATGATCCCGCCACCGCGCATCTCACGCGGCGCCCAGGACTGGGTGCGCAGCGAGTGCGGGCCCTGGGTGAGCAGCGCGCCGACCGGGGTCGGCGGGCCCAGATACGCCAGGTGACGGCACATCAGCGCGCGTCCGATCCCAGGTCTCGGGCCAGCCGGAAACCGGAGAAGATCTGACGGCGGATGGGGTAGTCCCAGTTGCGGAAGGTGCCGCGGCAGGCGACCTGGTCCGCGCCGAAGGAGCCGCCGCGCAACACTTTGTAGTCGCCGCCGAAGAAGACCTCGGAGTATTCGCGGTACGGGAACGCCCGGAAGCCCGGGTACGCCTCGAAACCCGAGGACGTCCACTCCCATACGTCGCCGATCAGCTGATGGACCCCGGCCGGCGACGCGCCGTCCGGGTAGGCCCCGATATCGGCCGGTTCCAGGTGGTGCTGACCGAGATTCGCGAGCGCCTCGGTGGGATCGCCATCGCCCCAGGGGAATCGGCGGGAACGCCCGGTGCTCGCGTCGAAGCGCGCGGCCTTCTCCCATTCCGCCTCGGTGGGCAGGCGTTTACCGGCCCAGCGGGCGTACGCCTCGGCCTCGAACCAGCACACGTGCACCACCGGCTGATGCGCGCGCAGCGGCTGCATGACGCCGAAAACCCGCCGCCACCAGCGCCCGCCGCCGTCCTGCTCCCAGAACTGCGGCGCGGTCAGCCCGGCCTCCACCCGATGCGCCCAGCCGCGCTCGGACCACAGTTCCGGCCGCTCATATCCGCCGTCGTCGACGAAGGCGAGGTACTGCTCATTGGTGATCGGCGCGGCGTCGATGGCGAAGCCGTCGACGTGGACCGGGTGCGCGGGCCGTTCGTTGTCCAGCGCCCAGGGGTCGGTGTCGGTGCCCATGGTGAATTCGCCTGCGGGAACCACGACTTCACCGGTGACCGCCACCCGTGCGGCGGGGGTCGGCGGCGCGGACAGCACCGCCTCACCGGTCCGCAGCTGGTGGGTGGCCAGCATGGTCTCGTCGTGCTGCTGCTCGTGCTGGGCGATCATGCCGAAGGCGAACCCGTCCCGCACCAGATCCGGGCCTCGTAATGGGCTGCGGTCCAGCACATCCCACACCTTGTCGCGCACGGTGCCGACATAGTCGCGGGCCTGTGCCGGATCCAGCAACGGCAAGGCGGGCCGATCCACGCGGGCGTGTTTGAACGCGTCGTAGAGGTGGTCGATGTCCTGCCGCACCGGTTCGCGCCCGCCCACATCGCGCACCAGCCACAGCTCTTCCTGGTTGCCGATATGCGCGAGATCCCACACCAGCGGGCTCATCAACCGCGAATGCTGCGCCACCAGCTCGGCCTCGTCGAGGCACTCGGTCAACCCGATGGTCCGCCGCCGGGCCCGTTCGAGCGACTCGGCGATCCGCCCGCGCAGGGCCTCGGTCTCGGCGCGGTCCGACCCGGGCAGATGCTGAACAGTCATGAGAGAACTCCCGATTCGAGATTGCGGCGCGCCGGGCGGGCCTTCGCCGCGAGCCGGGCAGAGTGCGCCCGGCGGGTGACGGCCGGACGCTCGAGGGTGCGGACCGACCCCGAATGGCCCGCGTGGCAACCAGCACCGGCCGCCTCGCACGACGCACTTCCCGCCCGACCCAGGTGGGACAGCGAGTGCCGCCGCACCGGGCGACGGCGCCTCCGGGTCGATGGCCGTCTGCGGAGATCGGTTCGCGGGCCCGGTACGAAACCGCCGGGTTCGGATGTCATGCCCCGGCTCCGAACTCGGCCGCGGTGGGAATGTCACCGCGGCGACATCGAATCGCCGCCGCGGCCAATTCCCCGGCGGCTTCGGGGGTCTCGGCGTGCGCGGTTGCCATCTCCAGCAGCGCGACGGCGGTGGCACGCAACTCGGGATCGGCCAGACCGCGGCGCGCGGACTCCGACCAGGCGCTCGCCGTGGGGTCCGCCAGAGCCGTTGCCTCCTTGACGGTCTCGGCCGAGGAGAGCAGCGCGCCGATGGCGTGGACCGGAACCGTCCAGCCGTCCCCGGGCTGCGCGTCGATATAGCGGACCTCGAGGTGACCGGCCGCGCGGACCGGCGGGAACAGGGTGGTGAGGTGATAGTCCAGATCCGACCGGTCCGGGCGGCGGCCGATCTCGTCGTCGAGCGCTCCGCACAACCAGTCCGCGAAAGTGGCCCCCGGCGGCGCGCACCAGTCGGCCTCTGTTCCGGCGGAACCAGAGGTGTCGTCGGCGGGGCCAGAAGTGCCGTTGGCAGAACCAGAGGTGCTGTTGGTGGAACCGGGGGTGCTGTTGGCAGCGCGGGAGGTGCCGGCGGCAGAGCCGGGGCGCACGCACAGCAGGGGCACGTCCAGCGCCCAGCGCGCGTAGCCGGTGATGGGATCGGCCCAGTCGTGCACGGGCGGCCGTGTACGGAGCTGATCGAGCCGCTGCCAGGCCCGCATGCGCTGCGAGGCCCACGCCCCCGGCGGGGCGGTGTGCAGGCCCGGTGAGCAGGCGAAGGCCGCCAGCAGGGCCGGGCCCACGGCGTACAGCGCCCGCCAGCGGGCGGCGATCTCGGCGGGGTCCGCGCCCGCGTCCACGCTGACCTGGGTGGCGGCGGTATTGCACATCATGAGCGCCCCGAACGGGCCCAGACCGGCGAAGGACTCCTCCATGGCCCGGTAGCGCGGCAGCCGCAGGACGCGCAGGGGCAGCCGGACCGCGTCGGCGGCGCCGGAAATGGTTCGGATACCGCGGGATTCGAGCAGCTCCCGCAAGCTGGTCGTGTCTGCCCGCAAGCGCTCGCACAGTTCGGCGGCGGTGCCGAACGGGGCGCTGGACAGTTCGATCTGACCGCCGGGTTCGAGGGTGACCCGGCTGCCGCCCGGCAGCGGATCGGCCGGGGAATCGGGAGAAATGGACCGCGGCGCATACGGCCCGAGGGCGTCCGCGAGGACCGTGAGGTCCGGACGCGAGTTCGTCGCCGAAAGTTCACCTTGCGCGGTGAGCCACTCCAGTTCGGCGCCGATGAGCAGCGGTGGGCCCTGTTTGAAACAGACTTTTCCGACATACGCCTCAGCGGCGGCGCGTGAGGTGAATTCGCCGCCGGGTTCCGAGACATCCAGGCCACTGCGCAGCACATCGGCGGGTGACGCTGTGACAGCCATTGCCAACCTCCGTCTGATGCGGTCGCCGCTGGGGATCGGAACGACGACCCAAACCAGAGTAGCGAGCGACTGTGACAAGAAATCTGACGAAATGAAGAACGCGGCAAGCTATATGGTCGATTCCATGCTGGATATGGCTGGATTGCGGGCCGATACGCCCGGATGTGAAAATCAGGTATTTCTCGACAGTGCGGGCTCCTCGCTGCCCCCGCGGGCCGTCGTCGACGCCACCATCGCCCACCTGCGCCGCGAAGCGGAGATCGGTGGCTACCGCGCGGCCAACGAGCGCATCGATGACCTGTACGCCGTCAAAACAGCGATCGGCGAACTGATCAACGCCGACCCCGCCGCCCTGGCCCTCAGCGACAGCGCCAGCCGCTCCTGGAGCGACTTCTTCTATTCGGTCCCGCTGGCCCCCGGCGACCGCATCCTGATCTCCGGCGTGGACTACGGCAGCAATGCCATCGCCGCCCTGCAGCGCTCCCGGCAGACCGGCGCGGTCGTCGAGGCCATCCCCAGCGACAGCAGCGGCCAGCTCGACCTGGACGCGCTCACCGCCATGATGGACGAACGCGTGAAACTGGTGTCGCTGGTTCACGTTCCGACCAACGGCGGCCTGGTGAACCCGGTCGCCGAGGCCACCCGCATCGCGCACCGGTCCGGCGCGCTGGTGCTGCTGGACGCCTGCCAGTCGGCCGGTCAGCTGCCCCTCGACGTCGCGGCCCTGGATGTGGACGCACTGTCCGCCACCGGCCGCAAATGGCTGCGCGGCCCGCGTGGCACCGGGTTCCTGTACGTGCGTCCAGAACTGGCGCGGAGCTTGGAACCCGGCCGCCTCGACCTGCACAGCGCCGAATGGACCGCCCCGGACGACTACGTGCTCTCCCCCGACGCCGGGCGCTTCGAGTTCTGGGAGCATTCCGTCGCCGCCCGGCTGGGCCTGGGCGCGGCCGTGCGGTACCTGCTCGACCTCGGCCCGGCCGCCGTCTACGCCGCCATCGCCGAGCGCGCCGAGTACCTGCGCAAGGCGCTGGCCGAGATTCCCGGCGTGGAGGTGCGCGACCGGGGCATCCAGCACGCGGGCATCGTGTCATTCACCCTGGACGGACTGGAACCGGTCCGGGTGCGCGACCGGCTGGCCGCGGAGTCGATCACCGTCACGGTCAGCCACCGCAGCTCCACCTTGCTGGATATGTCGGCGCGAGAACTGAACTCGGTGGTTCGGGCCTCCCCGCACTGCTTCGTGAGCTTCGAGGATCTGGACCGCTTCGCCGGAGCCGTACGGGCTCTCGGGTAGATCCTCAGAACCCTCACATACCAGACCGGATCACCCGAAAACGGTTAACAGCGCGCCTCGAACGCGGGATATTTGAATGCTGGTCCGGCATTCGAGGAGTGTTCTGCGTGAGCCGCTTCACCGACGAAATGTATGCCACCGCCCGCGTTTCCCAGCGCGGACTGGTGACCGGAGAGCCCGACGCACCGCTGCGTCAGACATGGGCCGAGATCCATGACATCGCCCGTCGTATGGCGGGCGGGCTGGCGGCCGCCGGCATCGGCCCCGGCGACGCCGTGGGCGTGCTGGCCGGGATGCCGGTCGACATCGCGCCCGCCTGCCAGGCGGCGTGGATGCGTGGCGCCTCGCTCACCATGCTCCATCAGCCCACGCCGCGCACCGATCTGGAGGTGTGGGCCCACGACACCGAGACGGTGCTGGGCATGATCGAGGCGCGGGCGGTCATCCTGGGCGCACCCTTCGAGATCGCGGAACCGCTACTGCGCGAACGCGGTATCACCGTGGTGACCCTGGACTCCATGCGCACGGGCGACCCCATCGACCCGATGCCCACCGGCGAGGACGATATCGCGCTGCAGCAGTTGACCTCCGGGTCGACCGGCTCGCCGAAGGCCGTGCGGATCACGCACGGCAATTTCTTCGTCAACGCCTACGCCATGTTCGATCGGGTGAAGTTCCAGCTCGACGACGACGTGATGATCAGCTGGCTGCCGTTGTTCCACGACATGGGGATGGTCGGATTCCTCAGCGTGCCCATGCAGTTCGGCGCCGAAGTGGTGTGTGTGACCCCGCTGGACTTCCTGGCCCGGCCCATCCTGTGGGCCGAGCTGATCTCCAAATATCGCGGAACAGTCACCGCCGCACCGAATTTCGCGTACTCACTGCTGGCCCGGCGATTACGCAACGCCGACGAGGGCTCGCTGGACCTGAGCAGCGTGCGCTACATGTGGAACGGCGCGGAACCCGTCGACGCCGACACCATGGAGGCGCTCGCCGCGGCCGGACAGCGCTTCGGCCTCAACCCCGCGGCCCTCACCCCGGTCTACGGCATGGCCGAGACCACCCTGGCCGTCTCGATCCCGGATCCGGGGCTCGGCCAGATCCTCGATGTCGTCGACGCCGATCTGCTCGAGGCGCTCGGCAAGGCGGTGCCGGTCCGCGATTCGGAACATCATCACGGGGGCGTGCGCCGCCTGCCCACCCTGGGCTACCTGGTCGACAATCTCGAGGGCCGGGTGGTCGACGCCGAGCGTCAGCCGCTGCCCGCCCGCAGTGTCGGCGTCATCGAATTGCGCGGGCCCGCGGTGACTTCCGGCTATGTCACCGTCGAAGGCTTCCGCCCCGCACAGGACGCCGAGGGCTGGCTCGACACCGGCGATGTCGGCTACTTCACCGAGGAGGGCTACATCGTCGTCTGCGGCCGGATCAAGGACGTCATCATCATGGCCGGCCGCAATATCTATCCCACCGATATCGAGCGAGCGGCCTTGCGCGTCAAGGGAGTTCGGCCCGGCAACGCGGTGGCGGTGCGGCTCGACGCGGGCCAGAAGCGCGAGAGTTTCGCGGTGGTGGTGGAATCCAACGATCACCAGGATCCGGCGGAGGTGCACCGCATCGAGCACGACATCGTGCACGCGGTGTTCACGGAGGTGGGGGTGCGCCCCCGCAGCGTGACCGTGCTGGGCCCCGGCGCGCTGCCCAAGACCTCCTCCGGCAAGCTGCGCCGCTCGGCGACGGCCACCAGCGTGTCCTGAGACGCGAAGCGCCCCGGGGCTCGAATTACCCCGGGGCACAACGTAGTTGATGCTCGGTACAGCAGCGACCGCTCAGTGCAGCTGGTTCTGCGCGGTCTCCAGACCCACGCGCAGCAGCAGCTCGACCGCGTCCGCGGTCTGCTCGACGATCACCGGAACCTCTTTGCGCTCCGGCGCGGAGAACGGCTTCAGCACGTAATCCGCGGGATCCTGCCGGCCCGGCGGACGGCCGATGCCGAAGCGGACGCGCAGATAGTCCTTGGTGGTGAGGGCCTGCGAGATCGATCGCAGCCCGTTGTGCCCGCCCTCACCGCCGCCGCGCTTGAGGCGGATCTGTCCGAAGGGGAGGTCGAGTTCGTCGTGGACGACGATCACCTCGGTGGCGGGTACGGAGAAGAATTTGGCCAGCGCCGCGACGGGCCGCCCGGACAGGTTCATGTAGGTGCGCGGCTTGGCCAGCAGCACCTTCCGCCCGTCCAGGCGGGCCTCGAGCAGATCCGCGCCGGACTTCTTGTGCACGGTGAAACGACCGCCGACCCGCTCCGCGAGCAGATCGGCGACCATGAAACCGACATTGTGCCGGGTGCGCTCGTACTCGGATCCGGGATTACCCAGACCGACCACGAGCGCGGGCCCGGCTGTTGCCTCGGTCATCGAGAACCGTTGCGGGAGTAGGGAGTTACTCCGCGGCGGCCTCTTCGGTGGCGGCTTCTTCGGTCTCTTCCACGGCGGCGGCCGGGGCGGCGATGATGTTGACGATCAGGGCCTCCGGGTCACCGGCGAGGGTGACGCCCTTCGGCAACTCGATGCCGCCGGCCAGGATCTGGGTGCCGGCCTCGGCGCCCTCGATCGAGACCTCGATGGACTCGGGGATGTGCAGGGCCTCGGCCTCGATGGAGAGGGTGGTGGCGTCCTGGGTGACCAGGGTGCCGGAGGCGGCGTCGCCGACCAGGGCGACGTTCACGTCGGCGGTGACCTTCTCGCCACGACGCACGATCAGCAGGTCGGCGTGCTCGATGTAGCGACGGATCGGGTGGACGACGACCGACTTGGTCAGCGCCAGCTGCTTCTTGCCGTTGATGTCCAGGTTCAGGACGGCGTTGGTGCCGTGCTCACGCAGGATGGCGGCGAACGCCCGGGCGCTCACGGCCAGGTGCTGCGGCTCCTCGTTGTGGCCGTACAGGACGGCGGGGACATTGCCGTCGCGGCGGGTACGGCGGGCAGCACCCTTGCCGAACTCGGTGCGTACGGTGGCTTCGAGAAGGTTGGCGTCGGACATGACTGTCTACTCCCTACGGCTCGTCCGGCTGTAATGTCAGCGTGTCGCCAGGCGACGTGGGCCGCCCTGGCAAAGTGGTTGGTCTGCTCGTCGGCGAAGACCAACGTGGACGGCCGAATAGGCCGAGCCGCGTCGATCACGGTGGGCAGCTAGGTGCCACACCCTCGCCGAGACAACCTGAAGACTCTAACACGCTGCCGGAAGGCCCTTGCCGCACCCCCTCGGCGGCAGCGATTCCCACCCTTGTATCCGGCAATTTGACACACTAGTATTTCGCATCACTCGGCCCACCCCTCGAACCCATTCCTACCCGGTCCCGGGTCATTCGAGGGCACGCCGAGGAGCTTGTCTGCCAAGTTAGGAAAACGCTTGATGAAGAACATCCGCCGGGTCGGCTTCAGCGCCGCGGGCATCGCCGCAGTCTCCGCCGCCATCGCGCTCACCGCGCCGATCGCCTCGGCCACCAACAACGACTGCGGCCCGGGCACCCCCACCCCGCCGCCGACCACCACCACCCCGCCGAAGACGACCACTCCCTCGACGGGCGGCGGCGGCTTCGATTCGATCATCAAGTCGCTGGGCACCGGCTCCGCCGCCAACTCCAACGGCATCGGCGCTTCGGTCAGCTGACGGTCCGCACCGTCAGCAGGCGATTATCCCGGTTTCGGGGACGGGGATTCCTTTCCAATGCTAGGCAGTTTGATCGGCACGCTGATCAGCGTGCCTCCCGAGTGAGGAACAGAGATCTATGAAGAACATCCGCAAGGCCGGCCTCAGCGTCGCGGGCCTCGCTGCCATCTCCGCAACCGTCGCCGTCGCCGCTCCGTTCGCCGCCGCGGACACCACCGTCAACGGTCTGACCGTGTCGGGTAGCGGCTACACGGTGGGCAAGACGTACACCATCACCATCGTCACCGGCTCGCCCAGCGTCAGCGCGAACGTCTTCGACACCACCGGGTCGAACACGGTCTCCGTCGGCACCGCGACCCCGGCGACCGGCACCGCCACCACGGCCGCCATCAACTGGACCCCGGCGTCGGCGGGCACGCACCACATCACGGTCACCTTCAACGGCGCCGGTCAGTCCACCGCCGTCGGCCCGGTCGACATCACCGTCTCCGCCGCGGCCGAGAACTCCGGCCTCGACACGGGCAGCGCCGCCGGCCTGCTCCAGTCCCTCGGCATCACCGGCTCCAGCGCGAACGCGCGCGTGAGCTGAGACGACCAGCACAACGGCCGGTTATTCGGGTCCCGATCGGATCCCGGATAACCGGCCGTCGTCGTCTCAGGCGGCCTGCCGCTTGAAAGTGGTTGCGTAGCAATCGACATACGGGCGGCCCGAGCGGCTGACGATGTCGGCCATGAGCTCGTCGGTGGCGCGGCGCACGGCCCGCTGGTCGGCGGGCAGGAAATAGCGCGGGTGGCCGAAGGAGATACCGACCTTGGCCGGGCGCAGGAAGCGGCCCTCGCGCGGATTCACCCGATCGGTGCCCGACAGCACCACCGGGATCACCGGGGCGCCGGTCTGCATGGCCACCCGGATCACGCCGGTGCGGCCCCGGTAGACGCGGCCGTCGGGCGAACGCGTGCCCTCCGGGTGAATGCCCCAGATACCGCCCGACTCCAGCACCCGCACCGCAGCGGCGAGCGAATCCGAGCCCGCGCTGCCGCCGGTGCGGTCCACCGGAACCTGACCGGTGGCGTTCATGACGAAGCGATTGAGGCGACCGCGGAACCCGCCCTCGGTGAAGTACTCCTGCTTGGCGATGAAGGTGACCCGGCGGCGCAGCACCAGGCACAGGTAGAGCGAATCCACCACGGCCAGATGGTTGGCGGCGATGATCAGCGGCCCGGACTTCGGAACATGGTGCAGCCCTTCGATCTTCGGGCGCCCGAGCAGCCGCAGCACCGGCCCCACCAGGATGTGTTTGAGGAGCCAGTACCACATGGAGTCCACCCAACTCTCGCCGTTTCGACCAATTCGTAGACATTGTCTACTCATACTTTTCTACCGGATACGAGTAGACACTGTCTACGAATGCTGGAGAATGTGACATATGACCACCGCCGAGCCCCTGCGCGAACGACTCGTCACCGCCGGAGTCGCCATGCTCGAGGAGGTCGGCGCGGCCGAACTCGGGCTGCGGGCGATCGCCCGCGAGGCGGGGGTGTCACACGGCGCGCCCCGGCGGCACTTCCCCACCCACAACGCGCTGCTGGCGGCCGTCGCCGCCCGCGGCTACGCGGACCTGCGGGCGGAAATCGATGCGGTGGGCGGGGATACGCCCGAGGAACGCGTACGCCGGAGCTGCCTGGCCTATATCCGCTTCGCCACCGCGCGGCCGGAGATGTTCACCCTGATGTTCCGCCACGACCTGCTCGAGGGCGCGGGCGGGAACCTGCGGGTTACCTGGTCATTGCCCCTGTTCGCCCGCTGGCGGCAGCTGGTCGCCGACTGCGCGGACCCCGGCGCGGACGAGCGGGCCGGCGAACAGGCCCTCGGCCTGTGGACCCAGCTGCACGGCATCGCGGTGGTGGTCGCCAACCGCAGTATCGAGGCGATCGCGCCGGGCATCGATATCGAGGCGCTGGTCGGACGGGCCGTGGCCCGGCATCTCGCCCCGGACCCGGACTGACCTCCGGTTCGAGGGCCACATCGGGCCGGACCGGCCGGTCGGGGCGGGGGGCCGGTCGCGTACCCTGGTTCGGTTGCCTCGTCCGCACATAAGGAGTCCCCCCGTGAGTTCCCCGACTGCCAGCGCGACCTCAGCTACCGCCGGTCGGCTGGCCGGTGAGGCGGCGCGGCGGCGCACCTTCGCGGTGATCTCCCACCCGGACGCGGGTAAGTCCACGCTGACCGAGGCGCTGGCCCTGCACGCCAAGGTGATCTCCGAGGCGGGCGCCATCCACGGCAAGGCGGGCCGCAAGTCCACCGTCTCCGACTGGATGGAGATGGAGAAGGCGCGCGGTATCTCCGTCAGCTCCACGGCCCTGCAGTTCGAGTACGGCGAGTGCGTCATCAACCTGGTGGACACCCCCGGCCACTCCGACTTCTCGGAGGACACCTACCGCGTGCTCACCGCGGTCGACGCCGCGGTCATGCTGATCGACGCCGCCAAGGGCCTGGAACCGCAGACGCTCAAGCTCTTCCAGGTGGCGCGCGACCGTGGCATCCCGGTCATCACCGTCATCAACAAGTGGGACCGCCCGGGCCAGGCGCCGCTGGAGCTGCTCGACGAGATCGTCGACCGCATCGGCCTGACCCCCACCCCGTTGTTCCTCCCGGTCGGCATCGCCGGCGACTTCCGCGGCCTGCTGCGCCGCGGCGAGGAGGGCGCGGCCACCGAGTACATCCACTTCACCCGCACCGCCGGTGGCGCGACCATCGCCCCGGAGGAGAGCTACACCCCCGAGCAGGCCGCCGAGCGTGAGGGCGATGCCTGGACCACGGCCGCCGAGGAGAGCGAACTGCTCTCGGCGGCCGGGCAGGACCACGATCAGGAACTGTTCCTGGCCGGGCACACCTCGCCGGTCATCTACGCCTCCGCCATGCTGAATTTCGGTGTGCGCCAACTGCTCGAGACCCTGGTCGAGCTCGCGCCGCCGCCGCGCGGGCGCACCGACGTCAAGGGCGAGCCGCGTGATACCACCGCGCCGTTCAGCGCCGTCATCTTCAAGGTGCAGGCGGGCATGGACACCGCGCACCGCGACCGGCTGGCGTTCATGCGCATCGTCTCCGGCGAGTTCGAGCGCGGCATGGTGGTGACCCACGCCCAGACCGGACGGCCCTTCGCCACCAAGTACGCGCTGACCGTCTTCGGCCGCGAACGCACCACCGTCGACACCGCCTACCCGGGCGACGTGGTCGGATTGGTCAACGCGACCGCGCTGGCCCCGGGGCACACGCTCTTCATGGACAAGAAGGTCGAGTTCCCGCCGATCCCGTCCTTCGCGCCCGAGCATTTCGCCTCGCTGCGCGCCAAGACCGCGGACAAGTACAAGCAGTTCCGCAAGGCCATGGATCAGCTCGACTCCGAGGGCGTGGTGCAGGTGCTGCGCAACGACGCCCGCGGTGAGCAGTCGCCGGTGCTGGCCGCGGTCGGTCCCATGCAGTTCGAAGTCGTCACGGCGCGAATGCAATCCGAGTTCAATGTCGAGACCCAGCTCGACCATCTGCCGTTCCAGCTGGCGCGGCGCACCGATGCCGAATCGGCCGAGGAGCTCAGCCGGCAGCGCGGCGTCGAGGTCTTCACGCGGACCGACGGCGCGATCCTGGCCCTCTTCAGCGACAAGTGGCGGTTGCAGTACATCGCCAAGGAGATGCCGAAGCTGACCCTCGAACTGCTGGTCGCCGGAACGGAATAGGACTCCGGTCGGCGTCGGCGGAGCGGGCGCTCAGCCCAGCGTGCCGGAGCCGTCCGAGCTGGGCTCGACGCGGGGCGTGTCCGCGGGATCGCGGGCGATCAGGCCCCAACGGCTGGAGGTCAGGCGCAGACTCGGCAGGTCCGAGAGCGAGAGCACGACCTCGTAGGTGCGTTCGTAGCCGGTGTGCGCGATACGCCACTGCCCGTCCTCGCAGCGCACGTATTTGTCGGTGTAGAACGCCGCGCCGCGGAGGAGCATGTTGTGGCCGGGGATGAGCACGGTGTCGGCCAGGTACCAGGTGCCGGTCGCCTCGTCGCCGTCGACGTCGATTTCCGGGTGGTCGCAGCGGTGTTCGGTGATGACGTGCGGTCCCAGCGTATTGCGCATGAAGGCGAGGAAGGCGTCGCGCGACTCGAACTGGAGGTACTCGCTGTAGGTAGCGGTGGCCTCCGGAATCATGGTGTCGGCGAACTCCTCCCACGCCTTCGTGTCGAGCGCGCGCAGGTAACGGAACTTCAGCCGGCTGATCGCCGCGACGGCATCGGAATCCATACCTTCCACAATCCCATCAGGTGCGGGAAACCTGAGGAAATCGGCACGGATTTGTACCGGATCGCTATCAGCCGGATACCGAGTCAGTTGTTGATGGTGAAGCAGGTGTTGCAGAAGTCCTCGCCGAATTCGGTCAGGCGCAGGCTCTTTCGGACGATCTTGGGGACTCGCCCGGCCTTTTTCAGCGCCTGCTCGACCACGGGCTGCACTTCCAGCACCATGTATCGCGACAAAACGACCGGATCGTCCGAGGTCATGGTGAGACCGAGGCGGCTCAGATTGATCAGGTAGTGCCGCGCCCGGTCCGGGTAGCGGACGCCGGACTGCTCGGGAACCGAGGTGAGATCCCCCGCGACCAGCTCCGACCCGATGCCCAGCGGCCGATTGGTGCGCACGTCGACCGACGGCTGCGGGCCCTGCAACGCCATGAAGCGCAGGATCCGGGCCTCGTCGGGGGCGAGTTGATCAAGGATGCGGTCGTAGGCCGGGTGCACGTCCTCGGTGAAGTAGACGTCGGCCGAGCGGGCCAGCAGCGCGTCGCCGCGGCGGCGCAGATCCTCGGTGGTGCCCGAGCGGACCAGACCGCCGCCGTTGGCGATGGCCTGCTGCGGCGCGCCCATGGGAGTCGGTACGTAGCTGACGATCTCGCGCACCGAGCCCTCGGTGACACCGAGCGCGCTGCGCGCGATCGACCGCAGCGCCGCCCCCGTGCGCTCGGCGATGTCGGCCGAGGACTCGCCGTCCAGCGCGGCCTGCGTCAGCTGCTTGGTGATCTCGAAGCTGGTGCCGACGGCCCACTCGGTCCCCCGCACCGCGGTGCCGGCCGCGAGCCCGGCGGCCCGGAAGACCCCGCGGATCAGGCGGGCCTCATTGCTGATCTGCCGTTGCTCCACATCGGAACTGCGTTCCACGGCACGAGGTCCCGGACGGGTCACGTCCTGCCCCGGGATCCTGTCTTCCGCCACGTCCATCTCCGAATATCACCAGGTGAACACAATCGTCCACAGATTATTGCCCCCGACGGACCTGCGGGCACGTTGAACCCATGAGCCAGACGAAGGTTACCCCAGTCCACGTCCGCCGAGTAACGACGCACATGACCCCCAACACGAACGATCAAAGGACGATATGGCTGTGGTCTCCGCCATTCTCGTGGTCCCATCGAGAGAGAGGAACATCGAGCCCGGGCAGTGTGACCGAGATCTCCGACCCAGACACTCCGCCGCTGGACTCGCTTCCTGAATAGCCAGTAAGGTCCGAACCGCCGATGGGGTAGTCAACGCCTAAGGCGGTGCGTTGCGGGTCGGCAGGAGGGTGTCGCGTGCTAGAGAGTGTCTTCGGGGTGCGTCCGACCCTCCTATTGGAATTGATCACGATTCCGCTGTTCACGGGCGTGATCGGCTATATCACCAACTGGACCGGCGTGCTCATGCTGTTCAAGCCGATCCGGTTCCACGGATTCCGGCTGCCCGGTTTGGCCGCGGTGTTTCCTTTGCTGCCCAAGCGGATTCAGGTGCTGCCGCTGCTGCAGTACGACGGGCGGATCGGCTGGCAGGGGATCGTTCCGTCGCGCGCCGACAAGATGGCCAGCATCGCCGTCGACAAAGGACTGGCGAAACTCGGGAGTGTCGCGGATTTCTATCGCGAACTGGAACCGGACAAGCTCGCTGAACATTTTGTTGAAATTGCCGATCTTCAGATTCGCGGCATTGTCGAGGACATCCTCAAACGCGAACATCCACAGCTCTGGTACAACCTGCCGACAGGTGTGCGGGAGATGGTCCACAACCGCGTGCGGGAACAGTTGCCGGATATTCTCCGAGAACTCACCGATGAACTCGGCAAGAACATCGATCAGCTGCTGGACGTCAAGTCCATGACCATCCGCTACTTCCAGGCGCGGCCGCAGATGCTGAATTCCGTGTTCCAGGTGCTCGGCGCCAAGGAACTCCGATTCATGCAGAACTTCGGCTTCTACTTCGGCGCGCCCATGGGTCTGGTGCTGGTCGGCATCCTGCACTGGTCGCACTGGTCGTCGCTGGTCGTGCTGCCGGTCGGCGGGGTGATCATCGGCTGGGTGGTCAACTGGATCGGCATCAACCTGATCTTCGAGCCCGCCTATCCCAAGTGGTGGTGCCCGTGGCGGCAGGGCCTGCTGATCAAACGGCAGGACGAGATCACCGAAGGCTACGCGGCGCTGGTGGCCAGCGAGATCATGACCGTCGCCAATATCGGCGACGAGCTGCTCAACGGCCCGCGCGCCGACCGCACCATGCAGATGCTCACCGACACCCTGCGCCCGGCCGCCGACCGCGCGCTCGGCCCGGCCCGCTCGGTGGTCAAGTTCGCCCTGGGCAGCCGGGAGTACGACACCCTGCAGGACACCCTCACCACCGAGGCGATGACCATCGCGCCGATCGCCTTCGCCGACCCCGCGTTCAACGTGCGACAGGGCGTGCAGGTGCAGGAGTACATCGCCAAACAAATGTCGGCGCTGCCCCCGCCGGAGTTCGTGGACATGCTGCGTTCGGCCATCAAACAGGACGAATGGCTTTTGTTCGTCCATGGTGGCGCGCTGGGGCTCTTCGCCGGTTACGCTCACCTCCTGATCTTCGGAACAGGAGTCGCCACCACATGGATATGACCGAATCCTCCTCTGGCGAGGACGATCCCGCCGATCCTTCCACCGTCATCGCTGTTCGCGAGCCGGCGCAGCTGCCGGTGCCGGTGGATTCGGGCGAGCGGCGGGGTTCGGCCGGACCGGTGCGGGCCGCCACGGGAGTGGTTCGGGTGGCCATGTCGGCGGCGGTCGAGGCCAGTTTCTGGAGTCTGCACACCGCGCTCGGGGTGACCTCGGTGGTGCTGCGCGGCAGCATGGCCGGGCAGCCGCCGCGCGAGATCCTCTCCGACGCCGGCGCGCAGGTGCGGCAATCGGTCCGGCAGGCGCTGGGCGTGCCCGTGCCCGAGGACCTCGACGCCGCAACCGATTCCGGGCACACGGCGCTGCTGCGCGCCCGCGGCGCGGAACTGCTGCGCCGGTCCGCGGACTTCCACGCCGATGACGACACCCACCACCACACCGCCTACTCGCGCATCCTGGGCGAACTCGCGCCCGACGAGGCGCGCATCGTGCGGCACCTGTACCTGGACGGGCCGCAGCCCGCGGTCGAGGTGAAGACCGGACGCAGCTCCTACCGGGGCGTCTTCAACCTGCTGGGCGAGGACGCGGCCCTGCGCTACCCGAACCGGATCGACGAGTACCTGGCCAATCTGGACCGGCTCGGACTGCTCGACGTGACCCGCGAAGCGCTGGGCAACCCCAACCGGTACCAGCTGCTCGAGGCCATGCCGGAGGTGCGGCGGCTGCTCAAGCGGGCGAGCTTCGGCACCAAGGTGCTCTACCGCACCGTCGAATTGACCTCGTTCGGCGCGGGTTTCGTCCGCACCTGCCTGCCGGTTCCCTCACTCGACCCGCAGGTGCTCGAACAGCACGGATAGATTCTCGAACAGCGCGGATGGATGTCCACCGCGTTCGCAAACAATCAATCGCCGTCCACCACCAGGGTGAACGGCGATTGTCGTTGGAGCTCAGGCGTTGCCGTTGGAGCTCAGGCGTCTTCGGCCAGTTCCAGCCAGCGCTCCTCGGTGGTCTCCTTCTCGGCCTGCACCTGCTTCAGTTCGGCTCCCAGCTTCACCAGCTTGTCCGGCTCGGTGGCCGCTTCGGCGAGTGCCGCGTGCAGCTTCTCCTCGCGGTCGGTGAGCTTCTCCAGCGCGCGTTCCAGCTTGGCCAGTTCCTTGCGGGCGGCGCGGTAGGCGGCCGAATCCGTGGCCGGGGCCGTGGAATTCGCGGCGGCGGCCGGGGCGGCGGAGCGGGCCGGGGTAGCCGGGCCGCCGCTCAGCGCGGCGCGTTTGCGCAGGTATTCCTCGATGCCGCCGGGCAGGTTGGTGAGTTTGCCGTCGCCGAACAGCGCCCAGGTGGTGTCGCAGATGCGCTCGATCAGGTAGCGGTCGTGGGAGATGACCACCATGGTTCCGGCCCAGCCGTCGAGCATGTCCTCGAGCTGCTGCAGGGTGTCGATGTCGAGGTCGTTGGTGGGCTCGTCGAGCAACAGCACGTTCGGCTCGGCCATCAGGATGCGGGTGAGCTGCAGGCGGCGGCGCTCGCCACCGGACAGGTCGCGCACCGGGGTGCGCTGTTTGGCCGGGGTGAAGCCGAGTCGCTCGGCCAGCTGACCGGCGCTGATCTCCTTGTCGCCCAGCATCATTCGCTGCGCCACGTCCTGCACCGCCTCCAGGACACGCATGTCCAGCGGCAGGTCGTCGAGTTCCTGGCGCAGCCAGCCGATCTTGACGGTCTGGCCCTGGATCCGCTTGCCGGACTGCAGGTCCCGCTCCCCCGCGAGCGCGCGCAGCAGGCTGGTCTTGCCGGAGCCGTTCACGCCGACCAGGCCGACACGTTCGCCGGGCGCGAGCCGCCAGGTCAGGTCCTTCACCAGTTCCCGGCCGTCCGGGAGGGCGAGAGTGGCGTCCTCGAGCTCGATCACCACGCGGCCCAGGCGCTTTCGCGCGAAGGAGGCCAGTTCGACGGTGTCGCGCGGGGCGGGGACGTTGGCGATCAGGGCCTCGGCGGCCTCGATCCGGTAGCGCGGCTTGGAGGTGCGAGCGGGCGCACCACGGCGCAGCCAGGCCAGTTCCTTGCGGGCCAGGTTCTGGCGGCGAGCCTCGCTGGCGTCGGCCTGGCGAACGCGTTCGGCGCGGGCGAAGATCCAGTCGTTGTAGCCGCCGTCGTAGGTCTCCACCTTGCCGCCCTGCACCTCCCAGGTACGGGTGGCGACGGTGTCGAGGAACCAGCGGTCGTGGGTGACGACCACCAGGGCGCTGCGGCGGGCGAGCAGATGCTCGGCCAGCCACTGCACGCCCTCGACGTCGAGGTGGTTGGTGGGCTCGTCGAGCACCAGCAGGTCCAGCTCACGGACCAGGGCGGCGGCCAGCGCGGTGCGGCGGCGCTCACCGCCGGAGAGGTTGGCGACCGGGGTGTCCATGCCGAGATCGGCGATGCCGATGCCCTCGACCACGGAACGGATCCGGGGGTTGGCCGCCCATTCGTGCTCGGCGACGCCGTCGGTGCGCTGATCCTCGGCCAGGCCCGCGAGCACGACATCGCCGACCGTCGCGTCCTCGGGGAGGACGCCGCGCTGGGTGACGACCGCCATGCGCAGGAATCCGGCCCGGCTCACCCGGCCCGAATCCGGCTCTTCGAGACCCGTCAGCACCTCGAGCAGCGTGGTCTTGCCGCCGCCGTTCAGACCGACGACACCGATCCGCTCCCCTTCCTGAACCCCGAGGGACACCTTGTCGAGCAGCGGCTTGACGCCGAAGCTCTTACTGACGGTTTCCAGGTTGATCAGGTTGGCCACGGAACTGTCCCGCCTCTCCGGGTCTTTTGACGAACCGTAAGAGCCTACTCACCCGCCGTGGCGGGCCGGCGGTCGCGTTCGCGGAGACTCGGCCCAGTTGCCCCGAAGCTCACGAAATCAGTTGTCGCCCATGATGCGGCGCGCGCCCGGGACCGGGCCGTGGGCGGTGCGGACACTGCGGGCGACGCCCGCGCCCGCGAGCTCGGCGGCGACGGCGACCGCGGCCTCCTCGCTCTCGCACAGGAAGGCGCAGGTCGGGCCGGAACCCGAGACGATGCCCGCCAGGGCTCCCGAGGTGACGCCGGCCCGCAGGGTGCGGCGCAGGTCGGGCTTCAGCGAGAGCGCGGCGGCCTGGAGGTCATTGCCGAGCAGCGGGGCGAGCTGGGTCGCGTCGCCGGAGGCCAGGGCCTGGAGCAGGTCCTCGGGGCTGCCGAGGCGCGGCGGGTCACCGGCCTCGCGGAGGCGGTCGAGTTCCTTGAAGACGGCCGGGGTGGACAGGCCGTCCTTGGCCAGGGCCAGCACCCAGTGAAAGGTGTTGCGGGACAGCACCGGGAGCAGTTTCTCGCCGCGGCCCCGCCCGAGCGCGGTGCCGCCGTGCAGGGAGAACGGGACATCGCTGCCGAGTTCGGCTGCGATATCAGACAATTCGGCCCGGCTGAGGCCGAGTTCCCACAGGTCGTTCAACCCGACCAGGGCCGCGGCGCAGTCCGCGCTGCCGCCTGCCATCCCACCGGCCACCGGAATCCCCTTGGTGATCCCGACTTCCACCAGCGGCGCCCGGCCCGCCTGATCGGCGAGCCGGACCGCCGCCTGCCAGACCAGGTTGGTGCGGTCGGTGGGGACCTCGTCGGCGCCCTCGCCGGTCACCTTGACCCGCATGGCGGCGGCCGGCGCGATCTTCAGATCATCACTGAGCGAAAGGGCTTGGAAGACGGTGGTGAGGTCGTGGTACCCGTCTTCACGCAGGTCACCCACCCCGAGGTGCAGATTCACCTTCGAAGGGGCACGCACGATCACAGGGCTCGGCACAACTGACAGCACGGGCCAAGCCTAATGGTGCTCAGAGCAGCGCACCGCCCGTGGCGTCGATCCATTGGCCGGTGACCCAGCGGCTGTCGTCCGAGGCCAGGAACGCGACGATATCCGCGATCTCGGCGGGCTCGGCCACGCGATTCAGTGGTGACTTCGCCGACACCGCCGCCATGGCCGCGTCGTTGCGCAGCCAGTCGGCGTTCATGTCGGTGTCCACCACGCCCGGCGCCACCGCGTTGACGGTGATGCCGCGCGCACCGACCTCCTTGGCCAGCACCGAGGTGAAGGCGTCGATCGCGCCCTTGGTCATGGTGTAGGCGAGCAGTTCCGGCATGCCGGCGCCGCGGGTGAGCCCGGTGGAGACGTTGACGATGCGCCCGCCGTCGCGCAGCCGGTCCAGGCCCAGCTTGGTGACGAAGAACGGGGATTTCGTATTGACGGCGAAGACCCGGTCGAAGGCCTCCTCCGAGGTACCCCCGATGGGTTCCCGGACGCCGTCGGTGCCGGCGTTGTTGACCAGGATGTCGAGGCCGTCGGCGTGGGCGTCGAAGGCGGTCCACAGTGCTTCGGCGTCGCCGGGCACGCCGAGGGTGGCGGCGAACGCGAAGGCCTGGCCGCCCGCGGCCTCGATGCTCGCGACGGTCTCCTTGGCGGCGGCCGCGTTGCCGTTGTAGTGGACGCCGACCCGCGCACCGTCGCGGCCGAGGCGCTGCGCGATGGCGCGCCCGATTCCCCGTCCGCTGCCGGTGACCAGTGCCGTCTTGCCGGAAAGTGCGCCCATGACCTTGTCCTTCGTTCGACGGCCACATTCTTTAGTGACCGTTACAGAAAGCGACGATAACACATGTGTAGCGGTCGTTATAAAATTGCTGGCATGGCCACAACCACCCGGGGTCGCCCCCGCTCGTTCGACCGCGACGCCGCCCTCGACCAGGCGCTGCGGCTGTTCTGGCAACGCGGCTACGAGGCCACCTCGGTGAGCGACCTGACCAAGGCGCTCGGCATCGGAGCACCCAGCCTGTACGCGGCGTTCGGCGACAAGCGGAGACTGTTCGACGAGGTCCTCACCGCCTACGGCATGAGTTACGGCGGCTTCGCGGCGCGCGCGTTCGCCGAGGAGCCGACCGCCCGCACCGCCGCGGAGCGCACCCTGCGGGAGGCCGCGGCCGAATACGCCCGACCCGGACAGCCACCCGGCTGCCTGGTCATCCACGCGGGTACCAACACCACCAATGATGAAGTGCTGCAACTGCTTCAGAAGCTGCGCAATGACAATATCGACGCCTTCGAGCGGCGGATCCGCGAGGACGTGGCCGCCGGACGCCTGCCCGCCGGCACCGATGCCCGGGCCCTGGCCCGCTACACCGGGGCTGTCATGCAGGGCATGTCCCAGGCCGCGCGGGACGGCGCGAACGAGGGTGAGCTGCGCCGAGTGGCCGCGTTGGCCATGCTGGCCTGGCCCGAGTGAATTTCTCGGATCAACCGCTTGCGCCAGGTACCCATGGGGGGTATGTTTCTCGATGTTGGGGATACCCCCTCACCGTATGAGAAGCGAGCGAAGGAGACCACCATGGCCACCAGCACCTACACCGTCACCGGGATGACCTGCGGCCACTGCGTCGGTTCGGTGCAGAAGGAGATCGGCAAGATCGACGGTGTCACCAGCGTGGACGTGGATCTCGCCAGCGGTCTGGTCACGATCGAGTCGGCCGCCGACCTCGGCGACGCCGATGTGATCGCCGCCGTCGACGAAGCGGGTTACGAGGTGGCCAGGTGAACGATCGACTGAAGTTCGCCGCCTTCGGTGGCGGACTGGTCGTCTTGTTCGGAGCCGCGCTCGGCATCGGCGCCCTGGTGGGCGACCGGTCCGGCGCGGCCCCGGCCGAGGCCGCCGACCACTCTCAGCACGAGACCGCCGCGCCGACCGGCCTGCAGGACAGCCTCTCCGGCTACACCCTCGGTGAGATCAGCGCCCCGGCCACCCCCGATCAGCAAGGCGCGCTGCGCTTCCGGATCACCGGACCGCAGGGCACCGTCACCCGGTACGACAACCTCCACGACAAGGACCTGCACCTGATCGTGGTCCGCTCGGACGCGAGCCAGTTCCGGCACGTGCATCCCACCCGGGCCGCCGACGGCACCTGGTCGCTGGACTGGAAGTGGGCCGCGCCTGGCAGCTACCGGGTGTTCGCCGACTTCTCCCCCGCCGGCGGGCCCGGCGAACTGGTCCTGAGCCGCACGGTCGCGGTCGCGGGCAATGTGACCGACAAGCCGCTGCCGCCGGTCTCCACGACCGCCGACGTGGACGGGTACCGGGTCACCCTCACCGGTGATCTGACCACCGCGGGCAGCGAACTGACCTTCAGCGTCACCCGGGACGGCAAGCCGGTGACCGACCTGCAGCCCTACCTCGGCGCCTACGCGCACCTGGTAGCCCTGCGGGCCACGGACCTGGCCTACCTGCACGTCCACCCCGAGGGCGAGGTCGGCACGACCGCCCCCGGCCCCGACGTCGCCTTCCACGCGCAAGCGCCCAGCGGCGGCGAGTACCGCCTGTACCTGGACTTCCAGCACGGCGGCGCGGTCCATACCGCGGAATTCACCGGCACCGCATCCACCGCCGCACCCGCTACGGGCGCGCCCGCATCACACGGAGGAGGTCACTCATGAGCGCCCCGGCTCCCGAGCGTTCGATCGAACTCGATATCGGTGGAATGACCTGCGCCTCCTGTGCTTCCCGGATCGAGAAGAAGCTCAACCGGATGGACGGTGTCACGGCGTCGGTCAATTACGCGACCGAGAAGGCGAAGGTCAGCTTCCCCGACTCGGTGACCGCCGATGACCTGATCGCCAAGGTCGTCGACACCGGCTACACCGCGGCCGTGCACCACACCGAACCGGTGAAAACCGAGGCGGCCGAGACCGATTCGGCCCCGTCGGCGGCGGATCTGTTGCGGCACAAGCTGCTGGTGACGCTCGCGTTGGCGGTCCCCGTGGTCGCCATGGGCATGTTCCCGGTCTTCCAGTTCACCAACTGGCAATGGCTCTCGCTCACCCTGACCGCGCCCATCGTGGTGTGGAGCGCGTCCCAGTTCCACCGGGCCGCGTGGGTGAACGCCAAGCACGGCGCGGCCACCATGGACACGCTGATCTCGCTGGGCACGCTGGCGGCGTTCAGCTGGTCGGTGTACGCCCTGTTCTGGGGCAATGCCGGAATGCCCGGCATGAAGCACCCGTTCAGTTTCGTCATCGAGCGCGGTGATTCGTCCTCGGCGCTGTACTTCGAGGTGGCGGCCACCCTGGTCACCGCCATTCTGGCGGGCCGCTATTTCGAGGTGCGGTCCAAGGAGAAGGCCGGGTCCGCGCTGCGGGCGCTGCTGGAGCTGGGCGCGAAGGACGTGTCGGTGCTGCGCGGCGGCGTCGAGACCCGGATTCCCATCGGCGACCTGCGGGTCGGCGAGGAGTTCCTGGTCCGTCCCGGCGAGAAGGTCGCCACCGACGGTGTTGTGGTGAGCGGCAATTCGGCGCTCGACATGAGCATGCTGACCGGTGAATCGGTGCCGGTCGAGGCGGGCCCCGGCGATCAGGTGGTGGGCGCGACCGTGAACGCCGGCGGTCTGCTGACCGTCCGCGCCACCCGGGTCGGCGCGGATACCCAACTGGCGCAGATGGCTTCGCTGGTCGAGGACGCGCAGAACGGCAAGGCGCCGGTGCAGCGGCTGGCCGACCGGGTGGCGGGTGTGTTCGTGCCGATCGTCATCGCGATCGCGGTGGCGGCGCTGGGCTTCTGGCTCGGCACCGGCGCGGCGGTGGCGACCGCGTTCGGCGCGGCCGTCGCGGTGCTGATCATCGCCTGCCCGTGCGCCCTCGGCTTGGCCACACCCACCGCGCTGCTGGTCGGCACCGGGCGCGGCGCGCAGCTGGGCATCCTGATCAAGGGCCCGCAGGTGCTGGAGTCGACCCGGCGGATCGACACCGTGGTGCTGGACAAGACCGGCACCGTCACCACCGGCAAGATGGCGCTGGCGGAAGCGATTCCGGGGTCCGGCGTCGATGCCGACGAGCTGCTGTCGGTGGCCGCGGCCGTCGAGCACGGCTCCGAGCACCCGGTCGCCAAGGCCGTGGTCGCCGGTGCCGCCGAGCGCGGACTCGACACCGAGCGGGTGGAGCAGTTCGTCAGCCACGGCGGTAAGGGCGTGCAGGGTCTGGTCGGCGAGCGGGCCGTGGTCATCGGGCGCACCGAGCTGATGGCGGACTGGTCGATCACGGTGCCGGACGTCCTGGCGGACGCCAAGACTCGCGCCGAGCAGGCCGGTCAGACCGCCATCGTGGTGGCCTGGGACGGGCAGGCGCGCGGCGTGCTGGTCATCGCCGACGCGGTGAAACCGACCAGTGCGCAGGCGATCTCGGAGATGAAGGCGCTCGGGCTCACCCCCGTGCTGCTGACCGGCGACAATGCCGCGGCCGCCCGCACCGTGGCGGATCAGGTCGGCATCGCGGAGGTCATCGCCGAGGTGCTGCCCAGCGACAAGCTGGACGTGGTGAAGAAGCTACAGGACGAGGGCAAGGTGGTCGCCATGGTCGGCGACGGCGTCAATGACGCGGCCGCCCTGGCCCAGGCCGATCTGGGCCTGGCCATGGGCACCGGCACCGATGTCGCCATCCAGGCCGCCGACCTCACCCTGGTCCGCGACGACCTGCGGGCGGTACCCACCTCGATCAAGTTGTCCCGCGCCACATTGCGCACCATCAAGGGCAACCTGTTCTGGGCGTTCGGCTACAACGTGGCGGCCATCCCGCTGGCCGCCGCCGGCCTGCTGAACCCGATGCTCGCCGGCGCCGCCATGGCGCTGTCCAGCGTGTTCGTGGTCAGCAACAGCCTGCGGCTGCGCCGCTTCCGCGGGTGACCCGGCACCGCGTCGGCAGGTGAGTCACGGCGACGGGCCGCTCGGATCGCACGATCCGGGCGGCCCGTCGCGGTCGTCGCCCTGCGCTTCGCTGTCATCGTGTTGAATGTCGGGTGTCCACCGCCGCCCCCTCTCGAGGAGCTTCGTTGACCACCATCGCCGAATACCTGGCCTCCGCCCAGATCCAGGCCGCCCCGGTCGACCCCGCGGCCCCCGGCGCGCCGAAGGTCACCGTCGGCGTTCCCGAAGGCTGGCAGCAGGTCCCGCCGCAGATGTTCCCCGGCTCGTTCGGCGTCTGGACCCAGCCGCCCGTCGACGGCTGGGCCGACAACGCGGTCCTGCTGGTGGCGACCTTCACCCCCGCCGTCGACCCCGCCGAACTCCTCACCCACGCCTTCGACGATGCCCGCCAGCTGCCCGCGTGGAAGGACATCGACACCGACACCGCGGACTACGACGGCCTCCCCTCGGCCGCCATCACCGGCACCTACGAGGTCCAGAACCTCACCCTGTGGGCCTACAACCGCTACATCATCGTCGACTCCGACAAGGGCCAGTACCTGGTCCAGCTCACCATCACCACCCGCAACGACAGTGACGGCAGCGCCCCCACCGCCATCCTCGAGGGCCTGTCCATCTCGGCGTAGCTACCGCTCCCACACCCCACCGGCGAGAAAGCGATCCCACTGCTCGCCGGTGAACACCAATGCGGGCCCACCGGGGTCCTTGGAATCACGGACCCCGACCCCACCCCGGCCCAGGAATGCGACCTCGACGCATTCCTGACCGCCGCCGGATCGACTGGACTTGAACCATTCCGCCTGGGACAGTTCATCGTTCACTTTCGAATCTCCTCGCTATTTCCCGGAGCAGCGACCGGCTGATATCCGCCTCGAGCGCGGCACCCGTCAACGTCCGGTGTGCCGCACGGTACCGGTCTACGTCGCCGCGCTCTTCGAAATACATTCCGCCGGTGTAATTCTCGGCGAAGACGACAGTAGGCTCCACGCCGCCACGCGAATCCATCGCGAAATCGAGGATCACGAACGGAGCCATCCCCACTCCGAGGGGAAGTCCGGTGTGGAACGGCAGCACCCGGATCGAAATGTTCTCGGCCGTCCCCAGATCGGCGAGGTGCCGCAATTGGGTGGTCATGGTCTGTGGGGAACCCACCACAGTGCGGAGCACGGCTTCGTGAAGCACGATATCGGCTTTGGCCGGGTTGCGCTTCCGCTGGAGAATGGCCTGCCGACGGGTACGGAGTTCGATCCGGCGGTCGATTTCCGCGGGACTGTCCTGCGGGAAATAGGCACGGTCCATCGCGCGGGCGTACTCGGCGGTCTGAAGTAACCCGGGCACCACCAGTGGCTGGTAGAAGGACAACCCGGCCGCCCCGGCTTCCAACCCGAGATAGACGTTGAACCCGGCCGCGATCAGATCGGTGAACGGATACCACCACGATCGTGTACTGGCCTGGGCCGCCAGGTTCTTCATGACTTCGGTGCGCTCGTCGGACAGTCCGTAGAGCTGGCACAGATCAGCCACCTCGCGGGTACGGACCCGTTCGGCCTGTCCCTTTTCGACCCGCCCGAGCGTGGATTTGCCCCACTCCATGTGTTTCGCGGCCTGCTCGAGGGTGAGGCCCAATCCCTCCCGGGCCTCACGAAGCGCGCGGCCGAGTTGGCGGCGCGGCAATGTCGAACCGGCGCTGTGATCTTCGGACAACGGCTACCCCCTTGGTCCGCTACGGCCTCGAGGTCTTCCCATTCCGGGAACCAGGGTAAGACCCTCCCGGGCTGGGAACTGCGAGTTCGCAGAATTTCCACGGGTTCCCCGGGGTGTGCCGTACGACCCGCCGTGCCCGGTGACGCTCAGCGCATCACCGATGACAAGGAGGGACCGTAATGCCCTGGGATGCATGGGCCCTGATGACGATCGCTGCTCTCTGCGGCGGCGTGATCGTGTGGTCGTGGTGGGGGTTCCACCTCGAGAACCGCAGCGCGGCCGCCGACCACCTCCGCCTCTCGATCATTACCGGTGGCTTCCTCGAAGTCCCCCAGCCGCCCGGCCTACCAACCGGTCGCCACCGCCGGACGCGAAGCCGATCACGCTCGCGCTCAAACCATCCCCAGCCATCCACACACGAGACTCACCCATGACCCCCGCCGAGGTGGCCGTCCTCACCGCACTCAGCCCCGACCGCACTCTCACCGCCGCCCAAGTCCAGCTCGCCGCAACGCTCACTGCGTGGCGTACGCGCAACGCCTTGGCCCATCTCGAATCCCGTGGCCTGATCGTTCCCAGTCATCCGCGCGGTCGCTGGCGGATCACCCCGCGCGGCCGCGCGGCGCTCACCTCGAAAGCGAGTAGGTTTCGTTGATCCGGTCGCGTCCGACAGCGGGTGTGTCAGTGCTGAACTGGCCTGAACCACCACTACTGCTGCTCAATTGGCGATGATTCGATGATTCGCGGCGGGTTGTGGAGGAAGAAGCCAGCCGGGGTTGCGGACTCGGCGGTCGTGTCCGGTTGGCGGAACAATGGCGGTATGGATTTCGAGGATGCGGGCGGGTCTACCACGCGGCTGATGGAGGAGCTGGTCGATCGGCTCGGGGAGAAAGCGCGCGCGTCAGTGGTTTTCGGGGATCCGATCACCAGTGACGGGGTCACGATCGTGCCGGTGGCCCGGGCCGGGTTCACGTTCGGTGTCGTGCCCGGTCGCGGTTCCACCGCCGACGAGGTCATCGACGGCGGGGGTTCGGGCGGCGGGATGGAGATGCGGCCGTTGGGATTCATCGAAATCCGGGACGGCTCAGCACATTACCGCCCGCTCCCGGCCGGGTGGACCGGCGTTGTCCTGCCGCTGGCAGGGATCGCCGCCGGCCTCCTCGCACCGTACGCATTACGCGCCGGACGCCGCCTCTACCGGGCGCGGCGCGGCTGAACCGGCCACCTCACCGGCGGTGAGTGCGCGGTGGCGCTGCTGCTCGAGTTCGATGAATCCGTCGATCAGGGTGTTGTAGACCCGCTCGACCAACATCGGCTCGACGCCGTGGCGCACCGCCAGCTCACGCAGGCGGACCATCATCCGCGCGCGGCGGTCTGGTGCGCGGACCTCGTGTTCGTTGCGTTTGAACGTGGCGGCGCGCATCACCAATTGCTGCCGGGTGCCGAGCAATTCGATGATCCGCGCATCGATCGCATCGATCTCGCCGCGTACTTCTTCCAGAGACATGAATTCGGACCTCTCGATTCGAGGCCACCGACGCGTCCGAGCGACGCGAGACGCGTCGACCACCGCACCGGCAGCCGACACGAACGCACGTCAGAGCCGCCGAAACCTCGGCCGCCACGACTGCGTCATCACCATCACCCGGCCATCAAACCACAGGGCCGCGCCGGTCGCCGATCAGTCGAGGTCGTCGAAGGTTTCGATGTCGGTGCGGAACGATCCCCCGTCGGCGGGCGCGATCAGGACGACGAAGTCGGGGAGGGCGGTGGCGGTGGCGTCGCCCTTGTCGTCCGTCGCGCCGGGTTCCGCCTCCCAGTCCAGGAGGTGGACGGTTACGGCATACGAGCCTGCCGGAAGGTCGATTTCGGTCGGCTTCATATCGGCCACCGTCGACTCTTCCTCATCGAACGAGCCGACCTCCTCGATGCCGCTGATCTTGGCGACGCCCGTGGACACGAACAGATACGGCTCGGAGGAGTTCTGCGCGTACTGCCGCTCGCGCTCGGTGAGCTCGCCCGCCGCGTCCCGCCGCACCAGCACTCCGAATCTCCCGTCGGACAGGATGTTCAGCGGCACCAGCCGACCGGCGCGGATGCGCTCGATGATCGGTTCGTCATCCAGCAGCTCCACTTCCCAGCTGTCGTAATCGACGACGTGGGTGAACGCGGCCGGATCCCACAGCGCGAGCATCCCCGAACCGGTGACCGCGGTGAACACGCGCTCGCTCGACACATCGACCGACAATCTCGAAGTCATGTCCGTCAGCATGGCAGGGCTCACCGACAGAACGCGATATCGCCCACTACCGCAAGGGAATTGGCCGACGGGCAGGCACCGGATGGCGACGCCGCCCATCCGGCCATCGACGCCGACGCCCTCGCTCCCCTCCGCCGGCTGTCCCTCCGATGGCAATTCGGCCCGATCTGGATGTCCCGGGCCGATTGCGGCGATCGGTGGAGAACATCGCGTAGATTCCGACCATGCCCCTGGGACACCTCGGCGTCAATGTCACCGATCTCGCTGCGGCACGCCAGTATTACGACCAGCTGATGCCGCTGATCGGCTACGACGCACTGCTGGCCGACGATACGCAGTTCGCCTACTGGCCCGCGGACGGCAAGGTCGGCACCTATCTGTTCTTCTACCCGGCCCCGGAGCCGGGCTACTCCCCCGGGCGCGCCGGACTTCAGCATCTCGCGTTCATGGTCCCCACCCGCGCGGACGTCGACCGGGTCCACGACTGGGCCTCGGGTCGTGGCGACGAGATCATTCACGCGCCACAGTCCTTCCCGCAGTATCCGCCGCCGTACTACGCCACGTTCTGGCGCGGGTACGACGGCGTCATGCTGGAAGCGGTGTGCCACAAGGACCGGTGAGCCGGGCTTTTCACCGGGCCGGATCGGCTACGGACTCGTAATCGGGGAGCCGGTCGGTGGCCTGCGGGGACATGATGCGCTCCATGCCGGACATCGACTCGAGCAACGGCAGGCGGGTGACGGTGTTGCGCACGGCCATTCCCAGCCGGGTCTTCGGCACCATCAGCCGAAGGTTGGGTCCGACCTGTTGTTTGCGCGTGATCAGCGGACGGTGCGACCGCTCGTACCGGTCGAAGGCGATGCGGTGGTCACCGGCGGCGGCCGCCAGCTCCCCGGCGAGCCGGTAGGCCCCGATCAGGGCGATCTCCGCGCCCGCCCCCGAGACCGGTGAGGCACAGTGGGCCGCGTCGCCGACGAGGACGACCCGCCCGCTGGACCACGAGTCCATGCGGACCTGACCGAGCGCGTCGATGTAGGCGTCCGGGTCGGCGAGGACGCCCGCCAGCAATTCCGGTACGTGCCAGTCGTTCTCGTCGCCGAACTCGGCCGAGAGCAGGGCGCGGGCCGCTTGCTGGTCGCGCAGATCGATGTCGCGTCGGGGGCTGCGGACCATGAAGTAGGCCTTGGCCTGCGGGTGGTTGCCCGATCGGTAGACGCCGGTCATCCGGCCGGGGGTGTTGAACATGGTGACCCACCGATCGGGACCCAGCTCCGCGTCGGCATTGCCGAAGGCGAAGTAGTGATCCATGAAACGCACGTAGTCCGACTCCGGCCCGAAGGCCAGTTTGCGGACCGTGGAGTGCAGGCCGTCCGCGCCGACCACCAGGTCGAAGCGGCGGGCGGGTCCGTGCGCGAAGGTGACGGTCACGCCGTTGTCGTCCTGATCCAGCGCCGTGATGGCGTCGTCGAAGAGGTATTCGACTGTGCCGGTGGTGATGTCGTGCAGAATCCGCACCAGGTCGCCGCGCATGATCTCCACCTCGGCGCTGCCGTTCTCGTTCTTGATGCCCTCGATGTCGATGCGGGAGATCTCGCGGCCGTCGGCTCGGACGAACCGCATGCCGACGACATCGGCCGCCGCCGCGCGCACCCGCGGCATGATGCCCATCTTCTCGACGACCTCGATCGCCTGGTCGCGAATGTCCACGCCCTGGCCGCCGGTCCGCAGCCGCGGCGCCCGCTCGACCACGGTCGGCCGGAACCCGTGGCGGGCGAGCCAATACGCCAGGGCCTGCCCCGCGATCCCGGCGCCGGAAATCAGAATTCGCTTGTTCGACATGATGACCACCCCTATCTCAAAAATACTGACCAACGGTCAGTCTCGACTGTAGGTCACTGACCGTTGGTCAGTCAACGGGTAGGGTGCTGGGGCATGACCGACGACTCACGGGCCCGCATCCTGCGCACCGCGCTCGCACTGTTCGTCGAGCGCGGGTATCACGCGGTGTCGGTGCGGGAGATCGCCGAGCAGGTCGGCCTGACGAAAACCGCCGTGCTCTACCACTTCCCGAGCAAGAGCGACATCGTCGCCGCCCTGGTCGAGCCCTTGCTGGCCGAGACCGAGGCCCTGCTCGAATCGGTCCGGAGCCTCCCGGATTCGACCGAGCGGCGGTGGGCCGTGATGGAGGGACTCATCGACACCTGGCTGCGGCACGCGCGGGTGCTGCGGATACAGCTGCACGACGAGGCGCTGTCCGCCGACAACGCGACCTACGCCCGGCTGCGCGACATCGCGCTGGCCGCCCAGGACGTGATCGCCGGACCCGAGGCCGACTTCGCCGATCGGGTGCGGGCCACGCAGGTGTACGCCGCGCTCAGCGACCCGGTGGTCATCTTCGCCGACCATCCCGAGCCGGAGCTGCGCGCCGCGATTCTCGCGGGCGCGCAACAACTCCTGAACACGCCGCCACCCCGGCGCACCGCCACCTCCACCCGAGCGCCCGAGACGCCGCGCCGCCGTCCGGCCCGGGGCCGTCCGGGCGCGATGACCTCGGCGATGGTGGCCTCCGCCCAGCGCATGCGGGATTCGGGCGACCACACCGTCGACGAGATCGCCGCCGAGCTGGGCGTGTCCCGCGCGACCGTCTATCGGTATCTCGCCACACCCACCAGCGACGGCTCCGAGACGGCAACGTGAGACATTTTTGAGACACACTCGCGATTCCGGGCGGCGAGATCGCGCCGCCCACAGGCGGACCCGAATGGCGTAACTGTGACATGTCCCATTTGAGACAAATCCGACCGGGATGAGCGCGGTCACTTTCGCGCGATCAGCGGGCGCGTACCGGTGGCGGGAACCCGCGAGAGCACCGGTTCGGCAGCGGCGTTTACGGTGTTCAGCGGCCGTTCACAGGGGTAGCTGGAGGGGTGCTGAGAACTGTTCGACAGGGCCTGTCGAGACGCCGCCAGGAGGGGGCGAACCCGGGTGCCGGGAGGCGGGTTGCTGCGGAGGGGGCGGCAAGCCCCTGAAAGTTCGGGGCGACTGCAAGGGGGGTTTGCGGATATTCTGCTGCGTGATCGACGCCCGGCCTTGCCGACTTTCGGTTTCGCCGGGCGTTTTTGTGTTCCCTGGGAGGGCATAGTGTCAACCACCGAAGTGGCGCCGGAGCCGGTCGCCGTCGAACCGGCCGCCGAACGGCGGGTGCATCCGTTCGCGTGGAAGGGCGTCCTGGCGGTCTCGCTGGGGTTCGCCGCCGTGCTCGGCCTCCCCGCGGCTCGGATCAATTACTTCGGCGACGAGCTGTACTTCTTGGCGGCCGGGCGCCGGCTCGCGTGGGCCTACCCGGATCAGGGTCCGCTGGCGCCGTTCGTGGCGCACGTGATGGATCTGATCGCGCCGGGTTCGGTGCTGGCGCTGCGCATTCCGGCCCTGCTGCTGATGGCCGCCGCGGCGGTCGTCGCGGCCGCCACCGCGCGGGAGCTGGGCGCGAGCGCGCGCTATCAGGTGCTGGCCGCGACGGCGTACGCGGTGTCGCCGCTGGCGTTCAACCAGATGCAGCTGATCACGCTGACCTTCGACATTCCCCTGCAGGCGGCCATCATCTGGCTGCTCATCCGCTGGGTGCGCACACGGCAGGACTACCTGCTGATCGTCGCGGGCGTGGCCGCCGCGCTGGCGTTCCAGGCGAAGTGGATGATGCCCGGCGTGTGGGCGCTGCTCGGCCTGGGCGTGCTGATCGCGGGCCCGCGCGAATTGCTGCGCCGCCCGGCGCTGTACGTCGGGACCGCGATCCTGACGCTGTCGATGGTCCCCGGCATCGTGTGGCAGGTGCAGCACGGCTGGGTGGAATCGCAGATGACCGAGATCATCGCCCAGGAGCAGTACGCCGCCAATACCGGTCCACTGATCTGCGCGATCGAGATCGCCGTCCAGTGCGGCCTGCTCGGCGGCCTGCTCAGCATCTTCGGCCTGTGGGGCCTCACTCGGCTGGAGGCGTTGCGCCCCTACCGTTTCGCGCTGATCGCGGGCCTGGGCCTGCTGATCATCGTCCTGGTGGAGAACGGCCGCTCCTACTACGTGGCGGGCTTCTGGCCCGCCCTGGTCGGCGCGGGTGCGTTCGCGTTGAGCACGGTCGAGGCGCGAAAGCAGATCAGCAAGTGGGTCAATGCCGTGGCGGTGCTGTCGGCGGTCATGTTCACGGCGTGGATGGCATCGATCCCGGTCCCCTACAGCTGGGAGTGGGCGCGCGACTTCACCGGCATCGACAAGCCGATCACCGACCAGGCCCAGTACTGGCAGCGTGAATCGCTCACCGGCCCGGCGGGCTACGAGACCTTCACCAAGGCGGTCGCCGACGCGGTGGCCGGACTGCCGGAGGCCGAGCGCGACAACACCGCCGTGGTCGCCGCCGCCTACGTGCAGGCCAGTGCGCTGGAGGAATTCGGCCGCGACTACAACCTGCCGCCGGTGTTCAGCCCGAACCGCGGCTTCGGCTACTTCGGCCCGCCGTCGGACTCCTACCGCACCATCGTCTACCTGTCCGTGGACGGCGTGGGTGACAAGGACTTCCTGGCCCAGTTCAACTCCACCACCGAGGTCACCAAGATCAACGACCCGAACGGCCTGCCCGGCCTGGAGCGCCTGATGACCGTCTACGTGTGCCGCGAACCCAAGCACCCGTGGGCCGACGTGTGGCCGGGCCTGCAGACCCTCACCTTCCCCAGCGGAATCTGAGAGTCCACGGACTCGGCCGGCTGCGGGGAGTCAGCCTTGTTGAGCCAGACGAACGAAAGCGGCGGTATCGAGCGTCTCACCGCGCGCGGTGGGCGCGATACCGGCCGCGGTGAGACGGTTCTCGGCCTCCGCGGCCGTGCCCGCCCAGCCCGCGAGGGCCGCGCGCAGGGTCTTGCGGCGCTGCGCGAAGGCCGCGTCGACCACCGCGAACACCCGCTGCCGGAAGGCGTCGTCCTGCGGCCAGGGCGCGTCGTCGAACCGGTCGATGCGGACCAGCCCGGATTCCACCTGCGGCACCGGCCAGAAGATCTGGCGGCCAACGGTTCCGGCGCGCCGCACGGTGCCGTAGAAGCCCGCCTTCACGCTGGGCACGCCGTAGATGCGCCCGCCCGGCGTGGCCGCCAGCCGATCCGCGACCTCGAGCTGCACCATGACCAGCGTGGTCCGGATGCTCGGGAATTCGGCCAGCAGGTGCAGCAGCACCGGCACCGCGACGTTGTAGGGCAGGTTGGCGACCAGCGCGGTCGGCTCGGCGGGCAGGTCGGCGTGGGTGACCTTCATGGCGTCCATGGGCACGACGGTGAGCCGGTCCGCGAGTTCGGGAGCGCGCGCCCCGACGGTCTGCGGCAGATGCGTGGCCAGCGTCGGATCGATCTCGACGGCGATGACGCGATCCACCACGTCGAGCAGGGCGAGGGTCAGCGATCCGAGCCCGGGCCCGACTTCGAGCACGGTGTCTCCGCGTGTCACGCCGGCGGTGGCGACGATGCGGCGCATCGTATTGGCATCGTGGACGAAATTCTGCCCCAACTGCTTGGTCGGGCGGACCCCGAATCGCTCGGCGAGCTCACGCACTTCGGCGGGGCCCAGCAGGGCGGCTTTTCCACGACCGGCGACTTCGGGTTCGGACATTCTGGAAAACCTATCAAGCTGGGCGGATCACTCGCGCCGACACCCCGGTCAGGACACGGTCGGCGCGGCGAAGATGCGGTCGGTGAGCCCGCCGAGGCCGGCGCCGCGGTCATCCGCCTCAGCACCGCTACGGCGTGGCGGACGCGCGCGTCGGACCAAAAACCCCATCACTCAGGGCTTTTCGCCCCACGCCCGGGTAGCGTCGCCACCCGGCAACCACGACCTTGGAGGACAGTGCATGCCCGCTCGGCGGATTCGACGGTTCGTTCTGGGCGCGACGCTGGTGACCGCGGCCGCCACCCTGCCGGCGGGCCCGGTGCACGCGGAAGCGCCCGTCGCGCCGGATCGCTTCACGCATCAGACGCTGAACTGGCAGGCCTGCAATGACAAGATCCTGGACAAGGCGGGCGCGCAGTGCGCGGGCGTGGTCGTCCCGCTCGACTACGCCGATCCCGGCGGCCGCACGCTGACCTTGGGCATCTCCCGGGTCCAGGCCACCGATCCGGAGCGCCGTCGCGGCATCCTGCTGACCAATCCGGGTGGTCCGGGCGGCCAGGGCCTGCGCATGCCCGCCAACTACCTGACGAACCTGTCCGATGACGTGCGCGCCCAGTACGACATCATCGGCATGGACCCGCGCGGCATCGGCCGTTCCGACAAGGTCAACTGCACGATCCCGATTCCCACCATTCTGTTCTCGGCGGGCTTCGACGTCCTCGGCTTCGCCCGCGACGCCACGGTGGCCGCGGCCATGGCGAGCGCCTGCGTGGCCACCGACCCCGGCAAGATCCGCCACATCACCACCCGCAACACCGCCCGCGACATGGATGTCATCCGGAGCGTGCTGGGCGAGCAGAAGATCAACTTCTTCGGCGCCTCCTACGGCACCTACCTGGGCGCGGTCTACACCCAGCTGTTCGGCGACCGCGTCGACCGCATGGTCCTCGACTCCCCCATCGACCCGGACCGCTACTACATCGGCCTCTACCAGGACATGGGCGCGATCAACGAGTGGGCGCTCGACGACTGGGCGGCCTGGGCGGCCCGCCACGACGACCTCTACCACTTCGGCACCACCCCCGAGGCGGTGCGCGGCTGGGTCGAGGATCTGATCCGCCGGTCCGCGGGCCACGAGATCTACGGCAGCGGCTTCCTCGTCGACGAGCACACCATCCCGATGATTCTGGTTGCGCTGCTGCCCAATCCACAGTTCAACCCGAACCTCGCCGAGATCCTCACCATGGTGGCCAGCGGCGTCGCGGGCGGCCCGATCGACATGGACGCCCTGCAGGCCAAGATCTTCTCGGTGGTGCCGCTGGACGCCGCCGCCATGGCCGCCATCATGTGCGGCGACAAGGCCGCGCCGCGCGATCCCGCCTGGTACTACAAGAACGTCGAGGCCACCCGGGCGTCGCAGCCGGTGTTCGGCGCGTTCGCCAACAACATCACCGCCTGCGCCTTCTGGCCGGACCCGGTGGAGCAGCCCACCGAGATCGGCAACGACACCCCGG
The DNA here is from genome assembly GCF_042874235.1 of Nocardia sp. NPDC004151. Classification (NCBI taxonomy): domain Bacteria; kingdom Bacillati; phylum Actinomycetota; class Actinomycetes; order Mycobacteriales; family Nocardiaceae; genus Nocardia; species Nocardia sp. NPDC004151. The sequence continues at coordinate 505,901 of NZ_JBIAMR010000003.1, read as the reverse complement.
TGCTGATGCTGGCCAATGTCCACGACACCCGCACCGCCTACTCCGAGGGCCTGGCGCTGCACGCGAAGCTCCCGAAGTCACGACTGATCACCCTGGCGGACACCAGAATTCACGCGTCGTTCCGCGACGATCTGAGCCCGTGCGTGAACGATGCCGTGAACACCTACCTGGCCACCGGCGTCCGCCCGGACGCGGACATCACCTGCGCGCCCGACTACAACTGGTTCCCGAAGTAGCCGGTCCGGGCCCGACGGCCTCGGCTCAGGGCAGGGTGGGGGTGGACAGGATGCGATCGGTGAAGGCGCCGATCGCATCCCACATGGCCGGGTTCAGCTGGGTGTGGCTGCCGGTGCCGACCACGGTGGAGAAGTCGACCCCGTTGGCGGCGAACTGCGCGGCCAGCGCGGCGTGCAGCGGGGAGGGCACGGTGGTGTCGGTCGCGTTGACCAGCAACAGGATCGGCGCGTCGTAGCCGTTGACCGGCACGGTCATGTACTGGTTCATGGCGGTCTGGAACGCGGGATCGTTGAGCGGCCGCGACAGCATGTCGCCGATGCCCATGCCCTCGACCTTCTTCATGATGTCGGGGAGGCACAGGCTCTGCGACTCGTCGAGCGCCTGGCGGCCGCGCTCGGTGAGGAAGCTGTCGACGTTCGCCTCCGGGTGGGTGGCGCGCAGGCCGGCCAGCATGCTGACCACGAAACCGTTGACCGCGGTTCCGGCCTGGCCCGGGATCTCCGGCACCCACGGGCCGACCAACGGGGTGATCTTCTCCAGATCCGATTCCGGGTCGACGGTGATGGTGCCGCGGAAGTCCAGATCCGGTGCGGTGGCGGCCTGCAGGTGCGCGGTGCCCAGCGCCGCCTGGCCGCCCTGTGAGAAGCCGGCGACCGCCCAGCTGCGCGACAGCGAGGGGTTCAGTGCGCGAGCGGCTTTCAGCAGGTCGATGGTCGAGCCGGCCTCGGTGCCGATCTCGAGGTACGGGTGCGGGCCGGTGTCGAAGCGGCCCAGGCCGAGGTAGTCGGGGGCGACCACGGCGAAGCCCTTGTTCACCAGGTACTGCAGGAACTTGTCCTCGGCGACCCGGGTGATGTGGGTGGTGTCGGTCTGACCGCCGCAGCCCGGTCCCATGCCGGAGGTGCCGTGGTCGTAGGCCATGATCGGCCAGCCGCCCTCGGGCGCGGGGCCGGGCGGAACGAACAGCGTGCCACTGGCTTTCACCGGTTCGCCGTTGGAGCGGGTGGTCCAGTAGTCGATGAAGGTGCCGCCGGACAGGCCACGGAAGCCGTCCCGTGCGGGCGTGGTGGCGAAGGCGGTGCCGGGATCGGCCTGTGCCGGAGCGCCCGGGATCACCAGCAGGGCGCCGGCCGCCGCGAGAGCCGCCGTGCACGCACGAGTACGCCAACCAACCGAACGCATGAATCCTCCATCAGGTCCCGACCCCAATTGCCCAAACACATACGGCGAAGGAGTTTATCGACTGGACTGTCGTTCAAATATGTGAACACTCTGGCAAATAGCCGGAGAGTATCCGGTGCACACCCCATTGACGCGCTTTGAAACTTGTTCTAATTTCTCGCCATGTCGAGCAGATACGAAGGTCGTCGAGTCATTGTCACCGGAGCGGGATCGGGCATCGGTCAGGGCGTGGCCCTGCGCCTGCTCGCCGAGGGGGCCCGGCTGGTCGCCGCGGATGTGAACGAGGCCGGACTGGCCGCCACCGTCGAGGCCGCCCCCGCGCCGCAGCGCGAACGCCTGCGCACCCTCACCATCGACATCGCGGACCAGGAGTCGGTCCGCGCGGTCACCGCCGAGGCCCTCGAATTCCTCGGCGGCCTGGACGTTCTGGTCAATGCCGCGGGCATCCTGCGCGCCGCGCACACCCACGAGATGCCGCTCGAGGACTGGAACAAGGTCATCTCGGTCAATCTGACCGGCACCTTCCTGATGATCCGGTCCGCCCTGCCCGCGCTCATCGAATCCGGCCGCGGCGTGATCGTGAACTTCTCCTCCACCTCGGCGTTCGGGTCCAACCCGTACATGGCGGCGTACTCCGCGTCCAAGGCGGGCGTGAACGCGCTGACCCACTCCATCGCGCTCGAATACGTGAAGAAGGGCCTGCGCGCGGTCAATATCGTGCCCGGTGGCATCAGCTCCGGCATCACCTCCGGGCTGGCGCTGCCCGCCGACGCGGACTGGTCGCTCATGGCGCGGCTGCCCGGCTGGATCGAGGGCGGCGCGCTGGGCAAGCCGGAGGACATCGCGGGCGTGGTCGCCATGGCCGCCTCCGACGACGGCCGCTACATGACCGGCACCGAGCTGCGGGTCGACGGCGGCGCGCTGATGTAGCGGACCCGATTTCAATCAGGACCAATCGGTACGGAGTTAGGCTGGCAAGCACTTCCTAGCCACGAACATCGGACCCGGACGGAGAGTCATGGGAAACCGGCGGAGTTTCGGAGTGCTTGTCGCCACCGTGGGCATGTCGGTGGCGGTGGGATGCGAGTCCTCGAAGGACTCGGGTGGATCGAAGGAATCCACCAGCGGTTCCCCGGACTCGAATGGATCCAAGGAACCGGCGTACGCCGCGAAGCTGCGCCCGATCATCACGAAATTGATGAAGGACAATGTCATTCCGGGCGCGGTCGTCATGATCACCTCGCCCAAGGAAGGGAACTGGAAGGCCGCCTTCGGGACCGGGACCGTCGGCGAGGACGACCCGATCCGGGTGGACGACCATTTCCGGATCGGCAGCAATACCAAGACCATGACCGTCACGGTCGTCATGCAGCTCGCCCAGGAGGGCAAGCTCTCCCTCGACGATCCGATCGACAAGCATTGGCCGGGGGTGCCCAACGGCGACAAGATCACCCTCGCTCAGCTCGCCGAAATGCGCAGCGGCCTCTACAACTACACCTTCGACCGCGACCTGAGCATCGAGCTCGACAAGGACCCGCAGAAGGTGTGGACCCCCGAGGAGCTGCTGGCCATCGCCTTCGCGCACCCGGTCCGATTCCCGCCGGGCGAGAAGTTCGAATACAGCAACACCAACACCATCCTGCTCGGTCTGGTCATCGAGAAGGTCGCGAAGATGCCCCTGGCGGATGCCTTGCGCCAGCGCATCTTCGAGCCGCTCGGGCTGAAGAACACCTCGTTCCCGGCGGTGACCGACTCCTCGATCCCGGATCCGCACCCGCAGGGCTACACCTTCGGCACCATGGTCTCCACCATCGACACCTACGCCCTGCCCCCGGACCAGCGGGCGGCGGCGCTGGCGGGCACCCTGCAACCGAACAACTCGACCACCTCGAGCCCCTCCTGGGCCTGGGCCGCGGGGGCCGCGATCTCGACGGTGGAGGACATGACCACCTTCACCAAGGCGCTCGTCGAGGGCAAGCTGCTCGACGCCAAGTTCCAGAAGATGCGGATGGACAGCATCCAGCCGATCAACCCGGACCTTCCGGCATTGGCGGGATACGGCCTGGGCCTGGTGCGATTCGGTGAACACCAGTTCGGGCACGACGGCCAGCTCCCGGGCTTCATGAGTTACATGGCGTCGGACCCGGATTCCGGGCTCACCATCGTGGTCGCCACCAACCTGGCGGCGGTGCCCTCCGGCGATGGATCGGCCCTGGTGCTGGTGAAGGCCATGCTGCCGACCTTCTACGGCGCCAACGTCCTGTCCGGACCCGATCCGGCACAACGTGATAGCGCTACGAGCACCACCGCACCCGCCTCGCCGACCGAGTCGACGCCGTGGACGACGACACCGCGGTAATCATCGCCGGAGCCGGACCCGTCGGCCTGACCGCGGCCATCGAACTGCGCCGCCGGGGCGTACCGTGCCGGATCCTCGACCCGCTGCTCGAACCACCGCAGTACGCGAAGGCCGTCGGCATCCAGCCGCGCGCGCTGGAGGTGTTCGAGCAGATGGGCGTGGTGCGGGAAATCCTCGACGCCGCAATACCGTTGCGCGGGCAACTCGCCTACGTCAACGGCGAACCGGACGGGCGGATGGAGCTGACGCTGCCGCCGGACGTGCCGTACGGATTCGTCGGGCTGCCGCAGTACGAGACCGAGCGAATCCTGCGGGACCGGCTGACCGGACTCGGCGGCGTCATCGAACGCGGCACGCGGGTAACGGCTTTCGAGCAGGACGCCGACGGGGTCACGGTCACGTCGGAGAACGGGAGCGGCGCCACGACCACGCGCGCGGAGTATCTCGTCGGCTGCGACGGCGCGCACAGCACGGTCCGCAAGGCGCTGGGATTGTCGTTCGAAGGGGGCGCGTTCGCCGAGCAGTACATGCTCGGCGATGTGGAACTCGGCTGGAACATGCCGCGCGGCTATAACATTCGCGCCCGCCACCGGACCGACGGCGTCGTCGACGACGTGCTGGTCTGCATCCCGCTGCCCGGACTGCACCGGTACCGCATCTCGATGCTGCTGCCCGACGGCCACCCGGGCGAGCAGACCGGCGACGGCATCGAACACGGCTTCGCCACCGGATGGACGCCCGAGATATCAGACCTGCAAGCGGTCATCGACCGGCTCGCCCCCGAACCGGCGCGGGTCTCGCATCTGCGCTGGTCCTCGGTCTTCCGGATCAGCCACCGGATCGTCGACTCCTACGGTCACGGCAGGGTTTTCGTGGCGGGCGACGCCGCCCACATCCACCCGCCCACCGGGGCGCAGGGGATGAATACCGGCATCCAGGACGCCCACAACCTGGCATGGAAACTGGCGCTGGCGGTCCGCGGCGACGCCTCCCCCGCCCTGCTCGGCTCCTACGACGCCGAACGCCGACCGGTCGGTGAGGAGGTGGTCGGCCGCACGGTCCGCAGCGCCCGCGAAGGCATCGGCGCGGACTCCACCGACCCGGAATACGTGCTGCGCCGGGAGGCCCAGCTGCTCATCGACTACGCCGGCAGCCCGATCGTGGCGGCCTCACCCGCCGACGAACCCGCCCCGCGCGCCGGGGCCCGCGCTCCCGACGCCCGCGGCCTCACCCGCGCCGCCGTCGCCTTCGACCTCCGGCTGCTCCCGCTGCTGGACGGGATCCGCCACACCCTGCTGCTGTACACGGACGACACCACCACCGAATCCGACCTGCGCGCGCTGGAAGAGGTGGCCACCACCGCGTACTGCCACCTGAACGTCTACCTGATCGCCACCCCCGAGGCCGCGGCGGACGCGACCATCCTGCCGCTGATCCGCGACACCGCAGGCGAATTCGCGCACGCCTACCGGGCGGCGCGGCGCTCGGCCTTCGTCATCCGCCCCGACGGCTACCTCGGCTACGCCCGGCGCGCGGCCGACACCGCGGACCTGGTGACCTACCTCGCATCGACTTTCCGCTGACCGGGCCCGAGGCCGACGCCCCGCGGGGAAGATCTTCGGTAACAGCCCGATTCGTGGAACCGACATTCCCGGCGAGAGTCCACTGTCCGCACTCGCGGGACAGCCGTTCGACCCGATGTGGCTGTCCGGGCCGATGAGGGGTCTGGACTAGCTGATTCCCAGCCGCGACGTACACGCGGGCCACGCACCCCAGCCCTGGCGGGCGCGGGTCACCTCGGCGATGGCGATCTGTTCCTCGCGGGTGGCCATATCGGCGCGAGGCGCGTAACGGGTGCCACCCTGCCGTTCCCAGGTGCTCTGGTCGAACTGGATGCCGCCGAAATAGCCGTTGCCCGTATTGATCGCCCAGTTGCCGCCGGATTCACAGCTGGCCAGGGCGTCCCAGGTACGGCCGTCCTTGACCTCCGGGACCTCGGTGCCGGGCTTGGCGCCGCGGCGCACGGTCTTGGGCTGCGCGGGGACGATCACGGTGGAATTGATCGGATCCTTGCCCGCCTCTTGGCCGTTCACGATGGAGACCGCGAAAGTCACGTCCTGCGTACCCGGTACGCCCGCATTCTCGACGATCGTGCGGCTCATATTGAGCGACTGATCCTCGATGGTGTTCTCCGGCGGATCCAGCGGCACCCGCTCGGTGCGGTTCTGCACGATCTTGCGGGTGACGGTGATCTTCATGCCCTCGGTGAGCGGAGTGTTCGCGGCCGGGACCACGAAATCCTGATTCACCAGCGGGCGGCCCTGCACCTGGAGCAGTTCCCCGACGGTCGGCGCGGCCAGCCGGACCAGGGCGGGGGCGAAACCGTTGTCGCTCAGCTCGACCGTGCGCGGGTTGGTGATCAGCAGCTGCGCGCCCACCAGCGGCAGCGGCGTCGGGCGCGCGGGCGAGGTGTAGACGTCGCCGGGCAGATTCAGCTTCACCACGGCCTCGGCCACGGTGAGCGCGGTGGTCCACGCCTTGGACGGGGTGCCGTCCACGATCAGCGAGACCTCGCGGGCGCGGTTCAGCGTGATGGTGGAACCGTCGCTGATGCGCGCACCCGCCGACGGGGACACGTCGTCGCGGCCGGAGATGCCGTAGCCGGCATCCGCCAGCGCGCCGCGCACATCGCCGCGCATGGTGGACACGACGAAATTCTTGCCGTCGACGACGAAGGTCACCTGTTTCTTGCTCATGATGGCGACGCCCGCGCCGACGATGAGCGTGACGAGCATCGCCGCGATCGCCCCGTACAACATCGGGGAACGCGACGAGTTGATCTTCGCCAAAGCGTGCATCGGAAATCCCGGCATGGTCACAATACGATAACGAGGGGGTCGGTGAATCACAACCACTCGCGGTGGTACTGCGAGAACGACGGTCACGACCCGATATCGAACCGCAGGTGAATCACGATCGCGGCAGATCTTAGTGAGCCAAGCCACACCGGTTCAACTCGTACCGAGGGCAACGCGGGACTGGCGCGAAAACGAAAAAAGGTGCGGCGGCCGCGTTTCCGCGGCCCCCTCGAATCCCGTGGGCGCGGCGCGTCAGATCGCGTGGACGCGGCGCGTCAGATCCCGTAGACGCGGCGCGCGTTCGCCGTGGTGATCTTGGCCAGCTGCACCGGATCCTGCTCCCGCAGTTCCGCCAGCGCGCGCAGCGTGTACGGCAGCATGTAGGACTCGTTCGGCGCGCCCCGGAACGGATGCGGCGTCAAGAACGGCGCATCGGTCTCCACCAGAATCAGTTCGTCCGGAACCAGTTTCGCGGCCTCCCGCAATTCGTGCGCATTCTTGAAACTGACCGTGCCCGAGAAACTCAGCACGAAGCCCTCTTCCACGCACGCCATCGCCATGTTCGTGTCCGAGGAGAAGCAGTGGAAGATCACCTCGTCCGGCGCACCCTCGTCGATCAGCACGGCCAGCAGGTCGTGATCGGCCTCGCGGTTGTGGATCATGAGCGGCTTGCCCAGCCGTTTGGCCAGGTCGATGTGCCAGCGGAAGCCCTCGACCTGCTCCTCGATATCGGCGCAGCCCTCCAGCTTGCCCGGCCAGTAGTAGTCCAGGCCGGTCTCGCCGACCGCGACCACGCGCGGATCGGCGGCCAGCTGCTCCAGCTCGGCCTTGGCGGCGTCGTCGAGATGGTTGGCGCGGGTCGGGTGCAGCGCGACCGCGGCGTACACGCGGTCGTCCCAGTTGGCGGCGCGCACCGCGAAGCGGGCGGCCTCCAGGTCGTCGGCGACCGTCACCAGTTCCCGGACGCCCACCGCACGGGCCCGGTCCACCAGCGCCGCAACCGATTCCGGATCGGTGGCCCCGCAGGCGTCGATGTGGGTGTGCGCGTCGATCAGCGGCGACAGCGGCTCCGGCGGCTCGGGCGCAGGTCGGCGGCTACTCATGGACGGGGATATTCACGCGAGCGACGTAGGACACGCAGATAGAGTAGACACACCATGAGCGCATCCGATCGCCCCGCCTTTTACGTCACCACGGCCATCGCGTACCCGAACGGCGCACCCCACATCGGGCACGCCTACGAGTACATCTCCTCCGATGCCCTGGCCCGCTTCAAACGGCTGGACGGCTTCGATGTGTTCTACATGACCGGCACCGACGAGCACGGCCAGAAGGTGCAGCAGGCCGCCAAGGCCGCCGGTCTCTCGGAGCAGGAGTACGCCTCGCGCAACTCCGACGTCTTCGAGAACATGGACAAGGCGCTCGACATCTCCTTCGACCGCTTCATCCGCACCACCGACGAGGACCACCTCGCCGCGTCGGTCGCGATCTGGGAGCAGATGGTCGCCGCGGGCGATATCTACCTCGACACCTACGCCGGCTGGTACTCGGTGCGCGACGAGGCGTTCTACACCGAGGAGGAGACCACCGTCCTCGAGGACGGCACCCGCATCTCCACCGACACCAAGACCCCGGTGGAGTGGACCGAGGAGTCGAACTACTTCTTCCGCCTGTCCAAGTACCAGGACAAGCTGCTCGAACTGTACGAGACGCAGCCGGAGTTCATCGCACCCGCGACGCGGCGAAACGAGATCGTCTCGTACGTGAAGGCCGGCCTGAAGGATCTGTCGATCTCGCGCACCACCTTCGACTGGGGCGTTCCGGTGCCCGGGCATCCCGATCACGTCATGTACGTGTGGGTGGACGCGCTCACCAACTACCTCACCGGCGCGGGCTACCCCGACACCTCCTCGAGTTCGTTCCAGAAGTACTGGCCCGCGGATCTGCACATCATCGGCAAGGACATCTCGCGATTCCACACCGTGTACTGGCCCGCGTTCCTGATGAGCGCCGGAATCGCGCTGCCGAAGCGGGTTTTCGTGCACGGCTTCGTCAACTACAAGGGCGAGAAGATGTCCAAGTCGGTCGGCAATGTGGTCGACCCGATGGAGCTGGTCGACACCTTCGGCCTGGACGCCGTCCGCTTCTTCCTGCTGCGGGAGATCTCCTACGGCCAGGACGGCTCCTACAGCGAAGAGGCGATCATCGGCCGGATCAACTCCGACCTGGCCAACGAGTACGGCAACCTGGCCCAGCGCTGCCTGAAGATGGTCGGCCGCGACTTCGCCGGTGTGGTCCCCACCCCCGGTGACTTCACCGCAGACGACAAGGCCCTGCTGGACCGCGCCAACGGCCTGCTCGAGAAGGTCCGCGCCGAATTCGACCAGCAGCAGATCCATCTCGGCCTGGAACAGCTGTGGCTCACCCTCGGGGAGACCAACCGCTACTTCTCCGCCCAGGCCCCTTGGACCCTGGCCAAGGCCGGCACCCCCGAGGACACCGCCCGCGAAGGCACCATCCTCTACGTGACCATGGAAGTCCTGCGCATCGTCTCGATCCTGGTCCAGCCGGTGATCCCCGCGTCAGCGGGCAAGATCCTCGACCTGCTGGCCGCCCCCGACCGCACCTTCGCCGACGTCTCCACCCCGCTGGTCCCGGGCACGGCTCTCCCCGAGCCCGAAGTCGTCTTCCCGAAGTACGTGACCCCCAAGTAATACGAGATCCGGTGCCGCCCGCCCCCCTTCGGCGGGCGGTCACCGAGTCGTCACACCCGTATCCACCACGGGTGGAGATTCCCCTCCGAACTCCACCAGCACCGGAACGGGAATGCCGCGCGAAAACGCGAAACTGCCCGATCCGAAGCACGGGCTCGGACCGGGCAGCAGCAGTTTTGATCTCGCCGAACAAGCATCCGGCCCCGCTGTGGCAGGGTCAACCCGCAGAGGTCGCACGAATTGGGGCACTCACGCTCGGCGTCGGGTCGGCCCGGGGCGTGAGCACGAACAACTGGTACGGGCAGTTGTCGGGATGCCAGGCATTGTAGGAGCGCATGGTCAGCGCCATCCGCCCGCCGGTCTCCGGGTCCCGCACCAGAACCAGTGAATCGTTGAACTGCTCTTCACTGAGGTCGGTGGTCCAGAATCGCTCGAACTCCGGATTCACCCGGCAGGTTTCCAGAATCTGCGCGAGCCGCTCCGGAGCGACAGTCCCCGGCGCGTTCACCCGCAGGATGAACAGCAGCCGATGCACGATCAGCTCCCAGTTGATCAGCACCTCCCGCGCGATCGGCTCGGTCATCATCTGCTCGATGACATTCGCGGGCCGCTCGGCATCCACACGCGTGGGAAGCAGCCACGGAAACGCCTCCCGCGCGGCCTGATTCGCCGCCAAGATCTCGTACTCGGGCGTCCGGTGATAGAACGCCGGAAACGGCAAAGCCTCCAAATGCTCGATATCCTCGGCCCGCAACGCCGGCGGCCACACCCCCGCCTCCACCGCGGACGCCATCGGCAGTGCCAGCGAAGCCATCTTGCGCAACAACCACGCGGGCGCGTCCATGGCCCGGGACCAGTCCGCCAGCCGCTCCGGCGACATGGGGCGTTCACCGTTCTCGAGCTTGCGATACAGGGACAGGCTCACGAACATGCGTCGCGCCACGTCGTGCTGGGTCAATCCCAAGTGCTCGCGCCGGTAGCGCATGAACATGCCGAGCATGGGCTGCTCCGGCGCGGCCGAGCTCCCGCCGAACATCATCGGTCCACCTCCTCGGGACGGATCAGTCTTTCGCGAACGGATCGATGGTCAAGGTGCCGGCTCGGACGCACCGTCGATGTGGCCGATCACGACTGGCTCATGGCGTTCAGGACGAACGGGTCGACCGTGGGGGTGCCGGGGAGGCGGGGGGTGAGCATGAAGAGCTGATAGGAGCAGCCCTGGGGGTGGTAGGCGTTGTAGACGCGCATGGTGAGGGAGATGAGTTCGCCGGTTTCGGGGTTGCGAACCAGGATCGCGGAGTCGTTGTACAGGTCCTCGGCGACCGGGGTGCTCCACATGCGCTCGAACGCGGGGTTCACACTGCAGGTTTCGATGATCTGGGCCATGCGTTCGGGGGCGACGACGCCGGTGCCCAGGATGCGCAGGCTGAAGAGCAGACGGTGAACGATGGTGTCCCAGTTGACCAGGACTTCGGGTGCCACGGGGACGATCATCATCTGCTCGATGACGTTCACCGGGCGATCCGCGCCCGGGGGCGCCGGGGCCAGCCAAGGCAGCGCTCCGAGGGCAGCCGGGTTGGCCGCGAGCACTTCGTACTCGGGGAAGCGGTGGAAGAAGGCGGGGCAGGGCAGGGCGTTGAGGTGGTCGATGTCCTCCTGGCGCAGCTGGGGCGGCCAGGCGCCGCGGGCCAGTGTCGAGATCTTCGGCATCGCGAGGGAGACCATCTTCTCGAGCATCCACACCGGAGCGTCGATGGCCTTGCACCAGTCCTCGAGCCGATCGCCCGTCAGCGCGCGCTCCCCGTTCTCGAGCTTGCGGTAGAGCGAGACACTGACGTACATCCGGCGTGCGGCCTCCTCCTGGGTGATTCCCAGGATCTCCCGGCGGTACCGCATGTACATCCCGAGTACGGGCTGTTCGGGGGTCGGGTTGAGGCCTTCGAGCACGCCGACAGCCTACGGTCCGGTGCAGGTCACAGCGACTCCGGTCCCTTTTGTGAGACAAAGGGGTAGCTACTGATGGCATGCGACGTCAATGCCGGGGCGGGGGGTGGACGGCCACCAGTCGATAATGGGGATCTGAAGTGGATGCAGTTCAGTAAGAGGGGTATGGATGCGGGAGTGGGCTGGGCCGGCCGGGGGGTTGCAGCGCACCCATTTCGAGGAGCGGCATCGGGCGGCGCGAGATGCGGTGTTGACCTCGCAGCGGGGGCGGCTGCTGGAGGCGATGGTGGAATGCGTTGAGACCAAGGGGTATAACGCGGTTACGCTGACCGATATCGTGGGGCGGGCCCGGGTTTCGCGGAGTACGTTCTACGAGCACTTCTCCAATAAGGAGCAGTGCTTCATCGAGGCGGTGCGGTCGGCTTCGGACATCATGGCCACCCGGATCGTGGACGAGCTGGGGCAGTTGCCGACCACCGCGGGGGCGCACGAGCGGATCGAGTCCATCGTGGTGACATTCTGCGAAACCGTGGCCTCCGAACCGGATTTCGCGCGGCTGATGCTGGTCGAGGCGTTCAAGGTGGATCAGCAGTCGGTGGCGCTGCGGGATCTGTCGGTGGATCGGTTCGCGGACCTGTATCGCGCGTTCTATGCCGAGGCGCGGGTGACCGATCCGAGCCTGCCGGTGATCGCGGACGAACTGTTCGCGCTGATCCCGGACGCGATCGGGGAGCGCACGCGGCGGGTCATCGTCGCCGAGGGGGCGCATCGGGTGCCCGAATTGGCGCCGCTGTTCGTGGAATTCGTGAACGCGGTACTGGGGCTGCCCGCACGCGCCTGACGCGTGAACTCACTCACAACGGGTGCTTCGTCCCGCCATATCCGGACCATGCCCAAGGCACATGACCGAGGATAGCCGGGTGTTCACTTGCATTGCCGGAGAAGGCCAAACCCCCATTTCAGCGCGACCTCGGCGAGGCTGGCTGCACGAAGGCTTTTTCTGTCACTGCCGGTAACAGTAAGCGACTGTTCACCTTTCGTCTCAGACGGTTACACGGAACGCGACAGTTCCCCAAGCTGATTACCCTCGGGTAGCCTCAGCGCATCCGAGCTTGACGATCACAGTCGATCACCTTTCCCCCCAATGCTTTTCAGCCTCCCCAGTTTCAGGAGTCCCCTGTGCCGCAATCTCGATTCGAATCGATCGGCGCCTATCTGCCCGAGAACCGGGTCACCACAGCAGAACTCGTCGCGCGATTGAAGGAGGCTCCCGAATTCGATCTCGAACGAATTACGGGAGTCAAGGAACGCCGCTTCCGCGACACCCGCCCAGAGAGCCGCGAGGATTCCTTCGCGCTCGCCATGAAGGCGGTCGAGGACTGCCTGTCCAGGTCGTCGTACGCCGCGGGCGATCTCGACATCATCATCTCCACGTCCATCACCCGCAGCAAGCACGGCACCAAGATGTACATGGAGCCGTCCTTCGCCGGCACGATCGCCCGCGCCATCGGCGCCCGCGAGGATGTCATCGCATTCGATCTCTCGAATGCGTGCGCCGGCATGATGAGTGGCGTCTACATTCTCGACCGCATGATTCGCAGCGGCGCCGTGAAACGCGGCATCGTGGTCAGCGGTGAGGCCATCACGCCGATCGCGGAAACCGCGGTCGACGAAATCTCCAGCAAATACGATCTGCAATTCGCCTCGCTCACCGTCGGCGATTCCGGCGCGTGCGTGGCGCTGGACGAAGCCGTCGACGACAACGACGTGATCCACTACATCGAACTCACCACCGCGTCGGAGTTCTCCCACCTCTGTCTGGGAATGCCGAGCGACAAGTCCAACGGCGTCGCGCTGTACACCGACAACCGGAAGATGCACAACGAGGCCCGGTTCCTGCTGTGGACCGACACCCAGCGCAATTTCATGGAGGCGCAGGGCTTCACCTTCGCCGACGAGGGTTTCGACTACATCATCCACCACCAGTTCGGCGCGGCGGCCATCCCGTTCATGAACGCCATCGCCGAACGCGAATTCGGCCACCCGATGCCGCCGGACCTGAATGTCATCGAGAAGTACGGAAACACTTCCAGCACTTCCCATTTCATCGTGCTGCACGATCAGCTGAGCCAGCAGAACCTGGCCGCCGGATCGAAGATCCTGATGATTCCCGCGGCGTCGGGGGTCGTCGGCGGATTCCTGTCCACCACCATCTCGTCGCTGAAGGTCTGAGGTACCGCCATGGGTGTGCGCATCAAATCCACCGGAATCGCCCGGGACACCGACACTTTCAGCATCGTGGAGCTCAGCGGCCGGGCCGCGCGCCGGGCGATGGAGAGCGCCGGGGTGGAGCCCGGACAGGTCGGGGTCATGATCAACGCGGGCATCTTCCGCGACAGCAATACCGTCGAGCCCGCCGTCTCGGCGTTGATCCAGAAGGCCGCGGGCATCGGCCTCGACTACGTGAAGGAGGACCCGCGGTCCTTCTCCTTCGACCTGATGAACGCCGGCACCAGCGTGCTCAATGCCGTGCAGGTGGCCCAGGCGGTGCTGGCGACCGGCAGCGCCGAGCACGTGCTGATCGTCTCCGGCGACACCCACCCGTCGATGACCCGCGCGGCCGCCGACGACGAATTCCCCTACGCCACCGGCGGCGCCGCGCTCCTGCTGGAGCAGACCGGCGAGCCCGAGGGCTTCGGCCAGGTGCACACCCGGGCCGCCGCGGGCACCCCCGGCCTGGAGTCGTACGTGGACACCGAGACCATGGGCGACCGCGGCCGCGGCCTGATGACGGTGGACCGTGAGCCGGACTACCTGGACCGGCTGCTGGCGGTCGCCGCCGACGCCGCCCGCGCCGCCCTCTCCGGCAGTGCCGCGGAGGAGACCACCACCGCCCTGATCGCCGCCACCCCGAGCGACGACTTCCCGGCCCGCCTGGCCGAGGAGCTGGGCATCGCCCCGGACGCGGTGTTCCTCCCGGACCTGTCCCAGGGCGACCCGCACACCGCGTCGCTGTCGCTGGCGTATCACGCTGCCGCCCAAGCGGAATCGCTGACCGGGTACCGCGATGTGCTGTTCGTGGCGGCGGGCGCGGGCCCGTCGGCGGCCGCCGTCGTCTACCGTCTGCCCGCCGTGGTCGGGGCCGCGGCGTGACCACCGCGACCTATTGGCAGGCCATCGACCGCTTCCGTGCGGTGGTGGCCGCCGATCCGGACCGTGAGGCGGTGATCTACCCCGCGGGGAAGACCGCCTCCGGCCTGCCGGACTACCGCCATCTCACCTACCGTGAGCTCGACGAGTGGTCCGACACCATCGGCCTGCACCTGGCCGCCGCCGGGGTGGGCCGTGGCACCCGCACCATCGTGCTGGTGCTGCCCAGCCCGGAGCTGTACGCGATCATGCTGGGGCTGTTGAAGATCGGCGCCATCCCGGTCGTGATCGATCCGGGCATGGGTGTGCGCAAGATGCTCAACTGCCTGCGCGCGGCGAACGCGGAGGCGTTCATCGGCATCCCGCAGGCGCACGCGGCGCGGGTGCTGTTCGCCAAGCATTTCCGCGATGTGCGGGTGACGCTGACCGTGGGCCCGCGCTGGTTCTGGGGCGGGCCGACCCTGCGCAGCTGGGACGCCCCGGTGACGGCAAGCCGGTTCGGCATCCGTTTCCGCACCGACGCCGCCGGTCCGGTCGGCGCGAAAGTGGCGGCGCGACTGGAGGAACTGCTCGCCTCCGTCGCCGAGTCACGGCGGCCGTCCGGTGAGCACCGCGCCCCGTTCGACGCCTTCACCCTGCGCGAGCGGGTGCCCGCGCCCGCCGACGAGGTGCTGCTCATCGCCTACACGACCGGCTCGACCGGTCCCGCCAAGGCCGTGGAGATGACGCACGGCAATCTCAGCGCCATGGTCGAGCAGGTGCACGCCGCCCGCGGCCGGGTGGAGCCGGGCACCTCGCTGATCACGCTGCCGCTGGTCGGCATTCTCGACATGCTCCTCGGATCCCGGTGTGTCCTGCCGCCATTGGTGCCCAGCAAGGTCGGTTCCACCGATCCCGCGCACGTGGTGGACGCGATCAACCGGTTCGGGGTGAAGACCATGTTCGCCTCCCCCGCCGTGCTGATCCCGCTGCTGCGGCACCTGGAGACGCACCGCACGCCGGTGCCGACGCTGCACAGCATCTTCTCCGGCGGCGCGCCCGTCCCGGACACCTGCATCGCCGGGCTGCGCCGGGTGCTGGCCGCGGACGCGGAGGTGTACGCCGGGTACGGCTCCACCGAGGCGCTGCCCATGTCCACCATCGAATCTCGTGAGCTGCTGGCCGGTCCGGCCGATCGCGCCCGCCTCGGCGAGGGCACCTGTGTGGGCCGTCCCGCCGAAGGGGTGCGCGCGCGGCTGGTCGCCATCACCGACGACCCGATCCCGACCTGGGCGCACGCGCAGGCCCGCGAGACCGAGCTGGCCGCCACCCGCGGCATCGGCGAACTGGTGGTGTCCGGGCCGAACGTGAGCACCCGCTACTACTGGCCGGAGTCGGCGAACGCGGCGGGCAAGATCCAGGACGGCGAGACGGTGTGGCATCGCACCGGCGACCTGGCCCGCATCGACGGCGAGGGCCGGATCTGGTTCTGCGGACGCAAGAGTCAGCGACTGCAGACCGCCGCCGGACCCATGTTCTCGGTGCAGGTGGAGCAGGTGTTCAACGCCGTGCCCGGCGTGGCCCGGACCGCGCTGGTCGGCGTCGGCGAGCGGGGCGCGCAGCGGCCGGTGCTGTGTGTCGAGACCGAACCGGGCGCGGATCCCGCGGCCGTGACGGCGGGGCTGCGCGCGCGGGCGGCCGAATTCACGGTCACCGCAGCGGTTTCCACGTTCCTGTTCCACCCGAAGTTCCCGGTCGATATCCGACACAATGCCAAGATCGGCCGCGAGCAGCTCGCGGTCTGGGCGGCGGAGCGGCTCGGAAAGGACGAACGACGATGAAGGTGCTGGTACTACGGGCGATTCCGGTGCTCGGCTGGCTGTATCTCGCCGTGGGCGTGCTGCTCGCGGCGGGGGATCGCGCCCCGGAGAACCGGCTGCTGCGCGCGGTGTTCTGGATCGACGCGTTCCTGAGCGTCGTGGTGCACGCGGCCCAGATCCCGGCCGCCCTGCGCGCCACCGCGGACAGCGGGCACTCGCCGGTCAAGACGGCGGCCATGACCCAGATCTTCGGGATCACCTGGTGGAAGACGCAGGAGGCCGCATGACCGGGTCAGGCGCGGAGGAGGCAGCTCGCACAACCACGCGGCGCTCCCGGGCATACGGAAAGGACAGGGCGTGAAGGCACTGGTGACGGGCGCTTCCGGATTCCTGGGCGGGGCGCTGGTGCGCCGCCTGGTCCGCGACGGCGACTACGAGGTGGCCATTCTGGCCCGGCCGACCAGCAACCTGCGCGATCTGTCGGAGGTGCTGGATCGGGTGGAGGTCGTCACCGGCGACCTCACCGATCCGGGGTCCCTGGATCGCGCCACCAAGGGCGTGGACGTGGTCTTCCACAGCGCCGCGCGGGTGGACGATCGCGGCACGCGCGACCAGTTCGTCGCCGAGAACGTCACGGCCACCGAGAATCTGCTGCGGGCGGCGAGACGCAATGGCGCTTCGCGGTTCGTGTTCGTGTCCAGCCCGAGCGCGCTCATGGACCGCGGCGGCGGCGATCAGGTCGACATCGACGAATCGGTGCCATACCCGAGCCGCTACCTGAACCACTACTCCGAGACCAAGGCCGCGGCCGAACGCCTGGTCCTGGCCTCGAATACGGACGGGTTCACCACGTGTGCGCTGCGGCCGCGCGCCATCTGGGGCGCGGGCGACCGGTCCGGGCCGATCGTGCGGCTGCTGGGCCGGGCGGGCGAAGGGTCCTTGCCGGACCTGTCCTACGGCAGGCAGGTGTACGCCTCGCTGTGCCATGTGGACAATATCGCCGAGGCCTGCGTACTGGCCGCGCGCAGCGAGAACGCCGGCGGCAAGGCGTATTTCATCGCCGACGCCGAACGCACCGACGTATGGGGCTTCCTCGGCGAGGTGGCGACCGGTCTCGGCTACCCGAAGCCGACCCGGCAGCCGAATCCGAAGGTACTCGCCGCGATCGTGGCCACCATCGAAACCGTCTGGCGTATACCCTTCGTCGCCACCCGGTGGTCGCCGCCGCTGTCCCGGTACGTGGTCGCGCTGATGACCCGCACCGCGACCTACGACACCTCCGCCGCCGCCCGCGATCTCGGCTACCGGCCGATCGTCGACCGTGAGACCGGCCTGGCCGGTTTCCTGACCTGGCTCGAAAGCCAGGGCGGCGCGGTGGCATTGAACGCGCAGATCTAACGCATCGAGACGATCCAGGCAGGTAGGCCCATGTTCCGCCGTCCCATCTCCCCCACCGAACTCATCTACTTCCCGATGCGGGATCTGGCTCCGCCGTTCCTGATGCAGCTGGTCGTGGAGGGCACGGGCAGCATCGATCCGGAGGCGCTGCGGCGCGCGGTCGCCACCGCCGCCGCCGCGAACCCGGGCGCGCGCCTGGTGCGCGAGGGCCGCCACTGGGTGGACAGCGGACGCGCACCCGGCGTGCGCGTGGTCGAGCACACGCTGCGCTACCCCGCGCTGGAAGCGGATCCGGTGCTGACCAGCCCGATCGGGCCGACCCCCGACGCCACGGTGGAGGTGCTGCTGCTCACCGGCACGACCACCGCGCTGGTCTTCCGGGTGTTCCACGGCGTCATGGACGGCATGGGCATGGTCATGTGGACCACCGACGTGCTGCGGGCGCTGCGCGGCGAGGAGCCGGTGGGCGCGGCCGACCCGATCGCCGACGCCGAACTGGTGAAGCGGATCGGCGCGCCCGGGCGGCCCACCCTCATGCTGCCGCGCTTCCGGTCGGCGACCGGGCACGGCCGCCAGGAGCGTGGCGAGCACCGGCATCTGTTGCGCACCAGGACCATTCACGCGACCGGGCCGGGCACGCTGATGCGGGTGGCGGCCATGCTGGCCGACGAGGGCGGGCCCGTCTCGCGCATCATGATCCCCGTCGACATCCGACGCCACGACCCGGAGCTGCGGTCGACCGCGAATCTCGCGCTGCCGCTGTTCCTGGACGTGCGGCCGGGCATGGACTGGCGGCAGCTCAACGAGATCAAGCGCGCGGGGCTCGCGGAGAACCGCGAACTGAACCAGATGGACAACGGCGGGCTGAAGTACCTGCCGCAGGCCGCCGGACGCGGACTGCTGCGTGTCCTCAACGCCCTGGGCTCGCGCACGGGCCTGAACCTGGCCTCCGCCACCGTCTCCCACATGGGCCGCTACGATCTCGACGCCCTCGCCGTCCCCGGTTTCGCGCCCACCGCCATCAAGGTGATGCCACAGCACAGCGTCGCCATGCCGCTGCTCATCGGCATGACCGAATGCGGCGGGCGCACCGAGCTCACCGTCTCCGCGCGCAGCGGCCGCGGCGTGCCCGAACGCCTGGACGCGCTGCTGGACCGCATCGTCCGGACGCTGGAAAGCGAACTCGCCCAGCAACCTTCGACCGCTCACAACTAGGGACCGAGCCCACCGGGGTGTAGCGGCGGTGCCGCCGCCGAGCGCGTCCGGCCTGGCCACGGTGCCCGGCCCGACGCGCTGACCCGCTCGCGCACAACAGGATCGGAGTGCCCATGACCACCGTCGGCAATTCCACCGAGGCCGCCGGAGCCGGGGTCGAGGGCGACTCGCCCGCCACCACCGGCGATCCCGCCGAGACCACCGACCACTCGGCCGCAGCCGAATCCCGGGGTGTCAGCGGACGATCGCACGGTGGCGCGGCATCCGGTGATCACGCGGCGGTCGGCGGTCTCGTGGCCGCGTGGGCGCGCGTGGTCGTCGCCCGGCCGAAGACCGTGCTGGTGGCGGCGGTGTTGTTCGCACTGGCCTGCGGGGTGTTCGCGACCGGACTGCAGCAGCGGGTGAGTTCGGCGGGATTCGTGGTGCCGCGCAGTGAATCCACGGCGGTGGACGCCTGGGTGACCGAGCGGCTGGGGCCACAGAATCCGGATGTCATCGCCGTGTACACCGCGCCCGAAGGGCAGTCGCTGGCGGATATCGGGCCGCGGGTGACGGCGGCCATCGCGTCCATCGACCCGGCCCTGTTGCGGCGGCCCGTCGAAAGCTATTGGAGCAGTGCGCGATCACAGTATCTGCGGTCGGCGGACGGGCGGCAGGCGGTCGCCGTGGTGTTCTCGGCGGGCGACGACAACCAGCGGGTGGCCGAGTATCCGAGAATCGCTGCCGCGCTGCGGGTCGACGGGCTCGACACGAAGCTGACCGGGTACAGCGCGCTCGCCGACACGATCAGCACGCAATCACGGCACGATCTGGTACTGGCCGAATCCGTTTCGATCCCCTTGACGGCTTTGGTGCTGGTTCTGGTGTTCGGCGGTGTGGTGGCCGCCGCGCTGCCGGTGGCGATCGGCACCCTGGCGGTGATCGGGGCGCTGGGCGCGGTCGGGCTGATCGCGCGGCTCACCGAGGTCAGCGTGTTCGCCATGAACGTGGTGTCGCTGCTGGGGCTCGGATTGGCCATCGACTACGGGCTTTTCATCGTCGGACGGTTCCGGGAGGAACTCGCGCGCGGAGCCGGCGTGGAGGCGGCGGTGACCCGCACGCTGGGCACGGCCGGCCGCACGGTGCTGTTCTCGGCGCTGCTGCTCATGTGCGCGTTCGCGGGGACGTTCGTCTTCCCGCTGGCGGTGCTGCGCTCGCTCGGGATCGGGGCCATCGCCGCGGTGGGGCTGGCCGCCGCGCTGTCGGTGACCGCGCTGCCCGCCATGCTGGCGCTGCTCGGTCCGCGGATCGGCAAGTGGAGCTGGCGCGCGGACGCCTTCGATCGTTCCGAGGCTCGGGCGCAACGGTTCTGGGGTGGCGTTGTCACCGCGGTCATGAAGCGGCCGGGCGTGATCGCCCTCGCCGTCGGCGCGATACTGCTCGTGCTGGCCGCGCCGCTGACCGGTGTCCGGCTCGGCGACATCGACCACACCGCCCTGCCCGCGGGCAATGAAACCCGGGTCGCCGTCGAGGAACTGACGGCGCACTTCCCCGCCGCCAACAGCGGGGCCACCATCCTGGTCCGCGAAACCGGCGGCGGCACACCGACTCAGGCCGGGGTCAGCCGGGCGCTGCGGGAGATCGGCGGCGTGCCCGGAGTCCGGCAGGCGCTGGCCCTCGATACCCGCGACGACACCGTCATCGTGCACGCCGCGCTCGCCGCCCCGGACCGCTCACCGCGCGCCCAGGACATCGTGCGCGACCTGCGGGACCTGCATCCGGACGGACTCGAACTGCGGGTCGGCGGCGAGAGCGCCACCACGGTCGACAGCATCGCGGCCGTGCTCGATCGGCTCCCGCTCATGATCGCGGTCATGGTGGCCGTCACACTGCTCATGCTGGCGCTGGCGTTCCGCTCGATCGTCCTGCCGCTCAAGGCCGTCCTCATGGCCTTCCTCAGCCTGGCCGCCACCTTCGGCGTGCTCACCTGGATCTTCGATCAGGGGCATCTGGCGGGTGCGCTGCACATCAGTGTCGGCCCGCTGTCCGCGGGAATGATGGTCCTCATCATCGCGGTCGTGTTCGGGCTCTCCACCGACTACGAGGTGTTCCTGCTGTCGCGCATGGTGGAAGCGCACGACGCGGGCGCGGACACCGAGACCTCGGTGCGCGTCGGAACCGTGCAGACCGCGCGCGTGATCACCGCCGCCGCGACGCTGCTCGTGCTCATTACCGGCGCGTTCACGTTGTCGCCGCTCACGCCCATGCGGTTCCTCGGCCTCGGCATGGTGATCGCGCTGATCATCGACGCCACCCTGGTCCGCATGCTGCTGGTCCCGGCGCTGGTGAAACTGATGGGGCCCGCCAACTGGTGGACCCCGGGTCAGGGGCGGAGGCGGACCGGCAGCGCGGTGAGTCCCCGCACGATCAGCGATTTGCGCCAGGACAATTCGGCGTCGGTGGCGAGCACCAGGTCCGGGTAGGCCGCGAGCAGGCGGGTCAGCGCGACCCCGCCCTCCATGCGCGCCAGCGGAGCGCCGACGCACCGGTGGATGCCGTAGCCGAAGGCGAGATGGTTCTTGTCGGCGCGGTCCAGGTCCACCCGGTGCGGGTCGTCGAAGCGCGACGGGTCGCGGTCGGCGGCGGCCATCGACACCAGAACCCGCTGACCCGCGGGGATGTCGATGCCGCCGACGGTGACCGGGGCGGTCGTGTAACGGAAGGTGCCCTCGCCGGCCGGGGACTCGAAGCGCAGGACTTCCTCGACGAAATCCGCCATCCGGCCCGGGTCCGCGGCGAGAGCGGCCCGGACTCCGTTGTCGGTCAACAGGATCGCGACAGCGTTGGAGATCAGGTTCACGGTGGTCTCGAAACCCGCGATCAACAGCAGGAACACCATGCTGATCAGCTCGCGGTGGGAGAGCCGGTCGCCGTCCTCACTGGCCGAGATCAGTTCGGACAGCAGGTCATCGGCCGGCGCTTCCTGCTTGGCGCGGATCAATCCGTCGATATAGCCGAGGAACTGGCCGACGGCGGCGCCACGGGCCTCGGGGGTCTCGTCATTGGAGACCAGGGTCGTGGACCAGGCGCGGAAGCTGTCGCGGTCCTCGTTGGGCACGCCCAGCAGCTCGCAGATCACCAGCATGGGCAGCGGGAACGCGTAGCGGTCCAGCAGATCCTGCTCGGTCGCGGCGTCCTCGGCCAGCCCGGCCAGCAGACCGTCGGCCAATTCGGTGATGCGCGGGGCCAATTCGCGCACCGCGCGGCCACTGAACGCGCGATTCACCAGCGCCCGCAGCCGGGTGTGCTCCGGCGGGTCGTAGAACAGCATCATGTCGCCGAACATGGCCGCGCCCCCGGCATCACCACCGAGCGCGGCCTGCGCGCCCGGCGATTTGAGGGCCTTGCTGACGGCGGGATCCAGGAAGACGGCCTTCGCCGCCTCGTAATCGGTGACCAGCCAACCGGTCCCGCCGTCCGGGAAGCGCACGAAATGCGCAGCGCCGCGCGCCCGCAACACGTCGTACGCGTCGTGCGGCCGCTGATAGAAATCGTCGCTCAACTCGAACGGTTCCAGCACCAATTCACTTGCCGGAGCGGCCGTCTCATGCACCATGATCGGGGACTGTAACAGCGGCCCGCGGGGCCGGGCTCGGCATCGGCGCACCCCTTCCAGTGGGCACACTGGCCAGACAACCGCGGGCCGATCACCGACCCGGGGAGCGCTATTCGGCGGAACGGGCCGCCAGCACCGCGTCGTACAGCTCGCGACGCGACGCTCCGGTGGCGGCGGACACCTCCGCGCACGCGTCCTTCAACCGCAGCCCCGACTCGATCAGGGCTTCGACCTGGCCGACCAGATCGGCGGGCTCGGCCGAAACGGGCTGCGCGCCTTCGAGAACCACGGTGATCTCACCGCGCGCCCCCTCGACGGCCCAGGCGGCCAGCTCCGCCAGCGTGCCGCGCACGACCTCCTCGTAGGTCTTGGTGAGCTCCCGGCAGACCGCGGCGCGCCGGGTCGGGCCGAGCACCTCGACCGCGTCGGCCAGGCAGTCGGCGAGCCGGTGCGGGGCCTCGAAGAACACCACCGCACGGGCTTCCGAGGTCAGCGTGCGCAGCCACTCCTTGCGCTGCCCGGACTTGCGGGGCGGGAACCCGTCGAAACAGAAGCGTTCGACGGGCAGGCCGGACAGGGCCAGCGCGGTGGTCACCGCAGACGGGCCGGGCAGGCAGGTGATCGGCAGGCCGTGCTCCACGCACGCCGCCACCATCCGATAACCGGGATCGCTCACCGACGGCATGCCCGCGTCGGTGACCAGCAGCACCGTCTTCCCGGACTCGATCTCCTCGAGCAGCATCGGGATGCGCGCGGTCTCCACGTGGTCGTAGAAGCTCACCACCCGGCCGGAGATCTCCAGCTCTAGCGCCTTCGCCAGCGACCGCGTCCGCCGCGTGTCCTCGGCCGCCACGATGTCGGCGGTGGCGAGCGCGTCCCGCAATCGCTGCGAGGCGTCACCGATATCGCCCATCGGCGTCGCCGCCAGGACCAGCCGGCCCGGCGCACCGGACCCGGCGCTCATCTGTTCCGCTGTTCCACTCCGAGACACCCGCCGAACCTACCGGCGCGGGCGCGCGAACCCCGGCCGGGGGCCGCCACCGGAGTGGCGGCGGCTCACCGGAAGGCGACTCGAGGGGCGCGACCGCTTACGATCGACGGCGTGACCCAGGTAACCGACGTGCGACCGTCAGCGGTTCAGGCGGAGACGGCGGCGCTGTCGAGTCCCGCTCCGCTGGTGCCCTCACCCGATTTCGGGCCCACGGACTGGGCGCGGGGCTGGGTGGTCACGCTGTTCCTCACCGCGATCGCGGGCATCACCCGGTTCCTGCTGCTGAACTATCCGACCGACCTGCACACGCCGGTCTTCGACGAGAAGCACTACGCGCCGCAGGGATGGCAGGTGCTCACCAACGGCGGCGTCGAGGACAACCCGGGCTACGGGCTGGTGGTGCACCCGCCGGTCGGCAAGCAGATGATCGCGCTCGGCGAGGCCATCTTCGGATACGGGCCGTGGGGCTGGCGGTTCACAGCCGCCGTCTCCGGAACGCTGCTGGTGCTGCTCGTGATCCGCATCGTGCGGCGAATGACGCGATCCACCCTGATCGGCGCGTTCGCGGGCATCCTGCTGATCTGCGACGGACTCACCTTCGTGTCCTCCCGCATCGGCATGCTCGACATCTTCCAGACGCTGTTCGTCACCGCGGCCTTCGGCTGCCTGGTCGTGGACCGCGACGACATCCGCACCCGCATCGCGCGGGTCGCCGCCGAGGGACGCATCGACGACACCGAATACGGGCCGCGGTTCGGCGTGCGCTGGTGGCGGTTCGGCGCGGGCCTCATGCTCGGACTGGCCTGCGGCACCAAATGGTCCGGCGCGTACTGGATCGTCGGGTTCGCGGCGCTGTCACTGGCGTTCGACCTGGCCGCGCGACGTGGGTATCGGGTGAAGAAGCCGTGGGAGGGCGTCGCCCGGCGCGACCTCGGGCCCACCGTCTACGCGCTGATGGTCGTGCCGGTGTTCGTCTACCTCCTGTCCTTCTGGGGCTGGTTCGCCAGCGAGACCAGCTACGACCGGTACGCGGTCGGGTCGAAGGTCGGTCGCGGCGGGGACTTCTCGTGGGTGCCCGGCGCGTTGCGCGGACTCTGGTACTACGGCGGCGAGGTCCTCAACTTCCACAAGGAGCTCACCAACTCCGCGGGCAATCACCATCCGTGGGAATCCAAGCCGTGGACCTGGCCCATGGGACTGCGGCCGATGCTCTACTACTACGCCGACACCAATGTCAGCGGTTGCGGGCAGGCCGCCTGCGTCAAGGCGGTCATGGCGATCGGCACGCCCGCGCTGTGGTGGGTGGTCTTCCCCATGCTCGGGTGGGCGCTGTGGCGCAGCATCGTGCGGCGCGACTGGCGCTACGCCGCCGTCCTGGTCGGGTACGGGGCGGGAATCCTGCCCTGGTTCCTGGATCTGGACCGGCAGATGTACTTCTTCTACGCGGTGCCGCTGGCCCCGTTCCTGGCCATGGGCGTGGCGCTGGCGCTCGGCGACATCCTCGGGCACGCGCCGCCCAGCGGACGGCGGCTCTCGGGCGCGCCGGGCTGGCAGATGTTCACCCCGCCCAGCGAACGACAGGGGCTGGGGCTGCTGCTGGTGTGCCTGTACCTGGCGCTGGTCATCGCCAATTTCATCTGGCTGTGGCCGATCCTGACCGGTATGCCGATCACACCCGGCAACTGGCACGACCACCTGTGGCTGCCCAGCTGGAGGTAGGACCGACGGCGGGGCCGGAAACTATGGCGCCGTGTCGTTCTCGCCGAGCGCGGCGTGCAGATAGCGCTCCGCGGCGTCGTCGTCCAGGCCTAGTCGCCTGATCACGGCGACGTACTCGGTGGCGGCGCGGCCCGCCAGGTCGCGGGTCGGGTCGCCCGAGGACGCGATGAAAGAGCCCAGCCGCCCGCGGGTTTCGAGCATGCCGTCCTGCTCCAGCTCGCGGTAGGCGCGCGCCACCGTATTGGGGGCCAGCTTCAGCGTCGCCGCCAGCGCCCGGACCGTGGGGATCTTGGTGCCGGCGGCGAGCTCACCGGAGCGCACCCGGGCGATGATGCCCTGGCGCAGCTGCTCATACGGCGGGACCGTCGAGTGGTGGTCGACCGGGATGTCCAGCATGGCTTCATCACACCTCGTCACGCGACAACGGGCAGGACAGGCAGCGCGGACCGCCGCGGCCGGAACCCAGCTCGGAGCCGGGGATGCGCAGCACCTCGATTCCGGCGTCTTCGAGCCGCGCATTGGTGTTCTCGTTGCGTTCGTAGGCCACCACCACGCCGGGGGCCAGGGCGAGGGTGTTGTTGCCGTCGTCCCACTGCTCCCGTTCGGCGGTGACGCCGTCCAGGCCGGTGTCGACCACCCGCAGCTTGCCGATGCCCATGGCCTCGGCGGCCACCCGCAGGAAGGGGTCGGGGCCGGAGATGCTCACGCCACCCTCCTCCTTACGAATGGTGAAGGCGCACAACTCATCCTGGATCGCCGGATACATGACCACGGCGTCGACGTCGACCATGGTGCAGACCGTGTCGAGATGCATGGTCGCACGGGTCTGGGCGATCGGCACGACGAGTACGGTGTGGGCCAGATCATCCTCGAAGAGACTGCGCGCCAATGCTTCCGCCCCCGCGGCGGTGGTGCGCTCACCCACCCCGACCGCCACCACGCCCGGGGACAGCAGCAGCACGTCGCCGCCCTCGATGGGCGCGGTGTGCGATTCGTAGGCCCGGCGCACACCCAGGAAACGGGGGTGAAAGGCGTAAATCAGGTCGGTGAGCGAGGTTTCGCGGGCCCGGGCGGGCAGCGCCAGCGAGGTGATCGCCACGCGCGGGCCGACCCAGAACGACGAGTCCCGGGTGAACAGCAGGTTCGGCAGCGGATCGATGACGAAATCGTGGCCGTGATGCATGCGGCGCACCAGCGAGGTGGCGTCCTGAACGAACGGCAGCTCGTCGAATGTCATGCCGGACATCAGGATCTGCGCCAGCTCCGGGGCGGGCACCCGGCGCAGGTGGGCGGCCAGCTCGTCGGCCAGCACGTGACCGAGCCGGCGGGCGTCCACCGCCCCGGAAATACCCTGGATCCGGGCGGCGCCGCTGCCCTGGATGGTCTCGGTGAGCACATCGGCCAGCAGCAGCACCTCGACCCCGCGGCCGCGCAGCACTTCGGCGAAGATATCGTGCTCCTGCTGGGCGCGCTCCACCCACGGAATGGCGTCGAACAGCAGCTGATCGTTGTTGCGCGGGGTGAGCCTGCGCAGCTCGTCGCCCGGGCGGTGCAACAGCACCGTGCGCAGTGCGCCGACCTCCGAGGTCACGGAAAACGGTCGCGCCGTGGGTGCGGCCTTTGTTCCCATGACACGACGGTAGTTGCCCGCGGCACGGATGGCATGCAATTCGCACCCGGGAAAAGCTCGAGTCGTCCCGGTGAATCCTCCGGTCGCCGGGTCGCCGTGACAAGAAACCTGGAGTAATGTTCAGGAATGCAGACCGCGTCGTGGCAGGCGAAGGAGCTGACCCCCGGTCAGCTCGCCCAGCGAGCCGGAGTATCGGTGTCCGCCTTGCACTTCTACGAACGAGAAGGGCTGATCAGCGCCCGCCGGACCAGCGGCAACCAGCGCCGCTACTCCCGCGAGACCCTGCGCCGGGTCGCCTTCATCCGCATCTCCCAGCGGGTCGGCATACCGCTCGCCGAGATCCGCCACGCCCTCGACAATCTGCCCGACGGGCGCAACCCCAGCCGCCGCGACTGGGAGACCCTGTCCACCGCCTGGCGCGCCGATCTCGACGACCGCATCGAACAGCTGGTGCGGCTGCGCGACAACCTCACCGGCTGCATCGGCTGCGGGTGCCTGTCGCTGGGCGTGTGCAAGATCTTCAACGCCCACGACCATCTGGGCGACGAGGGACCGGGCGCGCGGGTGCTCGACACGCACGCGGCCGAGAACTGCACCAAGCCCGGCGTCTGCGAACCGACCGCCGATCAGATCTGACCGGCCGATCCGTCGCACCAGGTCCGGCCACCGTGCGGCCTACCGCCCGGCCCGACGCCGACGGTCAATCCGCCGTGCTCGCACCCGTCACTTCGGCCTGCCGCTCGGACTTCGGCTCCGACCTGGGCAGGAAGGTGGTGAACAGGTCGTTGGCGCGACGCATGGCGAACTCGTACGGCCAGGCGAACTTGCGGGCCCACCAGTAGCCGAAGCGGATGTCGAACTGGGTGTGGATCAGGTAGGTGCCCTTCTCCACGCCGCGCAGAATCGTCTGGGCCACCTCGTCCGGGGACTTGGCGTGGCGGCGGAAGCGCCTGATCCAGGCCTGGATTCGCGGGTCGTCACGGTCGACGCCGACGATGTCCACGGTCTGCACCAGCGGGGTGTCGACCGCGCCCGGCACCACCAGGTGGACATCGATGTCGTGGCGGGCCAGATCGAAGCGCAGCACCTCCGAGACGCCGCGCAGACCGAACTTGCTGGCGCTGTACGCGGCGTGCCAGGGCAGCGCGAGCAGACCGGCCGCGGAGGACACATTGACCAGCGCCCCGCCCCGCCCGGCCTGGACCATGGGCGGCACGAAGTTCTCGATCACGTGGATGGGACCCATGAGGTTCACATCCACCATGCGCTTCCAGTGCTTGTGCTCGAGGTTCTCGACGGTGCCCCAGGTGGAGACGCCCGCGATGTTCATCACCACGTCGAGCGAGCCGAGCTGCTCGTGCACCTGCTCCGCGAACGCGGTGACGGCCTCGTAGTCGCTGATGTCGAGGGCGGTGGCCACCTCCACGGTGCCGCCGCCGGAACGGATGGATTCGACGGTGGCGTCCAGCCCCTCGACGTTCACGTCGGTGAGCACCAGCCGGGCGCCCTTGCGGGCCGCCGCCAGTGCCGTGGCCCGGCCGATGCCGCTCGCCGCGCCGGTAATCAAAGTCTTCTTGCCGCTCAGGCCACGATCACGCACGCCGATCCATCCCTTACTTCGACAGCCCTGTCAGAACCGCACGCTACATCACGAACAATAGTGTTCGCGAGTCGGACGAGTACCGGTTTCGCCCCGATTTCCCTGGGGGTTCGGGTCATCTCCGGGCAGGTCAGGACGGTCCTGGCAGGACCGACCGGCTGGTACCGGGCAGATCCAGATCCAGCGCGATCCGGCCCGCCGCCAGATGCTCCTCGACCTCCTCGGCCGGCATCGGCCGCGCGATCAGGAAGCCCTGCGCCCGATAACAGCCCAGCGCCACCAGCGTGCGCGCCGCCACCGTGGTCTCCACCCCCTCGCCGACCACGCCCAGACCGAACGAACCAGCCAGCCCCACAATCGATTTCACGATCGCCAGATCATCCGCGCTGGCGCCCAGCCGCTGCACGAACCCGCGGTCGATCTTCACCGCGTCCACCGGCAGCGCCTTCAGATGCGACAGCGACGAATACCCCGTCCCGAAGTCGTCGATCGCGATCTGCACGCCCATCCGCTTGAGCCCGCGCAACGTCACCTGCGTGCGCGCGAGATCCTGCACCACAACATGTTCGGTGATCTCCAGACACACCGACGACCCGTCGATCCCGTACCGCCGCAGAATCCCCTCCATGGTCTCCACGAAGTCCAGCGAAACCAGCTGCACCGGAGACACATTGATCCGGATCACCACATTCGACGCCAGCCCCCGCCGCCGCCACAACGCGAACTGCTCGCTGGCCGTGCGGATCACCCACCGGCCCAGCTCCCCCGCCAGATTCGTGGCTTCCGCCACCCCCACGAACGCCCCCGGCGGCAACAACCCCCGCGTCGGATGCTGCCACCGCACCAACGCCTCCAGCGCGACGACCCGCCCCGTCCGCAAATCCACCTCGGGCTGATAGTGCAACACCAGCGACCCGTCCGACACCGCACTCCGCAAATTCAGTTCGACGTCGTCCTGCAACTCGAACTGCGCCCGCATGGCATCGGTGAAAACAGCCACCCCATTGCCGCCACTGGACTTCGCCGACAACAGGGCATGATCGGCCCGCCGCAGCACATCCGCGACCGTGGTCTCCCCCGGAATCCCCAGCGCCACACCCACACTCGCCCCGCGACTGACGGTTTCCTCCCCCACCGTCACCCGCCGCCCGATCAACTGCTGAATCCGCGTCGCCTCCGCCCCGGCCGACTCCGCGTCCATCGGCTTCGCGGGCACGATCACGAACTCGTCGCCACCCAGGCGGGCGATCATGTCCGCGGGGTCGAGGTTCTCGCGTAACCGGGTCGAGAGCGAGCGGATGAAATTGTCGCCCGCGGTGTGCCCCAGGAAGTCGTTGAGTGCCTTGAGCCGATCCAGATCGAGGAAGAAGGTCGCCACCGGCCCGGCATTACCGGGCCGCAGCCGGTCCTCCATGTGCTCCAGCAGCGCGCGCCGGTTCACCAGCCCGGTCAGATCGTCGTGCATGGCGATGTATCTGAGCCGTTCCTCGGCCACCACGCGCGCCTGCAACTGAGCGAACAGGGCGGCGATCGCCTTGAGCACATTGAGCTCGCGAGTGCTCCATTCGCGGTCGCCCTCTTTCACGAACCCCAGCACACCGGTCGGCTCGCCACGCGACACCAACGGCACCGCGGCGACCGATACGGCCGCCACCCCGGTCGAATCGCGAATCGTCTGCTGATAATCGTTGTGCTGGGGGCCCGGCCGCACCACCATCGGCTCGATGGCGTGCTCCAGAGCCGAGAAGACCGAATCGGAGCCGTCGAAGTAGGTGACCTGGAGCGGGTCGGGGTTCGGCACCACGGGGCGCGGCGGCCATTCCGCGATCAGGACCGAGGCCCGCCGCTCCGGGTCGGTATGCCGCAGGAAGCTGGTATCGACATCGAAATGCTCGATCAGCCAGGACAGCACGCGCTCGCTGGCCGCCACCATGGTGGTGGCATCGACCCCCATCAACTCCGAGGCGACCTGGGTCACCAGTGAGTCGAGTGTCCGCCGAGGCACCTTGTCTCCGATCGCGTTCAGCTGTGGGCGCGCGCGCCCGGTATCGGCAGCCGCCTGCTACGAACCGAAGCTTTCGGCGCGTGACTCAAGCGAAGCACCAATGCCACCGTTTCTTGTTCAGGCACTCCCAACAGGTCCAGGAAGCTGCCCTGGAGTGAGGTCAGTGTATCGGCGAACCCCGGGGAAACCGCGTACAGTTCTGCGGACTGTCGGGCGAACAGGAACACCGGAGACACCGGCTGCACCGCCAGCCCTCGCCGTTCCGCCTCGATCCACACGCGTTGCAGCACCTCACCGGCCCGGGCGTAGGCGATCAGGTCGGAGGTGCCGGCGGCTGGAGTCGGGAAGGTCACCGCCGCGATCGCCGCGCTCGCGAGCACGCGGTCCGAGGTGTACGCCCCGAGCCCGGCCCCCGCCGACCAATCGCGCAGCAGCCCGACCACATCCGGCCGCCCGCCGACCTCGAACGCGATGTTCTCGTCGGGTCCCAGCTCCATGCTCCGCACGTCCAGACCGGTACGCAGGTCGTCCGCCGGTCCGCGCAACTCGGCCAGCATCTCCTCGTGGATCCGCGGGGTCAGGAATCGCGCCCGGTCCGAACTCCCGAGGAGGTCAGCGGCGGACTCGATACCTGCCCGGGTCGCGACGTGACGCAGCCCGCCACCGGCGGCGGCTGCCACCTCGGCCAGCGCGGCCAGGATCGCGGGATCGGCGGACCCCACCGCCCCGAGCTTCCTATTGGTGTGCCGGGTGGCCAGGGCGGTGTAGTCGCGGGCCAGGACCGAATCGGTCGAATCACCCAGCCGCAACGTCGCGGTCAGGACGCCGGGCCCGTCCGCGCGGAGTTCGCTATCACCGAGCACACCATGGTGTGCCGCGGCCACACGCGCGTTGTACAACGCCGCGCCGACGGCCAGCGCGCTGCCGCGGAATCCGATGTCGATGGCCGAACTCCGGCTCGGATCCAGGGCGATCGTCACAGTCCCGGCATCGGCGCCGAGCGTCCAGGGCTGGGCGTTGCCGCCCGAAGGCGCGAGCTGGGCGTACTGGAGCACCGCCGCGGCCGCGTCGGCCGGAGCGGGCTCGGCCACCGGATCCGGCGGCCACACCGGGTCTCCGGCCGGAACAGGCTCGGCGATCTCGTCCAGCTGCCGGTCCACATCGACCCGGGTGCGGCCCGATGGCAGCTTCACACCGAGTCCGATACGCCGGACGGCCGCCGCGACCGTGGCGCCGCCCAGCTGCACGTCACCCGCCAATTGCGGCCAGCTGGCCAGAGTCTCGCCGATCTCCACCATGCTGGCGGCGGTACGGTCGGACAGCCGCGCGGCGTCGAGGATGCGAATGACGAACGGCGCCTTCTCCTTCGGCGACAGACCGCGGAGTTGCGCCGCACCGAAGTCGCCGAGCACTCCGTGGAAGGGGCGGCGGTCCGGTTCCAGATCGAAGCGCTCCACGTCCAGCAGACCGCGGTCGCTGGTCTCCATCAGCAACGGCAGCCGGTGCCGCCGCGCGGCCTCGCGGACGGCGAGTTTGACGTCCAGGGAATCGCACTCCTCGACGACGATCGAGAGACCGTCGAGGAAGGCATCCATATTGTCGTCGTGAACACCGTCCGCGAACACCTCGACCGGGAGGTAGGGGTCGAGCTCCGCGATACGCCGGGCCGCGACCACCGCCTTGTTGACGCCGAGATCGAACAGGCCGCCCGGCAGGCGATTCAGATTGGTGAGCTCGACGGTGTCGAAGTCGGCCAGCCGCAGCCGCCCACAGATGCCCTCCATGGCCAAGGTGTAGGCGATGGTGTGCCCGACGCTCTGTCCGACAATTCCAATCGTCTGCCGCGCCAGAATTTCCTGTTCGGCGCGAGTGATCTTGTTTCGATTGCGATCCAATCGAACCGCGCGCATGATTTCCGCGCCCGGCAGCGCAATCACAGCGCTACGCCACGGATAATAGACCCAGCGATCAGCTTCCGGGCCTTCCGACAATTCCGGCGGGGAAGGCAAATCGGCGAATTCGCCACGCAGCAAGTCGCGCAAATCTGTGAATTCAATGCGACCATCGGCTCGGAGTTCCGAAATCCGCACGGCATCAGCCGGATCGGATTCATCCAACAGTAGCGGCCGGTACGCCCCGGTCGCGGATTCCTCGATACGCATTTGTCAGGCCGACCCCTCGACCGAGCCCTGTTGGGCCGGGAAAATCGGTGGGAACCGGGCCAACTCCTCATGCTCGGCGTCCATCAGCTCACGCTGATTCACGTCGGCGATAGAGCGGTATCCCTTCATGTCCCACCAGAGCGACACCGTCCGGTACCGCTCGTCGGGGTACGGCGCCGAGGGTATCCACCAGGCCGGTTTACCACCGCTGACCGCCCACTGCGGTGCCACATCGCGGTCGGCGGTCAGGAATCCGTAGCGCACGCCCATCAGGTTCGTGGCATGCACGATGCAGCGGGCGACGGCTTCGCGCACCGCTCTCCGATGCTCGGCATCATGGGCCACCCAGCCGGCCTTCAGCTCCACCACCCCGCCCCTGGACCGATCGGCGATCATCCGCCGGAGCGCATGTTCACCGCGATGACCTCGCCATTCGGTAGCCACAGCGTGGGACTCGTCGGCATGGGAGTACGGACCCTGGACCCGCAGGCCTCCGACCACGCGCCCGCCCTCGTCGACTGCGGCGATGAACATCGGGGTCGATCTGCCATTGATCGCCCGG
The DNA here is from genome assembly GCF_042874235.1 of Nocardia sp. NPDC004151. NCBI lineage: Bacteria > Bacillati > Actinomycetota > Actinomycetes > Mycobacteriales > Nocardiaceae > Nocardia > Nocardia sp. NPDC004151. The sequence goes on along the minus strand of NZ_JBIAMR010000003.1, from coordinate 472,781 downwards.
TCGTACTCGAGTGCCATTTCCACGTCGTAACGGCGGTAGGCCGCCAGTGCGCCGTCCATGAATCCCTGCCACAGAGCACCGTGAGTCTGAGGGGTGCCCACGACGAAGACGTGGCCGGACCGCGAGTCCCGAAAGCGCATCTGGCCCGCATCGGAGCCTTCCGCCGGGACGGCCGCGAGTGCTTCGACAGCCATACTGTTCCTACTCCGTTGCTTACTCCCGAGTGCCACCGGACACGGCTGTCTTTCCACCGCACTCGGCGCTGGCACCTAGGGGAGTATCCGCTAGGCCGCAGAAATTGTCCAGGCGTCCGGCAAATCTTCCGAAACCCGAATGGTTGTATAGAAATCCCGCCAGGTCAAACCATTGCTATCGGCCATGAAAACCGGCGACAAGACCGGTCGGTTCTCAATCGGTTAATAATTAGCTATCAGACCAGGATGGAGATGAACAGCTCCAGTTCGGACGGGCCGTGCCAGATCTCGATCTCCTCGCGGTAGGCGCGGGTGATCTCGGCGGAGGCGGTGGCGTCGTCGACCTGGGCCCAGACGTCCTCGACAGGGTCGTGGTAGTCGCCGTTGGGGCTGAAGCGGGCGTAGACGCCCTTGGGGACCCGGATGAGGATGTCGCCGGTGGGGGCTTCGTCGGGGCCGGGGTATTCGTAGGAGACCAGGACGTTGTAGTTGCCGGCGGGGTCGGGGACGTAGACCGTGGCCAGGGGGCGCTGGGTGGCGCCGCGGTCGCGGAGGCGGTCGCGCAGGAACTCGATGAGCTCACTGTTGGAGACCTTGAAGCTGGGGCGCACCCGGGGAACCACCAGGCCGCCGTAGACGCCGCCGGGGCGGACCACGATCGAGTAGGTCATGACGGCTCGACCGCCAGGTACAGATCGATCTTGTAGGCGTGCGGGTAGGTCTCGAAATCACCGGTGTGAATGCGCTTGATCTGGTTGTGCTCCTCGGCGTAGGCGATCTGCGTCCACAGGTCGGTCATCACCTGCGGGAAATTGCCGATCGAGGAGAAGCGGGCGTAGGTGCCGCGCGGGAGGCGGGCCACCAGATGGCCGCGGGTCACCTCGTCGAGGGAGGAGCACTGGTAGCCGACGATCTGGGTGTTGTAGGTGCCCAGCTCGGCCGCGTAGTCGGTGTAGGCGGAGGCGAGGGGGCCACCCAGGTCCTGGTGCAGGACCGCGGCCCAGGCCACCTCGAGGTCGTGATCGCGCAGTTCACCGAGGGCGCGTTTGGGACTGCGCACCGGTAAACCGGCAACCCAGATCTCGTCCCGCTCGACGATCTCGAACTGCATGGGAAGAAACTCTCTCGAGGTGTGATTCACAGCCGGTCGGCCAAGCCTTCGCCATGCTATCAATCGCCGGGGAGCGTGCCGGGCGACACGGCAGAGGCGCTCGTCTCACCGGGCGGTGGGGTCGTCCTCGCGGCGGCGGTGCGGGCGGGCCATGGGTGCGTGCCAGTGCCGATACAGCGCGAGCAGGCGCAGGGCGACCGCACCCGCACCGGCCAAAGCGCCTGTCCAGTAGGTGTATTGGCCGTAGTGCAGCAGGGTCGCGGTCACCGCGGATCCGAGCAGCGCGGGGACCGCGTAGAGCTCTCCGTCACTCAGGACGCTCGGTGTGACACCGGCCAGTACGTCGCGGATCACACCGCCGCCGACCGCGGTCACCAAACCGAGCGCGGCGGCCGAGGTCGCCGACATGCCGTGCTGGAACGCGGTGACCGTGCCGGTCACACAGAAGATGCCGAGACCGATCGCGTCCGCGACATTGAGCGGGGTGCGAGTCAGGCGGACCGGCGGGTGCCAGAAGAAGATGAGCACCGCGGCCAGCAGTGCCGTCGCCGCGTAGGAGAGGTCGACGAAGGCGCGTGGCGGGGTGCGGCCGATCACCAGATCGCGGATCACACCGCCACCGGTCGCGGTCGCCACCGACAGGGCCGCGATGCCGACCACGTCGAAGCGGCGGCGCACCGCGAGCAGCGCGCCCGACACTCCGAATGCGAACACTCCCATCAGGTTTCCCGCGCTCTGCGCCGCGTCGGCGGCGGTGCCGAGTTCGACGAGATCACTCATTGCACGCCCGGTTCCCTTCCTGGGGTCGCTAACTCTCGGCTAACGGCGCTCAGTATGCCCGGTCCGCCGTGCCGACGCCCAGCCGCACGGTACGGGCCGAAATGTGATTGAGTCGCCTGGTGTGCCGCACAATTGCCCAGCTCGATGCGGAACTGACCGCCTGTCGCGCCTGCCCGCGACTGGTGGCGTGGCGCGAACAGGTCGCCCACGAGAAACGGGCCGCGTTCAGTGACGAGAATTACTGGGGCAAGCCGGTTCCCGGGCTCGGTCCGGCCGATGCCCGGCTGCTGGTGGTGGGGCTGGCGCCCGCGGCGCACGGCGGCAATCGCACCGGTCGCATGTTCACCGGTGACCGCAGCGGCGACGTGCTCATCGCGGCCATGCACGCGGTCGGCCTGACCAATCAGCCGACCAGTGTTTCCGCGGACGACGGTCTGCGTTTGCTGGGAACTCGCGTGACCGCGCCGGTGCACTGCGCACCGCCCGACAACAAGCCGACGCCGCTGGAACGCGACACCTGCCGCCGCTGGCTCACCACCGAATTGACGCTGCTGGCGCCGACATTGCGGGCGATCGTGGTGCTCGGCGGCTGGGGTTGGCAGGCGCTGCTGCCCGCACTGTCCGAATCCGGCTGGGCGGTGCCCAAACCCAAACCGCGGTTCGGGCACGGCGCGCATATCGAACTGGACGGCGCCGCCCCCGGCCGGTCCCCGATCCACCTGTTCGGCACCTATCACCCCTCCCAGCAGAACACCTTCACCGGCCGCCTCACCCCCGCGATGCTGGAGCAGGTGCTGCGCGACGCCGCCCGCGCCGCCGGCCTCCCCTGACCGCCGAGTGGCACATGTTGGCGGGGTTTTGCCCGAAGCCCCCTCCAGGGTGTGCCGGTCGGCGAACCGGGCGGGGTGGGCGGACCGGCTAGGATACGGTCGTGAGCAGGGCCGATGACGAATCCGGGCAGGGCGGCGCGACCGTCCGGGGTGGCGGTAACGGCGTCCGGCCGCGGCGGGCCGAGACCCGGCAGCGGTTGCTGGACGCGGCGTTCGAGGCGTTCGCCGAGGAGGGTTTCGGCCGGTGCTCGGTCGAGCAGGTGTGTGAGCGGGCCGGGTTCACGCGGGGCGCGTTCTACTCGAACTTCACCTCGCTGGAGGAGCTGTTCCTCGCCATGTGGGAGCAGCGGTCGGCACTGATGCTGGCCGAGGCGGCGGCGGTGCTGGACGCGCCCGGCTCGGTGGCGAACGATCCCCGGCGAGCGGTGGAACAGGTCCTCACCGCGGTTCCGGTGGACGACAAGTGGTTTCGGATCACCTCGGAGTTCACCGCGCACGCCCTCCGCAATCCCACTCTGCGGCAGGTGATGGTGGCGCGTGAGGAGGCGATCGCGGCGGCGCTCACCCCGGTGGTGGTGGCGCTCATGGGACGCAATGCCCGGCGCGTGCCCGATCCGGCCGCGTTGGGACGGGCGCTGGTGGCGGTACACGACGGCACCCTGGCCCAATGCCTGTTGGAGCCGGACAACCCCGCGGTCCGCGAATACCGGATCGACCTGTTCCTGCGAGTCCTCGACTCCTACAGCGAACCGGCCTGACCGTTCGGACCGGACCGGTGTGGCCCGCGACGCGCGCGCTCGAGTCCCGGAATTCGGGCCGATCGTGAGCGATGGCGTGCACTATGTCGAACGCCCGATCGGAGTTCTCCCCGAAGCGAAGTTCGACGATGAGCCGCTCGCCGAACGCCTGCCCGCCGCATTCCCGTACGCGTCGAACGAATTCCGCCCCGGCGCCCGCCCCGAGCACATGATCAATGCTCATATCAACATGAATCGACACCGGCTCGTATTCGAAATTCCGTTCGCCGGACAGGAATTCACCCCACAAATCCAGCAACCGTAGCCCGCCCACCCCCGACAGCAACGGAATCACCCGCACCCGAACCACCTCCGCCCCCGCCCCGAATTCCACCGCGTACCCCACTCCATCACCCCCAGTCCGCCGGCCCGCCACCGAAAACCCGCACACCCCCCAAGCTCTCCGCCACCACCCGATCCGTCTCCGCCCGCCCAGAGCCCCCGTGTCCAACACCTCCCGCCCCGAACGGCGCCCACCCGGGCCGCCCACCATCCCCGCGCAGCCCCCTCCCCCAGCCCGGAACGCCCGCCCACATCCACATCACCACCCCAAGAAACCCCTCCTAACCAGCCGATTCGCCGACTCCCCACCCCACCTGCTAATGTTCTCCGAGCGCGGATCGGAAGATCCGGCGCGGGGCTATAGCGCAGTTGGTAGCGCGTCTCGTTCGCATCGAGAAGGTCAGGGGTTCGATTCCCCTTAGCTCCACAGAACACAGAGCCGCAGGTCAATGACCTGCGGCTCTGTTGCATGTTCGGTGAGGCGCGGATTCGGAAGGTGCCTTCCGAAACGAAACTGGGCATCTGCCCGATACGCCTTGGAACGTCCGGCAGATGGTGTCGGGTGTTTGGTTCCTCGAGTTGGGTAGTCCGATCGGGAGTCGGCTCCTGGCTCTTCATGCGATACGAACCGAGGGGATTCATGGGCAAGTCATTGGGTATCGCCGCGACGGTTGCGGCCATGAGTGTTTCGGGATTGGGCTTGGCGGCGGTTGCCGGGTCGGGTAGCGCGCAGGCCGCGCCACAGGACTGCGCCGTGACAAGAGGGGTGTTCGACGCGTCCGCGGTCTGCGGGGCGGACGGCGGCACCAACTATGTGCTCCATCTCGACTGTGTCGGCCTCTACTCCAGCGGGCCGTTCCCGCTGTACGCCATCGGGTCCTACAAGGTGCTCAGCTATCCCTTCACACCGTCTGGTCAAACCATCTCGGCAGGGTGCACCGGAATGGGTCCCGGCGTCTTCGCCGTGGCGACAAATGCCTACGTCGAGGTCTACAACCCTTAGTCCACAGTCACCGCCCGTGACCTCGACAGAGGTCACGGGCGGTTGTCGTTTCGAGGGTCATGCATCGGCCGGAGCGAGATGAGTCGCTCTAAAACCCACCGTGCCAGTAGTTTTGGTATCTCGCCCTACCGGCGGTGGGTTCCTCGGCAGCGTCGAGATCGCCGACCTCGACTGACGGCGTACCGAGGGTGTACGTCGCCGGCAGCGTCAGCTGACGGATGTGGCGGTGGGGGCCGGACGGCGACAGTGGGATCACGTTGTTGGATCTCACTGCTTCGGAGGATGAGAACTCATGGTCGGCAATGGATATGGATGGCTGCGGCGGCGGGCGGCGCGGGTTGCCACGGCGGTCGTGGCGGGGGTGGCCGGGGGTGGTCTGGTTGTTGCGTGCAGCGCGGAGGCCGTCACCAAGGCCGGGCCCGTGGATGACGCGCCGCGGCCGACCATCGTGCTGGAGCACGGGGCGTTCGCCGACGGGTCGAGTTGGAACGCGGTGATCGAGAAGCTGCGGAAGGATCGGTATCCCGTGGTGGCGGCGGCCAATCCGCTGCGGGGTCCGGCGAGCGATGCCGCCTCGCTGCGGGGGTTGATCAGCAAGATCGATGGGCCCGTCGTTCTGGTCGGGCATTCCTACGGCGGGTCCGTCATCAGTGCGGCGGCCGCGGGGAACGACAAGGTGAAGGGTCTGGTCTATGTGGCCGCGTTTCTGCCCGCGGTCGGTGAGAACGCGCTCGAACTGACCAACAAGTTCCCGGGGTCGACGCTGCCGGGCACGCTGAATCCGGTGGCGTACACCGGCGTCGACGGGGTCGCGGGGACCGATCTCTACATTCAGCAGGACAAGTTCCGGGCCCAGTTCGCGGCCGATGTCCCCGAGGGCGAGGCGGCTCTCGCGGCGGCGGCGCAGCGGCCGATCGCGCAGGCGGCGTTGGAGGAGCGGGCCACCGTCGCGGGGTGGCAGGAGAAGCCCAGCTGGGACATCGTCACCACCGAGGATCTGAATATCCCGGTGCAGGCGCAGCGGTTCATGGCCGAGCGGGCGCACGCGACGGTCACCGAGGTGAAGGCGTCGCATTCGGTTGCCGTGTCGCATCCGGATGTGGTCGCGGACGTGATCGAGCAGGCCGCCGCGGCGGCGCACTGAATCTCGAAAATCCTTACACCACAGGAGAACACAATCATGGATATGAAACTCGAAGTCGTCGGCTGCCCGTGTCGGATGTCGACCGCGCCAAGGCGTTCTATGTGGATCGGCTCGGCTTCCGACTGGACGCGGATTTCGCGGTGAACGACGGATACCGCGTGATACAGGTGACGCCGCCGGGGTCCGAATGCTCCATCATCTTCGGGGCGGGTGTCAGCGAATCCGCGCCGGGAACACTGCGCGGCCTGCACCTGGTGGTCACCGATATCGAGAAGGCGGTCACGGAGTTGGCCGAGCGCGGGGTCGCCGTCGACGGCCCGTTCCAGGACGCGACCGGCGTCTTCCATCACGCCGGAACCACCGATCGCGTCGCCGGCGCGCACCCGGAGCGCCGCAGCTACGGTTCCTTCGCGGCGTTCGACGACCCCGACGGCAACAGCTGGTTCCTGCAGGAAATCACTCAGCGCGCGCCCGGCCGCTGACCCGGACCGAAAGCAGATCATGTCCGACGAGAACATCCAGATGTACGACGTCATCGTCCTCGGGGCGGGGCCGGTCGGCGAGAATGTCGCCGACCGCACCGCCGCCGCGGGACTCCGCACCGTCATCGTCGAATCCGAGCTGGTCGGCGGCGAATGTTCGTACTGGGCTTGCGAACCCAGCAAGGCGCTGCTGCGGCCCGCGTTGCTGTACGGCGAGGCCGCGCGGTTCCCGGGCGTCGCGAACGCGGTCACCGGCCCCCTCGATGCCGACGCGGTCCTGAAGCATCGCGACCGGATGGCGGCCGATTGGGACGATCGGGGTCAGGTCGAATGGCTCGAATCAGCGGGTATCGCCTTGATTCGCGGTCACGGGCGGCTCGACGGGGTGCGGGAGGTGACGGTCGCGACTCCCGGCGGCGGGACCGTGCGATTGCGGGCCCGGCACGCGGTCGCGGTGTGCACGGGTACCCGGGCGGCGCTGCCGCCGCTGCCGGGTCTGGATGCGTTGCGGCCGTGGACCAGTCGTGAGGCCACCAGTGCCCGCGAGGTGCCGCGCCGGCTCGGCATCGTGGGCGCGGGAGTGGTCGCCGTCGAAATGGCCACGGCGTGGCGGGCTCTGGGGGCCGAGGTCGTGCTCATCGCGCGGGAACCGCGGCTGCTCGCCCGCGTCGAGGAGTTCGCCGCGGACCTGGTCGCCGGCCGGCTGCGGGCGGCCGGTGTCGACCTGCGGTTCGGTTCGGGCATCGTGACCGCGGAACGGGCGGGTGGACCCGACGACGGCATCCACCTCGGCCTGTCCGGCGGTGAGCGGATCGTCGTCGACGAGCTGCTGTTCGCGACGGGCCGGGCGCCGCGCACCGACGATATCGGCTTGGAGACAGTCGGTTCGGTCCCCGGCGACTGGCTCGCCACCGATGACGCGTTCACCGTGACCGCGGTCGACGGCGAATGGCTGTACGCCGTAGGCGATGTCAATCACCGGGCGCTGCTCACCCATCAGGGCAAGTATCAGGCGCGGATCGCCGGGCAGGTCATCGCCGATCGGGCGGCCGGACGGGAGCTGGACCGTTCGCCGTGGGGCGCGCACGCCGGGACCGCCGACCTGGTCGCGGTACCGCAGGTGGTGTTCACCGATCCGGAGATCGCCGCGGTCGGCCTCACCACCGAGGAGGCGGCGCGGCTGGACCGCACGGTGGATGTCGTCGACTACGAGATCGGCCGGGTCGCGGGCGCGATCCAGCACGATCCGGAGTATCGCGGCCGGGCGCGCATCCTCATCGACCCGGAGCGCCGGGTGATCGTCGGGGCCACCTTCGCCGGGCCGGGCGTGGCGGAGCTGCTGCATTCGGCGACCATCGCCATCACCGGTGAGATCACCGTGGACCGCCTCTGGCATGCGGTGCCGTCGTTCCCCACCATCAGCGAGGTGTGGCTGCGGCTGCTGGAGACCTACCGCGATCAGCGCGCGAAGCCCTGACGGCGGAGCGCCGTCGGGTGACCGTCAGCGAGTACGTCATCCGACGCTCGCGGCCCGCACCCGACGGCTCCTAGCGTCACCACCATGACCAGCATCTTTCGCCCCGCCCTCGACGCAGGAGCACACGGATGATCACCTATGACCGGCTCTATGTCGGCGGCGCCTGGACCGAACCCGGCGAACCGGCGCTGCTGGAGATCCTGTCCCCGCACGACGGATCACTCATCGGCGCGGCGGCACAGGCGCAGCCCGCGGACGTGGACCGCGCGGTCGCGGCGGCGCGCACCGCCTTCGACAGCGGGGAATGGCGCGGCACCCCGCCGGGCGAACGAATCACGGTGCTGCGCAAGTTCAACGAACTGCGCGAGGAGCAGGCCGACCGGATCGCCGAGCTCATCACCGCCGAGAACGGCTCCGCGGCGTGGTTCACCCGGGCGGGTCAAGCCGCGCTGACCCGGCAGGCCAATGCCTATCTGACCGCCGCCGAGCGTTTCGACTGGGAGCGCACCCTCACCCCGTCGGACCCGGATTCCCCGGTGCGCAGCGTGGTTCGGCGCGAGCCGGTCGGGGTGGTGGCGGCGGTGATCTCGTGGAACTCCCCCTTCTCGTCCGCCACGTCGAAGATCCTGCCCGCCCTGCTGACCGGAAACTCCGTGGTGCTCAAGGTTTCTCCGGAGAACTCGCTCAGCATGGGCCTGCTGGCCGAGCTGGTCGATCGCATCGGCCTGCCCGGCGGCGTGATCAGTGTGCTGCCCGCGGAACGGGAAACGAGCGAGTACCTGATCTCCCATCCCGGGGTGGACAAGATCGCGTTCACCGGCTCGACCGGGGCCGGTCGCCGGATCGCGGCCATCGCGGGCGAGCAGCTCAAACGGGTCAGCCTGGAACTGGGCGGCAAGTCGGCGGCGGTGATCCTGCCCGATGCCGATCTGACCGCGGTCGTGAACGGCTTGAAGTTCGGTTCGCTGCTGAACAATGGCGAATCCTGTATCGCCCAGACCCGCATCATCGCGCCGCGCTCCCGCTACGAGGAGGTGGTCGGGGCGCTGGCGGAGCTGGTGGAATCCCTGCCGGTCGGTGACCCACGCGATCCGGAGACCTTCATCGGCCCGATGGTTCGCGGCGATCAGCAACAGCGGGTCCGCGACTACATCGAGATCGGCATCGCCGAGGGCGCGCGCCTGGTCTGCGGCGGCCCGCAGCTGCCGCCGGGACTGTGCGACGGCTTCTATGTCACGCCAACGGTTTTCGCCGATGTGACCCCGTCCATGCGGATCGCCCGGGAGGAGATCTTCGGCCCGGTGCTGGTCGTCCTCGCCTACGACGACCTCGACGACGCCGTCCGCATCGCCAATGACTCCGACTACGGGCTCTCCGGAGGCGTGTGGTCGGCGGACGTCGACGCGGCGCTGTCCGTGGCGCGGAGAATCCGGACCGGGACCGTCACCGTCAATGGCGCGCCGGTCGGCTTCGACGGCCCGTTCGGCGGCTTCAAGGCCAGCGGGATCGGCCGCGAATACGGCGCGGTCGGCCTGGGCCAGTACACCGAATTCCAGACGATCACCGTCTGACGTCGCTGCTAGGGTGGTCCCGTGCTCATCGAGGAAGTCGACAGAATCTAGCCGCCCGGTCGAAGGCGGCGCTTTCTCACACACCTGTCGCTCGGCCCCATCGGCCGAGCGCCCCTGGCCTTCGCCCGGCTCCGAGACGTTCCCGAATCACGTCCGGCCGCTCGTTCGCGAGCAGGAAAGAGTCGACAACCCATGTCCACATCCATGCCTTCCGCCGTCACCCTGCGGAATCTGTCCTTCGAATGGCCCGACGGCAGCGTCGCGCTGTCCGGGCTCAGCGGCACCCTCGGCACCGGGCGCACCGGTGTGGTCGGCCGCAACGGCGCGGGGAAATCAACGCTGTTGCGGCTGATCGCCGGAATCCTGACCCCGACGGCGGGGCGGGTCGAAACCACCGGCGCGGTCGGGTATCTCCCCCAGGGCCTCACCCTCGGCCGTGAGGCGACGATCGCCCAATTGCTCGGTATCGCGGGCAAGCTCGCGGCTCTGCGCGCGATCGAGTCCGGCGAGACGAGCGACGAGCATTTCGACACGATCGGCGACGACTGGGACATCGAAGCCCGCGCCGACGAGGCCCTCCACGACATCGGCTTCAGCGCAGCCGATCTGAACAGACGGGTCGGCGAGATCTCGGGCGGCGAGGCCGTCCTGGTCGCGATCACCGGCCTGCGGGTCCAGCGCACCCCCATCACCCTGCTCGACGAGCCGACCAACAACCTCGATCGCGAAACCCGGGCCAAGCTGGCCGGATTCGTGGATTCCTGGCCCGGAACCCTGATCGTGGTGAGTCACGATCTCGAACTGCTGGAGCGGATGGACGCCACCGCGGAGCTGCGCGGCGCGGAACTGGCGGTCTTCGGCGGGCCCTACAGCGCCTGGAAGGCGTCCGTCGAACAGGAGCAGGCCGCGGCCGTCCAGGCCGCCCGCACCGCCGAACAGGCCGTGAAGGTCGAGAAGCGGCAGCGGATCGAGGCCGAGACCAAGCTCGCCCGCCGCGAGCGCACCGCCCGCGCGACACAGCGGGACGGAGGGATTCCACGGATTCTCGCGGGCAACCGGGCCAGCCGGGCCCAGAGCTCGGCGGGAGCCCTGCGCACCACGCTGGACGCGAAACTCCAAGCCGCGCAACAGCTGCTGGACGACGCGTCGTCCCGGGTCCGCCGCGAGGAGCACATCCACCTCGATCTGCCGGATCCGGATGTGCCGCGCAGCCGCCGGATCGCGGAACTGAGTGACGGTGATCGGCGGGTCATCATTCAGGGCCCGGAACGCGTAGCGCTGGTCGGCCCCAATGGCTCCGGTAAATCGACGTTGATCGAGAACCTGCTCACGGGCCGCGATCCGGACCGGGGCGGTCTGCTCACCGATCGGGTGGGGTATCTGCCGCAGCGTCTGGACAACCTCGACGAGGACGCCAGCGCGCTCGACAACGTGAACGCCGCGGCACCTGCGGCAACCCCGGCCGTGATCCGTAATCATCTGGCCCGCTTGCTGTTACGTGGCGGCAGTGTCGAACGTCCCGTCTCGACGCTGTCGGGCGGTGAACGCTTCCGGGTGTCGCTGGCCCGCCTGTTGTTCGCCGATCCGCCGGCGCAGCTGCTGATTCTGGATGAGCCGACCAACAATCTCGATATCACCAGCGTCGAGCAGTTGACCGAAGCGCTGGCCGACTATCGCGGCGCGATCCTGGTGGTCAGCCACGACTATCCGTTCCTGCGCGGGATCGGGGTCGACACCGTGGTGGAACTCGAACCGGGCGGCCGTATCCAGCAACGCGGCTCTCTGTGAATGCCTCCGGCTCCGGGCACCTTCGGGTGCTCGGAGCCGGATCCACACAACCTTCCGCCACCGTCAGAGATGGTCGGCGTCGATGATCGCCCGCGCGAACGGCTGGGGCGCTTCCTGCGGGACGTTGTGGCCGATCCCGTCGAGGACGCGGTGCTCGTACTTGCCGGTGAACTTGCCGCGATACCCCTTGCCGTCCTTGGCCGCACCGTCGAAATCGCTGCTGACGGTGATCGCGGGCACCGAGATGACCGGCCCGGCGGCGAGCTGCTGTTCGTAGCCGTCGTACTGCGGTTCGCGGGGGGCCAGGCTCAGCCGCCACCGGTAGTTGGAGATGACGATGTCGACGTGATCGGGATTGTCGAAGGCGGTGGCGGTGCGGTCGTAGGTGGCGTCGTCGAAAGTCCAGGCGGGAGAGGCGCGTTGCCAGATGAGCTTGTCGAAGTCGTGACGATTGCGGTCGTAGCCGAGGCGGCCGCGTTCGGTGGCGAAGTAGTACTGGTACCACCAGCCGAGCTCCGCTTCGGGCGGCAAAGGCTGCTGCTGGGCGGCCTGCTGGGTGATGAGGTAGCCGCTCACCGCGACCATGGCCTTGACGCGTTGCGGCCACAGCGCGGCGATGACGTCGACCGTGCGTGCGCCCCAGTCGAATCCGCCGAGCACGGCCTTGTCGATGTGCAGGGCGTCCATGAAGTCGACGATGTCGCGCGCGATGGCCGACTGCTGCCCGGTGCGCACGGTCTGGGCGGACCGGAAGGTGGTTTCGCCGTAGCCGCGCAGGAAGGGCACCAGGACCCGGTACCCGGCGTCGGCCAGCAGCGGGCCGACATCGGCGAAGCTGTAGGCGTCGTAGGGCCAGCCGTGCAGCAGGATCACGGGCTGCCCGGTGGCGGGACCGAATTCGGCGTAGGCGACGTTCAGCACGCCCGCGTCGATCTTCTTGATCGGGCCCAGGCTGGTGTGCGCGCCCGATCCGGCCCGCAGGTTCACGGCCGCGGGAGCCGGCGCGGGGGCGGTGGAGTCGGTGGCGCAGGCGGTGAGGGTGGCCGCGGCCAGGCCCGCCGCCAGCGTGACGCCGAGGAGGCGTCGTCGGTCGAAGTTCATGCCTTCGACGCTAGGGAGCGGACCCGGGCCGCCGCGTGCGTCGGATGACGTAATCGGTGTCGATCGGTCGCGTCGGCGACCGGCCGATCATCCGGCCGTTTCGTCCAGGGTGGGCAGCAGGGCCGCGAGATCCCCGCGCGAACTGATCCCCAGCTTCGGGAAGATCCGGTGCAGGTGGGTGCTGACGGTCCGGTGCGACAGGTAGAGCCGCTGCCCGATCTCCCGGTTGGTCAGGCCCTGTGCCGCGAGTTGCGCGATGCTCAGCTCGTGCGGGGTGAGCCGCTCGCGGGCATCGGGGTCGCGGTTCGGGCTCGATTCACCGGCGCTGCGCAGTTCCAGGCGGGCCCGTTCGCTCCACGCGGTGAAGCCGAGCGCATCGAAGATCTCACGGGCCGTGCGCAAGTGGGTGCGGGACTCGACCACGCGGCGCTGCCGCCGCAGCCATTCGCCGTAGGCCAGGTGCAGGCGGCCGCGTTCGGCCGGCCAGCCGGTCAGATCCGCGGCCAGGGCGGCGGCGAACGCCTCGGCCGCCTTGTCGCCGGCGAGAACCGCTCGGGCATAGCGCAGGCCGATGTGCAGGGCCGGTGACGGCGTGGACGCGGCGGCCGCTTCGAGACCACGCAGCAGGTCCGTCAAGGCGTCGGCTCGACCGGCACGGACGGCGGCCTCGGCGAGTTCGGTGAGGAAGTACGCGGCCAGCGCCGGTGAATGCGAGGGATCGCGCGGATCGTGGACGCGGGCCAGGTCGGTGAAGGCGTCGTCGAATCGGCCTTCCCCGAGCGCGGTGAGCCCCCGGGTGAGCTGCACGGTGGCGAGCACAGGCCGGGCTCCCGCGGCCAGTCCGGTGCGTTCGGCGTCCGCCGCCAGGGTGGTGGCCTGCGCGTAATCGCCCCGCAGCGCGGCGATTTCGGCCTGTACCGACACGATCACCGCATGCATGAACGGCTGCTCGGTCTCCAGCGCGAACGCCGCCGCCTCGGCCGCGATGGGCGCGGCGGTGGCGATATCGCCGAGCCGGGCCAGGCTCCACGCCTGGATCGCGAGCGCCCGGGTCAGCAACCCCAGCCGACCGGCGGAACGGAATCCGGGTGCGGACGCCGCCGCGAACTGGGCCGCCAGATCGAACGCGCCGACCTGGTAGGCGGCGCTGCTGAGATAGTGGTCGACCTCGGTGTCGCGGCCGGAGGTCGCCGCCAGGGTGCGCAGGTGGCCGAGGACCTCGTCGCCCCGCTCGAACGGGGCCACGATCGAGTCGATCGCCAGCTTGGCCGGATCGCCGTCGGGAATGGCGAAGGTGTCGGCGACCGCGAGCACCGCGCGCCGGGTGTCGGGCCCGGGTTCGGACCAGAAGCAGCGGGCCGCCGCCGCCCACAGGATCCGCAGCGCGGGATCCGGGTAGCCGTCGGCGGCGACGTCGGCCGCCAGCACGGCCAGTTCGCCGATGCGCGTGTGGCTTTCGCGCATGCCGTCCTCGAAACCGCTGAGCAGCCAGGCCGCGGTGGCCTGCTGTCCGGCCGTGAGGGGCAGCAGGCGCGCGGCGTCCACCAGCCGTTCGACGGTGTCGCGGCGGCCGGCGTCGACGGCCAGTTCGGCGGCGCGCAGCAGGCGGTCCGCGCGGCGGCCGGGGGTGACGGTGAGGGCCGCGGCGTGTTCCATGGCGGCGACCGCGCCACCGCGGTGCCGGGACCGTTCGGCGGCGGCTTCGAGCGCGGCGGCGACGTCCTCGTCGGCGCCGGCCGTGCCCGCCGCCCGATGCCACACCTGACGTTCCGGCGACTCGGCGAGCACGTCGGCGAGCGCCAGGTGGGTGCGGCGGCGTTCCGCGCCGGTCGCCGCGGCCACCAGGGCCGACCGCACCAGGGGATGACGGAAAGTGACCGTGCCGGAACCGATCTCGACCAGCCGGGCCGCGACCGCCGGGGCGAGATCCTCGGCGGTGGCGGCGGAATCCAGGAGAATCCCGGCGGCGGTCAGGGTTTCGGCGACCGAGTCGCCGTCGTTCAGGGCGGCGACCAGCAGGACCGAGCGGGTCGGGCCGGGCAGGGCGGCGCCCCGGGCCGAGAAGGCCTGTTCCAGACGCTCGGTCAACGGCAGCGCCGAAGCGCTCTCGGTGAGATCCATCGCGGTCATGGGTAGCTCGGTCAGGGCGAGCGGGTTGCCGTGCGATTCGGCCAGCACGCGACGCCGGACCTGCGCGGGCAGATCCGGTGCGACGGCGTCGAGCAGCGCGTTCGCGTCATCGCCGGGAAGCGGTCCGAGCCGCATGACGGTCAACCCTGCGGCGCTCAACGGCGAGACCGCGCCGTCGCGCCGGGTCGCCAGCAGCGCAACGGGTTCGGAGTCGATGCGGCGCGCGACGAAGGCCAGCACCTCGGCGCTGGCCAGGTCGAGCCAGTGCACGTCCTCGGCGACGACCAGCACCGCGCGCTCGGCCGCCGAATCGGCGAGCAGGGTCAGGGCGGCGAGCCCGACCAGGTGGATGCTCGGCTCGTCGGTGCTCTCCGACATACCCAGAGCGGTTGTCAGCGCCTCGAATTGCCGGGCGGGCAGGGTGCCGAACTCACGGCGCAGCGGGTACAGGAGCCGTTGCAGCCCGGCGTAGACGAGATTGCGTTCGGCTTCCACGCCCGCGGTTCGCAGCACGCGATGACCGGCGGCGGAGGCGGCGGCGACGGTCTGCTCGACCAGCGCCGACTTCCCGATGCCGGGCTCGCCCTCGATCAGGATGCCGCTGCGCTCGCCGGGTCCGTCCACCAGGGCGGACAGGTCTTTCAGTTCGGTGTCGCGGCCGAACAACGGCATGGTGCGGAATCCTCCTCCGGGCCCGCACGGACGATGTGGGTCCCGCCGCGACCCTACCCACCGCCGATTACGTCAAGACAGCGTCATCTGACAGATTCGGCGACCCAGCCGTGACGGCGAAGGTATTTCCATGGCTACCGTTCGATTCCACCTGATGTCCACCCTGTCCCCCGCCGAGGTCATGCACGTGCTGACCGACTTCGGCCCGACCCGCCCCGACGCCTGGCCCAGCATCGACGCCGAACACTTCGTCGTCCACGCTCGCGGCGACAATTGGGCCGAGGTCACCGAGGGCACCGCCGCCGCCTGGGAGCGCGCCCGCTACGACTGGGACCCGTCCGGCGACACCGTCACCATCACCACCCTCGATTCCAAACTCTTCGGCGCGGGTGGCGGCTGGGTCTTCCGCATCACCCCCGACCTGCCCGGCAGCCGGGTGGACGTCGAGCTGACCCGCACCCCGCAGGCGTTCAAGGGCAAGATCCTCGCCGCACTGCTGCCCCTGATCGGTCCGTCCTCGCTCCGCAAGTCCTTCGCGACACCGCTGCGGGCCGTGTGATGTCCGCATCACAGCCCCACCAGCACGTGATCGCCGATCTTTTCGTCTGCGGACCGGTCGCGATGCTGCTCTGGTCCGAGACCGCCGTGCTGCACGGTCGCGGGCCGTCGGTGCGAGATCTCCTCGGCTAGTCCGGATCCGGTTGCCGGTTCGGGAAGATCGGGCGGCATCGCGCGCTTGTACCGTCCATGACGACAACCGGCTCGGAGGACCTCGTGAACCAGCAGAACCCGAACGGCTCGACCGTGCTGTCGGTCGGATTGCATCCCAGCGCAGTGGATTACAGCAACTACCCCCAGTTGACCGAGGAGATTCTGACCGCGCGCATCGCGGCCGGCGAGGCCGCCTTGCGCGAGGCCGGGTTCGATCTGGTGTCGTGTCAGCTGCCCGCCGACCCCGATGCGGCGGAAGCGGCACTGCGCGAACGCATTGCGGGGCAGACGTTCCGGGCGGCCATGATCGGCGCCGGCGTCCGGATGGCGGGCGAGCACACGCTGCTGTTCGAGCGGCTGGTCAACACGCTGACCGATGAGGTGCCCGGAATTCGGTTCTGCTTCAACACTTCACCGGAGACCACCATCGACGCGCTGCGCCGCTGGGTGAAGCCCAGCGCGCGCTGACCCGTCAGTCCGCGTCGTCCCGGATCTGCCACATCGCCTGGCCGATCGCCACCACACCGCGGGCGGGCAGGGTGACGTCGCCGATCCGGGGGTTGGCGTCCAGGTGGGCGGGGCGACCGAGGTCGTGACCGTCGAGGACCGCGGTCGAGTCGGTGACCAGGTACATGCGTTCGGGCATGAGGAGGCCGGTGTGTCCGCTGGGCATGGTTCCCGCCATCTCCAGACGCCCCAGACCCAGTGCCGTCGCCATCATTTCGCGTGAGCGGATGAGGGTGCGGGAGCGCCAGGTGGCGAGTGGCAGGTGGCCGCCGACGGCGTTGAGGGCGCGCAGGGCCGGGGTTTCCGTCACGGTCAGCGTCCAATCGAGGGCCGGGTTGTCGACGGTGACGTACAGGGACGTCGGGCCCGTCCATTCGGCGCTGACCGACGCGAGACCGGTGTGGTCGCAGGCGGGGCCGTAGTAGCGCGGGCACGCGTGATCCAGGCGTTCGCCGTCCACGAAGATCGACCAGCGGCCTTCGGGGTCCCGATGCCAGACGGTTTTGTAAGGGCCGAAATCGTTTTCGGGGAAGACGCGGAGCGCCAGCACATGGCCGCTGTCGAAGGGGAGGCCGAAAACGCCCCAGCCCTTGACGTATTCGTGGCCCGGCCAGGGCGCATGGCCGCGGTGTTCGGGGAGGCCGGTGAGCCGGGAGGCCAGATCGAGCATGGGGTCACCTCCGGTGGGGGGTCAGTAGCTGAAGGTGGTGGCCGGGTCGTCGCCGATCCACTGCCACATCGGAATGGTGCCCTGCAGCTCGGCGTTGCCGACCAGGTTGTCGGCCTCGAGTTGCTTCGCGTTGAAGCAGATCGGGCACACGAAGTAGCGGCCGCCGGCCGCCTCGTAGCGTTTGCACAGCTCCTGGAGGGGCGGGCAGCCGTCGCACGCGACGCCGATCGCGGTGTCGGCCAGCGCGAGCCGGACCGCCTCCTTGGTGAGGAACATCAGGGTCTCGCGCCCGGTCTCGGCGGCGCCCACGGCTACCAGGAACGCGACGGTGACCTTCTCGGGGTCTTCGAGCCCGGTGGTCAGGCTGATCACGGCTTTCGACATGATTCGACGGTAGGCGCGGCGAATCCGGGTGTCGTCGGGCGTTCTCCCTACGAATCGGTGGTCAGTGTGTCGAGCAGACCGTGCTGGACGGCGTAGAGGGTGACGGTCGAGCGGGTCGACGAACCGGTCTTGGTGTAGATGCGTTCGATGTGGGTGCCCGCCGTTTTCGGGGCGATGCCCAGGGTGCGGGCGACCTGGCGGGTGGACGCGCCGCGGGCGATCAGGGCCAGGACCTCGAGTTCCCGCGGGGTGAGGCCGTCCGGACCGGTGCGGCGGCGCTGACGGGGCTGTCCCGCCGCCTCGAGGACGGCGTTGACCGCGCCCGCGTCGAGCCGCCCGCGGCGCACCTCGGAGCGGAGTTCGGCGAGAATCCGCTTGGGCGGCAAGGCCTCCCGGTACGCGCGCGGTTCGCTCATCGCGCGATAGGTGTCGGCGGCGGCCAGCAGCCGCGCCGAGACCGGAATCGAGGGACCGGTCAGGCCGCGATGCGCGCCAGAGCCGTCGAGGCGCTCATAGGCCATGGCGGCGATGGCGCCGATACGGGCCAGTCCGGCGGGGCGGGCGAGGACCCGTTCGGTGTAGTACGAGTTCATGCGCAGCCGCTCCAACTCGGTGACGCTCAAGGGCCCGGGCTTGTCGAGAATCGTTGCGGGAACACCGTGCAACCCGATGTCGTGGAGCAGGGCCGCGCGGCGCAGCACCGTGACGTCGGGTTCGGCAAGCCCGGCGGCGGCCCCGGCCCGGGCCGCGAGATCGGCCACGCCACGCGAGTGGCCCGCCCGATAGGGCGAGCGCAGATCGGTGAAGTCGGCGATCACCTCGAGGGCCGTATCCAGTTCGGCGCCGGTGAGATTGCGCCGCAACGCGGGATCGGCGGCGATGAGCTCCCCGTAATCCGGCTCGGAGTCGTTGTCGGCCAGCAGGTCCCGCGCCGAGGTGCAGAATTCGTCCACCACGGCCGGATCGAACTGGGTGCCCCGCCTGGCCCGGGCGACCTCGACGGCGGCCTCGATTCCGGCGGTCCGATGCAGCACCTCGGCGACGTCGGCGAGATGGAACAGCCGCATCCCCAACCCGATTCGATCCCCGCCGACCCCGACCGGCACCCCCTTGCCGTCCCACCGCGCGAAGAACTGCCGCAGCGAATCCCCGACCGCGGGGGCCAGCCCGAGCCGGTCGGCCATGGTCGATGTGGTGAGGCAGTGCGACATGAGCCCACGCTCGATATCGCGCCCGCCCTTCGCCGCGATCGCCACCGTCTTCCGCACCCGCTGCGCGAACGGCCCCGAAGCCCCCGCGTGCGAGAGGAAGAACCGCGCCCCGCCCATCCCCCGCAGGTCGGTCCCGTAGCTGTCGGCCCGGAACGCGATATCGTCCCCGAACCACGCCGAAACCTCGGGCGCGTCGGCCACACATCCGGCCCAGGCCAGGACCGCGGTGTAGTACAGGTCGGACCGCTCCCCCTCGCTCAGCCCGACCCGCTCCCCCAGTCGCGTGGCGAGCCGCCAGGACCGTAGGACGTGCGCCATCGGCTGGCCCAGGCCGAGGTCCATCGCGAACGAGAACGCTGCCAGCAGTGCCGCCAGCGAAACACCCGTGTCCCGAGCGTCACGCGCCATGCTGCGAGCATAGGCGCGCGCCGAGCCGTTCGATCTCGGATCGGCCCGCGACCTGGACCGACGGTCCGGATCGGGGTGTGCCCGTCAGTCGGCGGCGATCGCCTCGAAGGTGCCCGCCTGGTAGGAGCCGCCCTTGGTCTTCGTGATGACCGCCAGCCGGTTGGCCGCGTTGATCAGGGCGATGACGTAGACGAGCGCCGCGGCCTGATCCTCGTCGTAGTGTTTGCGGACCAGCGCCCACGTCTCGTCGGAGACGCCGTGGCCGGTGTCGGCGAGGCGGGTGCCCTCCTCGGTGAGGGCCAGGGCGGCCTGCTCGGGCTCGGTGAAGACGGTCGATTCGCGCCAGACGGCGACCAGGTTGATGCGGGTCGCGGATTCGCCCGCGGCGGCCAGCTCCTTGGTGTGGCCGTCGACGCAGAAGCCGCAGCCGTTGATCTGGCTGGCCCGCAACTCCACCAGCTCCATCAACGATTTCGGCAGGCCCGACTGGGTGATCGCCAAGCCGACACCGGCGAACCGCTTGCCGAGCTTGGCGCCGACCGCGTTGGTGTTCAGGTCGATTCGGGGTTCCATCATGTGATCCTCACGTGCGGTGATGAATTGGACGACCACAAGACGCCGGGGAACGCGTCCGCGTGACAGCGTCGAGCCTGTGAGGCGGGCCACGGCCGAAACAGAAGCGCCCGCGCCATCCGGGGATGACGCGGGCGGTGGGACGCGCGGCTACTTCGGTTCCGGGTGGGTGGTGGGGGTGTGGATGATGTCGAAGTACACCGTCTTGTCGTTGGCGTCCGGGTACACGCGGTAGGTGAATTCCTTGTCGTTCAAGGTGATGATGTCGGTGACGCGGCGGAACTTCTCCTGTCCCGCATCGTCTTTCGCGACGATGGTGCGGGTCTTGCCGTCGGCGGGGACGGACCAGTCGCCGTGCATCTTCGGGGTGTCGTCCAGGTTGTACATGGTGAAGGTGCCGTCGGGCTTGAAGTAGGCGAAGCCGACGTAGTTCTTGACATTGTCGTCGGTCAGCGGCACCTGGTTGCCGTGGGCGTCGGTCGCGGAGGTGGTCTCCCAGGCGGTCGCGGCCAGTACGGCGGCCGGGGAACCGGGCGGTACGGCCACGGTGGCGGAGGCGGCCGCGGAGGTGGTCGGCTGGGCGGAGGTGGTCGGCTGGGCGGAGGTGGTGTCGGAGCTGGAATTGTCGTTGCTGCTGCACGCTCCGAGCGCACCGACCGCCGCGAGGGCCACGGCAAGAGTCGCGATATTCCTCGTCATCTCTTTACCTGTCCTCTAGTTACCCACCGGCAAGCCCCGCTCGAGGAATCGCTGGTCGGAACGGATGGCGGCGGGTCCGTTGAGTCACGCCATCGGGGCCGATAGGCCGAATCCGCCCGATCCCCGATTCCGCCGCTCGCGCATATTGCGAGCCCGGTCACAGCTGTGGCAAAGTGATCCCCGCAATATTGAGACTAGGCAGTCTCACAACTTGGGGATTCAGGGTTAGGAAGTGGGTCGATGAAGACCAGGCGACTGACCGGGCGGCTCGTACGCTTCGGGACGGTGTCCATCACGACGCTGGTGGCGGCGGCATTCACGGTGGGACCGGCGCACGCCGATCCGGCCGCGCCGACGCTGCCCCCGATCGCGCCGGCACAGGTGCTGCCACTGCCGCCGGAACTCGATCCCGGCTTCTACAACCCGCCCGCCGACGTGATCGCCGCCGCCGCGCCCGGCGAGATCATCGCGGCCCGGCAGGTCAATCTCGGCAACTTCGGGCTGATCCCGCTGAACGTGGACGCCTGGCAGGTCTCCTACCGCTCCAACAACAGTCGCGATGAGGCCATCGGAGCGGTCGCCACCCTGATCAAGCCGCGCGGCACCGCGCCCGCGCCGCGCAAGCTGCTCTCGGTGCAGATCGCCGAGGACTCCACGCAGGGATATTGCAGTCCCTCCTATGCGCTGCAACACCTTTCGGCCGCGCCGTTCCTCGGGCAGATCGTCGCGCCCGCCGAATTCCTCTTCGCGCAGGCCGCGCTGCAGAAGGGGTTCGCGGTGGTGATCCCCGATCACGAGGGCCCGAATTCGGCGTACGCCGCCGGACCGCTGGCCGGACGCATCACCCTCGACGGCATTCGCGCCGCCACCTCGTTCGCGCCGCTCGGCGTCGGCGCCGGCGCGCCGACCGCGCTGTACGGCTACTCGGGCGGGTCGATGCCCACCATGCACGCCGCCGAGATGCGCAAAACCTATGCGCCGGAACTGAATATCGTGGGCGCGGCCTCCGGCGGCACCGGCGCGGACCTGGGCGCGGCACTGCTCATGGCCAACAATCAGGCCACCGCGGGCCTGGTGCTGGGCGCGGTCCTCGGGCTCTCGCGGGAGTACCCGGACTTCAGCGCGCTGCTGGACCAGAAGCTCAACCCGCTCGGCCAGCTGCTGCGCACGGTGAAAGCACCGTTCTGCGTGCAGTACCAGACCGCGCTGCTGCCGTTCCTCAATATCACCGGCATGATCAACTCCCCCGACCCGCTCGGCGAACCCGCTGTTCAGGCCATGCTCGAGGACACCCGCCTGGGCAAGAGCCTGCCGGACATGCCGCTGTTCGTGTGGCACTCGCGCTGGGACGAGATCCTGCCGTTACCCGCGGCCGACAAGCTGGTCGACACCTACTGCGCGCAGCCCGGAGCGCAGGTCACCTACACCCGGGACTGGGCCAGCGAGCATGTCATCGGCGAGGTCTCCGGCGGACCGGCCGCGCTGCTGTGGCTGTTCGATCGCTTGAACGGCATTGGCGCGCAACCGGGCTGCTCCACCACCGACATGCCGTCCATGCTCGGCACCCCCGGTGAGCTGCAGTCCCTGGGCGAGACGCTGGGTGAGACCTTCGCCTCATTCTTCGGCAAGCCGATCGGCACCTGATCAGCGGGTTCGGGTCATGGTGCGGTAACGACTCCTTCGCATAAGTAACACTCGGATCTCCGGTTACGACGTCTCCGTTTGTAGACGGCCCGCTCAATCGCTGGGCCTGGCAGTTCACTTGTCGGGGTGAAATGGGGATTCGGGCATGGATATTCGCGGGTTCGCGAAACGACATAAGATCGCGTCGGCGGTCGCCGCTCCCGCGGTGCTGGGTGTGGCGGCCGCGATAGCGGCCACCTACGCGCTGACGGGGCCGGATTCGAAGCAGGCCGATCCGGCGCTGACTTCGTCGGTCACCGAATGCCATGACATGGTGACCATCTCGGTGGCCGGGCGCAACGACTCGCCGCAGTCCGGGACCACCAAGATGCTGGTCGACGCGAACGGCAACGAACTGCCCGCCGCCCTGTCCGACGATTACCAGAGCCACTGGGTGGACCCGGTGGTCAACGCCCCCGGCGGCTCGGTCGACTCCAATTCGTATTCGGCCGTCTACATCTCCTACCCCGCGAACCTGAACAGCTACGAGGACGCCGTCAATACCGGTGTCGCCAATACCGAGCAGGTCATGCGGGATATCTCCGCGGCCTGCCCGAACACCAAGTACGCGATCGTCGGCTATTCCGAGGGCGCGGACGTGGTGCGGCGGGTGGCCATGCAGATCGGCCACCAGAGCGCGGGCGCGGACGGCAAGTACGGGATCGTGGATCCCGGCAATGTCGCGGGCGTGGTGATCCTCGCCGACGCGGGCCGCACCGCCGGGGAAGGTCCGTTCCCGGGCGCGAAGGACCCGAGCCGTCCGGACAACTTCAACCAGAGCTACCAGACCGGCAAGCAGGTCGCGGGCGGGCAGGGCGCGCTGCCCGACCAGGCCGGTGACTTCGGCGCGCTGAACGGCCGCATCGCGTCCTTCTGCTCCGACGGCGACCTCACCTGCGCGGCGCCGAAGAACATCTCGCTGCTGCAACTCGCCATCAATGTCGGCCGCCAGATCAATGCCGACCAGA
Organism: Nocardia sp. NPDC004151; assembly: GCF_042874235.1. NCBI lineage: Bacteria > Bacillati > Actinomycetota > Actinomycetes > Mycobacteriales > Nocardiaceae > Nocardia > Nocardia sp. NPDC004151. The sequence continues at coordinate 449,605 of NZ_JBIAMR010000003.1, read as the reverse complement.
TGCAGAACGAGGGCCTCAACCCGACCACCGGCATCGACGTCGCCGTCGTGCTGGGCAAGATCGCCGGCGACGCCTTCGCCGACATCGCGCACAACCCGGGCTGGTGGACCAGCAAGGAGACCTTCCTCGACGTGCTGCTCAAGGTGTCGCAGCCCGGCTACCAGGCGAACCAGCAGAACGCGACCCCGGTCGCCGCGGACAATATCGCCGCCGAGAACATGTCGCCGCTGGCGTACCTGCCGCAGAAGGTGTTCAACGAGGTCATCGGGCTGATCACCACCAACCAGAACACCATCCCGGTGATCATGAACGACCCGTACAACCTGACCCTGGGCCCGAACGGCACCGGCCACCACTTCGACTACTGGCACGACTCCAACCCGGACAACGGCAAGCCCGTCAGCTCCGCCGAGTACGCCGCCGCCTGGCTCACCGAACTGGCGAAGCAGGCCCAGGCCCACCAGCTCGACCCGAAGACGCTGACCACCACGCCGACCCCGACCACCACGTCGAAGGCACCGGCTGTGCTGGCCGCCGCCCCGAAGTCCGGCGAGGCCGCCACCACCACTCCGGCGACCGGAACCACGACGACCACCACCACCCCGGCCCCGGCCGTCACCACCACGACGCCGCCAGCCACCACGACGGTCGCGCCGGACACCACCACCGCACCGGTCACCACCACTCCCCCGGTGACCACCACCGTCCCGACGACGACACCCGTCGTCACCACCACCACCGCGGCGCCCACCACCACGCCCAAGAACTGACAGCGCAGCAACGCGCCCCGGCATCCCTCGGATGCCGGGGCGCGTTCTGGTTTCGTCACCCGGGGAGACGGGTCAGCGAATGGTGAACCAGACCAAGCTGCCCAGCCCCGCGATCAGGCAGTAGACGGCGAAGGGGGTCAGGGTCTTGGTCTCGAAGTACGCGGTCAGGAACTTGACCGAGATATAGGACAGCACGCCCGCGACCACGCTGCCCGCGACAGCGGGACCGAGGATGGCGTGATTCTCGGGCTTGAACAGCTCCGGCGTCTTCAGCACACCGGCCGCCAGGATGACCGGGGTGGCCAGCAGGAACGCGAAGCGGGCGGCGTCCTCGTGGCGCATGCCCTTGAACAGGCCCGCCACGATGGTGCTGCCGGAACGGCTGATGCCCGGGAAGAGCGCGGCGATCTGGGCCGATCCGATCAGGGTGGCGTCGCGCATGGTCAGGCGGGACAGGCGTACGTCCGAGGCCCGGTCCGGGTCGGTCATCGGCAGCACGATGGTGTCCTCCATGGACACGTCCCGGCGGCCGGTCGGGCCGGCGAACACGAAATCGGCCTCGGGCTCACGCTTGCGCATGATCTCCGCGGACAGCAGTACGAAACCGTTGATCGCCAGGAAGATCGAGGTGGGTACGGGAGTGCCGAGGTAGTTGCGGACGATCTTCTCCAACAGCAGTCCGGCGAGGCCGACCGGAATCGTCGCCACCACCAGCAGCACGCCCAATCGTGCTTCGGGCGTGCGGATCTCGCGGGTCAGCGCCACCTCCCACAGGCCGCGCAGGATGCGCACCCACTCCCGCCGGAAGAAGATCACCAGGGCCAGCGCGGTGGCGACGTGCATGGCCACCAGCAACGCCAGGTACGGGGAATCCTTGGCGGACATGCTCAGATCGTCGGCCCACTGCCCGCCCACCCAGGCCGGCAGCAGGATGCTATGGCCCAGGCTGGAGACCGGGAACAGCTCGCTCACCCCTTGCAGCGCGCCGACGACGATCGACTCCAGGTAACTGATGGCCATACGAATTCCTGTCGGGCGGTGGTGCGGGGACCCGAACACCCCGATGGCGCCGGGGCAGCTCGCCTGGCGAGGCTACCGGAAGCAATCCAATTGCGCGGCGCGGCGTCCGGCAGCGTGGAATACTTCGGCGATATGCAGTACAGGGGATTCGGTAATCCCGATGTCGGCGAGGATCCCGAGTTAGCTCAAGCCCGCATCTTCCTGGACGAATTGGAAAGGCATGTAGTCAAACTGACGCGGCGATTACAAACCGCGCCCACCACGGAAGCCCGGCAAACGATCTCGGCCGAACTTTCCACGGTGCGCAAGTATGTCGATCGCATTCACCGCAGATTTCCCGGCATCGCCGTCGCTCATTGATCGAGCCGCGGCCGCCAGCGTTCGGCGGAACGGACCATGTCCAGGCCCACCCGCTCGAGATAGTCCCCCATGCCCAGCAGCCGCAGCCCGGCGGGCGTGGCCACACCGAGCGCGTCCGCGCCGTGCCGGGCCTGGGCCGCCAGCCGCTCGTTGACCCGCGCCCCGGCGAGAATGGTTCGGTACCAAGCGGACTCGTCGATCACGTAGCGGTCGCGGCGGGTGCCCGGGTCCCGGTCGCGGCGGATCAGCGCCCGCTCCTCGAGCCGCCCCACCGCCGCGGACACCGTCGCCGGGCTCACCCGCAACTGGGCCGCCAGCTCGGCCGCGGTAAGACTGCCCGAGTCCGCGGCGTACAGCCGGGCCAGCACCGCGGCGGCCGTGCGCGGCATCCCGAACTGCGCGAACAGCAGCGCGAAGCGGTCGCTGACCTCGGTCAGCAGCACCGGATCGCGGCCGTATTCATCGACGCCGGAAGGCTTCTCGACGGGTTTGGGCCGCGGCGTGCGGCGGCGCGAACGCACCGCGGTGGCGGCCTGCGCCAGCTCCGCGCGGTAGCGGCCCGGACCGCCGTTGCGGGTCACCTCGCGGCTCACGGTGGAGGTCGGCCGGGACAGGCGACGGGCGATCTCGGCGTAGCCGAGGCCCCGGGCCAGACCGGCGGCGATGAGGCGGCGATCATCGGGGCTGAGTCTTCCTCCGGGCACGGAGCGGCTCCTTCATCAGATGCCGCCGAGGCGGCGCGGCACCACCCTATTGCAACACGAAAACCGCCCGGCGGGCGCCGCAAATGATCATCGTGACAATCGAAAACCCTTGGCACACTTGCATTATTCGATTCGTGACGGCATTCGGTCTTCACCCCGGTTGGGAACGCAACGTAGCGTTCGCCATCAGTCGAACAGCCCGCGCTTCACAATCCGGTCAGGTCGGCGAGCACCGTGAAATCCATGATGTCCGCGCCCGCCAGGAACACCGGCTGGGTGGTGTGCGCCCCGCGCACCCGCACCTCACCGCGCGGGCCACCGTAGCTCACCCGCGCCGCGCCACGCTCGATGAGCCGCACGTCCAGGCTGTGCGCCGCCTCCGCCAGCGAGGCGAACAACAGCAGGCCCTCGTAACAGGATTCGCCGATATTGTTCAGCGCCGGCGCCAGCTGGCCGAAGCGGGAGGTGTAGCGGCTGCCGAAGGCCATCGCCTCCCGCGACACCAGGCTCTCGAAATAGCCGCCGGCGGTGAACAATCCGCGCGCGCTGTCCGGACCGCCCGCGTAGAGCACGTCCTCGCCGATCATCATGCTCAGCCGCAGGCGGCTCTCGTCCAGCCCGGCCGCCGCGAAAGCCTGATTGAAGGCCGCGCAATCCGCGCCGACCATGAAGAGCAGCACGCCCTCCGCGGGCGAACTGCGGATGAGATCCAGCGCCGCGGTGAAATCCCGGCTGCCCAACGGCACGAAAACCTCACCGACCACGTCGATATCGCTCGCGTCAGCGAATTCCCAAGTGACCCTTGCCGTTTCACGCGGCCAGACATAGTCGTTACCGACGATGCACCAGCGGCGTACCCCCAGCTCGGCGCGGAACCAGCGCAGCGCGGGGAACAACTGCTGATCCGGGGTCTCCCCCACCATGTAGACGCCGTCGGAGTCCTCGCCACCCTCGTAGAAGGTGGTGTAGATGTAGGGCACCCGGCCCGCGGTGTACGGGGTGATGGCCTTGCGCGCGTTCGACAGATGCCAGCCGACCACGCCGTCGATCATGCCGCGGCTCACCATCCGGTCGATCTGCGCGGCCAGCACCGGCAGCGGCGCGCCCGCGTCCACCGGATGCAGCCGAACCCGGCGGCCCAGGATCCCGCCCATCGCATTGATGTCCTCGACGGCCAGCGCGGCACACGCCTCGCAGGAAGGCCCGAAGATGCCGGCCGAACCGCTCATCGGGACGACCAGGGCCAGGTCCACCGTCGCCCGGCGCGACCGGGCCGCACGTGGCGTCATCGATCATCACCGCCGTCCGAATACCCACGGACCCGCCCGCGCGCCCACCCGGGACCACGCGGTGCGAGACGAAGGGGCACGATAGCACCGTGAACAGTCCTGACGCGCGCGAGCTCATGTTGCTCGCCGGTGAGCGCACCATCGCCGAACGCGGGCCGCACGTGGCCCTGCGCGATATCGCGGTGGCGGCGGGACAACGCAACAACTCGGCGGTCCACTATCACTTCGGTTCCCGGGACGGACTCATCGCCGCCATTATCGAACGCCATCAGCCCGCATTGGAATCCCGCCGGACCGAACTGCTCGCCGAGCACGAGTCCTCGGGCGCCCCGGACAGCGTCGCAGCGCTGGTCGCCATTCTGGTGCGGCCCATGTTCGACGTGCCCTACTCCGAGGGCTCGACGCACTACGCGCGGTTCCTGGAGCAGGCCCGCGCCCATCCGGCGGTCACCGGACCCAATCTCAACGAAAAGCGTTGGCAGACAACACGAGTGCTCGTCGCGAGGCTGTATCACGCACTGGCGGAACTGACTCCGGCGCAACGCCGGTACCGGCTGCAGGCCATGACCACGGTCATGTTCGCCCTGCTCGCCGACTACGAGCGGTACGTGCTGCCCACCGAGATCGAACGCGAGGACGTGCGCGACAGCATCATCGCCATGATCGTCGGACTACTCAGTGAACCGGTGAACCACCCCGGTCAGGGGGCCACCGTCCGGGCGTCCGGATCGAAGCCGCCCGGCACCTCGTAGACCACGCCGTCGCCCGCCGACCAGCCGGCCGCGAACGGAGCCACCGCCCCGGTGTCCGGGTCGACGGTCACGATGCCCGCCTGCCGCAGCGAATCACCCACGACGACACGGGGATCCGCGCCGTAGCCGATCAGTAGCCGGCCATCCGGGATCCAGGCCGACGCACCCGCCCCGCGGGAGGCCACCCGCGCGATCGGCACCGCCGGTGCGCCAGGGGCATCGATCCGGAAGATCCGCCCGCTCACCAGATCGGTGACGCACCCGCGCCCGGCCGGGTCTACGGTGATCCCTTCCAGCGCGGTCCCCGTCAGATTCGCCACGGTGACTGTCGGCCCGCCCGCGCTCGCGCACACCGGTGCGGCATTCGCGGGAGTCGCGGCGACCGTGGACCAGGCCGCGGCCGCGAGCGTGGCGAGAGCCAGTGCCGCCGTTTTCCTCGCACCCATTGCCCTACCTCGCACTATCGGTCAATTGATCAAGAATTCGGGGGAATCACATCCGGCGATCGGTTCACTGGAAGCGACGCGCTCCGGTCACCGGCATATTCGACAGCGGCGAGACCTTCACCCCGGAACCGTAGTCACTGGCGTGAATGATCTTTCCGTCGCCGAGGTACATCGCCGAATGGCCACCACCGTAGTAGGAGACCAGATCACCCGGCTCCAATTCGTCGATCCCGACCGGGGTTCCCGCGGCGAGCTGTGAATAACTCGTGCGCGGCAGTTCCACGCCCGCCTCTCGATACGACCACTGCACCAAACCGGAGCAGTCGAAGGAGTCCGGGCCGTTCCCGCCCGTGCTGTAGTTCGCGCCGAGTTTGGTGCGGGCCGCCTCCACCGCACGCTCGCCCGCCGTTTTCGGCATCACCGCGGGCACCGTGGTGCGGGTGACCGCGGAATCGGTCACGCCGGGGATTCCGGTCAGCGGGGGCAGGGCGGCGGGCACCACGAAGGTGCCGAGACCGGCGACCGATACCGTGCGCGATTCCGGCGCGGGGGCCTGGATCACGGCGGTCGGGTCGGCGAGGGCAAGGGTGCCGATCGCCGGAGTCGGGGCGGCGACGGCAGGGGTGCCGATCGCCGGAATCACGATGGCCTGGCGCAGCGACTCCGGGAGCAGCGACCGCACCGGCGCCGGGTCGGGCATCGCGTCGGCCGGGGCGATGACGATGTGCTGCGGCGCCACCGTCATCCGGGGGGCCTCCGGCTCGCCGATCGCCGATTCCGGCGTGGGAGACATGGTTCCGGCCGCGGGGGGCAGAATGCCGATCGCGGGGGTCACCCGGCCGAGCGGGGCGGCGATCTCGTCCGGGATGTCGATCGCCCCGATACCGGGGATCGTCACCGGCGCCGCCTGCGCCTGGCCCGCCGCGAAGAACAGGGCGGCTCCAATGGCTGCAGCTCCGAGGACTCCTGTCACCAGGGTCCACAGGCTCAGCCGCGGAAGTAATCGAACCTTCTGTCTATCACCGTTGGTTTCCATGAGCGGTCGTCCTCCGATCAAGCCGTGAGAGCTATCCGGTTTCCGTCCATCACGCGAAATTTTTCGGTACTGCCAGCAGATCCGAGAATGCATATTTCGCCGGAAGGTCAGAGGTGGCAACGAATGACATGCGTATTATTCATTACGAAACGGTAACCATTGACGGCTGTGTCCAATTGGACACAGCCGTTTTTCAACCAATTCGACACCCCCGAGCGAGCCTTCACGGGCGCGCCCCGCGCGCGTGTGAGACTGATCGAGGAAGCTGCCCTCCCCATCAACAGGAGGTTGACCGATGACCAAATCCCCTGCGCTAGGCAACCTTCCCGAGCCGCTGGTGATCACGCTCGGGAATCTCAAAGGAGGCGTAGGCAAGACGACCTCCGCCTTCTTCATCGCCTCGTATTTCACTACCGCGCACAAACTTCGAGTACTGGTGATCGACGCCGACCCGCTGAGCCAGACCGGGTACTCCTGGTATCGGCGACTACAGAAGGCCGAGATCGACATTCCCTTCGAATTGCTCGCCTTCCCCTCGCGGCACGTGAACGACTGCATCACCGACAATTCCGCGAACTACGACGTGATCATCGTCGACGCCGGCGGCGAATCGGCCGACATCTTCAAGGCCGCCGTCCCCGTCAGCGACGAACTCATCCTCGTCACCAGCGTCAGCCCCTCGGAAGTCAAACGCGTCCCCAGTACCTACCGCGCCGCCGAGGAGGCGGCCGCCGAACACGAGAAGGCCATTCGCGTGCGTGTGCTCATGACCAAGGTTCCGGTCACCATGAAGAACGGCGTCAACGTATCCACCGAATACCGCACGCAGCGCGGCAATCTCGAGGACGCGGGCTACGAGGTCTTCGACTCCTACATCAGCGCCTGGAAGTGGTATCGGGAGGCCGCCGACGGCGAAGTCGGCGACGGCGCGGAGAACCCGATCGAGGATCTCGGCGAATACCGGGCCGTCGGCGACGAACTGGTGCGCGACTACATCGAGTCCCGTGTCCCGGCGGAGGTGTCGGCCTGATGCCGCCCCAGCGCAGAAAGACCTCCATCGGCGGCGGCCTGGGCCGAAACCCGCTCTCCGACGAGGCCGAGCACACTCCCCCGGTGTCCCCGCTGCGCGACGCCAAATGGCCGCGCACGCCGAAACTCTCACCGGCCGCCACCACCGTCCTCATGGCCCCGGCCGCGCCCGCGGCGGAAGCGGCGGCGCCCGCCGCCACCGCGACCGCCACCCTGACGCCCGAGACGGTGGCGGCCGAACCCGTGGCCGCGCAACCGGCCACGCCCGCACCGAAGATCCCGGCCGCACCGAAGGCTCCGGCACCGGAGCCGGTGGTGCGCGAGGCCAGCCCGGCGGCGGCCGAGAGCGTGCCCAGCGTGCTGGATCTGCCGCTGCCCACCACGGGTGGCGAAGGACCGCTCAGCCGCAGCGAGTCCGATCAGCTCGAGGTGTGCGAGTCCTCCATCGACGCGCTGCGGGTGGCCTTCTGGACCGCCGGGCGCGCCCTGCAGATCGTGCGCGACGGCCGGCTCTACCGCGCCGACCACGCCACCTTCGACGAGTACGTGGAGAAGCGCTGGGACATGCAGCGGTCCTACGCGCACAAGCTGATCCGGGCCTGGCCGCTCGCCGCGCGCCTGCACCCGGTCGCGCCCGCCCTCAACGAGGGCCAGATCCGTGAGCTGCTGCCGGTGGCCGCGGCCTACGGTGAGGACGCGGCGGTCACCGTGTACACCACGCTGGCCGCCGACGTGAAGGTCACCGCGGGCAAGCTCCGCGAGGCCGTCGCCGTACTGCCCGACGACTACGAGGAGGGCGCGGTGGTGCAGCGGCTGCGTGCCTGGCTGCGCGGCGACCTCTCCGAGGAGCAGCCCGCCACCGCCGACGTGTTCAGCGCGGTCGAATCCCGGCTCACCGCACTGACACAGAAGGTGGTGAAGGGGTCCGGGGAGCATCCGGTGGCCGCGCGCGAATTCGCGGCCAAACTCCGGACGCTGGCCGAACTCATCGAGCGGCAGATTCCGGCGACCGGGCGAATGCCGGACGTCGATTAGCTCGCGACAGCACCCGCCGAAAGGGCCCGGCCGAAAGCCGGGCCCTTTCGTTGTAATAGCAAAAGCCTATTCAACTTCACGAGAGGTAACACTCGAACCTCTCAGCGGCTATGCCCCCGAACCCGCTGAACCCGCAGCCTCACACCCGAACTCCAGACAACTCCGAGCGTCGCTCACAGCAGCCGCGGTCGGTCGCTCTCGCGACCGGCAGTGTGGGGTTGTCCGCCGTGGATTCCAGCACCTGGACGAGGTCGCCGATGATCGCCCTGAATTCGACTGGATTACTCCCGATTCATATCAACTGGCAGTCATGGGCTGGCTCGTGCCCGCCGCGCGCCCAATGAATCGCGACCCACCCCCACCCCCGAAGAACTCTTGGCCTCACCCCGGCCCTTGCGAACTCTCGGGCCTCACTCAGGACGGCCGTCGGCTCAGCGCATTCACCCGCATATCCCTTGACCCAGCGCCTCACCCGCATAACCGTGACTAAGCGCCTCTCCCGCACAGCCGTGGCTCAGCGCCTCTCCCGCACAGCCGTGGCTCAGCGCCTCACCCACACAGCCGCGACTCAGCGCCTCACCCACACACCTGTGGCTCGGCGCCTCACCCACACAGCCGCGACTCAGCGCCTCACCCACACAGCCGTGGCTCAACGCCTCACCCACACTCTCCGTGGCGCACATCCTCGCCCCGTACCGCCTATTACGACCCGGATATGCGAGAAGGGCTCCCCGTTGAACGGGGAGCCCTTCTCGGTGCGTTGTGGGCTATTCGCCTACCGCGCGGCGTTCGCGGGCGCCGGCGGCGCGCTGGCGGGTGGCGCGGGCCTCGGCGGCGTCGAAGAGGTCGAGGTGCTCGAAGAACGGGTCCTCGTCGTCGGATTCGACCAGAACGGCACGGCGCAGCTGGGTGCGGGTCTCGTCGCGGTCGGGGCGGGGGCGTTCGCGGGTGCGGCGCTCCTCCTCGGCGTCGGCGTCGGCGTCGGTCTGTGTGCGGGACGCGCGGGCGGCGCGGCGGCGGCGGATGTCCTCCTCGATGCGGACCTGCTTGCGTAGGTAGGCGAGGTAGGCGACCAGCACTATGCCGGACAGCGCCGAGAGCCACCACAGGATCGAGGAGATGGCCAGGCCGGCGGCGGCGAACAGCAGGACGGCGAGCACCAGGCCCAGGACGGCGCGCTGACGGAAGGTGTAGCGGGCCGCGCGGGCGGCGGCGTCGGCCTCGGGGTCGAATCCGCCGCGTCCGCGCCGGGACGGCACGAAATCCTCGTCGTCGGATTCGGATTCCGGCTCCGGCTCGGGGTCACGCAGCGCGGGGGCGCGGGAGACCCGCTTGCGGGGCTCGGCCGCCGGCTCGTCGGACACGGCGGCTTCCGGCTCAGCGTCGTCGGTCTCGGCCGCGGCATCCACGGTCTCGGATTCTGTCTCATCCGTGGCGGTTTCGGGGTCGGTCTCGGATTCCGCTGCGGCGGGCTCGGATTCGGCGGCACCCTCGTCCGCGTCGTCGGCGTCCTCCGGGTCGGTCGAATCCGTCTCGGGTTCCGGCAGTTCGGCGCTCACCGCGGCGACGACCTCGTCCTTCTCGGCTACGGTGGCTGCCGTGTCGGCCGCGGCGGCGGTGAGGGCTTCCGGTTCGGCGGGGCTGTCGTCCGATCTGGTCATCCGATCCTCCGGATCCTCGCTCGGGTGAAGCTTTCTGCGAACCGGCACGTAGTCCGGGTCGGTGTCATGTCCGGTCGCCGGACCTTTCCTGGTGCGTCGCTTGGCACCACCGCGATGCAACACTCGTGTCGAGAGGGCGGCGTCGGTGTGCTGCCGGATGCGGGGATGGCGATTGGCCAGCATCGGGAAAAGCACGAAGACCCAGAGCACCACCAAGCCGATCCACAAGATCGAATTCGGCATTGGCCCTTACACCTCCGTCCCGCCCTGTTGTCTGTCCCTTCTGATCGGAAAACAGACGCACCACCGACGTGCGTAGGTTAATTCCACGCCGTGGGTATTCCCCTCAGGCGCGCCGACCACACACGCAACACTAGTCACACGAATTCGGTCGAGAAAACTCTCACACGCCGCGCTCAGCGAGTTATCAGGCTTTGCTGGCGCGCCCCGCGCGAATCAACCTGTCCACCACGGTCCCCGAAACCTCCTCGACCGTCATGCCGACCAGCAGATGATCCCGCCACGCGCCGTCCACGTCGAGGTAGCGCTGCAGCATGCCCTCCTCGCGGAAACCGACATTGCGCAGAACCGCCTGACTGGCAAGGTTTTCCGGCCGCACCGTGGCCTCCACCCGGTGCAGGCCCACCTCGCCGAAGCAGTGGTCCAGGCCCAGGGCCAGCGCCGCGGTGGCCACGCCCTGCCCGGCCAGCTCGCTCGACACCCAGTAACCGATCCACGCCGATCGCAGCGCGCCGCGCACGATATTGCCCACCGTGAGCTGACCGCTGAACTGGCCGTCCACCTCGATGACGAGCGGAATCATGGCGCCGCGCCGCGCCTCGGCCTTCAACGCCGACCACAGCGCGGGCCAATTGCTGGAGTGGTTACGCGCCTCCCACGGACCGCGGCCGGTGGGCTCCCACTTCTCCAGATAATCCTTGTCCCGGACCCGGATCCGGCCCCACGCGGACGCGTCCCGCAGGCGGATCGGCCGCAGCGTGACCGTGCCCGCCGCGACCCGCACCGGACCCAGATGCGCCGGCCAGCCCGGATGCTGGGCCGAACGGAAGACGTTCACGCTGAATCCATTCGCCATGCTCGGGTGCTCTGCGTTGTTACGCGAGCTGCCGCCTTCGGGCCCTGACCGATCATGTCGGACCTCACCCACGCTGAGCCAGGAACGCGACCTGGACCTCGTCACCGGTACGCACCTCGGTGGTCTCGGGGTCGATCACGATGAGGCTGTTGGCCTCGGCCATGGTGGCCAGCAGATGCGAGGACGCCCCGTTCGGGCCGCCCAGCGGCTGCACCAGGTAGTCGCCGGTCTGCTCGTCGCGCATGAGCTGCGCGCGCAGATAGCCGCGGCGGCCCGGGATCGAGGCGATCGGCAGGATGGTGCGCGCCCGCACCATGCGCCGCATGGGGTGCCGGCGGCCCAGCGCGATCCGGATCAACGGCCGCACCATGACCTCGAAAACCACCAGCGCGCCAACCGGATTCGCGGGCAGCAGGAAGGTCGGCACCTCGTCGCGGCCGAGCAGGCCGAAACCCTGCACCGACCCGGGATGCATGCCGACCCGGGTGATCTCCAGCTCGCCGAGCCCCTCGAGGGCCTCGCGCACCTGCTCCGACGCCCAGCCGCCGACCGCACCCGCGATCACGACCACCTCGGAGCGGACCAGCTGGCCCTCCACCACGTCCCGCAGCCGCTTCGGATCGGCGCTCACGATGCCGACCCGGTTCACGTCCGCGCCCGCGTCGCGCGCGGCGGCGGCCAGGGCGTAGGAGTTCACGTCGTAGACCTGGCCGGGTCCGGGCGTGCGGTCGATGTCGACCAGCTCGCCGCCCACCGACAGCACCGACAGCCGGGGCCGCGGATGCACCAGCACCTTGTCCTTGCCGACCGCGGCCAGCAGGCCCACCTGGGCCGGGCCGATGATGGTGCCGGCGCGCACGGCCAGATCGCCGGGCTGCACGTCGTCACCGATGCGGCGCACGTAGTCGCCGGAGCGGACCGCCTCGTAGACCTTCACCCGGGCGCGGCCGCCATCGGTGTTCTCCAGCGGCAGCACGGCATCGGCGAGGGTCGGCAGCGGCGCGCCGGTGTCCACCCGCACGGTCTGGCGGGGCTGCAGGCGGATCGGCTGGCGGGAACCGGCCGCCACCTCCCCCACCACCGGCAGGCTCAGGAGCACCGAATTGCCGTCCTCGTCGCGGATATTCGCGCCCGCGCCGGCCACATCCACACTGCGCACGGCGTACCCGTCGATGGCGGCCTGGTCGAAGCCCGGCAGCGGGCGCTCGGTGACCACATCCTCGGCGCACAGCAAACCCTGTGCCTCGCTGATCGCGACCCGGACCGGCCGTGGGGCCACGGCCGCGGCGGTCACCTTGATCTGCTGATCCTCAACCGAGCGCATGCCGCCCTTCCGTAGTCTCTCCCGTCCGTCGCCTCATTCGCATGTGGTCAGCTGCGGATTCCAGTCCGGACCGAGCCGCTGCTCGAGCCACTCGCGCAGGGCGGGACCGTATTCCTCGCGTTCCAGAGCGAAATCGACCGCAGCTCGAAGATAACCGCCAGGGTTGCCCAGATCGTGCCGCGACCCACGATGCACTACGACATGAACCGGGTGGCCTTCCGCGATCAGCAGCGCGATGGCGTCGGTCAGCTGCAGTTCGCCGCCCGCACCGGGGGTGATGCGGCGCAGCGCGTCGAAGATGGCGCGGTCCAACAGGTATCGCCCGGCCGCGGTGAAGGTGGAGGGCGCCTCGTGCACGGCGGGCTTCTCCACCATGCCGTTGACCTTGAGCACGTCGCACGGGCCGTCGGGCAGTTCCTCGACATCGAAGACGCCGTAGGCGCTGACCTCTTCCTTGGGCACGTCGATGGCGCACAGCACCGAACCGCCGTAGGTGTTCCGCACGTTGGCCATCAGCTCCAGCACGCCGCCGGGCAGCACCAGGTCGTCGGGCAGCAGCACCGCGATGGCGGTCTCGTCGGCGTCGAGCACCGATTCCGCCTGCGCCACCGCGTGACCCAGGCCCAGCGGCTCCTCCTGCACCACCGAGGTGACGTCGAGCAGGGCGGGGGCCTTGCGCACCTTCTCCAGCAGATGGAACTTGCCGCGCTCGGCGAGGGTGCTCTCCAGCACCAGGTCCTCGACGAAATGCGCGACCACACCGTCTTTTCCGGGCGAGGTCACGATCACCAGCCGATTGGCGCCGGATTCCGCGGCCTCGGCGGCGACCAATTCGATGCCCGGGGTGTCGACCACCGGCAGCAACTCCTTGGGAACCGTCTTGGTCGCGGGCAGGAACCTGGTGCCGAGCCCGGCCGCGGGGACCACCGCGGTGCGGAAGCACGACTCGGTTCCGCCGCCAGTAGCTGTCATGAATTTCACCCTATCCATCCGTCATATGCCCGAGAGCGGCTCGTGGCCGCCTCGATATCCCCGAGAGCCTAAGGGGCGAGGACGGCAGGAGCGCACCGAACGCCGGACCGAGGGCATTCTCACCGACCGACCCGTTCTTTTCATTTGGCGTTCGTCGCACTGTGACCTCCCTCGTACCCACTGGTTGTTGACTGACACCCATGACCGATCGTGAGGATTCCCACAACCCCGATTCCACGCCGGACAACCCCGACACCCCTACTGTCAGCACCCCTGACACCACCCGCGCGGTCAGCCGCCGCCAATTGTTCGGCGCGTCGGCCGTCGCCGGCCTGGCCGGACTGGCCGTCGGCGCGGGCGGCGCGGTCGCGCTGAAGAGCTCCGGATCCAACGCCGCCGCCTGGCCCCGCTCCGCCGAACTCGTCACCACCCCCGACCGCGCCGCCGCGCCCCGGGTCTCCGGGCTGCACCTCCAGTTCGGGGCCGACGCGGCCCGCGAGGTCGTGGTCACCTGGCACACCCTCGGATCGGTCACCGCGCCCACCGTGCGCTACGGCACCGCCGACTCCGGATTCGGCACGGCGGTCTCCGCGCGGACCCGCACCTACCGGGATGCCAAGTCCGGCATCGAGATCCAGGCCCACCACGCCCGGCTCACCGGCCTGTCCCCCGACACCGACTACGTCTACGCCGCCGGGCACGACGGCGCACCGCCGGAACTGGGCACCATCCGCACCGCGCCCGCCGGGCGCGCCAAGTTCCGGTTCACCAGCTTCGGCGACCAGGGCACCCCCACCGTCGGCAAGATCGTCGACGGCAAGGCCGTCAACGACAATCTCGGCTCCCAGTACGCCGGCGACATCACCTCCGCGGTGGAATCACTGGCCCCGCTGTTCAACCTGGTCAACGGCGACCTCTGCTACGCCAACCTGTCCACCGACCGCATCCGCACCTGGAACGACTGGTGGGCCAACAACTCTCGCTCGGCGCGCTACCGGCCCTGGATGCCCGCCCCCGGCAACCACGAGAACGAACTCGGCAACGGGCCCATCGGCTACCAGGCGTTCCAGACCTACTTCACCGTCCCCGACGTCGGGAGCGAGGAACACGCGCAGGGCCTGTGGTACTCGTTCACCGTCGGCGGCATGCGGGTGATCGCGGTCGCCAACGACGACGTCTGCCTGCAGGACGGCGGCAACAGCTACGTCAAGGGCTACTCCGGCGGAGCCCAGAAGCGCTGGCTGGAAAGCGAACTGGCCAACGCACGCGCCGACAAGGGCATCGACTGGGTGGTGGTGTTCATGCACCAGGTCGCCATCTCCTCGGCCGACAAGGCCAACGGCGCGGACCTGGGCATCCGCACCGAATGGCTGCCGCTGTTCGACCGATACCAGGTCGACCTGGTGTTGTGCGGGCACGAACACCATTACGAGCGTTCGCATCCCGTGCGCGGGACGACCGGGTCCGAGACCCTCACCCCCAAGCCCGCCGACACCCGCAAGGACGTCGTCGACACCGGCAAGGGCACCGTGCACCTGGTGATCGGCGGGGGCGGCACCTCGGTGCCGTCCAACCACCTGTTCTTCCCGGGCGACAGGTGCCGGGTCATCACCGCCGTCGGGAACGCGGATCCGGCGACCGGCAAGAAGGTTCCGACGTACGTGCTCGAGGACGCGCCCTGGTCCGCGTTCAAGGACGCCGAACATCCCTACGGCTTCTGCGCTTTCGACGTCGACCCCGGCACGCCCGGCGGGAACACCACCATCAAGGGCACGTACTACGCCCTCACCGGGCCGACCAGCGAGCTGAAGGCCGTCGACACGTTCACCCTGACCCGGCCGCGCGCGGATCGCTGAGCACGGCGGGCGCGGATCGCCCAGGGCGGCCGCCCTAGGGTGGAAGCGTGACGGACGAGCGGGACAAGACGGCGTGGCGCGCGGAGATCCTCGCGCGCCGCAAGGCCCTGCCCGCCGAGGTCCGCGAGCGCGAGGCCGCGGCGCTGGCCGCCGCGGCCGGACGGCTCGCGGACGGCGGCTGGGTCTGCGCCTACGTGCCGGTGGGCGGCGAACCCGGCTCGGTGGCCCTGCTCGACGCGCTGCGGGCCGCCGGCGCCCGGGTGCTGCTGCCGGTCACCGGCGAACCCGGGCCGCTCGCCTGGGCCGAATACACCGGGCCCGACGGGCTGCGCCGCGGCCGGTTCGGGCTGCGCGAACCGGACGGAGACCCGGTCACGGACGGAATCTCGACGGCTTCGACGATTCTGATTCCGGCGCTCGCGGTGGATCGGCGCGGGGTCCGATTGGGACGCGGAGCCGGTTATTACGATCGAAGTCTGAACGCCGCGCGCGCCGACGCGCGATTGATCGCCGTGGTGCGCGACGACGAACTCGTGGACCGTTTGCCGGAGGAGTCACACGACCATCGAATGGGGTGGGCACTGACCCCGTTCGGCGGGCTGCGCCGCCTCGGAGATCGAGCCGGGAATTGACACCCGATTGGCAGCGTTGGCACTGCCAGCTGTAGAGTGCTAATTCGACGAAGAGCGTGGAGGTTTCCCGATGCCTACTTACTCGTATGCATGCACCGAGTGCGACAACAAGTTCGACATCGTGCAGTCCTTCTCCGATGACGCACTGACCACGTGTGACCGTTGCAACGGCAAGCTGCGCAAGCTGTTCAACTCGGTCGGCATCGTCTTCAAGGGCAGCGGCTTCTACCGCACCGACAGCCGTAACGGCTCCACCTCCTCCGAGCCGGCCAAGCCGTCGTCCTCTTCGTCGGACAACGGCGGCTCGAGCTCCACCGCGTCGAGCGCGGCCACGTCGAGCACCTCGACCTCGTCGTCCAGCGGTTCCAGCACCTCCGCGGCCTGATCTCAGCTTTCTCCACAGGCTCTTCGTTATCCACAGCCCGGGTTCGGCCCGGGCGTGCCGGTGTCGGGGCGACCGTACGCTGCCCCCGTGACGCGACCGTACCGAGCTTTCCCACACGAGTTCCGTAGCCGCCTGACCTGGGTGGACTCGGTGTTACTGCGGCGGGCCGGGGCGGTCGCGTTGCTCATGGCGGCGGCCTTCCTGGCCGTACGCCCGGATCCATCCGCGGATCGGACATCCGTCCTGGTCGCCGCGCGGGAGCTGCCGCCCGGGCAGGTGCTCGGCGACGGCGATCTGCGCACCGCCGACCGGGAGACCGCGACCCTGCCCGCCGGAGCCGTGCGCGACGCCGCGCGGGTGCGCGGGGCCACCCTCGCCGCCGCGCTGACGGCCGGGGAGATCCTCACCGACGTGCGGGTGCTGGGCCCGCGACTGGCCGCCGTGGCGGCGGGCTCCCCCGATGCGCGCATCGTCCCGATTCGCCTGGCGGACAACGCCGTTGCCGAGATCCTGCGCACCGGCGACCGGGTGGACGTGGTGGCGGGCGAGGACACCGGCGGGACCGGCCGTCCCGCACGGCTATTGGCCGCCGACGCCGCCGTGGTGCTGGTGCCGCAGGCCGACGGAACCCGCGGGCGCACGGACCGGGTGGTGCTGGTCGCCTTGGATTCCCGACGCGCCACCGCGGTGGCCGCCGCCTCGCTGCGGACGGCGCTCACGGTCGTGTTCCACTGAACCGGCGCATCGGTGAACTAGCATCGCCTCAGATCCCCACAACTCTGCGTTCGATCCCTCAGGTAGAGGAGTTTCGGCAATGCTCAAGGGTTTCAAAGAATTTCTGATGCGCGGCAATGTCATCGACCTGGCCGTGGCCGTCGTCATGGGTACGGCCTTCGTCGCGGTCGTCACCGCCTTCACCGACGGCATCGTGACACCGCTGCTCGCGGTCTTCGGCGGCACCAATCAGCTCGGGCTGGGCTTCCAGCTGGTGGCCGACAAGCCCGCCACCTTCATCGCGATTGGGCCGATCATCACCGCGGCTATCGATTTCGTCATCATCGCGGCCCTGCTCTACTTCATCCTGGTCATCCCGGCCGCCAAGGCCAAGAAGCTGTGGGGCGCCAAGGCGGACGACGCGCTCACCGACAACGAACTGCTGCGCGAGATCCGGGACCTGCTCGCGGAACGCAGCGCGGGCGGGCGGCACGAACTCTGACCCGCGGCCCGAACTCCCCAGCGTGGCAAGGCAAAACGGGCCCGGCGCGAAAAGCGCCGGGCCCGTTCGTATCACACCGGAGTGTGGATCAGCCGAGGCTGAAGGGCTGGCCCCACAGGGTGACCCAGCTGATCACGTTGTCGGTCTCGACCTCGACGCTCACGAAGGCGCGCGCCTGAGCGTAACCGCCACAGCCGTTCAGGCCGATGGTCTCGTCCGACCAGGTGACCGAACCGCTGGTGCCGCTGAAAGCGTTGCGCTTCTTGTGGATTTCGTGACCGAAGTCGTCCGGCATCTCCAGATCGAGGATGTAGAACGACTTGGCCTGACCCGGACCCAGGGTCAGGTTGGCGCCGGAGTTCACGCCGCCGGTCGGAGTGGCGTTGCCACTGCTGTCCCAGCTCGCGCCGCCTTCGGCACCACCGCTGACGCCGCCGCCGTCAATGGTGACCTGGCAACCCACGACATAGCCGGGGTAGATCTTGCCGCCGGTCGCGGTGGTGTCGCCGGAGATGTTGACCTGCGCCGACGCCGAGACCCAGGCGTTGCGGTGCACCGGGGTGGCACCCATCGACGGGCTGATGTTGGCGGACTCGCCGACCAGCTTCACCGTGACCACGGTGCCGTCGGACAGGGTCTGGGTGAGCTCGCCGCCCGGCAGCGGCACGAAGGTGTCGGCATTGGCCGCACCGGTGGAGAACAGGCCAAGGGCCGCGGTGGCGACGGCACCGACACCGGCCACCCGCGCCATTGTCTTACGGATGTTCATATCTGGTTGTCCCTCAGATTTTGTTCGCTTGCGCGAGAAAGGATTTGGCGGGCGGAGACCACTTAGCCGATGCTGAACGGCTGGCCGTAGAGGGTGGTCTTGGAGTAGTGATCGCCGATGACCTCGACGACCGTGTACGCACGCGCCTGGGCGTAGCCCGCGCAGCCCTGGATCTGGATCTCGGCGTCGCGGTACTCGACCGAGTAGGTGCCCGCCTTGGTGATGTCCTTGTAGTCGATCTGGACGAACGCCACCTGGCCGGGGCCGAGGTTGACGCCGATCGAACCACCGATGCTCGCGCTGTCGAGGTTGATGCTGCCGGAGACACCGGCAGAGATCGCGTCCTCACCGATGGAGATCTGGCAGCCGACGATGTAGCCGGTGTTGATCTGCGAGGTGCCGTGGGTGGACGAGTTGTTGCTGCCGGGGATACCGACCGGGCCGTTGTTCGGACCGACTGTGCCCTCGGGGGTTTCGGTGACCACCGCGGAGGCGGCGCCGCTCACCCACACCACACGGCCGGCACCGTTGGCAGCGAGCGACGGCGACACGATGGCGTGCTCACCCGTCCGGGTAATGGTGACGGTGCCCGCCGGGTTCACCTTCTGGCCGTCCGGCAACGGCACGAAGGTGTCAGCGTTAGCGGCACCAGTGGAAAAAAGGCCGATGGCCACGGCCGCGGCCGCGCCGATGCCCGCAAAACGGGCCGCGGTACGCACACCGTGGGTGCGGTTCTCGCTCATACTTCCCCTCATCAGGTTCTTGCGATCAACCTCGACCACCGAGGTTGAAAAGGGACCCTTGCGGATTCCCCGGTTGAGTTTGTCGCCACATTGTTGCCACTGTGTTACTCGTTACAAATTCTTTTCTCGTAGCGACGCTGGGCACTTTACATCACAGCTGTGACCTCTGAGACGTGAGCGAACAGGATCGACCACTCGCCGACACAAACCCGCAGGTATACAGAGAAAGTCGTGGATAGCAAAAGGGGCCCGGTGCTAATCGCACCGGGCCCCTTGGCATTCCGCTGAGCGGAAACTGATCAGCCGAGACTGAAGGGCTGACCCCACAGCGTGTAGGCGGTGATCACATGGTCGGTCTCGACCTGAACCGCGATGAACGAGCGCGCCTGCGCGTAGCCGCCGCAGCCGTTCAGGTTGATGGTCTCGTCCGACCACGTCACCGATCCGGAGTTACCCGAGAACTTGTTGCGCTTGTAGTGCGCCTCGCTGCCGAAATCGTCGGGCGCTTCCTGATCCAGGACGTAGAACGCCTGCGACTGGCCGGGGCCCAGGGTCAGGTTGCCGCCGACATTCGCGCCGGCCGACGGGCTCGAGCCGTCGTAGTTGGCGCCCGCGCTCGGGCCGCCGTTGGCGCCGCCGCCGGCGATGTTGACCTGGCAGCCGACCACGTAACCGGGGACGATCTTGCCGCCGGCATCGCCGTGAGTGCCCGACAGTTCGACGCGCGCACTGCCCGAGACCCAGGCGTTGCGGTGCAGCGGGGTCGAGCCCAGCGACGGGTTGATGTTGGCCGACTCGCCGGTCATGGAGATGGTGACGATGGTGCCGTCGTCCATGGTCTCGGTGATGGAGCCGCCCGGCAGCGGCACGAAGGTGTCGGCGTTGGCCGCACCCGTGGAGAACAGGCCCAGGGTGGCGGTGGCGACGGCGCCGATCCCGGCGGCCCGCGCCATGGTCTTGCGAACGTTCATGATGGTTTCCCTCTAGGGTCGAATTCGCTTGCGCGAGAGATGAATCGGGTGTCTGACCACACGTCAGCCGAGGCTGAACGGCTGCCCGTAGAGGGTGGTCTTCGAGTAGTGGTCACCGATGATCTCGACCACGGTGTAGGCGCGCGCCTGGGCGTAACCCGCGCAGCCCTGCACGTCGACCGGCACATCCTTGTAGTCGATCGAGTAGCGGCCCGCGTCGAGGATGTCCTTGGAGTTGATCTGGAGGAAGGTCACCTGGCCGGGGCCGAGGTTCACGCCGATCGAACCGCCCGCGTTCGCACCGGTCAGGCTCACGCCACCGGAAACACCGGCGGAGATGGCGTTGTCGGCGATGTTCACCTGGCAGCCGATGATGTAACCGGTGTTGACCTGCGACGCGCCATGCGTGGAGGAGTTGTTGGTGCCCGGGCCGTTGGTGGGGCCGTTGTTCGGGCCGACCGTGCCCGCGGGGGTCTCGGTGACGTCGGCGACGACCTTGCCCGAGAGCCAGGCGGTGCGGCCCGCGCCGTTCGCCGACAGCGACGGCGAGATGACGGCGTGCTCGCCGAGACGGTCGATGGTCACGCCCGGTCCGACCTTCTGACCGTCCGGCAACGGTACGAAGGTGTCGGCGTTGGCGGCGCCGGTCGACAGCAGGCCGAAAGCCACGGAGGCGGCTGCGCCGATACCCGCGACACGCGCGACCCGACGCAAACCGGCAGTCCGGTTCTCGCTCATTGTTCCCTCATCAGTTTTTTTGCGGACAACCCCGACCACCGGGGCTGAAGAGAGCCACTACGGCACAGAACTCGGCAAGAGCAACTATCAAGCGCGCTGCTCATTTTCTTTACAGCCGTAGCTTTGTTGACCCAGGGGAGATTTTAGCCACAACAGTTACTGTTTGGCAACAATTAGATAACGGCGCGCAAGATCACAGCCTTCGGGAGATGGCTAATTCCCGGCAGCCGTGATGTGAGCGAATCTCAACCGTGATGGGGCGGCTTCTGCGCGCGCAGCCAATCATCGGAGGACTGAACGGAATCCGGCTCGGGAGTGCGCTCGTCCTTGGTCGTGGACGGCAGTTCGTCGCCGAAGACACGCGCGAGCCGGGCGCGTTCGGCGGGGGTCAAACGACGAGACCCCGCCCGGCGCTCGGCCGGACGGGGCGACTCGGGTGAATCAGGTTTGTCGGCGTCGGTCATTCCGACAGACCGGACAATTCATCGATGACTTTGCTCGCCAGCGGGCCCAGGGTGGCCATGCCGTCCCGGACCGCGGCGCGCGAACCCGGCAGGTTCACCACCAGCGTGCTGCCCGACACCCCGGCCAGACCGCGTGACAGGCCCGCGTCCAGCGACCCCGAGGCCAGACCCGACGCCCGCAGGGCCTCGCTGATCCCGGGCAGCACCCGGTCCAGCACCTCTTCGGTGGCCTCCGGCGTCACGTCACGCGGGGACATACCGGTGCCGCCGACCGAGATGACCAGGTCGACACCACCGATCACCGCGGTATTGAGGGCATTGCGGATCTCCACCTCATCGGCCGACACCGACACCGAGGCGTCCACCAGGAACCCGGCCTCGGTGAGTAGCTCGGTGACCAGCGGACCCAGCGAGTCCACTCCGCCATGGGCGGTTCGATCGTCGACGACCACGACAAGAGCACGGCCCGCCACAGCGGCATCGATTTCCATGGTGCTCACCGTAGCGCCCTTGTCCGACAACAGCTCCCATCCCCCGTCGGAGGTGACACGGATCGCCGGTACCGGTTCCCTGCCATTGACACGGTTGCTCATCGTCCGCCCTCCGCGGCTGCTTCGCCGAGGGTGACCTCGACGGTCTTGGGGTTCTTGCCCTGGTCGTCGGTGTAGGTCACCTTGACCTTGTCGCCGGGCCGGTGCGAGCGCACCCCGGCGATCAGTGAATTGCCCGAGTCCACGATCTGGTCGTCGATCTTGGTGATGATCGCGTTCTTCGGGATGCCCGCCTTGGCGGCCGGGCCGTCGGGCGACACGTCCATCACGCGCGCGCCGTTCACATCGTCCTGCGCCCGCACGGTCACACCGATCTGGGCGTAGGTGGCCTTGCCGTTCTTGATCAGCTCGTCGGCGACGCGGCGCGCGGTGTCCACCGGAATCGCGAAGCCCAGGCCGATCGAGCCGCTCTGCGCGCCCGCCGACTCGGCGGTGCCCATGGTGGCGATGGCGGTGTTGATGCCGACCAGCTTGCCGTTCATATCGACCAGCGCGCCGCCGGAATTGCCCGGGTTGATGGCCGCGTCGGTCTGGATGGCGTCGATGACCGTGCCCTGCGAACCCGGCTCGCCGCTGGTGGAGACCGGGCGGTTCAGCGAGGAGACGATACCGCTGGTCACCGTGCCCGCCAGGCCCAGCGGCGAACCAATCGCCACCACGCCCTGCCCCACCTGCAGATTGCCGGACTGGCCCAGCTCGATCGGCTTCAGATCCGACTTGCCGGTCACCCGGATGACCGCGATGTCGGAGACCGGGTCCGCGCCCACCACGGTGGCTGGAGCGGTCGAGCCGTCATTGAACGCCACATCCATCTTGGCGTTCTGGCCCGCGCCGCTGACCACGTGATTGTTGGTGAGGATCAGCCCGTCCGAGGACAGGACCACCCCGGAGCCCTCGCCCTCGGCCCGCGCACCCGCGACCCGGATCATGACAACGCTCGCGAGCACCTTCTGCGCCACCGCCTGCACCGAACCCTCCGGCGCGGGCGC
The DNA here is from genome assembly GCF_042874235.1 of Nocardia sp. NPDC004151. NCBI lineage: Bacteria > Bacillati > Actinomycetota > Actinomycetes > Mycobacteriales > Nocardiaceae > Nocardia > Nocardia sp. NPDC004151. The sequence continues at coordinate 426,797 of NZ_JBIAMR010000003.1, read as the reverse complement.
GGCCTTGCCATTGCCCGCGGGCTGATCCAGCGCATTGCTCACCGTGCCGTGATCGCTGCCATGCGTGGCCAGCGCGCCCACCGCGCCACCGATACCACCGCTGAGCAGCGCCAGCACAACCGCGCCGGCGACCAGACCGGTGCGGCCGGACCGCTTCGGCCCCGGCGCGGCGGCATACGCCAGACCCGGCTCACCCGGCACCCCGGGCCCACCCGGACCACCGGGCACGGCCGGAATCACCTGCGTCGGATGCGGACCCGCCGCGTACGCCGGAAACTGCCCCGTCGAATACGCCGACTGCTGCCCCGTCACGTACGCGGGCTGCTGGCCCGTGGCGTAGGGCGACTGCCCCATCCCGGCGGCAGGCTGCTGGCCCGCCCCGGCGGTCGGCGGCTGTCCCGTCGCCGGCGTGGGTTGCTGCCCGGCCGCGTACCCGGCCCCCGACGCCGCGTACGCCTGCCCGTAACCCCCGCCCGGAATCTCCCCGGTCGGCGGATTCCCACCGCCGTACTGCTGCGAATAAGGCTGTGCGCCACCGAAAGCCGCCCCATAGGCGGGACCACCCTGCGGCGCGCCGAAACCCGCCTGCGCCGCACCGGGCAGCGCCTGGGTGGCCGGATCGACCGCGCCCGAACCCGGTTGCCCCGCAACGCCGTACGCCGTCCCGCCCGGACCGCCGAAGGCCGGCGCCGAGCCGGCGGGCGGCTGCGCGCCCGCAGCGGGCTGATCGGCCCGCGGATCGCTGCCCTGAGCCTGGAACGCTCCGCCGGAGAACGATTGCGCCGCACCGAAACCGGGCGCGCTGGGCGTACCGGGAGCGCTCGACGCGGGACCCGCCGCGGGCGCTCCGGGATGGCCGGGCTGCGCCGGGGGCGGGAACCCGCCGGGAGCCGGAGCCGAACCCGGGGTGGCGGCCGCGAAGCCGTTGAAGGAGTCGGCGGCGGGAGCGCCCGCGGGATCCCGCTTCGGCAGGCCGGACGCGGTGGTGCCGGAGCCGGAGGTCGGGCGGTCGGAACCGGGGGCCTGGCTGCCGGACGCGGGCTGCGCGCCGGCGGGCCCGGAGGGTGCGCCGGCCGCGGCGGCGTTGTCGGCGGCCTGGCCTTCGGGCTCGGTGCCCCGCTGGTTCGAATCCTCGGTCATTTCTCGTTTTCTCCTCGAGTCTCGTCGCCAAGCCTGGCGGGAACGACTGAGAGTGGACTGAGACCGTGCTTGCTTTTCGCCGAGCTTTCCGGGTTCAGTTGTCCGCCTCGGCGGGCAGGGGCGGTGCGCTTTCTCCAGGCAGAACGATACGGATCAACGCGCCCCCTCGGTCGGAAGTGTCGATGTTGATGGTGCCACCGTGTTTGGTCACCACCTGCTTGACGATGGCCAGGCCGAGCCCGGAGCCGGGCATGGAGCGCGAGGCCGTGGTGCGGTAGAAGCGCTCGAACACCAGCTCGCGTTCGGCGGGCGGGATGCCGGGCCCGGCGTCGTCGACGGCGAACTCGAGCAGTCCGCGCCCGTTCTCGCGCATGGTGACGAACACCTGCTCGCCCTCCGGACTCCACTTGGCGGCATTGTCGAGGACGTTGAGCAGGGCGCGTTCCAGGCCGGGTTCGTCGCCGTAGACGAACCAGGGCCGCAGCTGGGCCTCGAAATCGATTCCGGTGCGCCGCCGCCGGACTCGCTCCAGCGCGCGTTCGGCGATCTCGCCGAGGTCGATGCGCTCGTACACGGTTTCCGGGGCGTCCTCGCGGGCCAGATCGACCAGATCGCCGACCAGCGTGGACAATTCCTCGATCTGGGCCATCACGTCCGAGCGCAGTTCGGCCATGTCCTCGTCGGGGATCCGGGGCGCGCCCGGCCGCGAGGAGGCGATGAGCAGTTCCATATTGGTGCGCAAAGAGGTCAGTGGCGTCTTCAGCTCATGGCCGGCGTCGGCCACCAGGCGGCGCTGCCGTTCCCGGGATTCGCCGAGGGCGCGCAGCATGGTGTTGAAACTCTCGGTGAGCCGGGCCAGTTCGTCGTCGCCGGTAACCGGGATGGGGGTCAGGTCGTCGGTGCGGGCGATGCGTTCGGTGGCGGCGGTGAGCCGGGCGATGGGCCGCAACCCGGTACGGCCCACGGTGGTTCCGGCCGCCGCGGCCACGATGACCCCGCAGCCGCCGACCACGAACAACAGCCAGGCCAGCCGGTCGAGGACCTCCTTGGTGGGTTGCAGCCGCTGCGACACCACCAGCGTGGATCCGGAATGGGTGCGGCGGGCCAGCACCCGCTGGTCGTCGACGGTGCGCAGCGAGAAGCCGATCTCGCCGCGGGCCACCTGCCGTTCCTGATTGCCGATCGGCGGAATCGTGGTCTGCGGAGGCACGTACTGCGACTGGTCCGCGAACACCAGCGCCACCCCGACGTCGCTGGAGTACAGCCCCGCGAAAACCAGCGACTGGAAGCCGAGGCTGTCGAGGTTGTTGTCGATCATCACCGAGGCGCGGGCCCGCAGCTGCGAGTCCACATCGGCGTACAGCGACCGGGCCACCATGGCGTAGGCGGCGATGGAGGTGAAGGCGACGGCCACGGCGACCACCGAGGCGGCCAGCAGTGTCACCCGCCAGCGCAGTGACACCGAACGGGTCAGCGGCATCGGCGGCCGCAGTCCGTCGTTCTCCGTCCGCGATCCGAGTCCGGCGACCACCGTCCGCCGGGGAACGGTTCTACCCACGAGCGCCTGCCCTACGGAGGAGTCTCGCGCAGCACGTAGCCGACGCCGCGCACGGTGTGGATGAGCCGCGGCTCACCGTCGGCTTCGGTCTTGCGGCGCAGGTAGCCGATGTACACCTCGAGCGCGTTGCCGGAGGTGGGGAAATCGTAGCCCCACACCTCCTCCAGGATGCGGCTGCGGGTGAGCACCCGGCGCGGGTTGGCCATCAGCATTTCCAGCAGGGAGAACTCGGTGCGGGTGAGGCTGATCGGCCGTTCGCCGCGGGTGACCTCGCGGGTGACGGGGTCGAGCGAGAGGTCGGCGAAGGACATGGCCTCGGAGGAGGCGTCGACCGGGTCGCCGGCGGTGCGGCGCAGCAGGGCGCGCAGCCGGGCCAGCAGTTCCTCCAGCGCGAAGGGCTTGGGTAGGTAGTCGTCGGCGCCGGCGTCCAGCCCGGCGACCCGCTCGGACACCGAATCCCGTGCGGTGAGTACCAGAATCGGCAGATCGTCGCCGGTGCTGCGCAGCCGGCGGCATACCTCGAGCCCGTCCAGACGGGGCATCATGACGTCCAGGACCAGGGCGTCGGGTCGCTGACTGGCGGTCTTCTCCAAGGCGTCCAGACCGTCGACGGCGAGGTCGACGGTGTACCCGTTGAAGGTCAGCGAGCGACGCAGCGATTCACGAACCGCGCGGTCGTCGTCGACTACCAGAATGCGCATGGCAACCAGTCTGCCCACAACGACTGAGAGTCCACTGAGAAGGGCCCCTCCGACACGCCGGGTGGGTGAGGCAGATGACCTGCGTGTTTTACGAACGGCCAATGCCGAGTGGTTGCGGTGTCACCCAATTCGACGCGAAAGCCGTTGTGGCAAGCCCGCATTCGGAGGCTTATACACTACGTCCTCCGAATTGCCGTTACTCAGCTCACGCGGTATGTTGCAGGCCGGAAAAGAAGACCCTTAGTTGGTTCTGCGCGGGCTCGACCCCAAAGCCGTACAACCGCATACATACCCGGGGGTCAATCGTGAAAGCGGAGGCGACGGAAGCGGGATGGAAGCAGCACCCCGGTCGTGGCAATTCAGCCTGTCCAACTGGCCCGTTACCCGCAAGGTCGGCATCGTGCTGGTGCTCCCGGTGCTTCTCGCCGCGACCTTCGCGGTACTGCGCATCAACAGCGAATTGCAGACCATCTCCAAACTGAGCGCGGCCTCGGAGCAGATGGACGTGCTCCGCCCCACGGTCAAATTCCTCACCAGCACCAATGAACTCGCGGTCGCCGCCATCGTCGGCGGCAACCAGGACGTGGACGCCGACCTCGACGCCGCCACCGCCAAGTTCGACCAGGCCCAGGCCGAACTGGAGACCGCGCTCAAGTCCTCCAACGCCGACCCCGGCGTCGTGAAGGAACTCGGCACCGCCATCGCGGTCGCGAAGACCATGCGCAACAGCCTGCGCACCAGCTCCCCCCAGACCATCGGCGATCAGGCCGACGAGGTGCAGACCCGGGCGCAGAACTCGCTCGCGGGCGCGCCCACCGTCGGCGACCTCCGGGTGCAGCAGTCCTTCCTGCAGTTCGGCGCGGCGCTGACCGCCTTCCGCCTGCTCACCCAGGAACGCGTCATGCTCGCGGTGCCGGGCGCCGGCGCCAACCCCGCGCTGCGGACCAAGCTGCTCACCGCCATCGGCGCCGAGATCACGATGATCGAGGTGTACCGCGGCATGGCGCCGGAATCGGCGCAGAACGCGAACACGCTGAAGGACAACGCCGGCGCCCGCGTCGGCATCCTGATGCAGAACGTGCCCGACCCGGGCACCCTGCCGGCCATGCAGGACTCGCTGCGCGGCAGCGCGGACGCCTACTCCGCCGAGGTCGCCACCGTCGCGAGCACCATGGGCACCAAGCTGTCCGAGCTCACCACCGAGGCGCGCAACAACGTGCTGCGTGACACCTCCGTCGTGATCGGCATGCTGCTGGCCGGTCTCGCGCTGGCGCTGGTGGTGGCCCGCTCGCTGGTCGTGCCGGTCCGCCGCCTGCGGCGAGACGCCTTGCAGGTGGCCCACATCGATCTGCCGCAGGAGCTCGAGGTGGTGCGCGCCGGCGGTGCGACCCCGGAGATCTCGCCGGTCGACGTGCACACCACCGAGGAGATCGGGCAGCTGGCCCGAGCCGTCGACGACATCCACTCCCAGGCCCTCCACCTGGCCGCCGAACAGGCGCGATTGCGCCTGCAGATCGGCAACATGTTCGAAACCCTCTCGCGCCGCAGCCAATCCCTCGTGGAGCAGCAGCTGTCGCTGATCGAGGAGCTCGAGCGCGACGAGGACGACTCCGAGCGCCTGCAGTCGCTGTTCCGCCTCGACCACCTCGCCACCCGCATGCGCCGCAACGGCGACAACCTGCTGGTGCTGGCCGGAACCGCGCTGCGCCGTGGCCATCTCGCGCCGGTGCCGCTGTCGGACATGCTGTGGTCCTCGGTCTCCCAGGTGGAGGACTACCAGCGCGTCGAGATCGGCACCGTGCCCGACGGCATCGTCGCCGGTGAGCCCGCCGTCGACATCGAGCACCTGCTGGCCGAGCTGATCGACAACGCGCTGCGCTACTCCCCGCCCACCACCCCGGTCGCGGTGTCGGTGGCGCGCGCGGTGGACGGCGGCTACCTGATCGAGATCACCGACCGCGGCCTCGGCATGAACGCCGACGACCTGCAGGGCATCAATGACCGCCTGGCCTCCGGTGGCGAGGTCAATGTCGAGACCGCGCGCCGCATGGGTCTATTCGTCGTGGGCCGCCTGGCCAAGCGGCACCACATCACGGTGAGCCTGCGCCGCACCTCCGCCATGGTGCAGCAGCCGGGCATCACCGCCAGCGTGCACCTGCCGGGCAGCCTGGTCTCGCCGGCGCCGGAACGCCTCGGCGACCCGACCGGTCAGTACCCGGTGGCCACGGCGCTGCCCATGCCCCCGTCCGCCCTGGCCTCCGGGCCGATCCCGGCCGCGGCCCTCGCCTCGGGCCCGATCCCGGCCGCCGCCGGGCCGATTCCGCCGGCGCCGGGACAGATTCCGCCGCCCGTCGGACCGATCACCGGACCGAACCCCGTGGTCAACCCGCCGCGGCTGACGCCGGTCCCGAATCTGCCCGAACCGCCCACCGGCCGCTTCCCGACCACCAGTTCCGGCCTGCCGCAGCGCAAGCCCGGCACCGATACCGGTGAGCACCCGATCGTCTCCGCGTTCCCGGAACCGCCGCAGCAGCAGGCCGATCGCTTCTCCGACGGATTCACCGACGCCTTCACCGCCGACGACGCCCGGGCCTACGGCGCGAGCGCCGTCCGGCCCGAACCCGCGGCGCCGCAGGGGCCCGCGCCCATGAGCTTCTGGGGCGAGGCCGCCGAGTCCACGGAATCGGCCGAGCACAGCACGATTTCCGAGCAGGCTGCCGGGTCCGAGCCGGGTACGGAGGAACCGGCCGGTTACGCGCCGGAGCCGATCGCCCCGACCGCGGACACGGTCGCCCCGCTTCCCCAGCGGGTCGCGCCCCAGCAGATCACGCCGATGCCGCAGCGGGTCGCCCAGGTGCCCGAGCGCCTCGTTCCGGCGCCCGAGCCCGTGGCGCAGGCGCCCGAGCCCTTCACACCGGCGCCCGAGCCCTTCACGCCGCCGGCGCGGGAGCCCTTCACACCGGCGGCCGGGTCCTTCGCACCGGCGCCCGGTCCGACCGCGCCGATCACCAACGCCCGCAACGGCGGCAGCGGCTACGTCGAGAACCCCAACGGCCCGGACACCGGCAGCTATTTCGGCAACGGTTTCAGTGCCTTCGGCGACAACGACCGCCCCACGCTCCCGCCGACCCCCGTCCCCGGCAGCGCGACCGGCGAAACCGCTGTTCGAGGCGCCGACAACGCTATTCGCGGCAATGACGCCGCGCGCGGCAACGAGGCCCCACCCGCCGGGTCGCGTCCGGTCGCGCCGCAGACCGGCCTGCGTCCGGTCGAGGGCGCTCCGACCCCGATCTACCAGCGCATGGTCTCCGAGTGGCTGGTGGAACCGGCCGACGGGCAGCAGACCGGCGCCGCCTGGTCGTCGACTTCGGACGTCGGCTGGGCCGCGGCCGAGGACGCGGCCAACCCGACCACCACCAGTCGTACCGAAGGCGGCCTGCCGATTCGGCGGCCCGGCGCCCAGCTGGTGCCGGGCGCGGTCGCCCAGGAGGACGACGGTACCGGCCGCGACCCGGAAGAGATCCGCAACAGCCTGAGCAGGCATCTCAGCGGCGTCCACTCCGGGCGGGCCGACTCCCAGTACAACGACGGAGGGCATGCATGACCGACACCCAGAGCACCACAACGGATGAGAATCTGAACTGGCTGGTCACCCGCTTCACCAAGGAGGTGCCCGGGGTCTCGCACGCCGTGCTGGTCTCCGCGGACGGTCTGCTGCAGGCCACCAGCCCGCACCTGCCGTCCGACCGCGGCGAGCAGCTGGCCGCGGTGACGGCCGGTCTGGCCAGCCTGTCCGCCGGCGCCGCACAGCTTTTCGAGGGCGGCAAGGTGATGCAGTCCATCGTGGAGATGCAGCGCGGCTACCTGCTGGTCATGAGTGTCGGCAATGGCTCGCACCTGGCGGTGCTGGCCAACAAGCAGCACGACATCGGCCGCATCGGCTACGAGATGGCCCTCCTGGTCGACCGGGTCGGCTCCGTCGTCTCGGCCACCGCCCGCACTGCCTAGATGAGTCGAACACTGCCTAGATGAGCCGCAAATGACCAATCCTCATGGCGGTGGCGGTAACCGGCCACCGACCACCCGCGTTCGCCCCTACGCGTTGACCTCCGGCCGTACCGAGCCGGCGGTCGAGCTACCGCTGGAAGCGGTCGTCGAAACCCTGTCCTACACCGCCCACTTCGACTGGCCCGCCGGCGACGTGCGCACCGAGATCCTGCGGCTGGGCACGGCCCGGCTCTCGGTCGCCGAGATCGCGGCCCACCTGGGCCGTCCGCTGGGCATGGTCCGGGTCGTCATCGGCGATCTGGTGGTCGCCGGAACCCTGCGTGTGCATTCGACTTTGAGCGATCAGGCGACCTTCGACGAGCGCCGCTCCCTGATGGAGAGGACCCTGCATGGACTCCGCGCCCTATAACGGCGGAGGCTACCCCGCCGGCCCGCACGGGGGGCCGGCGTACACCACCGGGCAGTTCCCGAACCCGGGGCTGCAGTACCCGCCGCGGCCGGGCGAGGAGTCGCGCACCGCGTCGACCAAGATCGTCGTGGCGGGCGGATTCGGCGCGGGCAAGACCACCTTCGTCGGCGCGGTCTCCGAGATCGTGCCGCTGCGCACCGAGGCCATGGTGACCGGCTATTCGGACGGGGTCGACGACCTCGCCGCCACGCCCGGCAAGGAAACCACCACCGTGGCCATGGATTTCGGGCGCATCATCCTGCCCGGCAACCTGGTGCTGTACCTGTTCGGCACGCCCGGGCAGCGGCGGTTCTGGTTCATGTGGGACGACCTGATCAAGGGCGCCATCGGCGCGGTCGTGCTGGTCGACACCCGCCGCATCGAGGACAGCTTCGCGGCCGTGGACTTCTTCGAGGCCAAGTCGCTGCCGTTCCTGATCGCGGTCAACCGCTTCCCGGACGCGCCGCGCTTCCCGGTCGCGGAACTGCGCGAGGCGCTCAGCGTCCGCGAGGGCGTGCCGATCGTGGACATCGACGCGCGCGACCCGGTCGAGGTGCGGCGGTCGCTGGCCGCGGTCACCGAATACGCGATCGAACGGCTGATGACGGCGCAGCGCGAAACCGCGCAGCGCGGCTGACGTTCGCCCATCCGGGTTCGGGCTTACGAAGGACGAGGGTGTCTGGATGATCTACTTCTCGATGGGCTACTGGGTGCTCGCGCTGGCGGTGATCGTGTCGTTCGCGGGGGCGGCCTGCGGGCTGGCGTGCATTCGGCAGTCCACCAAGTCGGTGACCCAGAAGTTCCGGATCGTATGGCTTTTCGTGGCGGCGGTGTCGATCGGCGGCGTCGGCGTGGCCATGCCGGTGTTCGTCTCCATGCTCGGTTTCGACGTGCGCGGCACCCAGCTGCGCTACGACAACCTGTCGATCACGCTGTTCTCGGTGCTGTCGGCGATCACCGTGTTCCTGGCGCTGCTGATCACCGGCAAGACGCTGGTGTGGTGGCGGCTGCTGGTCGCGGCGGCCGTGATGGCCTTCGGGATCGGCGACGTGCACCAGCTGCTGCTGGGCGCCATCCGGATCCAGGGCACCGCGGACCCCGGCCTGGTGTCCACCGTCGCGGTGTACGCGATCGCGTTCGTGCTCGCGGCGCTCACCCTGTGGTTCAGCCTGTGGGTCGGTTCGGTGCCGATGGTGCTGGCCGGCGCGGTGGTGTACGCGGTCCTCGTGACCAGCATGCACTACGCCGGACTGACCGGGCTGCAGGTGCACGTGGACCCGAACGCGCCCGCGCCGCAGGGGAACGTGCTGTTCACCTTCTTCGTGCCGTTCTTCATCATCGGCACGCTGTCGCTGGCGATTCCGATCACCGCCATCCTGGTCGCCCCGGACCGGCGTGAGGCCCGCGCCCCGATGGCGGCCCCCGATCCGGCGGTCGCGCACAGCACGTCGCTGCAGGCGGCCTCACAGCACGCCGCGTCGCAGCAGCAGGGTGCGCGCCGGCCGGAATCGATGCTCTGACCCGCACTAGCGCGGCACGTCCCGGGGATCGAGCAGACCGAACAGCTCGCCCTGGGGCGCGGCCATGATGGCCATCCGGCCGAACGGTCCGTCGGTGGCGGACATGAGCACGGTCGCGCCCAGTTCCACGGCGCGGGTGAGGCCGGAATCGATGTCCTCGGACTGGAACCAGGTCAGCCAGTAGGGCTGGGCCGGGGCGACGCCGTTCACCCTGTCGTCGTTGATGCCGCCGACCGAGCCGGTCCCGCCGGGCGGGGTGAAGGTGGCGTATCGCGTTGTCTCGTCGTCGAATTCGGCGAAGGTGAAGTCGAAGACCGCCGCGTAGAAGGACTTCGCGGCCTCGAAATCGCCGGTGTGCAAGTCGTTCCAGACGTAGGCGCCGTGCTCGTTGTACACGGCCGCGCCGTCGTGGGCGCGGGCCTCCCACACCGCGAAGGGCGCGCCGGACGCGTCGGCGGCCACGAACATGCGGCCGAACTCCATCACGTCGAAGGCGGGCACCAGCAGGCGGCCGCCCGCCGCGGTCACCTGCCGCGCGCACGCGTCGGCGTCGTCCACCGCGAAGTAGGTGGTCCACACCGAGGGCATCGCGGCCTCGGGTTTGGGCCCGATGCCCGCCACCGCGCGGCCGTCCCGCAGCGCCATCAGGTAACCGCCCGACTCCTCCTCGCCGCCTTGCATGTCCCAGCCGAACAGTCCGGCGTAGAACTCGCCGGCCTTGGCCGGGTCGTCGACCTGACAGTCGACCCAGCACGGTGTTCCGGGCGGCCACGCCTCGTCGCGTACAGGCATTTACGAATCTCCGTTCTCACTGATCAGTGACGCACCTCACAAAGCGCTCCCAGTCAACCACTCTCGATCGATCGCCGCGATGGTTCGGATTCGGCTCCCTGCGGCGCCGCCGTCGAATTACAGTGGGAGTCATGCGTTTCGGGCTGGACTACGCCGCAGGTCGGCCCGCGCCGCGTGCCATCACGGCCAACGGCTACGACTTCGTGGTTCGCTACCTGTCCGAGGGCGGCCCCTCGCTGCCGGGCAAGCTGCTCACCCCCGCCGAAGCGGATGACCTGCGCGCACACGGGATTTCCATCGTCGCGAACTGGGAGACCACCGCCGCCCGCATGCTGGACGGCTACGGCGCGGGCGTCACCGACGCGCGCGCCGCGCTGGCGCAGATGCTGCGCTGCGGCGGCCGGGCGGATCGGCCGATCTACTTCTCCGCGGATTTCGACGCGACCCCGCAGCAGCAGGTGCCGATCGACGCCTACCTGGACGGCGCGGCGAGTGTCCTCGGACGCTCGAATGTCGGTATCTACGGCGGGTATTGGCCGGTGAGCCGGGCGCTGGACGCCGGGACGGCGACCTGGGCGTGGCAGACGGTGGCCTGGTCGGGCGGGCGGGTGGATCCGCGGATCGCGATCTACCAGAACGGCGAGCAGGTGATCGTCGACGGCGTGGAATGCGATGTGAACCAAACCGACCGAATCGATTTCGGCCAGTGGGATGCGGAAACGGAGGAACCCGACTTGACACCCGAACAGGACGCGGCATTGCACGACATCCAGATCCAGCTGCGCGGACCCGGCCTCAACGGCTGGCCGCAGCTGGGCACCGATGCCCAGGGCCGCAACCGGACCGTGGTGGACGGGCTGGCGGCCGCGCTCACGCGGATCGACGAACTGCGCACCGAGATCAGCGAACTCGAAGCCACCACCGCCGAGTTGAAGGAGGAACTGGCGCGGGTGGCGGGCAAGGGGCACTGGCCCTTCCCGTTCTCGCTCGTCGAGGGTCCGGCCACCGCGTTCGCCGATCAGCTGGCAAAGCTCGAGCAGTTGCTGCCGGATGTGCCGTTGCCGGGCTGGGGAACCGGACCGAACGGACATTCCGGCGATAAGGCCGCGAATGGATCAGCCTCGGCGAGTGCCGCACCGAAAGCCGTATCCGACAGTTAGATTGGGTGAATTGTCGGATTCTCTCCGTCGGGGGAAGAACCCGAAACAGCCTCTGAAGTGGCGATGAGCGGGTTCTCCTGTAGTCAGGAGAACCCGCCCTCAAGGCACGAGAATACCGTCACCAGGCCACGACTTCACAACTTTAGGAAGACTTTTTCGCACCCGCGCGAAATGTTCACCCGCGACCGGGGCCTCCGCAACACCCGAGCAGATCACTGGCGGGACAGCAACTTCAACGCTATCGTCGGGCTCGTCCGTTCTTTTGCTCCAGTTCCAGGCGAAGGAGGCTCTCGTGGCCGTCAACGTGGTACTCGACAAAGCTCTCGACAAGGCCTACGAATCCAAGTCTCTCGACGACATCCTGGCCGCGCCGCCGTCGGCGCTCGCCGGACTCACCGAGAAGCACGACGCCCAGCTGCTCGAGGCGCTCGGTGTGAAGACCATCGCCGACCTCGGCAAGAACAAGTACTTCCGTCTCGCCGCCACCCTGGTGGACCTGGCCGCGAAGGAGGGCTGACGGGCCCCCGGGAAACCCGGACCCGCAGCAGTGGGGGGGTCGGGGGGCCAAGCCCCCGAACCCCCACGACCCGTGGTTCTCTCGAACTCAGAGTTTCCCAGGATCGATCAGCCCGCGTTCGACGGCTCGCAGCAGCCGCCGCGGCACCATACGCACCACTCCCCCGACCGTGACTGGCACCAGATCCGGCGGGCTCGCCTTCCACTGCGAACGGCGGCTGTGGGTGTTCGCGCGCGACATCCTGCGCTTCGGAACGGCCATCAGGCGTTCTCCTCTCCGGTGATCGAATCACGGTTTCCTCGAACGCGTTTGCCGTAGCGGCGCTCGAACTTCTCCACGCGGCCCGCGGTGTCCAGGACGCGCTGATTCCCGGTCCAGAACGGGTGCGAATCGGCGGTCACGTCCACCACGAGCAGCGGGTAGGTATTCCCGTCCGCCCACTCGATGGTGCGGGTGGAGACCGCGGTGGAACGGGTCAGGAAGCACTTGCCGGTGCCCACATCCTGGAAGACCACCGGATGGTAGTCGGGGTGAATTCCCTGTTTCATCACTTCACCTTTCGTTGTTGCGGGTCTTGCCGTCGCCGGCGGGCGTCGAGCGTGTGGTGTCGCACGGTTCCTCGTGCTGATCGCCGAACGGGTCGAACCACAGCGCGACCCGTTCCGGGGCGAAGCGCACCTGCCGCAGTTCGTCCTCGTCCACCAGCGCCCAATGCAGCGCGTTCCGGATCTCGTCGGCGTCTGCGTCGGCGACCAGGATCACCAGCGAGGTGTGGCGGTCGCCGAAGTGCTCGTGCCAGCGCAGCGAGGCCAGCACGCGGCGTTCCGGGTCGACCTCGTCCAGCTCGCGGGATGTCATGGCCGCGAGCCACTTTCCGGCGCCGCCGACACGCAGCCCGCCGCCCGCCGATTCCAGCCACACCACCTCGTCGGGCTGGGTGGCCAGCCAGGCCCGGCCGCGCGCGCTCACCACGCCCTCCAGCAGCACATCGATGGCCGAGTGCAGTCGATCGGGGTGAAAGGGGCGGTCGGTGGCGAATTCCAGCAGTGCCACACCGCAATCCGGCTCCAACGGCGGTGCGCCCGCCAGCAGCGGGGCGTGCGGATCGAAGGCCGCGCCGCGGCGCGCGTCGGTGGGCACCCGGCGCAGCAGCCAGGTCAGATCGTCGACGTCGAGGGTGGCGGGGTCGGCTACCCAGCTGATCGGGGCGCGCGGGGCCAGCCGGGCCAGCACGGCGGTCGTGCGCTCCCGGTCGAGCAGGTCGGCTCCGGAGTCGAAAACCAGCAGGGCATCGGCGAACTCGGCCTGGCCGACGGCCAGCTGCGCCACGGTGCGCTCGTCCTCCGCGGTGACATGGCCGCGCTCGGCGAGGGTCTCGTCGCCGGTGGCGTCGGCCAGCCAGTCGCGGGCGTCGACGCAGGTGAGGACGGTATCGATGCGGACGCTGCGGGCGGCCGGGCCATCGACGCGACCGACCACACCGGTCACCACCACGTCATTGACGGCCTGGCACACGGCTTCCGCCTCGAAAGCCGGATCCAGCGCGAGCACGATGCGCCGCACCGAATCCCGTTCGGCGAGCTGACACAGGTAGGGCAACAGGTCCGCGCGCAGAGTGCAGGAGACGCAGCCGTGTGCGAGCTCCAGCACGGTGAGGGTCTCGCGCCCGTCGAGGCGGACTCTCCGGCGCACCACGCCCTCGCGCAGTTCGCTCAGATCGTGCCGGACCACGACGGTGCCGGGCTCGGCGCCCAGCAGGCGCGCGGCCTGCTCGACACCGTCGGCCGCGCGTCCGGGGAGTCCCGCGAGGACGAGCACAGGCTTACGTTGGGACGCCACCGGTCCCCCTTTCGACAATGATTTTCAATTACCGGGGAGTCAATGTACCGTGGAATAAGTTCGTTGTCGAAAACGATTGTCAGTATCGTCTACCCCGAAGGGAGTGCCCATGTCGGCCATCTGCCAGGTCACCGGTCGCAAGCCGGGCTTCGGCAAGTCCGTATCGCACTCGCACACACGGACCAACCGGCGCTGGGACCCCAACATCCAGCGCAAGACCTACTACCTGCCCAGCGAGGACCGCCGCATCACGCTGCGGGTCTCGGCCAAGGGCATCAAGGTCATCGACCGCGACGGCATCGAAGCGGTCGTCGCTCGCCTGCGCGCCGCCGGCGAGAAGATCTGAAAGGAAGACGATGGCATCGAAATCGACCGACATCCGGCCCGTCATCAAGCTGAAGTCGACGGCCGGGACCGGCTACACCTACGTCACGCGCAAGAACCGGCGCAACGATCCCGACCGGATGGTGCTCGAGAAGTACGACCCGGTCGTCCGCAAGCACGTCGACTTCCGCGAGGACCGGTGACATGGCGAAGAAGTCCAAGATCGCCAAGAACGAAGAGCGCAAACTGATCGTGGAACGCTGGGCCGGGCGGCGCGCGGAACTCAAGGAGATCATCCGCAAACCGACCAGCAGCGACGCCGAGCGGACGGCCGCGCAGTCCGCCTTACAGAGAATGCCGCGCGATGCCAGTCCGGTACGATTGCGCAATCGGGACGCCGCGGACGGACGCCCCCGCGGCCATCTCCGCAAGTTCGGCCTCTCGCGCGTGCGCGTTCGCGCGATGGCCCATCGAGGAGAGCTGCCCGGTGTGCACAAATCGAGCTGGTAAGCATCCACCATTCGTTGACAACGACACCGCGTGAGTGAGGAACCGCTGACATGGCAGTGAAGCGAGCACCGTCGAAGAAGATGCGGGCCGAGCAGGCCCGCCGTCCGAAGAAGAACCCCCTCATCGCGGCCGGCGTCGAGACCGTCGACTACAAGGACGTGAACCTGCTCCGCACGTTCATCTCCGACCGCGGCAAGATCCGCAGCCGCCGCGTGACGGGACTGACCCCGCAGCAGCAGCGCCAGGTGGCGGTGGCCGTGAAGAACGCCCGCGAAATGGCCTTGCTGCCCTTCACGAGCCGATAGCTCGCGGAGCGAAAGCCCAGGAATAGGAACAACTCTCGGACGCTCAGGGGGTACCCCTGAAACCCCGGCAGAGGTGTGAGCGGGAGCGACGGCACGGCCCGTCCACCCCCAAATCCGAGGCCCCCGAGTGCTTTTGCACTCGGGGGCCTCGTTCTCGTTTATGTGGCGGAGCCGCGAGTTACGGGATGGTCAGCACCTGGCCGGGCTGAATCAGGTCGGGGTTGTCGACACCCGACGCGTTGGCGATCTCCTGGTAGCGGTTGCCGTCGCCGTAGAAGCGCTCGGCGATGGCCCACAGGGTGTCACCCGGCTCGACGGTGTAGGTCTGGGCGGCGGGCGGCGGCGGGGGGACATCCTCGACCGCGGCGGCCTGGGTCTGGACCGGCTCCGGAGCGGGAAGCGGGTTGTCGGTGTTGGTGCCCGACGACCACAGCGAGCCGCCGTCGGAGCCGTACAGCACCACATTGCGGTCGGCCTGCACGACCAGGCGGTCCGCGCTCTTGCCATTGGTCTCGGTGGACCAGGCGGCGCCGTCCTCCTTGTAGAGGACGAAGTTGCCGTCATCCTGCAGGGTCGCCTTCACGACGCCCTGACCGTTGGTGCCGGAAGCCCATTCGACCTTGCCACTCGGGTCGGACAGCACCAGGTTGCCATCATCTTGCAGGGTCAGGGTGTACGCGCCGCCTTGCAGCGACTGACCACGACCGAGTTCTTCGCCAACCTTCAACGAGTCGCCCACGGTGCGTCCTTTCGGGAGGGGGGAACATGAGATAAGACGATGTCGCGGAACTGCATTCGCACATCTGGGGACGACAGTACCGACTCCGCCCCCGTCACCGCATCGTTACGCGCCGGTTCTGCGAAGATTTCGGCGTGTCTTCGCCAGAAATTCGCCGGCTGGGCTTACACGGCGCTCTGGACCGGTCCGGCGGTCGCGGGACATTAGGGTGTCAGCCATGTACGGGACACGGGCGCGCCGCCTGATCGCTGCCGGCGCAGCCACTCTGATCGGGCTCAGCCTCACCGCCTGCGGGAACTCCGGCGACGGCGGCGGCACCACCTCCAGCAGCACCGGCGCGACCACCACCGCCGCCACGCCCACCGAAGCGACGAACGGACAAACCGGACGCGAGTTCACCGCCGACCCGACTATCGTGAGCCCGCACGGCATTCCGTTCGACAGCTGGACCCGCGTCGCCCCCGACAAGATCGCCGTCAACTTCCAGACCGGCTCCCCCGAATGCTACGGCGTGGACGCGAGCGTCACCGAGACCTCGTCCACCGTCACCGTGGACCTGCGCTCGGGCACCCGCGCCGACGCGGTCGGCAAGATGTGCACCATGATCGCCGTCTTCGGCAGCCTCGAGGTGCAGCTGAAGTCCCCGCTCGGCGATCGGAAAGTATTGAGCGCCACGTAATCCCGCATACGCGACAGGGCCCGGACCGCATATGCGATCCGGGCCCTGTCCCGATCTCGTGGTACCGCTACCGCGTCACCGCCGACTCATGCTCAGTGCGCGAAGTGGCGAGATCCGGTGAGGTACAAGGTGACTCCGGCCTCACGGCACAGGTCGATGGTGTCCTTGTCGCGGATGGAACCGCCCGGGTGCACGATGGCGCGCACGCCCGCCGCGACCAGGATCTGCGGGCCGTCCGAGAACGGGAAGAACGCGTCGGACGCGGCCACCGAACCCTTGGCCCGCTCCCCGGCCCGCTCCACCGCCAGCTTGCAGGAGTCGACCCGGTTGACCTGACCCATACCGACGCCCACGGCCGCGCCGTCGTCGGCCAGCAGGATGGCGTTGGACTTCACGGCACGGCAAGCGCGCCAGGCGAATTCGAGGTCACGCAGGGTGGCCTCGTCGGCCGCCTCGCCCGCGGCGAGGGTCCAGTTGGCGGCGCTGTCGCCCTCGGCGTCGAGGATGTCACGGTCCTGCAGCAGCACGCCGCCGCTGACCGGACGCAGCTCCGCGCCCTTGCGCTGGGCCGGGTCGGCCACCAGCACGCGCACGTTCTTCTTGCGCGCCAGCACCTCCACCGCGCCGTCGGCATAGGACGGGGCCACCACGACCTCGGTGAAGATCTCGGCGACCTGCTCGGCCATCTCGACCGAGACCTCACGGTTGGCCGCGATCACGCCGCCGTACGCGGAGACCGGGTCGGTGGCGTGCGCCTTGCGGTGCGCCTCGGCGATATCGGCGCCGACCGCGATGCCGCACGGGTTGGCGTGCTTGATGACCGCCACGGCCGGGGCGTCGAAGTCGTAGGCGGCGCGCCAGGCGGCGTCCGCGTCGGTGTAGTTGTTGTACGACATCTCCTTGCCGTGCAACTGCTGCGCCTGCGCCAGCCCGCGCGGGCCGCCCTGGCTGGTGTACAGCGCGGCCGCCTGATGCGGGTTCTCGCCGTAACGCAGCACGTCCTCGCGCTGCCAGGTGCCACCGATCCACTCCGGGAACTGCTGCGCGGCAGCCGATTCCGGCGCCACGGCCGGAACCGCGACACTGGTCATCCAGCTGGCGACGGCCACGTCGTAGGTGGCGGTGTGCTGGAAAGCCTTGGCCGCCAGGGCGGTCCGCTCGGCAAGAGTGAAACCACCCTGCGCCACGGCGGCGATCACCTCGGCGTAGTCACCGGTATTGACGACCACCGCGACCGACGGGTGGTTCTTGGCGGCGGCGCGCACCATGGACGGGCCGCCGATGTCGATCTGCTCTACGCACTCGTCGACGCTCGCGCCCGAGGCCACCGTCTGGGTGAACGGGTACAGGTTCACCACGACGAGCTGGAAGGCCTCGACGCCGAGCTCGACCAGCTGGTCGACGTGCTCTTCCTTGCGGGTGTCGGCCAGGATGCCGGCGTGCACGCGGGGGTGCAGCGTCTTGACCCGGCCGTCCAGGGTCTCCGGGAAACCGGTCAGGTCTTCGACTTTGGTGACCGGAATGCCGGCGTCGGCGATCTTGCCGGCGGTCGAACCGGTGGAGACCAGCTCCACGCCCGCCTGGTGCAGACCGCTGGCCAGTTCGATCAGCCCGGTCTTGTCGTAGACGCTTACGAGGGCCCGCTTGATCGGCTTGCGTTCACTCACCGGAGAACTCGCTCATCTGGGATAACTGCCTTTCGTCCATCGGAGACAATGCCTCGGGTAGCGACGGCGGCGACGGTCTCCGCCAGCAGCCGGCGCTCCACGACCTTGATGCGCTCGTGCAGGGTCGCCTCGTCGTCATCGGGCAGCACGGCGACCGCCTCCTGCGCCAGGATCGGCCCGGTGTCGATGCCCGAATCGACCAGATGCACGGTCGAACCGGTCACCCGCACGCCGTAGGCGAGCGCGTCCCGCACCCCGTGCGCACCCGGGAAGGCGGGCAGCAGCGCGGGATGGGTATTGATGATGCGACCGCCGAAACGGTCCATGAAAGCCGGGCCCAGGATCTTCATGAAGCCCGCCGACACCACCAGATCCGGTGCGAAGGCGGCCACGATCTCGGTCAGCGCCCGATCCCATTCGGCACGGTCGGCGAACTCGCCCAGCGCAACCTTGAACGAGGAGACGTCGAACGCCTCGGCGTGCTCCAGGGCGGCGCAGTCGCGATCCACGCCCACGGCGACCACCTGCGCCGGGTAGCCCGGCTGCCGGGTCGCTTCCAACAGGGAACGCAGCAGGGACCCGGTGCCGGAGGCGAGCACCACGACGGACGCGGGTGCGGTCGGCGGCAACATCGGGGCGGGCGTGGACGTCAGCGCACTACTCCCTGTCGATCGGGGCGGGGAAGGGACAGCGGGAAGCTATCCGCCGACCAACAGCCTAACGACCGTGCACCGGCTACTTGTCCGGCAGGTCTCCCTCTACCACTTCCGCGTCGACGATGTCGGGGTTGTCGGCGGATTTCACACCGGAGGCGGACCCGTCGTCGTCCTGGTCGTCAACCAGTTCGGCGTCCAGGGCGTCGTCGAGGTCCTCGTCGTCGTACCAGCCGCTCTCGGCGTGGTGGCCGGTATCGGACTCCGCGGCGGAGGCGGGGGCGTTTTCGCCGGGTTCGTCGCCGTAGTCGTCGTAGTCGTCGTCGTAGTCGCCTTCGGCGTAGTCGTCGTCGGCGTAGTCGCCCTCGTACTCGTCGTCCGCGTACTCGTAGCCGTCGTCCGCGTAGTCGTCGTACTCGTCCGTGTACTCCTCGCCGGCGACGGCGGGCGCCGCGGCCGGGCCGCCGAACCAGCGCGCGCCGAGCAGGCCCACGTATCCGGCGACCGCGAACCACACGAACACCAGCACCGCGCTCAGCGCGGTCGGGCCGATCCGGCCGAAGGTGCCGAGCTCGCCGCCGGCCAGCGCGCCCAGCAGCGCCATGCCCACGGCCGCGACCCCGGCGGCGGTCAGCGTCGCCCAGGGCGCGGTCGCCCGATCCCGGGAGGTGCGACCGCATTCCAGCCCCGACAGCACGCCGATCGCCGCGGGCGCCAGCAAGAGCGCCAGCCACCACAGCGCCACCGGACCCGACGGCACCGCGGCCGCCACCGGCACGGCGGGCACCGGCGCACCGTCGATCGCGAACAGGCTCAACGACCCCGGACCGATCCGCACCTGCCCGCCGACCAGCAGGCTCACCCCGTCGACCGCGATATTCGGCAGGTAGGCCAGCGACAACAGCGTCAAACCCAGTGCACCGGAGACGCTTCCGGCGGCCGCGTGATAGGTGTCGCCGATCCGCGACCAGTGCGCCAGGAACGACACCACGGTCAGCACGGCCGCGGCGGCCAGCAGCCGGCCCGCGGCCAGCGCACCCGCCCGGGCGCCGGGAACCACCCAGTCCGGCAGCGGAATCGGCAGCAGCTCCGCGAACTCGCGCCACCGGCGCGAACCGATACCGGCCATGGCGGCCAGCAGATTCAGCCAGGCGACCCAGGCGAATGCGGCCAGGGTATCCGGCGGTTGCAGCGGCACCAGGGCCGCCGCGTCCTCGGCCACCGCCAGGCAGACCGCGGTGATCAGCAGCGGGCCGCCGACGGCCGCCCCCAGCACCCAACCCAGATCGCGGATCTCGCAGTCGGAGTCGGCGGCCTGAGCGCTGTCGCGGGCCACCAGCCACAGCATCAGGAAGGTCGGCAGCAGCGGCCACAGGCCGATCCCGGTCTTGCCGATGACCAGCGGAACCTGGTGCACCGCAAGCCAGCTCGCGGCGATCGCCCCGGACGACCCGCCCATGCCGCCGCCAGCCGCGAACAGCGTGGCGTACACCAGAATGAAGATGATCAGCAGCGTGATGGCCGACGCCCGCGCCGCCACCAGCATCAGGACCCGCGCGAATTCCGGGGTGAGCGAACCGAATCCCCCGCCGTCGCCCCCACCCCGCTGCACCGGCGGCCGCCGCGGCGCCCGCAGGTCGGGGTCGCTCAGGCGAGCCAGGGCAGATCTCGGGGCACTCATGGACAACCAGCGTGGCAGCATCTCGGAAACCGTAGGGTCAGGCGCGCCGGGCGAGCGGCGCGCGGGCAAAGAGAACGGCCCCCGGTCGGATACCGGAGGCCGCACCTTTGACGCGGAAAACTACTTGTCGTCCTGGCCCGGACGGAAGGCGCGGGTGGCGTCCGCTGCCGGATCGGCCGCCTGCTCACCACCGAACGGCTGCGCCGGGCGCTGCTGCTGACCGCCGAAGTGCTGGGTCGCGTCCGCGCTGCCCGCGGGCTGCTGCTGCGCGCCGTAGGACGGCTGCTGACCGAAGGACTGCTGCGGCTGCTGACCGTACCCGGGCTGCTGCTGACCGTAGGTCGGCTGCGAACCGGTGCCGTAGCCCGCGGGCTGCTGACCGTACCCGGCCTGCTGGCCGTACGACGGCTGCTGACCGTAGGCGGGCTGGGCGGGCTGGCCGAAGGACTGCTGCGGCTGCTGGCCGAAACCGCCCGGCTGGCCGAACGAGGGCTGCTGGTAGGACTGCGGGCCGGTCTGGCTGAACGGCTGCTGCGGCTGCTGACCGAAACCACCCTGCGGCGCGGCCGGTTTCGGCTCCGGCGCCTTCACGATGCCGGCCTCGAACAGCAGTGCCAGCACCGCGACCACGGCCTGCACGAACGCCAGGAACAGGATCACCCAGCCGCCCCACTTCAGCGTCATGCTGTCGCCGAGGTTGAAGGAGCCGAACAGGATTCCCAGGAAGGCGCCCAGCGAGGCCGCCGCCACCAGACCGGTGTTGCCGCTCTGCTTGGGCAGCAGGGACAGCCCGGCCACCAGCCCGGCGATCAGCAGGATCGTTACCAGCGCCGCGGAGCCCGCGCTCTCGAACAGGCTGAAGGTGGTGTCACCGCCGACCCGGGTGTTGCCGATCTCGACGGCCTTGGTGCCGACGTAGGGCGCGAAGCCCAGCAGGAAGTTGAGCACGCCGAGCGCGGCGACGCCGACGGTCAGGAAGAAAGGCAGCCCCTTGCCCGCAACAGGCGAGGTTCCCGAACCGGCCGCGGGAGCGCCCGCGCCGAATCCGGAACCGGAGGAAGGCGTCGGCTGGGGCGCGTTGTATCCCGAGCCCCCGGTCGGGTAAGCCATGTCGTCGTCTCCTATCGAGTCGTTCACGAACTTCCACCGACGCTACTGCACGCAGCGGCCGGTGGCAGCATCTACCACCACCCGTGCCTCTACCGCAATAGCCGATTCGGCGCAGTACCCGACGGCAGTACCCGCGCCCGCGCGTCCCCAAACGCCCAGCGCACGACGCGTTGCTCACACTCCCGCGAATCACGAAGGCCGCCTGTCGAATTCGACAGGCGGCCTTCGTATCAGCCATGTGGAGCAGGTGGGCCTGCGACCCGCATCGGCATCAGCTGTGCACCGCCACCTCCAGCAGCGGACACCAACCCCGCACTTCTCGGTTTGCGCCCCGCATCAGCTGTGCGCCGCCACCTCCGGCAGCGGACACCAACCAGACACTTCTCGGTTTGTGCCCCGCTGTCGTCAGACAGCGGGGCACGAGAACCATCAAGCGCTGATGGAAGCCTTCTCCAGGATCTCGCGCGCGAGGGCGGCGGTCTCGGACGGGGTCTTGCCGACCTTCACGCCCGCGGCCTCGAGGGCGTCCTTCTTGGCCTGGGCGGTACCGGCGGAGCCGGAGACGATGGCGCCGGCGTGGCCCATGGTCTTGCCCTCCGGGGCGGTGAAGCCCGCGACGTAGCCGACGACCGGCTTGGTGACGTTGGCCTGGATGTAGGCCGCAGCCCGCTCCTCGGCGTCGCCGCCGATCTCGCCGATCATGACGATGAGCTTGGTCTCCGGGTCCTTCTCGAACGCCTCGATGGCGTCGATGTGGGTGGTGCCGATGACCGGGTCGCCGCCGATGCCGATGGCGGTGGAGAAACCGAAGTCCCGCAGCTCGTACATCATCTGGTAGGTCAGGGTGCCCGACTTGGAGACCAGGCCGATCGGGCCCTTGCCCGCGATGTTGGCCGGGGTGATGCCGACCAGCGACTCACCCGGGGTGATGATGCCGGGGCAGTTCGGGCCGATGATGCGGGTCTTCTGACCCTTCTCCACGTTGTAGGCCCACGCGTACGCGGTGTCCTGCACCGGGATGCCCTCGGTGATGACCACGAGCAGCGGGATCTCCGCGTCGATGGCCTCGATGATGGCGTCCTTCGAGAAGGCCGGGGGAACGAATGCGATGGAGGTGTCGGCGCCGGTCTTCTCCATGGCCTCGGCCACGGAAGCGAACACGGGGAGCTCGACGGTGTTGCCGTCCTTGTCCACGTGCGACACGGTGGTGCCGGCCTTGCGGGCGTTGACACCGCCGACCACGTTGGTGCCCGCCTTCAGCATCAGAGCGGTGTGCTTGGTGCCCTCACCGCCGGTGATGCCCTGGACGATGACCTTGTTGTCCTTGTTCAGGAAGATAGACATGTGGGTTCGTGTCCTTACTTGGCGGCGGCCAGTTCGGCGGCCTTGTCGGCGCCTTCGTCCATGGTCTGAGCGAGAGTCACCAGCGGGTGGTTGAAGTCGGCGAGGATCTTGCGACCCTCCTCGACCTTGTTGCCGTCGAGGCGCACGACCAGCGGCTTGTTGGCCTCGGCGCCCAGGGTGTTCAGGGCGCCGACGATGCCGTTCGCGACCGCGTCACAGGCGGTGATGCCACCGAAGACGTTCACGAACACGGACTTGACCTGGGCGTCGCCCAGGATGACGTCGAGGCCGGCGGCCATGACGGCCGCCGAGGCGCCGCCACCGATGTCGAGGAAGTTGGCCGGCTTCACGCCGCCGTGGTTCTCACCGGCGTACGCGACGACGTCGAGGGTCGACATGACCAGACCCGCGCCGTTGCCGATGATGCCGACCTCACCGTCGAGCTTGACGTAGTTGAGGTCGTTCTCCTTGGCCTTGAGCTCCAGCGGATCGGTGGCGTCGATGTCCGCGAACTCGGCGTGGTCGGCGTGGCGGAACTCGGCGTTCTCGTCCAGGGTGACCTTGCCGTCGAGGGCCAGGATCTCGTCGTTGGGGGTGCGCACCAGCGGGTTGACCTCGACCAGGGTGGCGTCTTCCTTGATGAAGACTTCCCACAGCTTCTGGATGGTGACCGCCGCGGCATCCAGGATGTCGGCCGGCAGGTGGCCCTGCTCGGCAATGCTGCGCGCGAAGGCCAGGTCCACGCCCTTGACCGCGTCGACCGGCACCTTGGCCAGACGATCCGGCTTGGTGGCGGCGACCTCTTCGATCTCCATGCCGCCCTCGACCGAGCACATGGCCAGGTAGGTGCGGTTGGAGCGGTCCAGCAGGAAGGAGATGTAGTACTCCGCCGCGATGTCCTTGGCCTCGGCGACCAGGACCTTCTTGGTGATGTGGCCCTTGATGTCCAGGCCCAGGATGTTGGTCGCGTGGGTGAAGGCGTCGTCCGGGGTGGCGGCGTACTTCACGCCACCGGCTTTGCCGCGGCCACCGACTTTGACCTGCGACTTGATCATCACCGGCTTGCCGATTTCTTCCGCGATCGCACGGGCGTCCTCGGCCGAGTCCGTGACGCGGCCCTCCGACGAAGGCACTCCGTGCTTCACGAAGAGTTCCTTCGCCTGATATTCGAAGAGATCCATGTACTCACCGTCTCGTCTGCGTTGTTGTGACAACGTCTTGGTTGGCGGCCCGTCGTCGGAGGCGGGTCGGCTCGGACTCTAATCAGTCACATGGAGCGGAAATCAGCCGCATACAGCCTAAGTGGCGCAGGTCACGGGATTGTCTCCGGGAGTGGAAAACCCCTCGTCAATGCTACTGACGGGTAGCTTGTTGACCCGGTGCCAGGTGGAGCCCGCGAATCCCGGAGAGTGACACTGGCTACTACGTGGCGTAGTTGACAAACCTCACGCGGTTACCCAGGGCACAGTGAGCACATTCCGGATAAACGAGTGATGAATGTCACAGCAGTGTGTCGAAGCAGTCCCATCGCTTGCTGAGCCGCAATCGTTTCGTTACCGTCGTTGCGGTCGATGTCACAACCCGGTCACGGACAGGAGGACGGCAGGCTTTGAGCGACAGCTCGTTCCCTTCGCAGCACCGGCCCCGCCGCGGCCACCGCTATCGCGAGGACGCGGATCAATCCGGCGGCGCAACGACATTCGATTCTCCCGTCAGCACCCACAGCGCGGTCGCCCACGGCGAGTGGGACGCGACCCAGGCCTGGAACAGCGGCGCCCAGTGGGAGCAGCCCGCCCAGCCGTGGAACCAGCAGGCCCAGTGGGATCCGCAGGCGCAGTGGCAGTCCGACGCCGACTGGAACGGCGGCGCGCAGTGGGATGAGCCCCAGCAGCACTGGGACGACGCCCCGCAGTGGCAGCAGGCCGAATCCGATGACTGGCAGGCCGAACCGAACTGGGACTACAACGCCCAGACCACGGTGAACGGCTGGGCCGCACCGAATCCCACCGATTGGGCGCCGCAGTCGCGGACCAACTGGGATCCGACCGCGGACCCGACCCCCTCCGACAACTACCGGCCGGTCTACACCTTCAAGACCGCGTCCGGCGAGAAGCTCCAGTTCTCCGGTGACGGCGCCCGCGTCGATCACGGTGCGCTCGACGACTATTCGGCCGACGAGCCGCGTCCGGCCCGGACCGGCGGCAAGCGCCGCGCCGGCGGCTCGCACCGCCTACCCGCCCCGCCGAACGCCCTCAAGGGCCGGGCGGCCGTGGTCGCGGTCGCGGCCGGTGCGGTCGTGGCAGCCGGTCAGGCCACCATCGAAGCCTCGGCCAGCGACAGCAGCAATGTCGACTACCAGGCGGCCAACCAGGTCAAGGAGGTCGCCGCGACCTCCGTGGTCGGCGGTTCCGACACCACCGCGGGCTCCCCGCAGGTGCTGAACCCGAACGCGCCCGCGAACCTGGACCAGTTCAACGACATTCTGGCCAAGGGCAAGCAGTTCGCCGCCGACATGGCCAACCAGGAAGCCTCGAAGTACCGGCCGCTGTGGACCAAGTTCACCGCCGCGGGCACCTTCACCTCCGGCTTCGGCATCCGCTGGGGCGTCGCCCACCAGGGTGTGGACATCGCCGCCCCGATCGGCACCCCGATCTACGCGGTCGCCGACGGCACCGTGCTCGAGGCCGGGCCCGCTTCGGGTTTCGGCATGTGGGTCCGCCTGCTGCACGACGACGGCACGGTCACCATCTACGGCCACATCGACACCGCGACGGTCTCGCAGGGCCAGCGCGTGATGGCCGGCGATCAGATCGCCACGGTCGGCAACCGCGGGTTCTCCACCGGCCCGCACTGCCACTTCGAGGTCTGGCTCAACGGTGTCGACAAGATCGACCCGCTGCCCTGGCTGGCCTCCCGCGGCATCTCCCTCGGCCCCGAAAGGGACTGACAGCCTCCGAAACAGCGAAAAGGCGCGTCCTGCGGGACGCGCCTTTTCTCGTATCTCGCCGGGCGGGTGCCCTCGGTCCGGTCAGCGCCGGTTCGCGCGGTACCAGCCGATCAGCGCGTCCGTGGAGGAGTCCGCCTGCGGCTGTGGATCTTCCGCGGCGGTGAGCAACGGCGCCAGCGCCAGCGCCTGCTGCTTGCCGAGCTCCACACCCCACTGGTCGAAGCTGTCGATGCCCCAGATCGCGCCTTCGGTGAAGACCTGGTGCTCGTACAGGGCGATGAGCTGTCCGAGCACCGACGGGGTCAGCTGGGGCGCGAGAATGGCCGTGGAGGGCCGGTTCCCGGGCATCACCTTGTGCGGCACCAGGTTCGGGGCGGTGCCCTCGGCGGCGATCTCCTCGGCGGTCTTGCCGAAGGCCAGCACCTTGGTCTGGGCGAAGAGGTTGCTCATCAGGATGTCGTGCATGCTGCCCGTGCCGTCCATGGTGGGCAGATCGTCGGTGGGACGGGCGAATCCGATGAAGTCGGCGGGCACCAGCCGGGTGCCCTGGTGCAGCAGCTGGTAGAAGGCGTGCTGGCCGTTGGTGCCGGGCTCGCCCCAGAAGATCTCGCCGGTGGAGGTGGTGACCGGGGAGCCGTCGGCGCGCACCGATTTGCCGTTGGACTCCATGGTCAGCTGCTGCAGGTAGGCCGGGAAGCGGGCCAGGTCGTTGGAGTACGGCAGCACCGCGCGGGACTGGGCGCCGAAGAAGTTCGAGTACCAGACGCCGAGCAGACCGAGCAGGACCGGCGCGTTCTCAGCCAGGGGCGCGTTCCTGAAATGCTCGTCCACGGTGTGCATTCCGGCCAGGAACTCGGCGAAGCGCTCCTTGCCGACGACCGCCATCACCGACAGTCCGATGGCCGAGTCCACCGAGTAGCGGCCGCCGACCCAGTCCCAGAACCCGAACATGTTGGCGGTGTCGATGCCGAAGTCCGACACCCGCCGCGCGTGCGTGGACACCGCCACGAAGTGCTTGGCGACCGCGTCCTCACCGAGCGCCGCCACCAGCCAGCGGCGGGCCGCGGTGGCATTGGTGAGCGTCTCCAAGGTGGAGAAGGTCTTGGAGGCGACGATGAACAGCGTGGTGGCCGGGTCCAGGCCGTCGAGCTTCGAAACCAGGTCCGCCGGATCGACATTCGAGACGAAGCGGGCGGCGATGCCGGCGTCGGCGTAGTGCCGCAGCGCCAGGTACACCATGGCCGGGCCCAGATCGGAGCCGCCGATGCCGATGTTCACCACCGTGGTGATGCGTTCGCCGGTCGCGCCGCGCCACTCCCCCGATCGCACGGCGTCGGTGAACGCGCCCATCCGCTCGAGCACGTCCTGCACCTCGGGGACGACGTCCTCGCCGTCCATGTCGATGCGCTGCCCGGCGGGAACCCGCAGCGCCACATGACCGACCGCGCGGTCCTCGGAGGTATTGATCCGTTCCCCCGCGAACATGGCGTCGCGGCGCCGCTCGACCCCGGCCGTCTCCGCCAATTCGACCAGCAGATCCAAGGTTTCGCGGGTGACTCGGTGCTTGGAGTAATCGATATGCAGGTCACCGACCCGCACGATCAGCTCCCGGCCGCGCTCGGGGTCCTCGGCGAAGAACTCGCGCAGGTGCCGCGAGGCCAGGGAGGAGTGGTGATCGTGCAGTTTCCGCCAGACCGCCGACGCGGTGATGTCGCTGCTCACTCTCGGCAGGTTACAACCACCGTGCCGAATTTGCCCTCCGCTTCGCTACGGGCGGGTTCGCGGCCCCGAGGTCTCGATTCTTCCCTCCTCCGCTCCTCCGCTTCGCTCCCCCGCTCCGTCGGTCCAGAATCGAGACGGCCGCGAACCTGCGGGCGAGGCTGTCCACACGGTCCTACGCTGAGGACATGGTGTCTGAGACTGAGCTTCTTTCCTCCATTCCCACACAGCTCTGGATCGGGGGGCCGGTGGACGCCACCGGCGGCGCGACCTTCCCGGTCCACAATCCGGCCACCGGCGAGATCATCGCCCAGGTGGCCGACGCGACCCCCGAGGACGCTGTGCGCGCTCTCGACGCGGCGGCCGCGGTGCAGGCCGAGTGGGCCGCGACCCCGGCTCGCGAGCGCGGGGAGATCCTGCGCGAGGTCTTCGAGGCGATCACCGCACGGGCCGACGAGTTCGCGCTGCTGATGACCCTGGAAATGGGTAAAGCCCTGCCGGAGAGCCGCAATGAGGTCCGCTACGGCGCCGAGTTCTTCCGCTGGTTCTCCGAGGAGGCGGTCCGGGTGCACGGCCGCTACCAGGCCGCCCCGGGCGGGACCGGGCGAATCCTGGTGCACAAGCAGCCCGTCGGGCCGTGCCTGGCCATCACGCCGTGGAACTTCCCGCTGGCCATGGGAACTCGCAAGATCGGCCCGGCGCTGGCGGCGGGCTGCACCATGATCGTGAAACCGGCGGGCGAGACCCCGCTGACCATGCTGCTGCTGGCTCAGCTGTGCAGTGAGGCCGGGCTGCCGGACGGCGTGCTGTCGGTGATCACCACCTCGCGGTCGGGCGCGGTCACCGCTCCCCTGCTGAACGACCCGCGCCTGCGCAAGCTGACCTTCACCGGGTCCACCCCGGTCGGCAAGAAGCTGGTCGAGCAGTCGGCGCACGGTCTGTTGCGCACCTCCATGGAGCTGGGCGGCAATGCCCCCTTCGTGGTCTTCGACGACGCCGACCTGGACGCGGCCGTGCAGGGCGCGGTGCTGGCCAAACTGCGCAACGGCGGTGAGGCGTGCACCGCGGCCAACCGTTTCCACGTCCAGAATTCGGTTCGCCAGGAATTCACCGACAAACTGGTGGCGGCCATGGCCGAATACCGGCTGGGCAATGGCGTTGACCCGGATACCACCCTGGGCCCGCTGATCAACGAGAACCAGCTCGACACCGTGAGCGACCTGGTGGACGACGCGGTGTCGGCGGGCGCGCAGGTGAAGCTGGGGGGCAAGGCCCCGGGCGGGGCGGGCTGGTTCTACCCGGCCACCGTGCTCACCGACATTCCGTCCCAGGCCCGCATCCTGCGGGAGGAGGTGTTCGGCCCGGTCGCCCCGATCGTCGGTTTCGACACCGAGGCCGAGGGCCTGGCGGCTGCGAACAACACCGAATTCGGCCTGGTCGCATACGTTTACACGCGCAGCCTGGACCGGGCGCTGCGGGTCGCCGAGGGCCTGGAGACCGGCATGGTCGGCGTCAACCGCGGTGTCATCTCCGACCCGGCCGCGCCCTTCGGCGGCGTGAAGGAATCCGGCTTCGGCCGGGAGGGCGGCTACGAGGGCATCGAGGAGTACCTCGACATCAAGTACATCGCCCTGCCCTAGGAAGACGAAGAACCGCCCCGGGGTAAAGACACCCGGGGCGGCCTGGGGGTGCTGCATCCGCGGCTCCGCATGCAGCGTGGCTTGTGTGCCCGCGATTCGCGACGCACCGCCTGTTGTATCGAGTCGGGCGGCGCTCAGCGTTAACGGACCTTCCCGAGTCGGAAGGGTCCGGGGTTTCAGGGGTGAAGCCCCTGAGAGTTACGAGAGTTGTCAATGCCCGAGCCGACCGCGGCCCAGACGCAGCAGGAGCATGGCGAGGGTGTGCCCCTCCTGGCCCAGCTCGCTGAATCGCTCGAGTACCTTCATCTCGCGGGAGTGGACGAGCTTGGGCCCGCCGTTCGCCATTCTGGTCCGTCCGATAATGCGCGAGACCTCGGTGCGGCGCTTGATGGCCGCGAGGATCTCGGCGTCCAGCTTGTCGATCTCCAGACGCAGCTTTTCGATCTCCGCTTCGGAGGGCAGCGGGGCGGAGTCCGAGCCGGTGGCAGACTCGGAATGTCCCGTCGTCGAGATGCTCATACTTTCAACTCCTCGTGGTCCAGAACGTGGATCGGCGGGTGGACCCAACCTGTTACCGATCGGTTCTTCACCAAGAATCTGACCTGTCGGCCATACATTGTCCCCCCTGGAAAATCATTGTCTCCCGGGGATCGGGCTCAGGTGCGATACACATTGGGTGCACAGGCGTGTCGCACCGCCGTCGAGCCGGTCATGGGACGAGTCTGCCACGGAGAGGTACCCATGCAAAACGGGTACGTTTGTGAATCTCCTGAGTTTCCTCCTGTCACACGGTTCACCAGAAGTTCGCCGGACCGGCACTAATCGGACACCTGTGCGATCCCGCCCGACGCCTGTCGGTGCGCGCCGGTAGCGTGGATGGGCGATGAATACGACGGTGGCACAGGACGAGCAGAAGCCCCAGCACGCGCGGGGTGGCGGAGCGTTGCTCGAAGGGTTGAATCCACAACAGCGCGCCGCGGTGATGCACACCGGCACCCCGCTGCTGATCGTGGCCGGGGCCGGTTCTGGAAAGACCGCGGTCCTGACCCGTCGTATCGCCTATCTCCTCGACGCCCGCGGGGTGCGGCCGAGCGAGATCCTGGCCATCACCTTCACCAACAAGGCCGCCGCCGAGATGCGTGAACGCGTCGCCGGGCTGGTCGGACCGCGCGCGGCCGGTATGTGGGTGTCGACGTTCCACTCCTCCTGCGTGCGCATCCTGCGCACCCAGGCGTCGCTGCTGACGGGGATGAACTCCAACTTCTCCATCTACGACGCCGACGACTCCCGGCGGCTGCTGGGCATGATCATCCGCGATTTCGAGATCGACCCGAAGAAGTACACGCCGCGCCTGCTGGCCACCGCCATCTCGAACCTCAAGAACGAGCTCATCGACGCCGCCCGGGCCGCGGCCGACGCCGAGACCGAGGAGGCCGAGCTACCGCGCATCGTGGCCCGGGTCTACGGCGAGTACCAGCGGCGGTTGCGCGCGGCCAATGCCTTCGACTTCGACGATCTGATCGGCGAGACGGTGTCGGTGCTGCAGCGGCATCCGCAGGTGGCCGAGTACTACCGCCGCCGCTTCCGGCACGTGCTGGTCGACGAGTACCAGGACACCAACCACGCCCAGTACGTGCTGGTGCGCGAGCTGGTCGGCCATCACCGCGGCGGGGTGTGGGGCGACGACCCGGACACCGGCTCCGAGCATCGGGTGCCGCCGTCGGAACTGTGCGTGGTGGGTGACGCGGACCAGTCGATCTACGCCTTCCGCGGCGCGACCATCCGCAATATCGAGGAGTTCGAGCGCGATTTCCCGGACGCGGAAACCATTCTGCTGGAACAGAACTACCGTTCCACCCAGCACATCCTGACCGCCGCCAACGCGGTCATCGCCCGCAATGAGGGCCGCCGCGACAAGAAGCTGTGGACCGATCAGGGCGACGGCGATCTGATCGTCGGGTATGTGGCCGACAACGAGCACGACGAGGCCTCGTTCGTGGCCCGCGAGATCGACCGGCTGGTGGATCAGGGCGACGCCAACTACGCGGATGTGGCGGTCTTCTACCGCACCAACAACAATTCGCGCGCCCTGGAGGAGATCTTCATCCGGATGGGCCTGCCCTACAAGGTGGTCGGCGGCGTCCGCTTCTACGAACGCAAGGAGGTCCGCGACATCGTGGCCTACCTGCGGGTGCTGGAGAATCCGGACGACGCGGTGAGCCTGCGCCGGGTGCTCAACACCCCGCGCCGCGGTATCGGCGAGCGCGCGGAGGCGTGCGTGGCCGTGCACGCCGAGCAGCGGAACATCGGTTTCGCGCAGGCGCTGCGGGATGCGGCCGCCGGCAAGGTCGCGCTGCTCAATTCCCGGTCTCAGAAGGCGATTTCGGGGTTCCTGGAGCTGCTGGAGGAGATCCGGGCCGCCGGAGCGCAGGCCGATATGGACTTCCCCGATGTGGGTTCGATCGTCGAGGCCGTGCTGGATCGCACCGGGTACCGGGCCGAGCTGGAGGCCTCCGACGATCCGCAGGACGGCGCGCGGCTGGACAACCTCAACGAATTGGTCAGCGTCGCACGGGAATTCAGCTCCGAGGCACGCAACAACGTGGAGGCCGCGCGCGACGAGGGCCTGGTGCCCGAGCAGGCCGAGGGTGAGCCGGAGCCGGGGTCGCTGGCGGCGTTCCTGGAGCGGGTCTCACTGGTGGCCGACGCCGACCAGATCCCGGAAGAGGGTTCGGGCGTGGTCACCATGATGACCCTGCACACCGCCAAGGGCCTGGAGTTCCCGGTGGTGTTCGTGACCGGCTGGGAGGATGGCCAGTTCCCGCACATGCGCGCACTGGGCGATCCGGCGGAGTTGCAGGAGGAGCGCCGGCTGGCCTACGTCGGCATCACCCGCGCCCGCAAGCGCCTGTACCTGACCCGCGCGGTGGTGCGTTCGGGCTGGGGGCAGCCGGTGTCGAATCCGGAATCCCGCTTCCTGCAGGAGATTCCGGGCCATCTGATGGATTGGCAGCGGCTGGAGCCGACGCCCTCGCAGTCGCAGTCGCGCGGCTTCCGCCGCCGCGGCGAGGACGACGGCCTGGAACGGGATTGGACGCGCGGCGACGGCTGGTCGGACTCCCGTCCCGGTCTGCGCGGCCGCGGCGAGGGTCGGCCCGCTCCGGCGGCGGCCGGGGTGAAGCGCAACAACACCGGCCTGGTGCTGGCGGTCGGCGATCGCGTCAATGACGACAAGTACGGTCTGGGCCGGGTCATCGCGGCGGAGGGTTTCGGCGCGCTGGCCACCGTCACCATCGACTTCGGCACCGCGGGCAAGATCCGGCTGATCCCGTCCTACAGCCGGACCCTGACCAAGCTCTGATCAGCCGAGGCGGCTGAGGACGTCGTAGGCGCGCGCGGCGTC
Source organism: Nocardia sp. NPDC004151 (assembly GCF_042874235.1). Lineage (NCBI taxonomy): Bacteria > Bacillati > Actinomycetota > Actinomycetes > Mycobacteriales > Nocardiaceae > Nocardia > Nocardia sp. NPDC004151. Next base: position 394,393 of record NZ_JBIAMR010000003.1, on the reverse strand, counting down.
CTCGGGAAACACCAGAATCCGGAAGTGGTCCTTCAGGTTCCGCCACCGGTGGATGCGCGCCGGCCCCAGCGTGGCCCGCACCCCATGGCTGTTCAACAGTTGCCGCACCTGCCGTGCGGACTGCATGTCGTACGCGGTGGCGGCGGCCACCAGCAGCCCGTATTCGCCGTCGCCGGTGCGTGCCCGGAGTTTCATACTCGACTCCCGTTGTCCTGCTTCGCTTTCAGCACCATCAGCTGCGCGCGCTCCCCATGATGACTCGAGGCGCCGAGCACCCCGCGCTCGGCATGGATCCGCCGCAGTGGGAGCGGCCTCGCGGACAGGACACGCAGGCGGATGTGGGCCCGGGCTGCCGGCTACCGCGGGAGCAGGTTCGAGAGGGCCTCGTCGAGGGTTGGGTAGCGGAATCGGAAGCCGTTGTGTCGCAGCACTTCCGAGGTGGCGTGGCGGCCGGTGAGGCCGAGCGCGGGATCTGTGCGCAGCAGGACCGCGCCGACGGTGAGGGCGGCGGCGGGGGTGGGTGGCGACCAGGGGCGGCGCAGCTGCCTGCGCAGGGTGGCCATCAGTTCCTTGTTGCGGACGGGGAAGTCGGTGGCGGCGACGAGGACGCCGCTGGGCAGGGTGACGCGTGGATCCAGGCCGAGGCTCGCGCGCACGATGGCCAGCCAGTCCTCGAAGTGGATCCAGCTGAACCATTGCCGGCCGTCGCCGACGCTGCCGCCCAGTCCCAACTTGGTCAGCTGGGCCAGCCGTTTCAGGGCGGGCGCGTCCGGGTCCAGCACGATCGAGGTGCGCAGGATGGTCCAGTGGGCGGCGTTGGCCCCGTCGAAGGCGGCCTCCCAGGGTGCGGCCACGCCGGTCATCTGCGGCAGGCCGGGTTCGGGCAGCGGGGTGCCCTCGACACAGCGGGTCTCCCCGGCGTCGGACCAGATGGCGGTGGTACTGGCCTGGATCCAGTAGTCGAGCGGCCGGTCCAGGGTCTTCGACGCCTCCACCAGCGCCCGGGTCGAATCGACGCGGCTGCGGCGCAGTTCGGCGATATTGGCGGGGGTGGGACGACAGTCGACGAGCTTGCCCGCGAGGTTGATCACCGCCGTGCGCCCCGGGTTGCGCAGGGCATCGGCCCACGCCCCGACACCGTGGCCGTCCCATTCGTATTGCGGGTAAGGCAGTTCCGGCAGGGTGCGCCGAGTGAGGATGACCACCCGCTGGCCGCGGCAGGCGAGATCGGCGGCCAGGATGCGGCCCAGCGCGCCGGTGCCGCCGGCGATCACGACGGTCAGCGCGCCCTCGGCCGGGCGCAGTCCGGCCAGCTGGGCCAGGCGGGTGAAGCCGGTGTGGGTGTCGGTCTCCAGCAGGTTGCCCACGATCGTGCGCATGGCCGACGCCGAGATGCCGCTGAAGGTCAGCTGCCGGGTGAGTTCGGTGCCGCCGTCGCGCGGGGTCAGCACCCAGCGCAGCCGCATGGTCCCCGCGGGTTCGGGCTGCTCGATGGTGATTTCGCGATCGGGCACGAAGGTCGACAGCACGAACGGTTTCGCCAGCCGCCCGTGCACCGCCCCGGTGACGCGCCCGCGCGGCAGGTAGTCGCCGGTGACGCCCGCGGCGGGCGCGCCGTGCAGGGTCAGCGCGGTGACGGCGGGATTCCATTCGGGCAGCCGGGCCGGATCCCCGAGCACCGTCCACAGCTGCCGCGGCGGCAGGTCGATCCACTGGGTGTACGTCGTCGTACGAGGCATGCTTCGACGCTATGCCCGCGGCAGCGCACCGGGAAGCGTGGCCTTCGTCGCAACGCCGGACGAATGTTCGCGGGCCCGGCAGCGGGTCGCCGGACGGGCCCGCCGTCGCGGCCCAGGCTCGGGCCATGAGCGATCCGATCTGGCCGCGCGGCGTCTCCGCTCCGGCGGCGCGGGCTCTGACCTCCGCCGGATACCAGAGCCTGGACCAGCTGGCCGGGGTGCCGGAACGCGACCTGCTCGCCCTGCACGGCATGGGGCCGAAGGCGATTCGGGTGTTGCGCGAGGCCCTGGTCGCCCAGGGCCTCGACTTCGGCTGAGCGGTCAGTCCACGTAGCCGCGCTGGATGATCGATTCGACGTCCACGCCCCCGGGCAGGGTGCCGAACGCGATGCCCCAGTCGCCGCCGAACCTGGTCTCGCAGAAGGCGTCCGCGACGGCCGGGTGACCGTGCCGCACCAGCTGCGCGCCCTGCAGCACCAGCGCCATCAGCTCGACCACGCGGCGGGCCCGGTATTCGATGTCGGCGAAGTCGGTGAGCTCCTTGCCGATTCGGTCGATGGCCTCGTCCAGGTGGCGGTTGCCGCCGCGAGCCAGGTTGACCTCGTTGAAGAACGCCTCGACGGTCTCGGGCTGACGGCCCATGGCGCGCAACGCGTCCAGCGCCGCCACATTGCCCGAGCCCTCCCAGATCGACATGAGCGGGGCTTCCCGGTAGAGCCGCGGCATGCCGGATTCCTCGGCGTATCCATTGCCGCCGAAGCATTCCAGCGCCTCGGCCGCGTGCGCGGGGGCCCGTTTGCACACCCAGTACTTGGTGACCGCCAGCGCGATGCGGCGCAGTGCGGCCTCGGCCGGATCGGAGTCGGCGCGGTCGGTGGCGCCGGCCAGGCGCATCATGACGGTGGTGGCGGCGTCGGATTCGATCACCAGGTCCGCCAGCACGTTTCGCATGGCGGGCTGGTCGATGAGCTTCTTGCCGAACACCTCCCGGTGGCGGGCGTGGTGGGTGGCGAAGACGACCCCGGCGCGCATGCCGGTGGCCGAGCCGATCACGCAGTCCAGGCGGGTCATGTTGACCATCTCGATGATGGTCTTGACGCCCGCGCCCTCCGCGCCGACCAGCCAGCCGATGGCGTTCTCGTACTCGAGTTCGGAGGAGGCGTTGGACTTGTTGCCCAGCTTGTCCTTCAGCCGCTGGATGCGCAGCGCGTTGCGGGTGCCGTCGGGCAGCACCCGGGGCAGCAGGAAGCAGGACAGGCCGCCGGGAGCCTGGGCCAGGGTGAGGAACAGGTCGCCCATGGGGTGCGAGGTGAACCACTTGTGGCCGACGATGCGGTAGCTGCCGTCGCTCAGCGGGGTGGCGGTGGTGGTGTTGGCGCGGACGTCGGAGCCGCCCTGCTTCTCGGTCATGGACATGCCCGCGATGAGACCGGCCTTGGTGGACGGCTCGCGCAGGCCGAAATCGTAAGTGCGCGAGGCGAGCAACGGCTCGTACTCGGCGGCCAATTCCGGATTGTGGCGCAGCGCGGGCACCACCGCGTAGGTCATGGAGATCGGGCACATGTGCCCGGCGTCGGCGATGCCCCAGGTGAAGAACTTGGCGGCGCGGGCGGTGTGCGCGCCCGGCCGGTCGTCGCGCCACGGCGCGCCGTGCAGGCCGTGGGTGACCGCGACATCCATCAGGTTGTGCCAGTACGGGTGGAATTCCACCTCGTCGATGCGGTGGCCGTAGCGGTCGTGGGTGTGCAGGACCGGCGGGTACTCGTTGGCGATCCGGCCCCACTCCTGGGCCTCGATCCCGCCCGCGAGCACGCCCAGTTCCCGCACCTCGGCCTCGGCCCAGCCCGCGCCCTCCCGGTGCAGGCCCTCGATCAGCGCGGGGTTGCGGGAGTTGTCGAACGGGGAGATGGGCGGCACCTGGTTGAAGACGTCGTGGGTGTGCATGACGGGTGACTCCTATTCGTGGGGGACGCCGTGGGCTTCGGCGGGGACGCCGAGGGCGCGCAGGGCGAAGGCGACCAGTTCCGGCAGCACCGACTCGCTCTGGAGCTGCTGGGAGAGCGGGCCGACCAGCACCTCGCCGATCGCGCCGACCAGCGCGGTGGCGGAGGTCGCCGGATCCTGAGGCGGCAGTTGGCCATTGGCGATGCCGTCGGCGATGGCGGCCACGTAGGTCTCGGCGAAGGCCCGGCGGAAGCGCAGGCGCTCGGCGTCGACGGCGGTGTCCACGGGCTCGGCGAGCAGCACGTAGGCGAGTTTGGGGTTCTTGAGGGCGCGGCCCGCGAAGGTCTCGACGGCCGCGGTGACCCGGTCGGAGGCGGTGCGGCCGGCCCCCGCCGCGCCCGCTTCGGCGACGGCGTCGACCTCGCGGGTGACGACTTCGCGGAAGACGGCGGTGACGAGTTCGGACTTGCCGCTGAAGTTCTTGTAGACGGTGCCGGTGGCGACCCCGGCCTCGGCGGCGACGGCGGCCATGGACAGTCCGGCGAAGCCGTCGCGGGAGAGGACGGTCATGGCCGCGCGCACGATCGATCCCGCCTGAGCGTCCAGTCTGGCCTGGACAGCGGGTGTTCTCCGATAGGCCATGCAAGAAGTGAACCACCTATTCATTTCTTGACGCAACCCCCGGTTTACGGCGTAACGTCGGCTTCGTGACAGTACGAGTGGAGCGCAACGGTCCCGTCTACACCGTGATCCTGCACCGCCCCGGAGCCCGCAACGCGGTGGATGGACCCACCGCGAAAGCCCTGGCCGACGCCTTCCGCGACTTCGACGCCGACCCCACCGCCGCGGTCGCCGTGCTGTGGGGCGACGGCGGCACCTTCTGCGCCGGCGCCGACCTCAAGGCGCTGGGCACCGAACGCTCCAACCAGGTCACCGAGGACGGCGACGGGCCCATGGGCCCCACCCGCATGAAACTGTCCAAGCCGGTCATCGCCGCGGTCTCCGGCTACGCGGTCGCGGGCGGCATCGAGCTGGCGCTGTGGTGCGATCTGCGAATCGCGGAGCAGGACAGCACCTTCGGCGTCTTCTGCCGCCGCTGGGGCGTGCCGCTCATCGACGGCGGCACGGTACGGCTGCCGCGCGTCATCGGCGAGGGCCGCGCCATGGATCTGATCCTCACCGGCCGCGCGGTCGGGGCCACCGAGGCGCTGCAGATCGGCCTGGTGAACCGGGTGGTGCCGAACGGCGAATCCCGGCGCGCCGCCGAGGAACTCGCACTCGAGCTGGCGGCGCTGCCGCAGACCTGCCTGCGCTCGGACCGGATGTCGGTGCTGGAGCAGGACGGACTCGAGGAGCCGGCGGCGATCTCCAACGAACTGCGGCACGGCATGAAGGCGCTGATGGACGGCGCGCTCGACGGCGCCCAGCGTTTCGCCGCCGGCGCGGGGCGGCACGGCGACAGCGCGTAGTCAGCGCAGCCGAAGCGCGGAGAGGCGCCGACGGAGCGGACCGCGCGAGCGGCGGGGCGACAGCCCGACTCGGCACGGCGTGCCCGCCTCGCGGAAGCCCCGTATACGCCCGGCAGCGCACTGCCGGACCGATCGGTACGCTAACCGTTCGATGAATCGGCTGAGCGTGCTGGACGAGATCTTCCTGCGGTCACATCGGGGTCTGGGCACCCCGATCGTCCTGCAGGGACTCTGGCGTACCGCCGAACCCGTGCACCCGGCCCTGCTGTGGCGGGTGCACCGCGATCTGCGCACCGGGCCGCTGGGCCGGCGCGTGGTCCGCTCCCGGGTGCCCGGGGCGCGGCCGCGCTGGCAGCCCAACGAATCCGCCTACCCGTTCACCATGACCAGCGAGCCGATCCCGGTCGCCGCGATCCTGGAGTGGGCCGACCGGCAGGGCGAGGACCTGAACCCGGAGACCGGGCCCGGCTGGCGGCTCTCGGCGGCGCGGCTCGACGACGGCGGCTGCCTGGTCGCGCTGACCTGCTCGCACGCCCTGGCCGACGGGCGGGCACTGACCCTGGCCATCGACAACGCGCTGTCGGGCATTCCGCTCGCGGCTCCCGTTGCGGGGCATTCGGATTGGGCCGACGCGCGCGGCATGTGGGCGACCGTGCTGGGCGGAACCGCTCGCGCGCTGCGCCGCGGCATCCCGGCGCGACCGGTCCCGAACGCCGACCGCAACACGGTATCGGGCGGCAGGAAATCCGGTGACCGACCGGCCACCCGCGCGACCGTACTGCAGATTCCGGCCCGCGACTGGAATCGCGTCGCCGTCGCACACGCGGGGACGGCCAACAGCCTGTTCGTGTACGTGATCGCGAAAATGCTGTGGGCCGGCGGATTCCAGCCCGACACCATCGCGGCGAGCCTTCCCGTCGACACCCGCGACGAACCGCGCGTGGACAACGACATGTCCATGACCGAGATCGCCATCACCCGCGACGACACCCCGGCGTCCTTGCGGCAGCAGGCCCGCCGGGCCTACGAGCACCGCATGACCAGCCCCGGCGGCATTCCCGAGGAACTGCTCCAGGTCATCCCCGACCGCTGGGCGTACCGGCTGGCCAAGGGCGCGGGCGAGCGGGACATCCTGTGCTCCAATATCGGCAATCTGCCCGAATCGCTGCTGGCGCTGGGGCCGCATGCCTGCACCGGGGTGGCGGCGCGCGCCATCCACCCCGGGTTACGGCTCGACGCCCTGCCCCGCACCCGGCTGTCCGGGTATCTGACCCGGATCGCCGACACCTACACGCTGTCGCTGGTGAGCCTGGACCCCGACGCCGTCCCCACGGCCGCGGCGCTCACGGCGCTGGCCGACTCGGAACTGTCCGCGCTCGGCCTGCCGTACACCCGGTGGTGACGCCGCTCAGGTGAGCGCCGGAATCCGGACCCCTTGCCAGGCCAGGCGTTTGGTGCGGTCCGGGTCGAATTCGACCCGGCTCGGTGCGTCGATGATGAGGGTGGCGCGCTGGTCCTCGGTGTAGGCGGGCCAGGCCGGGAGCGGGGCGCCGGTGCGGGCGAAGGACAGCCAATTGTCCTGGAACTGCTTGGACACCGACCGGAATCCGCTGTGCCCGCCCAGTGCGGTCATGGCCCGCCCGATGCCCGTGTCGACCGCGCCGAACACGGGGATCAAATCGAGGGCGTGGGTCGCGCCGAACCCGCTCACCTGGACTGCGCGCGGGGCGAAGTCGTAGCGGTAGGCGTAGGTCGGCGCGAACCGGCTGTGCGCCTCCATGACCCGGACCGAGGGCCGCCAGAAGGTGAAGTCGCCGCCCATCCGGACGGCGGCCTTCTTGCCCGGGAAGCCGGGATAGGCGGCGGCGACCCGGGATTCGACGGCCGCGCCATAGTCGGACAGTGCGTCGTGCAGGCGTTCCTCCGAGGTCGGCATGGTCCGGCCGAGTTTGGTGAAGATGGGGCCCTCACCGTCGGCCTCGAGGGCCTGGTCGACGTGGCGCAGCAGCCAGCGCATGCGGTCGGGGGTGGTGGGCAGGGTGTCGTCGAGACGCACGAACAGGGTGGCCTCGTCGCGGTTGGTGCCGAGGATCAGCGGCACCCGGTGCGCGGTGCCGTTGGCGAACGCGGCGACCGGTGCGGCGGGCAGGAATTCGCCGTCCACCACCGGGGCGACCGGGAACAGGCCCGGCTGCTCGTGCATGACCCGGGCCAGCGCGCGGTCGACGCCCTTGCGGATGGCATTGGCCCCGGCGGTGCTCAGGGCCTTGGCGGCGTCGGCGGGGTCGATGCCGAGTTCGTCGAGGCAGCGGCGGGCGAAGAGGCGGGCCTCGGCCTGGCTCGGCGCCCAGTCGGCGGGCGCGCTCTGCGCGATGCCGCGATGGAACAGCCCGGCCGCGGCGGGGGTCGCCATGAGCGACAGCACCGCGTGCGCGCCCGCGGATTCGCCGAAGATGGTGACATTGCCGGGGTCACCGCCGAAGGCCGCGATATTGCGCTGCACCCATTCCAGGGCCGCGACCTGGTCCCGCAGACCCAGATTGGAGTCGAATTGCCGGTCGGGCGTGGAGTATTCACCGAAATCGACGTACCCGAACGCGCCCAGCCGGTAGTTGACCGACACGACGATGACATCGCCGCGGACGGCCAGCCGCGCGCCGGAATACAGTCGCAGCGCGGAGGTTCCGATCATGTAGCCGCCGCCGTGGATGAACACCATCACCGGGCGCGGTGTGCCCGACGGCGAGTTCGGCGCCGCCACATTCAGCGTGAGGCAGTCCTCCCCCGTCGCCTGTGCTTGCCGCGGCCCGATCCGCGCACCGTCACGGTGTTGCATTGCGGCGTAGCCGAAGTCGGTCGCGTCCCGCACCCCGGTCCAGGGCCGCACCGGCTGCGGCGCCCGAAAGCGCAAGTCGCCGACCGCCGGCGCGGCGAAGGGAATGGACCGCCAGCGTGAGACGCGGCGGCCCCGGATTCCGCGAACCACACCGTCCGCGGTCGTGATATCTGTGGTTGCCACCATTTGAAAAGCGTAGACCCAACGCTTGGGCGCTCCCAGGGCTACGCGTCGGGACCCCCACATTTGGCGACTCCCGCCACCCCCGAGGCGCGCGGCGCCCCCCTCCGGGGGCCGCGGCTCCAGCCACTGCGGGACGGAGACTCCGCTTGTCCACGGTGGACGGCTACCGCAACTCCGTGACGGAGGATCCCGCCTCGTGTCCGAGGGCGGACGACACCGGCCGGTTCACGAGGCCGGGACACGCCTTGCAGGCGGCGCGCGGCGAGGTCACACGGGTCGGTCCGGGACCGGGCGCGGGTCCAGGACCGCTCTCGAGCTGGTCCCGGAGGCGCGGGACTCCGCTACTGGAGGTAGCCCTCGACCTGGCGGGCGGAGTTGGGCTGGGCCTCGTCGGGGTTGCGGCCCTGGTCGAGGCGGGCGCGGCGCTGGCGGAGCAGGTCCCAGCACTGGTCGAGCTGGACCTCGATCTCGGCGAGCTGGCGGCGTTCGGCCTCCGGGTCGAGTTCGCCGCCGGTGGTCTGGGCGCGCAACTCGTGCTCACGATCCACGAGTTCCTTGATGCGAGCGTGGATGTCCTTTTCGGTCATGCGGTCCACTGTACGACCCGGGCCAGCGCGTTTCCGGCCAACCGGACCGCGCCGGGCAGGTCCGCCGCGGGCAGGGCGGCGTATCCGAGGGCTATGCCGAACGTGTGCCGGGGCCCGACGTGGTGGCGGGCCAGGCCGTCGAGGTAGACGCCGTGCGCACGGGACGCGGCGATCGCGCGATCCTCCTGCTCCGCGCTCGCGAGGGGGACGTAGACGTGCGAACCCGCGTCGTCGCCGCGCACCTCCAGACCGTGGCGGCGCAGTTCCTCCAGGACGAGCGCGCGGCGGGCGGGCATGTCGCGGCGCAGGCGGCGCAGATGCCGGGCGAGGTCTCCCGCGCGGGCGAGTTCGGCCACCACCTGCTGTCCGGCGGGCGAGGGGCTGGTGCCGGTGAGTTCGCGGTGGGCGAGCACGGCCTCGGTGACGGCGGGATCAGCCACCAGCCAGCCGGTTCCGAGCGTCGGGGTGAGGATCTTGCTGGTGGTGCCGAGGTGTACGACCACGTCCGGGGCGAGGGTGGCCAGCAGGGGCAGCGGCGCGGTGTCGTACCGCAATTCGCCGTCGTAGTCGTCCTCGATCACCAGGGCTCCGGTGCGGCGCGCGAATTCGATGAGCTGTACCCGCCGGGCCGCGGGCATGCGCGCGCCGAGCGGAAACTGGTGCGCTGGAGTGCAATACACCATGCGCGCGTGCTCGGGGAGCAGCTCGACGCGCAGCCCGCCGGCGTCGACCGGCACCGGCACCAGGCGCGCGCCCGCCGCCCGGAACGCGCCGCCCGCCCGCTGATACCCCGGATCCTCGATCGCCACCACATCGCCGGGCCGCAGCAGCGCGGCCGCGAGTTCGCCTGCCGCCGCGCTGGTTCCGGCGGTGGCGAGCACGGTCGCCCCGCTGCCCGCACCCAATCCTCGATGCCGCAGCAGGTGCTCCACCACGGCTTCGCGATACGCGGCCTCCCCCCGCCGATCCCGCCGGATCACCGGCGTCCGATCCGACGCGGTCCGCCACGCGCGACGCCACGCCGCGGCATCGATGGCCTCGATCGACGGCGCTCCCGCCCCCAGATCCAGCAGCCCGGCCAGCGGATCGACCCGCTGCGGCCCATCGGCCTGCGCGTCCACCCGCGGCGGCGTGGCCGTCAGATACGTCCCCGACCCGTGCCGGCCGTCCAGCCACCCCTCCGCGTGCAACTGGTCATAGGCGGCGGTCACCACCGTCCGGCTCACCCCCAACCGAGCAGCCAACTCCCGCGAGGACGGCAGCCGATCACCCCCGCGCAGCGCCCCGCTGGTCGCGGCCCGCCGCAGCCCATCGGCCACCTGCACGGCCAGCGGCTCCCGTCCCTCCCGCTCGATGGCGAACGGCAGATCATCGTCAACCAGGCGATTCCCCCGCAAGTGGCCTCCTGATATCTCGGCGAACAGTAGATATCAGGATGCCACTCGACACCTCAGGACCTGCGAGCCGACGGCGTAGAGAACGAACACCGCACCGGCGCTGGTGATCGCGTAGATCGTCATGTGCCGGACGCAGTCGTAGAGGCTCACGCCCGCGATCGGATCGGTGCGGGCGTAGAGGGCCGCGACCGCCGCGACCACGACCAGCGCGGCCAGGAGCCGGCCACGCCGGGGATCCGGGTCGACGGGCCGCGCCCCGCGGTACCAGGCGATCACATACCCCGCGAGCAGCAGCATGCCACCGACGGACGAGACGTACCCGATCACGTTGTACACCCGATGCGGCCCGATCACCGCCGCCCGCAACACTTCCCAATGCCGTACCGCGATACCGCCGGTGTGGGTGAACTCGTCCCACGCCAGGTGTGTCATCGCGCCGACCATCAGGGCCGCGACCGCCGCCACCGCCCCCGGCCGACTCCCGCCGATCGCCTTGCCGAGCATCCCCTGCACCGCGCCGCGTAGTCCCCAGCCGACCGCGACCAGGATCGTCCCCAGCAGTGCGTCCACCGGCAGCCCCCACGGCACATGCGTCACCGAACCGTCCACACCCGTCCACAGGTAGTAGGGCAGGTCCGGCGCGATGCTCCCGGCGATCAGCCCGGGAAACCACAAGACCCGCCGCAAGGGCAACACGGCCGCCGGATGCGCCAGCGTGAACGGCACGAACCCCCCAAGTGGTCTGTGGATCTTCCGAAGAATTGGCTATTCAACAATGCCAATTCCCGGCCGAAACTGGTCATATGAGTGAGACAGCGACGACCCGGACCTCATTGTCACCCACCCCGCGCAGCAGCCTCACCCGGTCCAAGGAGCGGGGCAGTACCGACCGCGCCGACCTGGACGCCATTCTCGACACGGGCCTGCTCTGCCACCTCGGTGTTCTGCTGCACGGCGCCCCGGTGGTCATCCCCACCATCTACGGCCGCGACGGCGGCACCCTCTATCTGCACGGCTCCACCGGCGCCGGCAACCTGCGCGCCGCCATGACCGGCGACGTCTCCCTGACCGTCACCCACGTCGACGGCATCGTCTACGCCCGCTCCGCCATGCACTTCTCCATGAACTACCGATCGGCCGTAATCCACGCCCGGCCAACCGAACTCACCGACCCGGAAGAACGCATGCACGCCCTCCGCGTCATCGTCGACCAGGCCGCCCCCGGCGCGTGGGACTCGGTGCGCTCCCCTGACAAGAAGGAGATGGCCGCGACCCTGGTCCTGGCCGTCGACCTCACCGAGGCCTCGGTCAAGATCCGCACCGGCGGCCCCCGCGACACCCCCGAGGACATCGCCGCCGGCGGCGTCTGGGCAGGCGTCCTCCCCCTCCGCGAGGTCTTCGACGCCCCGATTCCCGCCGCCGATCTAGAAGCGGGAGTGGAGATTCCGGCGCATGTACTGGACCGCTGCACCGAGACGGCGGCGGTCTAGCCCCGCTACTTCAGCAGGCGGGACATGCGGCGGTCGGCGAGGATCTTGCCGGAGGTCTGGCAGGTGGGGCAGTACTGGAAGGACTTGTCGGCGTAGGAGACTTCGCGGACGGTGTCGCCGCAGACCGGGCAGGGGAGGCCGGTGCGGGCGTGGACCTGGAAGCCGGAGCGTTTCTCGCCCTTGAGGCGGGCGGCGTCCTGGCCTACCGAGCGCAGGATCGCGTCGGAGAGGGTGGCGCGCATGGCGGAGTAGAGGGCGGTCAGCTGCCGGGGGTTGAGGGTGCCGGAGTTGGCGAAGGGGGAGATCTTTGCGGTGTGCAGGATTTCGTCGGAGTAGGCGTTGCCGATGCCCGCCATGAGGGTTTGATCGGTGAGGGCGTTCTTGACCCGCTGGGAGGTGCCGCCGAGGATCTCGGCGAATTCTGGTTCGCTCACCGCGAGGGCATCCGGTCCCAGGCGGGCAATGCCGGGCACCGAGAGCGGGTCGGCCGTAATCCACACGGCGAGCCGTTTCTTGGTGCCCGCCTCGGTGAGATCGAAGGCGGGGGTGGCCCCTTCGGGGGTGAAGAAGTGCACGCGCAGGGCGAGCGGACCTTTGCCGGGCTTGGGTGGACTGGCTCCCGGTTCGTCGATCCACCGCAGCCAGCCGCCCCGGGACAGGTGCGTGATCAACCACAGCCCGTCGCAATCCATTCCGAGGTGTTTGCCCCAGTGCCCCACCCCGGTGACATCGCGCCCCGGCAGCGCCGTCACCGGCGGATCGAAGGTCTTGAGCACGCTCAGCGCGGCCACGTCCACCCGGCCGACCACCGCCCCCACCGCATGCTCGGCCAGAAACTGCTCGAGCGCCACTATCTCCGGTAGTTCGGGCAACGGATCTCCTCCAATCCCCGAGGCATCCATCCGGGCCTGCCGACCCGGATGATCGCCTCCCACCCTAGCCGTCCCCGCCGACACCCCCGGGATTCAGCGCGGCCAGCGGTTCGCCCTCAATCGCGGAACTGCTGCCGCAGCAGGTAGCGCTGGACCTTGCCGCTCGGGGTCTTGGGGAGTTCGGGGGACGTAGTGGATGCGGCGGGGGTAGACGTGGGCGGCCAGTTTCCGTTTGACCAGGTGCTGGAGGTCGGTGGTGAGGGTGTCGTCGGGGTCGATTCCGGGGGTGACGACCGCGACCGCGATGAGCACCTCGCCGCGCAGTTCGGCGGGGACACCGATGACCGCGGCCTCGGAGATCGAATCATGCTCGGTGAGAACGCTTTCCACCTCGAACGGGCCGATGCGGTAGCCCGCCATCAGGATGACGTCGTCGTCACGCGAAGCGAACGTGAGGTAGCCGTCGGCGTCGCGGGAGGCGACGTCGCCGGTGAGGTACCACCGGCCGTCGGCGGTGAACCGGGCGGCGCCGGCCTCGGGGGCGTCGCGGTACTCACGGAACAGCAGCAGTGGACTGGAGGTCGCGATGGCCACCCGGCCGGGCCGCCCGACCGGCGCCGGATCGTCGGAGTCCAGGCCGAGGATCTCGACGGTATAGCCGGGCATGGTGTGACCCATGGACCCGATCTTGATGTCGGCCACGCTCCGCCAGTAAGAGTCGACAGCCGCGCGCCGGATCCGTCAGAGGGAGCGGCGCAGGAGGTAGATGTCCATGATCCAGCCCTTGGCCTCCCGGAGCGCCGCGCGGCGGCGGGTGATGCGGGATTCGACGACCCGCAGCGGGCCTTCGATGACGACCTCGTCGGGCATGCCGAGGTAGGCGCCCCACCAGATGTAGATGTCGTCGCCGGGCAGCTGGGTGAACGAGCATTCGCCGTCGAGCATGACCAGGGTGGATTGACCGTCGGCCAGCCCCTCGTCCCGAAGTCGGCGGCCGGTGGTGATGTGGAGGGGTTCGCCGATCTCGTGCAGGACGGTGCGGTGGGCCGCGGCGAGGGCCTGCACGCTGGTGATGCCTGGAATGACCTCGTAGTCGAATTGGACGCGGCCGCGATCGAGGACGCGTTCGACGATGCGCAGCGTGCTGTCGTAGAGAGACGGGTCGCCCCAGACGAGAATGCCGCCGACACCCTCGGTTCCGGCGAAGGCCCGTTCCAGGAGTTCGGCGCGCGCCTCGTGCCAGTCGGCGACCACGCCCTGGTAGGCGGCGTCGGCGCCACGCGCGGGCACGCTGCGATCGCGCGGCGGGTCGGTGACCTCCACGACCGTGTGCCGATGCTGGACGTGTTCGGCCAGGATCGCCGCCCGCACGTCCGTGAGCTCCTGTTTCTCGGCTCCCTTGCCGATCAGGAAGAACACGTCCACCTGGCGCATCGCCTTGATGGCCTGCACCGTCACCTGGTCCGGGTCCCCCGCCCCGATTCCGATCACAAACAACTTTCGCACGGTGCGTAAGCTTGCCAGGCGTGGAGAGCGCCCGAGATACCCAGTACGAGGACCTGCTCCGACTGGTGCTGGAGTCCGGCACCCCGAAGGCGGATCGCACCGGCACCGGCACCCGCAGCATCTTCGGACATCAGCTGCGCTACGACCTGTCGCAGGGCTTTCCGCTGATCACCACCAAGAAGGTGCATCTCAAGTCGATCGTCTACGAGTTGCTGTGGTTCCTGCGCGGTGACTCGAATGTGAGCTGGCTGCGCGAGCACGGCGTCACCATCTGGGACGAATGGGCCGACAAGCAGGGCGAATTGGGCCCGGTCTACGGCGTGCAGTGGCGGTCGTGGCCGAGCCCGGACGGCACCCACATCGATCAGATCTCGCAGGTGCTGCAGACCCTGCGCACCGACCCGGACTCGCGCCGCATCATCGTGTCGGCCTGGAACGTGGCCGAGCTGGACAAGATGGCCCTGGCCCCCTGCCACGCCTTCTTCCAGTTCTACGTGGCCGACGGCAAGCTGTCGTGCCAGCTGTATCAGCGCAGCGCGGACCTGTTCCTGGGCGTGCCGTTCAATATCGCGAGCTACGCGCTGCTGACCCTGATGGTGGCGCAGCAGACCGAACTGCAGCCCGGCGAGTTCATCTGGACCGGTGGCGACGTCCACATCTACGACAATCACGTGGAGCAGGTGCGCGAGCAGCTGACCCGCGAGCCGTACCCGTTCCCGAAACTGCACCTGCGTCCCGCCCCCTCGCTGTTCGACTACGAATACGAGGACGTGGAAATCGAAGGCTACCAGCATCATCCGGCCATCAAGGCGCCGGTGGCGGTGTGAGCAGAACCGTCGGCCTGATCTGGGCGCAGACGACGCGGGGAATCATTGGGCGGGACAATACGATTCCGTGGCGGGTGCCCGAGGACATGGCGCATTTCAAGGATGTCACCTTCGGCCATCCGGTGGTGATGGGCCGCAAGACCTGGGATTCGCTGCCCGCGCGTTTCCGTCCGCTGGACGGCCGCCGCAATATCGTCGTGACCCGGCAGCCGGAATGGGCGGTGGACGGCGCGGAGCGCGCGGGTTCGCTGGCCGAGGCGCTGGAGATGACCGGCGACAAGTCGGTGTGGGTCATGGGTGGTGGTGAGATCTACCGCGCGGCAATGCCTTTCGCGACCGAGTTGATGGTCACCGAGATCGACGCGGAGATCGACGGCGATACTGTCGCGCCGGCGATCGACCGGCAGTGGCGGGCCGAGGCGGCCGATTGGCGTGAGTCGTCGACGGGTCTGCGCTATCGATTCCGTCGTTATACCCGCCCGCGCGGATAACGGTCGGATTCCTCGTCCGGCAATTCCCGCACACACCGCGTCGAAACCGCCGAGCGCCCCGGGTGTGTCCGGCATACTCAGCGATACCCCGGCGAAAGGCAGTCCATGGACAAGAAGTCGCTGACCGCGGTTGCTCGCCAGCAGCTGAAGCTGGCCGCCACGGCCTCGAGCGGGCGTAGTTCGTCGACCATCTACGGCGGCCACGCGCATTCGCTGCGGCAGACGGTGATCGCGTTGACGGCCGGACAAACGCTGGCCGAGCACGAGAATCCGGGCGAGGCGACGCTCATGGTGATCAGCGGGGTGCTGGTGCTGATCAGCGGCGCCAACGAGTGGAAGGGCTCGGCGGGTGATCTAATCGTCATTCCGAACGCCCGTCACAGTGTGAAAGCCATCGATGACGTGGCGTTTCTTCTGACCGTCGCCAAGTAGCCGCCCGAGCCGAAATGCCGTGCGGGCCGTACCGGGAAGGCGGGCGGCCGGTGGTAGGGCCTAGGGTGGTTGCCATGGGTGAGCCACAGCCGATCCTCGACCCGCTCACGCCGGCAGCCATCTTCCTCGTCGTGACCATCGACGAGGGTGGCGAGGCGGTGACGCGGGATTTGCTCGCAGATCTGCCCGGGTTGCGGCGTTCCGTCGGTTTCCGGGTGCCCGGATCCGGCCTCGCGTGCATCACCAGCATCGGGTCCGCCGCCTGGGACCGCCTGTTCGCGGGGCCGAAACCCGCACAGCTGCACGAGTTTCCGGGCTACCCGGGCGAGCAGCACCAGGCTCCGGCCACGCCGGGCGACCTGCTGTTCCACATCAAGGCCGAAACCCAGGACGCCTGTTTCGAATTGGCGATGAAGATCGCCGAGCGGCTGACCGGGGCGGGCACCATCGTGGATCAGACGGTGGGCTTCCGTTATTTCGAGCAGCGCGATCTGCTCGGCTTCGTGGACGGCACCGAGAACCCGGAGGGCGGGCTGGCCGTCACCGCCGCGCTGGTGGGGGACGAGGATCCCGAATTCGCCGGTGGCAGTTACGTGACCGTGCAGAAGTACCTGCACGACCTGGATTCGTGGAAGGCGCTCTCGACCACCGAGCAGGAAAAGGTCATCGGGCGAACCAAACTCGACGACTACGAGCTCGACGCGGCCGAACAGCCCGCGAATTCCCATGTGGCCGTGAACGACCAGGACGTCAGCGGCAATATCGTGCGCGCCAACATGCCGTTCGGCTCGGTCCAGGACGGCGAGTTCGGCACCTACTACATCGCCTACGCCGATGATCCGGCCGTCACCGAGACCATGCTGACCCGCATGTTCCTGGGCAGCCCGGACGCCGCCTACGACCGCATCCTGGATTTCTCCACCGCCGTCACCGGTACCTCGTTCTTCACCCCGCCCGCCGAGTTCTTCGACGCGCTGCCCGACGCGCCCGCCCCGGCGGTGGTCGCGGCCGCGCCGGAATCCGATGGCGCGGGCCGCGGAAACGGATCGCTGGGAATCGGGACGCTGCGAAATCGTTGAGTAGCTACGAAATCGTCGAACCGGCAAGGAGCTGACGTATGAACAACCTGCATCGC
The DNA here is from genome assembly GCF_042874235.1 of Nocardia sp. NPDC004151. Taxonomy (NCBI): domain Bacteria; kingdom Bacillati; phylum Actinomycetota; class Actinomycetes; order Mycobacteriales; family Nocardiaceae; genus Nocardia; species Nocardia sp. NPDC004151. The sequence continues at coordinate 377,485 of NZ_JBIAMR010000003.1, read as the reverse complement.
GAACTGGCGCCGATCACCTCGGAGGCATGGAAGGCCATCGAGGAGGAGGCGACGCGAACCTTCAAGCGGCACATCGCGGGTCGCCGCGTGGTCGATCTGTCGGGACCGCACGGTGTCGACTACTCCGCGGTCGGCACCGGCCGCACCACGGCGATCGAATCCCCGGGCGATGGGGTGCAGGCGCGGCAGCGCGCGGTGGTGCCGCTGGTCGAATTGCGGGTGCCGTTCACCCTCTCGCGCACCGAGCTCGACAATGTGGAACGCGGAGCCCAGGACGCCGACCTGGACCCGGTGAAGGCGGCCGCCAAGAAGATCGCGTTCGCGGAGGACCGCGCGATCTTCGAGGGCTATCCGGCGGCGGAGATCCAGGGCATCCGGGCCGCCACCTCGTGCGAGCCGGTGAAGCTGCCCGGTGACGCGCGCCTGGCGCCCGAAGCGGTCGCGCAGGCCCTGAGCAAGCTGCGGCTGGCCGGTGTGGACGGCCCGTATTCGGTGCTGTTGTCGGCAGACCTGTACACCGCGGTCAGCGAGACCTCCGATCACGGTCACCCGATCCGCACGCACATCGAGCGGCTCATCGACGGCGAGATCATCTGGGCGCCGGCCATCGACGGCGCGTTCGTACTGTCCACGCGCGGTGGCGATTTCGATCTGCAGCTGGGCCAGGACCTGTCGATCGGCTATCTGTCCCACGACGCGGAGACGGTGCAGCTGTACTTCCAGGAGAGCCTGACGTTCCTGGTGTACACGGCCGAGGCGGCGGTCGCGCTCGAAGCGTGATCAGGTGATGCGGAAGCGGTTTCGATACTCCGTCGGCGTCGTGTCCAGCGTGCGCCGGAAGGCCCGGGTGAGGGTGTCGGTGGTGTTGAAACCGCTCAGCGTCGCCACCCGTTCCAGGGTGTGATCGGTCGTCTCGAGCTGATTGCGCGCGAATTCCACGCGCGCGGACTCGATGTAGGCGGCCGGGGTGGTGCCGAGGTCGGTCTTGAAGATGCGGGTCAGCTGCCGTTCGCTGACATGCGCCTCGGCGGCGAGGCCGGCGACGGTGAGCTGGTCGCCGATGTGGCGGGTGATGTAGTGCCGCAGGTCGTCGATGCGCCGCGTGGTCGAGATGGGTTCGAGTGACACGCTGAACTGGCTCTGTCCGCTGGGCCTTTTCAGGAACATGACCAGCTGCCGGGCCACCCGCAGTGCGAGGGCGTCGCCGAAGTCGTCGGCGACCAGGGCGAGCGCCAGGTCGAGGCACGCGGTGAGTCCCGCTCCGGTCCAGACGTTCTCGTCGCGGATGAAGATCGGGTCGGCGTCGACCTCGATGGCCGGGTGCTCGGCGGCGAGCTGGGTAGCGGTGGACCAGTGCGTGGTGGCGCGTCTGCCGTTCAGGAGTCCGGCATCGGCGAGAATGTGCGCGCCCACGCACACCGAGGCGACCCGCCGGGTCTGTCCGGCGAGTCTGCGCACCCACTCGACCACGGCCGGTTCGCTGAGCGCCCGCACCCGGCCGTCCGCGTCCACGTCGACCGCGCCGGGCACGACCAGGGTGTCGATGCCGCGGTCACCGATCTCGGCGAAGGTGATGTCGGGCAACACCCGCACGCCCGCCGAGGTGGTCACCGGGTCGAGGGTCTCCGCGGCGAGCGCGACGCGATATCCGGTCTCCCCGTTCATCTCTCGCCGCAGCAGCGCGAAGACCTCGGGCGGTCCGGTCACGTCGAGCAGGTCGACGCGGTCGAACAGCACGATGACCACGAATCGTTCGATGGCGCCCATGGTCCTCCGTCCGCCTCCGGCAATGTCCGGATTTGCAGGTTACATGACATTTCCGACACGCCCGCGGGCTCATAGCGTGGACGACGTCCCCCGCACCAGGCGGCGCGGACGACGACACGACCGGAGGAAATCCCATGTCCGCCCAGACCCTGCGCGACCTCAGCGGCTTCGATCAGACCCCCGCCACCCTGGCCGACGCCACCCTGATCCTGGTGGACTACCAGAACACCTATACCCGCGGCGTGATGGAGCTGACCGGCTGGGAGCCCGCCCTCGACGCCGCCGCCGATCTGCTGGCCCGAGCCCGCGCCGCCGGCGCGGCGGTCATCCACATCGTGAACGACGGCGGCCCGGGCACGCCCTACGACATCACCGACGAGATCGGCCGCATCCATCCCCGGGTGGCCCCGATCGACGGCGAACCCGTTGTGGTGAAGACGGTTCCGAACGCCTTCGTCGGCACGGACCTGGCCGCGCACGTGGACGCGGCGGGCCACGAGAACGTCGTGATCGCCGGTTTCATGACCCACATGTGCGTCACCTTCACCACCGAGGGCGCTTTCCTGCGCGGCAATCGCCCGACGGTCGTGGCCGACGCGTCCGCCGCCCGTCCCCTGCGGTCGGCCGCCGGTGAGGTCGGCGCCGCCCAGTTGCACGAGAGCGCGCTGGCCACCATCGCCGACCTCTACGGTGTCGTGGTCGCCTCCGGCTCCGAGCTGAGCTGACCGCTCAGACGAGCGCTTCCCGCCACGGTTTGACACGCCAGGCGCTGACCACGCCGTGCAGCACGAAGGGATCGCCCTCGGCGAACCGGCGGGCGGACTCCTCGGTGGTGAAAATGGCCATGGCGCCGTCGCTCTCGGCGTTCGAGAAGGGCCCGATCATGAGGAGTTCGCCGCGGTCGGCGAATTCGCGCCAGCGGGCACTGTGCGCCTCGAACCAGGTTGGCGCCGTGGTGGCGAAGTCGGGGGCCGAGTCGTAGAAGAGGACGAACTTCATGAGCGCTCCTCGGAGGGCTGGCGGGGCATCGCGCGGCTGGTGTGAAGGTAGCGCGTCCCGGCGTGCCCGTCGCCGTTGATCAGGCCGTACACGGTGTGGCGGCCGCGGATCGGGTGGGCGGCGATGAGCGCGTCGGGCCGCAGGTGCAGCACTTCGATGCGGTCGGGGACCGCGACCAAGGCGGCCTCCGTGGTGAGGGGTTTGGTGGAGAGCCAGGCGCGTCCGTCGGGGTCCACGTCGATGGCGTGCTCGTACATGGCGGAGCGGTAGCGGCCGCTGACGCGGGCGGCGTCGACCGGTTCGGGGTGGGCCGGGGGCACCGGGCGGGCGGGCAGCCGGATGCCCGCGTGCTCCCACAGCAGGTCCTCGACCAGGTCCCGGTAGAGCGCGAACGCGCTCCCGCCATTGGCCAGCAAGGCGATCGCGACGCCGGAGGCGGGCGCGACGCGCAGGAAGGCGTTCTGGCCGAGGGTGCTGCCGTCGTGCCCGAACAGCCCGGTCGCGGCGTCGAACAGCTGCCAGCCCAGTCCCCAGTGGGTGCCGTAGCCGATATCGGGCACCTCGATGTGCGGCCGGGTCATCTCCCGGACCACGGATTCCGGGAGCACGGCGGTTCCGTCCGGGGCGCGCCCGCCGGACAGGTGCAGCCGGGCGAATCCCAGCAGGTCGCGCGCGGACATGGCCAGCCGCGCTCCGGCCGGGGCATTGGAGGCCGGGAGCGCCCACACCGGCGCGGGCAGCGGACCGGTCCCGGGCTCGAATCCGGTGTGCCCGACCGCGGCCCGGAACAGGATGGCCTCGTCGGCGTCGGCGGCCACCCGGGTCAGTCCGAGCGGCGTCACCAGCCGTTCTCGCAGCAGCGTGTCGAAGGGCTTGCCGCGCAACACTTCCAGGATGCGGCCGAGCAGCACGTACCCGCTGTTGCAGTAGGAGAACATGGCGCCGGGCCGGTGCACCTGCCCGGCGTCGGCGATGGCGGGCACGAAGTTGGCGACCGCGTCCGCGCCACGCCCGGTGTCGAGGAACAGGTCGCCGTCGATGCCGGAGGTGTGGCCGAGCAGCTGCCGGACGGTGATGGCGGCGGCCGCGGCCGCGTCGCGCACCCGGAATTCGGGCAGGTAGCGGCGTACCGGGGCGTCGAGGTCGAGCAGGCCCTCGGCGACGGCCTGCATGATCAGGGTCGCGGTCCACGGCTTGGTGATCGAGCCGATCTGGAACACCGAATCGGTGGTCGCCGCAACGCCGGTCGCGGTGTTGAGGACCCCGGCGGCCGCGTCGGTGATCCGGCCGCCGGACAGGACCGCGACCTGCGCACCGGGTACCCCGTACTCCTCGATCAGGTCGCCCAACCGGCGTTCGAGATCGACGGCTGGCACCATGGGTCGCTCCTTCGGGTAATGCTGACCCACACCGCCGGAGGCGGTAGGAGTGGGCACCGTAGGTTAGGTCGGCGACAGCGCCGGTGTCGAGATCGCCGGGCACCCGGGACCGGGGACGGGTACGGTGACGCGCAGTCGGTTGCGGGAGGCGATGAGCGATGGTGCGGGCGGGCGTGGTGCCGGGACGCCGGATTGCCGCTTACGCGGTGGCGGGCGTGTTCCTGGTCGCGGTGGTCTGCGCCGGCACGATCGGCGTCTTCGGGCCGAATCGGGTGTTCACGGGGTTGTTCTTCGGGGCGGCCGCCGCGGTGGGACTGTTGATCCTGCTGTTCGGGCGGGACGGGGTGGAGCTGACCGAGGCGGCGATCGTGCGCCGGACGCCGTGGGGCACGTCCACGGTGGCGTGGGATCGGGTGGTGGCGGCGCGGTTCGCGCTCGACGAACACGGCCGCTGGACGCTGGCGCTGGACCTGACCGACGGCGACGAGCCGCATCGGGAGCTGGTGCTGCTGTCCATCCCGCCGGTGCACCGCCCGGTGGCCGGCGCCTACGACCAGCGCAAGCGCGAGCAGATCACCGAGATCCGAACCATGTTGCGGCAGCGCCGGATTCCGGTGACCATCCTGCCGGAGATCGCCGAGGCGTTGCAGGAGTACTGGAAGATCGCCCCGCCCACGCGGTGATCCCCGGCGGGCCCGCATCGGTACCCGGTTAGGGTGGGTGCCGTGATTCGTACCGCGGCACTGGCGCACATCCGGGACCGCCGCATGCTGCAGACCCGGTCCGACGGCAAGACCGTCTTCTACATGGCGGGCGGCAAGATCGATCCGGGCGAGACCCCGGAGACGGCCCTGCACAGGGAGATTCGCGAGGAGCTCGGGGTCGGCACGGCCAGGGTGAGCGAGCTGGGCGTGTTCGAGGCCGAGGCGTACGGGCACGCGCCCGGCACCCGCCTGCACATGACCTGCTTCCTGGGCGAGCTCACCGAGGAGCCGCGGCCCTCGGGCGAGATCGCCGAACTGCGCTGGTTCACCCTCGCCGAGTACGCCGCCATGGACGAGGTCGCTCCCGGTTCGCTGCTGGTCTTCCAGCACCTGCACGCGCTCGGCCTGATCGACTGATCCCGGGAACCGGTATGACGTGACCGGAGACGTCGACCCGTTCGTCCGGCCCGCGCCGGGACCGTCAGCTGTTCTGATCGTCCCCGGTGCCGTCGGACAATGCGCGCGAGTCGTCGGGCGGCACGTTGTCGGCGGTCCCCGTGTAGGGCCGGTTCGGGATGCGGGTGGCCGCGGCCAGGCCCACCAGCAGGAACAACGCGGCGGCCAGCAGGGTGGTGCGGGTGGAGTCGGTGAAGGCCCGGCTCAGCGCGTCCGCGATGGCCGCGCCGCCCCCGTGCTCGCGCACCCCGGGAATGGCGCCACCCGCGGATTCCCGGGTGGCGGTGGCGAGGGTGTCGGCGACGTTCGGCGGCAGATCCTTGACCGCCGAGAGGCGGCTCGGCAGATCGTGCGCCAGGGCCGCGGACAGCAACGCACCGACGACCGCGGTACCGAAGGCCGAACCGACCTGCCGCACCGTGCTCTGGGTCGCCGAGCCCTGACCCGAATTGCGCGGCGGCACATCGGCGAGCACGGTCCCGGTCAACTGGGCGGAGGCCATCCCGAGCCCGATGCCGTACCCGATCAGCAGCACGGCCAGCCACCAGCCGGAGATGTGCGGGGTGACGAACAGCGCGGCCAGGGCCACCGCGACGACCTCGAAGGCGAGGCCCAGCTGCACCACCCGCACCGGCCCGTAGCGCCGCACCAGCCCTTCGGCGATCCCCGCGGCCAGGAACGCCCCGACGGCCATGGCGGCCAGGACGTAGCCCGCGCCGAGGGTGGACAGCCCGAGCACGTTCACCATGAACAGCGGCAGCACGAACAGCAGGCCGAATTCGCCCAGCGCCACCAGGAACGCGGTGATATTGCCCCACCGGAAGCTGGGTATCCGGAACAGCGCGGGATCCAGCAGCGCGGAGCGTCCGATCAGATGGCGATGCTGTTCCCACTTCACGAACAGGTACAGCGCCAGCACACCCAGCACCAGCAGCACCGGGATCGGTGAGATGGGTGCGCTGACCGGCCATTTCCATCCGGCGATCGGGAACTCCCGCAGCGGTTTCCACCAGCCGTAGGTCTGGCCCTCGATGAGCGCGAACACCAGCAGCGCGAAACCCATTGCGCTGAGCAGGAATCCGTCCACGTCCAGGCCGGGCGCGTTCTTGCCGGTGCGGGTCTCGGGCACGAACAGCACCAGCCCGATCAGCACCACGATGCCCAGCGGGATGTTCACCAGGAAGATCCAGGGCCAGGTGAAGTAGGTGGTGAGCCAACCGCCGAGCAGCGGCCCGATGGCGGCGACACCGGAGATGACCGAGCCCCACACCGCGAAGGCGATGGCACGGTCGCGGCCGCGGAACAGCGCGTTCACGGTGGCCAGCGTGCCGGGCATGACGCCCGCCGCGCCGATGCCCTGGATGACGCGTCCGAGGATGAGGGGTCCCGCGCTGTGCGCCCGCGCGGCGAGCAGGCTGCCGAGCAGGAAGACGATGACGCCGGCGGCGAACATGGTGCGCCGCCCGAGCCGGTCGCCGAGCCGGCCGCTGGTGATCAGCAGCGCGGCCAGGACCACCGCGTAGATGCTGTTGATCCATTGCGCCTGAGTGAAATTCAGACCGAGCTCGTCGATGAGGACCGGCAGTGAGACCGAGACGATGGTGCCGTCGAGCACCACCATGCCCAGGCCCAGCGCCAAGACGCCGAGGGTGATCCACTTCTTGCGCCCCAGATCGGGCCGAATTTCCGTCATCCGTCGCTCCCGCCGCTGAACAGTTGTCCGTGGACGCCGATGTTTCAGTTAGCCATCTATGCGCGAAATGTCCGTTGATCAGTGTAGGCCGAGGGTATTGGACAGCTGAACATTAGCCGGTCGGAAAGGGGGAACGGTGCATGCCGGAATCGGATAACTTGGAAATCGTGTCGATGATGAAGGGTTCCAACGTTCCGGTGGCGGCCTCCGAGGTTCGGATCGAACTGGGCTGGGAATCGGGACCCGGGGTCCCCGACGCCGACGCCTCCGCGCTGCTGCTGGCCGGTGGGCGGGTCCGCTCGGACGCCGATTTCGTGTTCTACAACCAGCCCGCGCACGCCTCCGGCGCCGTGCACCACCGGGGCAAGCAGCCCGGACCCGTGGTGGTCGACGCGCTGTCGGTGGATCTGCCGCGCGTGGAGCCGCAGATCGACAGCATCGTGCTGGCCGCCTCCGCGGACGGCGGCACCTTCGCCCAATTCCGGGGCCTGCACGTGCGTTTGGTGGATGCCCGCGGGATGGAGCTGGCTCGGTTCGACAGCGCCGACGCCACCTCCGAGACCGCGTTCGTGCTGGGTGAGCTGTACCGCCGCGACGGGGGCTGGAAGTTCCGCGCGGTCGGACAGGGCTACGCCTCCGGACTCGCCGGACTCGCAACCGATTACGGCATCACCGTCGACGATGCGCCCGCCCCGCAGCCGATTCCGCCGCAGCCGGCCGCTCCCCCGCAACCGTTCACACCGCCGCCCGCGCCGCAGCAGTTCGCGCCGCCACCGCCGCCGCAGCAGTTCACTCCCCCGCCCGCGCCGCAGCAATTCGCGCCCCCACCGCCGCAGCAGCAATTCGCGCCCCCACCGCCACAGCAGCAATTCGCGCCCCCACCGCCACAGCAGTTCGCTCCCGGGCCGCCGCCCGCGCCCGCGGCGCGGGTGAACCTGGCCAAGATCTCGCTGACCAAGGAGGCCCCCGCGGTCTCGCTGACCAAGGCGGGCGCGACCGGCGGCATCATGCGGGTCAACCTGAACTGGTCGGTCCCGAGTTCGGGTGGCCTGTTCGGGCGCAAACGCGCGCAGGGCGGCCTGGATCTGGACCTGTGCGCCTTCTGGGAGCTGACGGACGGTTCCCGCGGCTGTGTCAGCGCGCTGGACACGTTCGGCAATCTCACCAAGCCGCCGTTCATCGCGCTGGATCAGGACGACCGCACCGGCGGCAGCGCGACGGGCGAGAACCTGGCCATCAATCTGGACCAGACCGCGGCCTTCCGCCGCGTCCTGGTGTTCGCCTCGATCTACGAGGGCGCCCAGGATTTCCGTGGCGTGCACGCCACCGCGACCCTGTTCCCGCGCGACGCCCCGCCGATCGAGATGGAAGTGGGCGGCTGCCAGGACGATTCGCGCGAGATGGTGCTGGCGCTGATCGAGAACATCGGCGGCGAGCTGGTGGTGCGCCGCGAGGGCCGGTTCATCCGGCCGCCGGAGGGCCGCAAGTTCTGGGGCAAGATGGCGGTCGATCAGGCCTACGGCTGGGGCCTGAAGTGGGGCACCTCGAAGGGCAAGTCCTGAGCCGACCGGCTCAGTTCGACGGCGCCCGGTGTACCGCCGGGCGCAGTTCGCGCGCCAATTCGAGTGCGGCGAGCCGGTTCTCGGCGAGCGGGCCGGTCCAGCAGAGCAGCCGCAGGATGGCGTCGGGGATGAGTTGTTCGGCGTACTCGGGCGCCGCGCCCTCGTCGGAGCGCATATTGATCACCGATTCGACCAGCCGGAACGGCAGTCGTTCGGCGCCGGCGACCGCGCCCGTCGCGGCCTCGGCGATGACGGCGGCGGCCAGGGTCTCGTAATGACCGCGCAGTTCGTCGCGGCGTTCCCGGAAGCGGGCGAAGCGTTCGCTGCGCAGCTCGGGTAGTAGGTACAGCGCGCCGAGGTTCCAGCGGCCGGCGCACAGCTGACTGACGTCGAACCAGGCCAGCGCGTAGAGCCGCACGGCGGCGGGTTCGGGACGTTCGGCGAGGGTGCCCGCCAATTCCAGTGGTGCGGTGACCGTTTCGGCGAGCAGCGCGTCGAGGATGTCGTCCTTGGCGGCGAAGTGGTGGTACAGCGAGGCCTGCCGGATGCCGACGGCGTCGGCGACCGCCCGGGTGGAGGTGTTTCCGTACCCGTGGCTGGTGAACAATTCGGCGGCGGCGTCGAGGATTTCGGCACGCGGCGTCTGGCCCGCGCGCCGACGCGGTTCGAGCCTGGGCCGGCCGGGTCCGAGTTGGGTCACCTTTTCATTCTGTCCTACCGCCACCGCGACCTGGCGGGTGAGGTTCCTGTCACTTGATAGAAATACCGGCAATGCAGAAGTTACGGCGGGCCACGCACCCGATACATCGGCGTCACCGGAGCGGCGATCGCGGATGGAAACCTTTCAATCGATAGATATTCGCCTCGGGAAAGACTCACCGCCCATGGTTGCCTCCGCCGAAGCCCTCACCCCGGGCTCCCCGACCGGTCCCGATACCAGCGCCGACAGCACCGATCTGGCGCGTTTCGGCTATCAGCCGGTGCTGCACCGCAAACTCGGCCGCTACGCCTCCTTCGCGGCCGGCTTCTCCTTCGTCTCCATCCTGACCACGATCTTCCAGTTCTTCGGTTTCGGGTACTCCTTCGGAGGCGCGGCCTTCTTCTGGACCTGGCCGATCGTCTTCGCCGGCCAGTTCCTGGTGGCGTTGAACTTCGCGGAACTGGCCGCCCGCTACCCGATCTCGGGCTGCATCTATCAGTGGTCGCGCCGCCTGGCCGGGGAGGTTGTGGGCTGGTTCGCGGGCTGGATGATGATCATCGCGCAGATCGTGACCGCCGCGGCCGCCGCCATCGCGTTGCAGGTGGTGCTGCCGACCATCTGGTCCGGCTTCCAGCTGATCGGCACCGATACCGCTCTCACCTCCCGCGACGGGGCCTCGAACGCGGTGCTGCTGGGCAGCGCGCTGCTGGCGCTCACCACGCTGATCAATGTGATCGGCATCGACTGGATGGCGCGGATCAACTCCCTCGGCGTCACCATCGAGATCATCGGCGTGCTCGCGGTGATCGCGGTCTTCTTCACCCACACCGATCGCGGCCCGGGCGTGGTCACCCACACCGATCAGGCGGCGGCAGGGCCCTATTGGGCCGCGTTCCTGGCCTCGGGACTGATGGCCGCCTACGTGATGGTCGGATTCGACTCCGCCGGTGAGCTTTCCGAGGAGACCAAGAACCCCCGGCAGGTGGCGCCGCGCACCATCCTGTCCGCACTGGCGGTATCGGCGCTGGGCGGCGGACTCATCCTGCTGGGCGCGCTGATGGCCGCCCCGAGCCTGTCCGACGGCTCACTGGCGAGCGGCGGCCTGGCGTACGTGATCGAGGCCAAGCTGGACACCACACCCGGCAAGGTGGTGCTGGCGTGCGTGGCCTGCGCGATCACGGTGTGCACCTTGGCGATCCAGACGGCGGGCTCACGACTGCTGTTCTCCATGGCCCGCGACGAGCGGCTCCCGTTCTCCAAGCAGCTGGCGGCCGTGCACCCCCGCTTCGGCACCCCGGTGTGGCCCGCGGTGGCGATCGGCGTGCTCGGCATCGGCCTGCTGCTGCTGAACCTGGGCAACGCGGCCATCTTCGCGACCCTGGCCAGTGTCTGCATCGTCATGCTCTACCTCGCCTACCTGCTGGTGACGGTGCCGCTGCTGGTGCGCCGGATCAAGGGCTGGCCCGCCGACGTGGCCGGTGACGCCGCGGGCACCAAGCTCTTCGCGCTGGGCCGCTACGGCATCGCGATCAACGCGCTGGCCGTCGTCTGGGGCGTCGCCATGGCGGTGAACCTGGCCTGGCCGCGCAGCGCCGTCTACACCCCCAGCGGTGGCGGCTGGTGGATGCTCTGGGCCGCACCGCTGTTCGTCGTGGTCACGCTGGCGGTGGGGGCGGTGGTGCACCGGCTGGTGACGCCCGCCCGCGTACCGGTCACCGAGCCGGTCGCCCAGATCGCCTGACCCGCAGGGCATCCCGATGATCTCGCCGGAACCCGACCCACGTCTGCACGGTCGCCCGGAACTGGCCATGGTGCTCGACGACCTGCTGCGCCGGGCTTACCGCCGGTGGCGCGAGCGCCGAGCCGACCACGGCCGGGATTCCGGCGACCCCCGAGGAACGGAGTAGTAATGACCACAGCGAATACGACCGGAGCGCGTGATCACGCCCGCGCGCAGGCGGCGGCCGCCGCCGGCCACGGACCGAGTCTGCCCGCCGACATCGACGCCGCGACCGTCACCTTCGCCCAGCGCATTCCGGCCGGCGGCTACGCGAATGTCGTGCTGGCCCGCGGCACCCGGGTGCGGTTGTCCGACCCGGAGGGTGGGGCGTGCGCGCACGTCCTGCTGCTGCGGGCCGAATCACCGTGGGAGCGGCTGAATGTCGCGGACACGGTGAAGGTGCCGTGGCAGGCGTACCCGGGCGAAGGCCATCCGCTGCTGTCGGATCAGGGCCGGGTGCTGGCCACCGTTCTCACGGACACCTCCGGGCAGCACGACACCCTGTGCGGGCCGTCGCCCGCCGCACGCCAGGGCTTGAAGATGGCCGGGGTCAAGCAAGGACTGGACCCCCGCGACATCGGTCCGACGGTGTCGTTCTTCCGGGGCGTGCGCGTGGCATCCGATGGCGCGCTGACCGGCACCGGCGGCGCGGGCGCGGGCGCGGCGGTCGACCTGCTGATCCACCTGCCGGTAACACTGCTGATCGCCAATGCCGAGCACCCCCTCGATCCCACGCCGGTGACCCCGCTCGAGGTCGTGGCCTGGGCCGCGCCCACCGACCTCGCCCTGCCCCCCGACTCCGATCCGGAATACCTGCGCGCGGTGGAGAACACCGAACAGGACTGGCACGCACGCACTCTGGAGGTCCGCGCATGATCACCACCACCGACCGCATCGTGGTCCTCGACGAGACCGTCCCCGCCCGCGCCCCCTGGTCGGCCGTCGTCCGGGCCGGGGAGCAGCTGGAGATCATCGACCTGCACGGCAATCAGGCCGTGGACTGCCTGCTCTACAACGCCGCCGACCACGCCGACCGCTACAGCGCCCAGGCCACCGTGACCGCGCAGCGCAATATCTTCCTCACGACCGGCAGCGTGCTGCTCACCGAGGCGGGGACCCCGCTGATGACGGTGGCCGCCGACGAGGTCGGCAATCACGACACCGTGGCGGGCGCGTGCTCGCAGGAGTCCAACACCCTGCGCTACGGCCACCACACCCGCCATCAGCACGCCTGCGTGGAGAACTTCCTGGCCGAGGGCCTGAAGTGGGGGCTGGGCAAACGGGACCTGGTCTCGAACATCAACTGGTTCATGAACGTTCCGGTCGAGGCGGACGGGACGCTGGGCATCGTGGACGGCCTGTCCGCGCCCGGCAAGACCATCACCTTGCGCGCCGAGATCGACACCCTGGTGCTGGTCTCCAACTGCCCGCAGATCAACAATCCCTGCAACGGTTTCGACCCGACGCCCGTCCGCATGGTGGTGACCCGATGACGGCCGTGCTCCCCGATCTCGCCGTGACCGAGAACTCCTCCCCCGCACCGGCTTTCCGGGTCGTCCGCCCGGGCATGCAGACGACGGTACAGGACTGGCCCGCCCGGGTCGGCTACTGGCACGTGGGCGTGCCGCCATCGGGCCCGATGGACGACCTGTCGTTCCGGCTGGGCAATCGGGCGCTCGGGAATCCCGAGGGCGCGGCGGGTTTGGAGTGCACGCTCGGTGGTCCGGCGCTGCGCTTCGACACCGACACCTGGGTGTGTGTGACGGGCGCGCCGGCGCCGGTCACGGTGAACGGCCGCGCGGTCCGGCAGTGGCGCAGCGTGCTGGTGCCCGCGGGCGGGGTGCTGGATGTCGGCATGGTGCGCGGACCGGGCATGCGGTGCTACGTCCTGGTGGCCGGCGGAATCGAGGTGCCCGAATACCTGGGCAGCCGTTCGACTTTCACGCTCGGCAAGTTCGGCGGCGGTACCGGGCGGGCGCTGGCGGCCGACGACGGGTTCGAGCTCGGCCCGGCGGGCCGGGTGACGGCCGGGGTGCCCGGCGACGATCAGCCGGTGCTGACCCGGCGATGGGAGCTGGCGGTCACCGAGGGCCCGCACGGTGCGCCGGAGTTCTTCACCCGCGCCGACTTCGACACCATCATCGGCACCGACTACGAGGTGCATTTCAACTCCGATCGGACCGGTGTCCGGCTGATCGGGCCGAAGCCGCAGTGGGCGCGCCTGGACGGCGGCGAGGCGGGCCTGCACCCCTCCAACATCCACGACACCGCGTATTCCGTCGGCGCGCTGGACTTCACCGGCGACACCCCGATCCTGCTCGGCCCGGACGGCCCCAGCCTGGGCGGGTTCGTCTGCCCGGTCACCGTGGTCGCCGCCGACCGCTGGAAGCTGGGCCAGCTCACCCCGGGTGACAGCGTGCGCTTCGTGCCGGTGCGCGCCGAACGCGCGGCGTCGCTGCGGGAACTGGGAGCCGAGCGCCGCGCCGCCTGGCCGGTGGTGCTGTCCACCGGCGGCGACGGCGACGACGGCGTGCTGGCCCGCCGCGACGGCGCGGACACCGCCGTCACCTACCGCCGTGCGGGCAATGACGGCCTGCTCGTCGAATACGGCGATATGACACTGGATCTGGAGCTGCGCGCCCGCGTGCACGCCCTGCACCAGGCGCTGCTGGAACGCGCCGAACCGGGCATCACCGAGCTGACCCCGGGCGTCCGGTCGCTGCAGGTGCGCAATGATCCCGATCGCCTGCCCACCCGCAAGCTGCTGGACCTGCTGGCCGAGGTGGAGGCCGACCTGCCCTCCGCCGACCGGCTGGTGGTCCCGAGCCGCACGGTGCGCCTGCCGCTGTCCTGGGACGACCCGTCCACCCGGGAGGCCATCACCCGGTACATGCACGGCGTGCGCGCCGACGCCCCGTGGTGCCCGTGGAATATCGAGTTCATCCGCCGGATGAACGGATTGGCTTCCGTGGACGAGGTTTTCGACACCGTCTTCGCCGCCGAATACCTGGTGCTGGGCCTCGGCGACGTCTACCTGGGCGCGCCGGTCGCCACCCCCACCGACCCCCGGCACCGGCTGGTCACCACCAAGTACAACCCGGCCCGCACCTGGACGCCGGAGAACGCGGTCGGCATCGGCGGCGCGTACCTGTGCATCTACGGCATGGAGGGTCCCGGCGGCTACCAGTTCGTCGGCCGCACCACCCAGGTGTGGAACCACCGGTCCAGCGGGATCGGCGAAGACCCGTGGCTGCTGCGCTATTTCGACCGGATCAGCTGGTATCCGGTGAGCCCTGAGGAGCTGCTCGACCTGCGCGCCGACACCGCCGCCGGGCGGGGGCGACTGCTGGCCGAGGACGGCGAGTTCCGGCTCGTCGACTACCGGAAGTTCCTGGCCGACAACGCCGCCTCCATCGCGGACTTCCGCGCCCGGCAAGCCGACGCCTTCACCGCCGAACGCAACTCCTGGCGCGAGGCGGGCGAACTCGCCGAAACGCCCTGACCCGATCCCACCACTCCGACCTGATCCGGGAGCACGAATGACCACGTGGATTCACCGCCGCGACGATGCCGAGGTGGCCGCCGACCTCGCCTCCGCCGCGGGAGCTCTGGCTGGGCTGCGACTGGCCGTCAAGGACAATGTGGACGTGGCGGGACTGCCGACCACCGCGGCCTGTCCCGACTTCGCCTACACCCCGGAGCGGGACGCGCCCGCGGTGGCGGCGCTGCGGGCGGCGGGCGCGGTCGTGGTCGGCAAGACCAATCTCGATCAGTTCGCCACCGGCCTGGTCGGCACCCGCTCGCCGTACGGCGTCGTCGAGAACCCGCTACGGCCCGGATACGTCTCGGGCGGTTCGAGTTCCGGCTCGGCGGTGGCGGTGGCCGCGGGCGAGGCGGATATCGCCATCGGCACCGATACCGCGGGTTCGGGACGCGTCCCGGCCGCGTTGCACGGCCTGGTCGGCATCAAGCCGACGGTGGGCGTGATCTCGACCGCGGGCGTGGTGCCCGCGTGCCGGTCCTACGACTGCGTGACGATCTTCGCCGCCGACCTGAGCCTGGCCGACCGCGCCATGCGGGTGATGGCCGCTGGGGCCGGGGACCGCCCGTGGCCCGCCGACACCCGCCTGGCCGCTCCGCCCCAGCCCGTGGTGGCCGTCTTCGGCACGCTGCCGGACCTGGATCCGCGGTGGCACACCGCTGTCGAGCGCACGGTCGCGGCGCTGCGCGATGCGGGCGCGACCATTGTCGAAATCGATCCGACGCCGTTCCTGGCCGCCGCGAAGCTCCTCTACGAGGGCGCGCTGGTCGCGGAACGCTACGCCGCGGTCGGGGAGTTCGTCGACGCGCATCCCGAATCCGCCGATCCCACAGTCGGTTCCATCATCCGGGCCGCCCGCGACCTGCCCGCGCACCGGCTGGTCACCGATCTCGCCGCACTGGAACGCCTGCGCGCCACCGCCATGGCGAGCCTCGCGGGCGCGGACGTGCTGCTGACGCCGACCGTGCCGGTCCACCCGACCATCGCCGAGGTCGCCGCCGACCCGATCGGCGTCAACTCCCGGCTGGGCACGTACACGAACTTCTGCAACCTCTTCGACCTGTGCGCGGTGGCGGTCCCCACCCAGGAGCCGCACTTCGGGGTGACGGTGCTGGCCCGCGCGTTCGAGGACGCCGTCGCGATCGATATCGCCGCGCTGATCACCGGCACGCCGCTCGACCGGTGCTGGCCGACGGCCGTCGCGCCCGTGCAGGACCTGATCGTCTTCGGCGCGCATCTGCGTGGACAGCCCCTCGAACACCAGCTGATCGAGCTGGGCGCCCGCTGGGGCGGCCCGGTCGAGACCGCCCCGCACTACCGCCTCGGTGCGCTCGACACGGTCCCGCCCAAACCGGCCGTAACTCGCGTCGCCGCGATCGAATCCGGCGTCGCGGTGGCCGGGGAGCGCTGGCTGCTCTCCCCCGCCGCCCTCGGCCGCTTCCTCGCGAATCTGCCCGCCCCGATGCAGCTCGGTGCCGTCGAGCTGGCCGACGGCACCTGGCACACCGGTTTCGGCTGCGCCGGTGCGGCCGCCGAATCCGCCAAGGACATCAGCGAATACGGCGGCTGGAAGGCGGCGCTGGCGGCCGGCGCCGTCGGCTGAGGCCGATCCCGCTCGATCAGTCCTGCCAGAGCGCGGCGATCCGCGCCGCGTCCGACTTGCCCTGGGCGCGACCGGCTTCCAGTGACGGGACCCGGGTGGCGGTGTCGAGGGGATTGAGTCCGAAGGCGGTGGTGGCCGCCTCGTCGGGCGCGATCACCTCGACCCGCGCCCCGTCCGCGACCAGTCCCGCGACCTGGGCCTCGAGCTCCTCGTCGGGCATCGGCGCGATCACCAGCACCCGGGCGTAGCCGGTGGCGAGGTCGGCGTTCACCGAGGTCCGGACGCCCCCGTCGGTATAGCGCACCCCGTCGATGGTGGCGCACGGCCACACCATGGGCACCGCCGAACTGGCCAGCACGGCGTCGACCAGCGCGACCCCGGAGTCCTTGTCGAAGACCCGAGGTTCCCCGGTCTCGGCGTTGACCGCGACGATGCGCAGGTCGCGGGCGGGCCACGCGTGCACCGGCAGCCGGGTCTCGATCACGGCCCGGCGGTCCGCTTCGGGGACAGTCTCGGCGGTCAGCGCGAGCGCCCCGATCCGCTGCCGCCGCTCGGGCGAATCCCCCTGCGTCTCTTCGATGATCGCCGTCATGGTCTCCCAGAGTCCGGCGAACTTCTCCATGGACGGCACGATCTCGCGGCTCTGCACCGCCGGATCGACCTGCCGCCGCACCAGTTCCGCGAGCTCGGTCCCGCTGCCGAGCCGCGCGGTCACGTTCGACCCCGCCGACGTCCCGAGGAGCAGGTCCGCCCCCGTCACATCCACCCCCGCGTCGGCGAGCCCGGCGACGATGCCGGTCGCCCAGGAAATCCCCGCCACACCACCGCCGCCGATGACCAGCGCACGTTCGGTCGTCATTCCGTCCCACTTTCTCACCGCAAAGAAGACACACCCTGCGGTTCGCAAGTTACCGCCTGCGCGCCCGCCGCGACGGTTGTGCGGAATGTCGGCTCATTCCGAGATCTGAGTGGCCGCGGCATTGGTGGCGTCGCGGATCACGCGCAGGCTCGCGGTGAGGTCGTCGAGCTGGGCGGGGGTGAGCAGGCTGGTGAACCAGCGGTCGATGCCGTCCAGGTAGGCCGGCAGCACGCGGGCGACGCGGGTGGCCCCGGCGGCGGTGAGGACGGCATAGGAGCTGCGGCGGTCGGCGGGGTCGGGTTCGCGGCGCACGAAGCCGTTGCGTTCCAGGCGGTCCACCAGGCGGGTGACGCCGCTGGTGGACAAGCCGGTCTGGGTGGCCAGGTCGGTCATGCGCAGCCGGCGACCCGGTGAGCGACTCAGGCGCATCAGGGCATTGAGGTCGAGACCGGAGAGTCCATTGCTCTTCCAGGTCTCCTCGAGCCGGGCGATGAGCCCCTCGTGGGCCTCGTAGAGCAGGCCGACGGCGGTCAGCCGGGGGTCGTCGAAGAGATGCTTGGGATCCACGCCGACCAGCGTAAACCAGATGATTTCGCTGGGGATAGTTGACACGCGGAACAAATGCGCTATCTTGTTGTCAGCGCAATATTCCGCACCGCAACTAAATGGAGGTTCTCATGACGACACAGCACTGGGCAGCGGGATTCCGTGCGCCGCTGGTGAATCCGGCCGAGGAGATCAAGCTGGCCGAGCCGCGGGACTTCGTCGACGAGACGGTCCGCCAGGTGGTGCGGGTGGCCGGCGGCGGGTCGAGCCTGCGGGTCCGGCTGACCAATCGGTACGGAACCGAGGACCTGGTGATCGGGGCGGCCCGGGTCGCGCTCCGCAAGGCGGGCGGCGAGATCGTGGCGGAGACCGATAGCGAGGTGCGGTTCGCGGGGTCCGCATCGGCGCGGATCCCGGCCGGGGCCGATCTGGTCAGCGATCCGGTCGAGCTGCCGGTGGAGGCGGGCGCGGAACTGGCGGTCAGCGTGTACCTGCCGGAGCCGACTCGACCCGCGTTCGCCCAGTTCCCGATGGATTCGAGCTGGATCAGCGCCGGCGATCGGACGGGCGACGCCGCACCGTCCGATGCCGAGGAGACCGCGTTGCGGTTCTTCCTCACCGGCATCGACGTCGCTGTCGATGCCGACGTGCCGGTGCTGGTCGCCTTCGGCGACTCCTGGTTCGAGGGTGTCGGTTCCACCCACGCCGCCAACCGGCGCTCGGTGGATGTCCTCAACGAGCGGCTGGCCGCCGGGTGGGCGGTGAACCAGGGCATCAGTGGCAACCGGCTGCTGACCGACGAGATCGGCGAGCACGGCCTGGCCCGATTCGAGCGGGACGTGCTGTCGGTGCCCGGGGTCGCGGCCGTGTGGGCCAACTTCGGCATCAACGACCTCATCCTGGCCGGGACCGCCACCGCCGAGGCGCTGATCGCCGGGTTCACCGTGCTGGCCGAGCGGGCCCACGCGGCCGGACTTCCGGTGTACGCCAACACCATCGGGCCGTTCGCCGGGGCGATCTACCCCGGACTCTCGCTGGAGGACGGCGTTCCGGTCCGGAACGTGGTCAACGAGTGGCTGCGCGGCACCGACGTGTTCGACGCCGTCTTCGATGTGGCCGCGGCGGTGGAGGATCCGGCCCGGCCGGACTTCATCCGTCCCGACCTCGACGGCGGCGACGGCATGCACCTCAATGACGCGGGAGCCCGGGCGATGGCGGAGACGGTGGATCTCACCGCGCTGCCGCCCGCTTTTCAGGGCACGCGCGGTCCGGCGGCCTGATCCTGCCGCAACCCGGCGACCCACAGATCGTCGGTGAGGCTTTCGGGACCGTCGGCGGCGGCGTAGTAGCCGACGATGGTCCGGAAGGTCGTGCCGACGAAGGCGGCGTCGTCCCCGCACCGGATCGCGGTTCCCGCAAGGGCGGCGTTGACCAGGGCGAACAGGCGGGCGTTCTGTTCCACGTCGTTGCGCTGCACGATGGCGATCTCGCGGGTCATCAGATTGCAGGAGCGGGTCGGGGCGGCGGAGGAACCGTGATGCGTTGTGCCGCAGCCCGGTTCCGGGTCGACCGGATCATCCGCGCGGGCCTTCGGGATCGCGTGGGCGACGGTCTGTCCCTGGTGGACGCCCCGGCGGGTGCCCGGTCCGCGTAATCCCGCTTCCCCCAGGGCCTCAGTGCGCTACCCGATTCCGGGCCGATGATCGGCGGCGGGGTGAGTAGCGGTGGTCAGCGCGGTTTCACCTCGGCCAGCAGTTCCGGACCCCGCTCCGCCAATCGGGTGGTCGCCAAGCGGATTCCGAGCAGCGCGGCGAGTACACCGAGCAGCACACCGACCGGCAGGGCAGCCCATTGCACGAGCGAATTGTGCAGGTAGGCACCGACTCCCAGGATGGCCAGGGCGGGAGCGGCGGCCAGCAGCTGCACCACGCCCACCGCCAGCTGCATGAGCATCTTCATACAGCCGGGGTTCCCGGTGCCCGCGAACGGATTTCCGCGCTGCGGCGGCAGCGCGAAGGCGGCGTGGGTGGACAGGTACACGACGGCCCCCACACCCACACCGAACAGCACCGGCAGCGTGGACATCGCCCACGGATACAGGTGGGCCAGCCCGAGCGCGCCGGGCAGGACGAGCGTGGAGATCACGGAGACCGGCCCGACCAGCAGAGCCCAGGCGTAGGCCCGGCCGCGCACGTCCGCCCGGGCCGCGCCCGGCGTCACCAGCGTTTGCCAGACCGCCGTGCCGTCGAATCCGTACAGGTTGGTACTGGACATGGTGGCCAGCCACACCACGAAAGCGCCCGAGAACGCGATGGTCCCGCTACCGCCGTTGCGGACCGACAGGAAGATCGGCAGCACGAAACCGATGATCAGCAGCGGGATCAGGGCCGCGCGCCGGCGGCCGTCCCGCCACCAGGTGCGTAGTTCCTTGGCGACCACCGCGCCGACCGGAGTGGTGGGCAGGAAGCGGTCGAGCAGGCCGCCGCCGGTGTCGACCATCTGGGCCTCGGGTGCGGGCGGGGTGGTGAGCCGGCGTTCCAGCAGCACCGCCCACGACTGCCACAGCACCAGCGACAGCAGGGCCAGACCCAGCAGTGCCAGCAGCGCGAGCAGGTAGTCGCCGCGGGAGGCGGCCTCGACGGCGTACGGGGCCCAGCCCGAGGGGACCGAGCGCAGCAGGATGGACAGGCCGCCGCGGTCGCCGTCGAGTTTCGGCCCGGCCGTGGTGATGAGCAGGTTCAGCGGGTAGTACGCCAACCCGATGAGCGCCGCGAACAGCACGCCCAGATCCTTGCCGCGCCGGGAGCGCATGGCCGCGCCCAGCCAGGCCACCACCACGCGGGCCAGCAGCACCACGAACACGAGTTGCAGGACCGCGCCGAGCGCCGCGATTCCGGCTGCGGCCCAGCCGATCTGAGCTCCCAGCAGTACCAGCCCGCCGAAGGCGATGAGGTTGACGATGGGCGCGGGTCCCACGAATGCGGCGGCCCCGAGCCCGTAGGCGAGTTCCCGAGTCGTCAACGGCAGCAACCGGAACTGCTCGGGTTGCAGGGTTTCGTCGCTGGTTCCGGTGACGACCGGCCCGCAGATCCAGCCCAGGGTCCATGCCCCGAACAACGCCGCGGCGATGGTCACGCCGCCGTGTACGCTCTCGTGTCCCGTGGCGATGATGAGCGCCGTGAACAGGGCCGCCAGCAGCCCGAAGATGCTGCCCAGCACGAAGTTCAGCGCCGACCGGGTCTCGCGCAGGCTGCGTCCGATGATGCGCAGCCGCATCCGGATCAGGACGCCAACCACGACAGCCCCTCCTCGCCGCCGACCCGCCCGCCGACGAGGCGCACGAACGCCTCCTCCAGGGTCCCGTCGCCACGGACCTCGGCGAGGGTGCCGCCCGCGACCACGCGGCCCCGGTTGATCACGGCCACCCGATCGCAGATCGATTCCACCAGGGCCATCACGTGACTGGACAGGACCACCGATCCCCCGGCGGCCACGAACCGTTGCAGGATCGTCCGGATGGTCCCCGCCGACACCGGATCCACGGCTTCGAACGGCTCGTCCAATACCAGCAGTTTCGGCGCGTGCAGCAGCGCTGTGGCCAGCCCGATCTTCTTTCGCATACCGGCCGAATAGTCCACGACCACAGTGTTTTCCGCGCCGTCGAGCTCCAGCACGTGCAGCAGTTCGTCCGCCCGGCCGACCACGGTCGCCTTGTCCATCCCGCGCAGCAGCCCGGTGAAGTTCAACAGCTCGCGCCCGGTCAGCCGCTCCGGCAAGGCCATCCCGTCGGGCAGCACCCCGACCACGGCCTTCGCGGCGACCGGGTCCGCCCACACGTCGTGCCCGAAGATCCGCGCCAGCCCCTGGTCCGGCCGCAACAACCCCACCGCCATCGACAGGGTGGTCGTCTTCCCCGCGCCATTGGGCCCCACCAGCCCGAAGAACGACCCGGGCGGCACCGCCAGGCTCACGCCCTCGACCACCCAGGGCCCGCCGAATCTCCTGTACAGCCCGCTCAGCTCGAGCGCCATCTGCCCATTGGTCGTCACAGCCCCTCCTTCGCGCGCGCCCCCACGGCGCCTTGCCCACGATACGTCCGAACCCGCTGTTCAACGAGTTATCGCGAGCGGCTCTCACAGCGCAACGAACCCGCGCCCGGACCGCGGCTAGGGCAGGAGTCTCGCTGTGTCGAAAGCGATTTCGAAGGGCCGCTGCATGACGACCTTGGATCCCGTGGCGGCGCGCCGCACCAGTTCGTACTCTCCGGTGTCGGCGAGCGCGTAGGCGAACAGTATCGGCAGTTCCTCGCCGGGCAATTGGCCCTTGAAACGAGCGGTCTCCAGCCGCCAATAGTTGGGGATTCCCGCGTCCGCGTAGAGGTCCGGTTTGATCCGGCGATCCATCGCGGCGGTAGACCTCGAGACGATCTCCACCACGAGCTGTACCTGCGCGGCAGGTATCCCCCGGTCATCCCACGCGATCGGCCCAGCACAGACCAGCAGATCCGGAATCGGCTCGTCGTCACCGATCAGGACGCCGACACCAGGGATCATGTAGAGCCCTTCGGGTAGCGCCTCCTCCAGGATTCTCCCCAGCACGGAAACGAACCGCTGGTGGATCGGTTTGGGCGCGGCGTTCACGACGAGCTGACCATTGAGGACCTCGTATCTGAGTCCGTTCTCGGGGAGATGGTCGAGATCGGCAGCGGTCCAGTGATCGGAAGCGGGCACGTGCATAGTCGAATTGTCCAGCTCTTGTTCCGGCATCGCCAAGGCAAACACCCCCTGATTCGCAGCTGAAGTCCGAAACCACCGCCGGCGAAGTCGAGGCTAGCTCGGTTCAGCAGACGACTCGCCGGTGACGAACATTTGTTCGTTCGTCACCGGCGAGTTGCCGCTAGCTGGGGATGACACGGATTTCGTCGCCCGCTTCGGCCGCCGGGTCGGCCTCGGTGGTGAACCAGTGGGTCACCTCGCCGTCTTCCAGGTCGGCGGGGATGTCGCCGGTGGGGAGGACGGCGAGCGCGCCCGCGGTCGACGACGACAGGAACTCGTCGATGGCCGCGGTGCCGGTGGATGCGGTGGTGTACGTGGTCGACTCGTAGTCGATCTCGTGGTCGGCGCGCAGGGTGGCCGCGCGGTCGAGGGCCTCGGACTGGGTGAGGGTGGCCCAGGTGTCGGCGTGGCGGTAGATGAAGGCCGGGTCGGTTTCGGACAGCGGGCGGACTCGGTCGGTGTAGGAGACCGGGTGCGCCGGGCGGGCGGTCAGGTCCGCCTGGACCTTGGGGTCCGAGGGGACCAGCCAGCGGACCGAGCTGGCGGCGGGTTCCAGGGCGATGCCGAAACCGGCTCCGGCGGCGAGGATGTCGCCGAAGGAGAGGGTGTCGGCGAACAGTGCCGCGGCACCGGCCTTCTGGATGGCCCAGACCGCCACGACCGCGTCGACCGAGTGCGGGAGGGCGACGGCGACGACGTCGCCGGGGCCCGCGCCGCGGTCGATGAGCAGACGCGCCAGCTGGGAGCTGCGGCGGTCCAGGACGTGGTACGCGATCTCCTCGCCGCCGGACAGCAGGGCGGGCGCCTGCGGGTCCTCCTCGACGACCTCGGCCAGCACGTTGGCCACGGTCGCCGTGCCCACCCGCGCCGCGTCGGCCGCGGAATCGGCCGGGGTGACGGCGCTTTCGGCGAGGATGCGGGCGCGTTCGGTGGCATCGAGGATGTCGATGTCACCGACCAGGCCGTCGGCGTCGCCGACCAGCGCGTCCAGGATCCGGTTGAAGCGCGCGGCGAGGATGACGACCTCGTCGGCGGTGAACCGGCTGCTCAGGTAGCGCATGGAGATGTCGATGGTCTCGCCCGCCATGATGACCAGGCTCATCGGGTAGTGGGTGTTGTCGTTGATACCGACACCACTGACCGACATGCCGTCGATGGAGCTGGCGGCCGCGATCGCGTCCTTGTCCACCGGGTAGGACTCGAACGCCATCATGGTGTCGAATTCCGCTCCGGCGCCGGCCAATTGCAGGATCTCGGTGAGCCCGATGTGGTGGTGCTCGAGCAGGTCGGCCTGATCGCTCTGGACGCGCCGCAGCAGCCCGCCGATGGTCAGGCGATCGTCGACCCGGATGCGCACCGGCACCGTGTTGATGAACAGACCCACCATGGCTTCCACGCCCGGCAGGTCGCCGGGGCGGCCGGAGACGGTGGCGCCGAACACCACGTCGCTGCGCCCGGTGAGGCGCCCGATCAGCACCGCCCAGGAGGTCTGGATCAGCGTGTTCAGCGTGACGTCGAGTTCCCCGGCGCGCTTGGTGAGCGCGCGGGTGCGGTCGGCGTCGATGTCGACGGTGTAGCGGCCGATCTCGTAGTTCTCGTCACGGGTGGCGGCCGGCGCGAGCTGGGTGGGCTCGGTGACCCCGGCCAGGGCGCGCTTCCACGCCTCGATCGACTCGTCCCGGTTCCGTCCGGCCAGCCAGGCCAGGTAGTTCCGGAACGACGGCACCCGCGGCAGCACCGACGCGTCGCCGCGCACCGCGTACAGCACCAGCAGGTCCTGCATGAGCAGCGGCATGGACCAGCCGTCCACCAGGATATGGTGGGTGGTGATGACCAGGTGCACCAGGTCGTCGCTGATCCGGAACACGGTGAACCGCATGAGCGGCGCCGCGGACAGGTCGAAGTGATCGGCGCGATCGGCCTCGATCATCTCCCGCATGCGCGGATTGCGTTCGGCCTCGGGCAGATCCGTCAGGTCGATGACATGGAACGGCGCTTCCACGCGATCCAGCACGACCTGGTGGGCCTGACCGTCGGCGTCGGTGACGAACGCGGTCCGCAGGCTCGGGTACCGGTCGAGGATGGCCTGCGCGGCCACCTTCAAACGGTCCACGTCCACCACACCGCTCAGGTCGAGCACGGTCTGAATGGTGTAGACGTCCACCGTGTTCTGGGTGAGCAGCGCGTGGAACAGCAGACCGGACTGCAGCGGCGAGAGCGGCCACACGTCGCCCAGGGCGGGGTAGTTCCGTTCCCAGATTTCGATGTCGGACTGCGCGACCCGGACCAGCGGCAGGTCGGACGGCGTGAGACCGCCCGCCTCCGGCCGCTCGGCGTGCGCGGCCAGCGCGGTCAGCGCCGCCACGAACAGGTCGGCGAACTCCTGCACCCGCTCGCGCTCCAGCAGACCGCGCGGGTAGGAGAAGGCCGCGCCCAGCTGCGGGCCGTCCTCGCCGTCGGTGACGATGGCGTTGATGTCGAGGGTGGCGTTGGCGGGCATGTCGGCGTCCATGTCGCCGTCCAGGCGGCCCAGGTCGTCGACGGGCACCCAGCCGATCTCGGCCATGCCCTCGGGCGCTTCGCCCGCGGACATGCGGCCCAGATAGTTGAAGCTGATCTGGCCGACGTCCCGCAGCTGCGGGGCGGTGTCGGGGTTGAGGTGCCGCAGCAGACCCCAGCCCAGACCCTTGTCGGGCATGGCGAGCAGCTGTTCCTTGACCGATTTCACGATGTCGCCCAGGGCGTTTCCGCCCGCGAACGCGTCGTCGAGGTTCGCGCCGTTCAGGTCCAGGCGGACCGGGAAGGCGGCGGTGAACCAGCCGACCGTGCGCGAGAGGTCCGCGCCCGGAACGATCTCCTCTTCACGGCCGTGGCCCTCGAGCTTGATCAGCGCCGAGCCGCCGGTGGTCTCCCCGCGCCAGCGCGCGACGGCCATGGCCAGCGCCGAGAGCAAGCCGTCGTTCACGCCGCCGCGGTACAGACCGGGGACAGCGGTGAGAACGGCGTCGGTGACCTCGGCCGGAACGCTGACCTCGATCCGCTCGACGGTGTCGAAGGTGTCGACCTTCGGATCGAAGGCCCGCGAACCCAGCTGCGGGTCCGGGGTCTCCGTGACCCGCTGCCAGAACGGCAGTTCCGCGACCCGCGCCTCGCTGCGCGATTCCTCGACCAGTGCGTGCGCCCAGCGTCGCAGCGAGGTGCCGGTCTCGGGCAGCGCGATCGGCTGCTCGAAGGCCACCTGCGACCAGGCCAGACCCAGGTCCGGGATCAGGATGCGCCAGGAGACGCCGTCCACCACCATGTGGTGCGCGACGATCAGCAGCACGTCGCGGCGGACGCGGGCCTCGTCGGAACCCTCCGGGGCGAAGGCGAACCAGACGAACTGCACCATGGCGGCGTTCGCCGGATCCAGTCGGCCCAGGGCGGCGTCGAATTCGACGCTGCCGCGGCGGGTCAGTTCCTCGTCGGAGACGTCCGCGGCCAGTTCGACCCGGTGCACCAGCGCGTCGACGTCGACGGCGCCGCGCGGCAGCGCCTCGAATTCGAAGCCGTCCGAGGCGTTTCCACGCAGGCGCGACCGCAGCACGTCGTGGTGGTCGAACAGGGCCGAGATGGCCCCGACGAGCACCGGTCGCGTGATGCCGTCCGGCAGGCGCAGCGGCATGGTCTGCGAGAACCGTTCGTAGGACGAACCGCTCGACAGGATGGCGTGCATGATCGGCGTCAGCGGGATGTCGCCGACTCCACCGCCGGGCAGTTCGGCCAGCTTCTCCTGCGCGCTGTCGCCGCCCAGCGTGGCCACTTCGGCCAGGCCCGCGACGGTCCGCTGTTCGAACACGTCGCGCGGCGAGAACTTGATCCCGCGCGCCTTGGCCCGCGAGACCAGCTGGATGGACAGGATCGAGTCACCGCCGAGGGCGAAGAACGAGTCGTCCGCACCCACCTGTTCCACGCCGAGCACGTCGGCGAAGACCTCGGCGAGCGTGGCCTCGAGTTCGGTGACCGGAGCGCGGAAGTCGCGCGCGGTGAACACCGGCTCGGGCAGCGCCCGGCGATCCAGCTTGCCGACCGGGGTCAGCGGGATGGCGTCCAGGACGGTGATGGCGGTCGGCACCATGTATTCCGGCAGGCGGCCCGAGACGTGCTCGGTCAGCGCCGGAATGTCGATGCTGCGGCCCGCGACCGGGAGCACGTAGGCCGCCAGGATGGTGGCCCCCGCCTCGGTCTTGTGGCCCACGGTGACCGCGAAGTCGACCGTCTCGTGCGAGGCCAGCGCCGCGTCGATCTCACCGAGCTCGATACGGAAACCGCGGACCTTCACCTGGAAGTCGTTGCGGCCCACGTATTCGACCAGGCCCTCCGGGGTCCAGCGCACCACGTCACCGGAACGGTACATGCGCTCGCCCGCCACGAACGGGTTGGCGACGAACCGCTCGGCGCTCAGGCCCGGGCGGTCGTGGTAGCCGCGCGAGAGCTGGATACCCGACAGGTACAGCTCACCCGCGACACCCACCGGCACCGGCCGCAGCCGCGCGTCCAGGATCAGCGCCTGCATACCGCGGATCGGGCCACCGATGGTGACCAGATCGCCCGGCACCAGCGCATCGCTGATGTTGGTCATGATCGTGGTCTCGGTGGGGCCGTAACCGTTGTGGAACGCACGAATCGTGCCGTTCGCCAACGGGATGGCCCACTTCTCCACCAGGTCGGCCGGGACGGCCTCACCACCGGCGACCAGCACCCGTAGGGAGTCGAGGCCCTTCGGGTCGAGGGTGGCGAGCGCGGCCGGGGTGATGAACGCGTGCGTGGCCCGCTCGCGCTTGATCAGCTCGGACAGCTCCTCGCCGCCGTAGACGCCCGGCGGGACCACCACGAGGGTGCCGCCCGCGCCGATGGCGAGCAGGTACTCCAGCACCGACGCGTCGAACGACGGCGACGCGAAGTGCAGTGCGCGCGAACCGGAGTCGAGGTGGTAGCGCACGATCTGCTCGGTGGCGAAGTTGGCCAGACCGGCGTGCGTCACCACGACGCCCTTGGGCATGCCCGTGGTGCCGGAGGTGTAGATCACGTACGCGACGTGCTCGGGCCGGACCACGCCCCACCGCTCGGTGTCGGTGACGGGTTCGGCCGAGTGCGAGGCGATCTCGGCGTGCACCATCGGATCGTCGAGCGAGATCCAGCCGGCCAGGCTGGCGACCGGCGGCAGCCCCTCGAGTTCGGCGTCGATGGTCAGGCCGAGCACCGCGCCGGAGTCGTCGACCATGTGCGCGATGCGGTCCGCCGGGTAGGACGGATCGACCGGCACGAACGCCGCGCCCGACTTGGCGACGGCCCAGATGGCCAGCACCGATTCGAACGAGCGCCGGATGGCCACGGCGACACGGGTTTCCGGTCCGGCGCCGCGCTCGATGAGCACCCGCGCCAGACGCGAGGAGGCCGCGTCGAGTTCGGCGTAGCCCAGGGCCTGGCCGTCGAAGGCGACCGCTTCGCCGACCGGGTTGTTGGCGACGGCGTCGGCCAGCAGCTCGGGCAGCGTGCGCGGCTCGATGGCCGGTCCGCCGGTGCGGGCGATCAGGTCGGCGCGCTCGTCGGCGGCCAGGATCTCCAGGTCGCCGACCGCCTTGCGGGGCGCGGAGACGATCTCGGACAGCAGGCGGACGAACCGCTCCGCGAAGCCCTCGACGGTCTCCTGGTCGAACAGGTCACGGGCGAAACCGAATTCGGCGTACATGCCCGCGTCCGCGTCGGCCGGGGCCTCGGTCAGGGTGAGCATGAGGTCGAACTTGGCGATCTCGTTCTCGAAGTCGACCGCGGCGGCCTTCAGGCCGGGCAGCTCGAAGGAGCCGCCGGGCAGGTTCTCGAACGACAGCGCCACCTGGAACAGCGGGTGCCGCGCGGTGGAGCGTTCCGGGTTGAGCAGCTCGACGAGCCGCTCGAACGGAATGTCGGCGTGCGCGAACGCCGCCAGGTCACTGTCCTTGTTGGCGGCGAGCAGCTCGGTGAATCCGGTCTGGCCGCTCACCTCGGTGCGCAGCACCAGGGTGTTGACGAACATGCCGATCAGGTCGTCCAGCTCGGCTTCGCCACGGCCCGCGATGGGCGCGCCGATGGCGATGTCGGTGGTGCCGGACAGACGCGCCAGGAACACCGCGAGGGCGGTGTGCACGACCATGAACATGGTCGCGTTGTTGGTGCGCGCGATCTGCTGCAGGCCGCGGTGCAGATCGTTGGAGATCGGGAACAGCACCCGGCCGCCGCGGAAGGTCTGCGCGGTGGGGCGCGGGCGATCCGAGGGCAGGTTCAGCTCGTCGGGCAGGTCGGCCAGCGCGGTCCGCCAGAATTCGGCCTGGGCCGAGATCAGGCTGGTCGCGTCGTCCTCGGAGCCCAGCACCTCGCGCTGCCAGATCGAGAAGTCCGCGTACTGCACCGGCAGCGGGGCCCAGCCGGGCTGCACGCCGGCGGCGCGGGCGGCGTAGGCCACCATGACGTCGCGGGTGAGCGGGCCCATGGACCAGCCGTCGGCGGCGATGTGGTGGGTGACGAAGACGAGCACATGCTCGATCCCGGCGGCGCCGCCGCCCATGGATTCCGTCGAACCTTCCACGCGGAACAGCTTGGCGTGCAACGGAACTTCGGTGGTCACGTCGAAGCCGGTGGTGACCAGCGCGGCGATCCGCTCGGTCACCGATTCGGCCGTGACGGTGACCGGCCGCAGATCCGGCATGGCCTGTGCCGCGGTCACGATCACCTGGGCGGCGGCGCCGTCCACCTGCGGGTAGATGGTGCGCAGCGTCTCGTGGCGGCCGATCACGTCGGACACGGCCTCGCGCAGCGCGTCCACATCCAGCGCGCCGGTCAGGCGCACGGCGACGGGCACGTTGTACGCGGCCGACGCGGTGTCGAACTGGTTGAGGAACCACATGCGCTGCTGTGCCAGCGACAGCGGCACCGTCTCCGGTCGCGGTCCGGCGGTGAGCGCCTTGCGATCTCCCGCTCCGGCGTGCTGCTCGACCTTGGCGGCCAGCCCGGCGACGGTCGACGCCTCGAACACGGCCCGCACCGGCACCCGCGCGTCCAGGGCCGCGCCGATGCGCGCGGCGACCTGGGTGGCGAGCAGCGAGTTGCCGCCGAGGGCGAAGAAGTCGTCGTCCGCGCCGACCCGCTCGATACCGAGCACCTCGGCGATGACGCCCGCCACGATCTCCTCGATCGGGGTGGAGGGCGCGCGGAAGGCGGTGGTCTCGAACTCGGGCTCCGGCAACGCCTTCCGGTCCAGCTTGCCGTTCACATTGAGCGGCAGGGCGTCGAGCACCACGAAGGCCGACGGCACCATGTACGACGGCAGACCCGCCGACAGCGCCGACTTCACCAGCGGCACATCCACACCCGAGCCGGACGGCACCAGGTAGGCGACCAGGCGGTCACCGGTCTTGGCGTCCTGCTTGGCCAGCACCGCGGTCTGCGCGATCTCCGGCAGCGCCAGCAGCGCGGCCTCGATCTCGCCGAGCTCGATGCGGAAGCCGCGGATCTTCACCTGGAAGTCGGTGCGGCCCCGGTACTCCAGCTCGCCGGTGTCCGACCAGGCAACCAGGTCACCCGTGCGGTACATGCGCTCGCCGACGGCGAACGGGTTGGCCACGAAGCGATCCGCGGTCAGGTCCGGTCGCGCGAAGTAGCCGCGGGCCAGCTGGGTGCCGGCCAGGTAGAGCTCACCGGACACGCCGTCGGGCACCGGGTTGAGGCGCGCGTCGAGCACGTAGACCCGCGAGTTCCATTCCGGCGCGCCGATGGACACCGAACCCTGGTCGGCGTCGGTGACCTGGTGGCTGGTGATGGACACCGCGGCCTCGGTCGGGCCGTACAGGTTGAACAGCTCGGCATCCGGGTTCCCGGCGCGGAAGCGCTGCGCCACGGCGGCGGGCAGCGCCTCGCCGATGGCAAGCACCCGGCGCAGCGCGTCGTTCATGACGCCGTCGCCCGCGGTGAGCAGCGCGTCGAGCATGGACGGCACCACGTGCAGGGTGGTGACCCGTTCACGCGCCATCAGCTCGTTCAGGTACGCCGGATCGCGGTGGCCATCGGCCGCGGCGATCACCAGGCGGCCACCGGTGACGGCGGCCGACCAGAACTCCCAGACCGAGAGGTCGAAGGTGGCGGCGGTCTTGAGCAGCACCGCATCGTCCGCACCGAGCCCGAATTCCGCTGCCTTCCACTGCAACTGGTTGGCGATGGCGGCGTGCGGCAGCGCCACGCCCTTCGGACGACCGGTGGAACCGGAGGTGAAGATGACGTAGGCCGTGTGGTCGGGGCGCAGCGGGGCGACCCGCTCGGCGTCGGTGACCGGAGCGAGGTTCGCACCGGACAGCGTCAGCTCGTCCATGCGCACCAGCGGCGCGATGCCGGTCGAGAACTCGGCCGCGGCGTTGGTCAGCACGCACACCGGCGCGGCGGTTTCCAGGATGTACCCGGTCCGCTCGGCGGGCTGGTCGGGATCGACCGGCACGTACGCGCCACCGGCGACCGAGACCGCGTACATGGCCACCACCAGGTCGACCGAGCGCCGCAGCGCCAGCGCGACCCGCGCCTCCGGGCCGACACCGATCGAGATCAGGTGGCGGGCCAGGCCGTTGACCCGCGCGCCGAGTTCGGCGTAGGTCAGCGTCTCGCCGTCGGGGCCGATGAGAGCGATGGCGGTCGGCTTGGCGGCCACCGTCGCGGTCAGCATCGACGCCAGCGTGGCGGTCGAATCCACCTGGTGCGCGGTGTCATTGCGCCGGTCCAGGATCTCGGCCCGCTCGGCGGCGGCCAGGATCTCGATCTCGCCGACCGGGATCCGCGGCGCGGCCACGATCTCGCGCAGCAGGGCCACGAAGCGATCGGCGAAGCCGACCACGGTCTCCCGGTCGAAGATGTCCGTCGCGTAGGTCAGGATGCCGGTGATGCCGTCGGCCGCGCCGTCGTCGCCGTACAGGTCGGAGACGATCAGGTGGAGGTCGAACTGCGACAGCTCGGTGTCCACGTCCAGGCCGGACACGCTCAGGCCCGGGAGTTCCAGGGTGGAGCGGGTCAGGTTCTGGAAGGACAGACCCACCTGGAACAGCGGGTGCCGCGCGGTCGAACGGGCCGGGTTGAGCACCTCGACGAGGCGCTCGAACGGCACATCCGCATTGGCGTAGGCCTGGATGTCGGTCTCGCGCTGACGCGCCAGCAGGGCGTCGAAGGGTTCGCCGCCGTCGACCTCGGTGCGGAACACCAGGGTGTTGACGAACATACCGATCAGGTCGTCGAGGACGGCCTCGCCACGTCCAGCCATCGGCGTACCGATGGCGATGTCGCTGGAGCCCGACAGGCGCGCGAGCAGCACGGCGAGCGCGGTGTGCACGACCATGAACAGCGTCGCGCCCTCGGCGCGGGCCAGATCGACCAGCCCCGAGTGCAGTTCGGCGTCGATGCGGATGTCGATCTTGCCACCGGCGAAGGACTGCACCGCAGGACGCGGCCGGTCGGCCGGGAGGTCCAGCTGGTCGGGCAGACCGGCCAGCGCCTGCTGCCAGTAGGCGACCTGCTTGGCGGCCAGCGAGTCCGTGTCCTTCTCGTCACCGAGCAGTTCGCGCTGCCAGATGGAGTAGTCCGCGTACTGCACCGCGAGCGGGGTCCAGCCCGGATCCTGCTCGAGGGAGCGCGCCGCGTAGGCGGTCATCAGGTCGCGGGTCAGCGGGGCCACCGAGGAACCGTCACCGGAGATGTGGTGAATGACCAGAGCGAGCACGTATTCCGCGCTCACCGGGGCGTTCGGGTCCACGGCCGGGTACTGGCCGGTCGGGGCGATGTCGGCGAAGTCGAAGGTGTAGGCCGCCGCGTGCGCGGCCGCCTCGGACTCGACGACCGGAGCCGCCGCCTCGCCCTCGATCTTGAACAGCGCCACCTCGAGCGGCACCTCGACGGTGACGTCGAAGCTGGTGGAGGTCAGCTCGACCACCGCGCCGACGACCTCGTCGGTCGTCACGGTGCGCACCGCGAGCTCGGGCACGGCCTGCGCCGGCGGCAGGATGACCTGCACCGGACCCTGCTCGGTCTGCGGGTAGATGGTGCGCAGGATCTCGTGGCGGGCAACCACATCCGCGATGGCGGCGCGCAGCGCGTCCTCGTCGAGCACGCCGGACAGGCGCACCGCGACCGGCACGTTGTAGGCCGCCGAGGCGGTGTCGAAGCGGTTGAGGAACCACATGCGCTGCTGGGCCAGCGACAGCGGGATGTTCTCCGGTCGCGGTGCGGCGGTCAGCGCCTTGCGGCCACCGGCCCCGGCGTCGCGTTCCACGCGGGCCGCGAGCGCGGCCACCGTGGACGCCTCGAACAGCAGTCGCACCGGCACCCGGGTGTTGAGCGCCTCGCCCAGACGTGCGGCGACCTGGGTGGCCAGCAGCGAGTTGCCGCCCCACTGGAAGAAGTCGTCGTCCAGGCCGATGCGGCCGGATTCGACGCGCAGCACCTCGGCGAACACGCCCGCCACGATCTGCTCGATCGGGCTGACGGGGGCGCGGAAGACCGCCTTCTCGAAGGTGGGCTCCGGCAGTTCCTTGCGGTCCAGCTTGCCGTTGGCGTTGAGCGGCAACGCGTTCAGCGGCATGAAGACCGACGGGATCATGTACGACGGCAGTTCGGCGGCCAGCGCCGACTGCAGCGCCTGCTTGTCCGGATCGCCGTCGGCGCCGACCACGTAGGCCACCAGGCGGTCGCCCAGCACCGGGTCGGTGTGCGCCACGACAGCGGCCGACGCGATGGAATCCAGGCGCAGCAGCGCGGATTCGATATCGCCGAGCTCGATGCGGAAGCCGCGGATCTTCACCTGGAAGTCGGTGCGGCCCCGGTACTCGAGTTCGCCGTTCGCCTGCCAGGCCACCAGGTCACCGGTGCGGTACATGCGGGAACCGTTGTCGGCGAACGGGTTCGCCACGAAGCGGTCCGCGGTGAGGTCCGGGCGGCCGAAGTAGCCGCGCGCCAGCTGGGCACCGGCCAGGTACAGCTCGCCGGACACGCCCACCGGAACCGGCCGCAGGCGCGAATCCAGCACGAACACCTGGGAGTTCCATTCGGGCGAGCCGATGGACACCGACAGCTCGTCGCGTTCGGTGACCCGGTGGTTGGTGATGGACACCGCGGCCTCGGTCGGGCCGTACAGGTTGAACAGCTCGGTGCGCGAACGCTCCCGCAGCACGCGCTGCGCCAGCGGGCCGGGCAGCGCCTCACCGATGGCCAGGATGCGCCACAGCGAGTCCGGCAGCCCGTCGGTGAGCAGCGCGTCCAGCATGGACGGCACCACGTGCAGGGTGGTCACCCATTCGCGGGCCATCAGCTCGTTCAGGTACGCCGGATCCTTGTGCCCGTCGGGCGCGGCGATGACCAGGCGGCCACCGCAGGCCGCGGCGGACCAGAACTCCCAGACCGAGAGGTCGAAGGTGGCGGCGGTCTTGAGCAGCACCGCGTCGGCCGGGTCGAGGCCGAATTCGGTGACCTTCCACAGCAGCTGGTTCACGACCGCGCCGTGCGGCAGCGCCACACCCTTGGGGCGGCCGGTAGAACCGGAGGTGAAGATGACGTACGCCGTGTTGGCGGCGGTCAGCATCCGGACCCGGTCGGCGTCGGCGATCGGCTTGGCCGAGTGGGCGGACAGGTCCAGCTCGTCGATGCGCAGCACGTCGGCCAGCTCGGTCTCGAAACCGACCGCGGCCGTGGTGAGTACGGCCTTCGGCGCGGCGGTCTCCAGGATGTAGCCGACGCGCTCGGCGGGCTGATCCGGATCGATCGGCACGTAGGCGGCGCCGGCCTTGGCGACCGCGTACATGGCGACGACCAGGTCGGTGGAGCGGCGAATGGCCAGGGCCACACGGTCTTCGGTGCCGATGCCGCGCGCGACGAGCTCACGGGCCAGCTGGTTCACCCGCGCGTCGAGTTCGGCGTAGGTGAGGTTCTCCACGCCGTCCGCGGTGTCGGCGACGATGGCCACGGCCTTCGCGTCGTCGGCCACCGAACGGTCGAGCAGCGAGACCAGGGTGGCCTCGGAGCCGCCGTCGAACACCGCGTTCACATCCTGCGCGGTGTTGTTCCACCGCCGCAGGATCCGGGTGTTCTCGTCCTCGTCGAGCAGGTCGATGTCGCCGACGGCGACGGTGGTGTCGGCCAGGATGGCGTCCAGCACCCGCACGAACCGGTCGGCGAACGCGCGCACGGTCGATTCGTCGAACAGGTCGACGGCGTAGCCGAATTCGGTGAGGATCTCGGCCGGGGTGCCGTCCTCGGTGTAGCGGTCGTACAGCGTGACGTGCAGGTCGGTCTTGGCCAGCTGCGAGTCGAATTCGACCGCGGCCACGTGCAGGCCCGGCAGTTCGAAGGCGGTCTCGGCCAGGTTCTGGAACGAGAGGCCCACCTGGAACAGCGGGTTGCGCGCGGTGGAGCGGACCGGGTTGAGCACCTCGACGAGGCGCTCGAACGGCACGTCGGCGTTGGCGAAGGCCTCCAGGTCGCGTTCGCGGACCTCGGAGAGCAGATCGGCGAAGCTCGCGTTGCCGTCGACCTGGGTGCGGAACACCAGGGTGTTCACGAACATGCCGATCAGATCGTCGAGTTCGCGGTCACCGCGGCCCGCGATCGGGGTGCCGACCGCGATGTCGTCGGTGCCCGACAGGCGCGCCAGCAGCACCGCGAGGGCGGCGTGCACGACCATGAACAGCGAGGCGTTGTTGGCGCGGGCCAGTTCGTGCAGCTTGGCGTGGCGTTCGGCGTCGATGTCGAAGCGCAGCGCCTTGCCGTGGAACGACTGCGCCGGCGGACGCGGCCGGTCGGTGGGCAGCTCCAGCTGGTCCGGCAGCCCGGCCAGCGCGCGGGTCCAGTACGAGACCTGCTGGGCGGCCAGCGATTCGGCGTCGTCCTCGCGGCCGAGCACCTCGCGCTGCCACAGCGCGTAGTCGGCGTACTGCACCGGCAGCGGGGCCCACTGCGGGACGTCGCCGTTCACCCGGGCCACGTAGGCGGCCATGATGTCGCGCGCCATCGGGCCCATGGAGGAGCCGTCGGCGGAGACGTGGTGGACGGTGAAGGCCAGCACGTGCTGGGTGGTCGCACTGTCGGTGATCTCGAACATCTTGACCGCCAGCGGCACCTCGACGGTGACGTCGAAGGTGGTCATGGCGAATTCGATGATCTTGCCGAGCAGTTCGGCCTCGGTCACCGGCTCCGGCACCAGCGTCAGATCGGTCTGCGCGGCGGCCAGGATCACCTGGTGCGGGCCCTCGGCCGACCGCGGGTACACGGTCCGCAGCACCTCGTGGCGGGCGATCACATCGCCGATGGCCTGCTTCATGGCGTACAGGTCCAGCGCGCCGGTGAAGCGGACCGCCAGCGGAATGTTGTCGACCGCCGAAGTGGTGGTGTCGAACTGGTTGAGGAACCAGTAGCGCTGCTGCGCGGGCGACAGCGGCATGTGCGCGGGCCGCTCACCGGCGACCAGGCTCGGGCGACGGCCCGAACCCGCATTGCGCTCCACACGGGCGGCGAGCGCCGCGACGGTGGACGCCTCGAACAGATCGCGCACGGCCAGCTGGGTGTCCAGGGCCGCGCCGAGGCGGGCGGTGACCTGGGTGGCGATCAGCGAGTTGCCGCCGAGTTCGAAGAAGTCGTCGTCGACGCCGACCCGTCCGACGCCCAGGACGTCGGAGAAGGTGCCCGCCACGATCTCCTCGATCGGGGTGGACGGGGCGCGGAAGACCTTGGCCTCGAACACCGGCGCGGGCAACTGCTTGCGATCCAGCTTGCCGGAGGCGTTGAGCGGGAAGGCGTCCAGCACCACGAAGGCGGCCGGGACCATGTAGCCCGGCAGACCGTCCTGCAGTTCGGCGCGCACGGCGTCGAGGTCGACGGTGTGGCCGGTGGTGGGGATGACGTAGCCGACCAGCTGCTCGCCGAGGCGGTCGTCGGCGCGGACGACCACCACGGACTGGGCGATGGAGTCGATGGCGGTGAGCGCGGCCTCGATCTCGCCGAGCTCGATGCGCAGACCGCGCAGCTTCACCTGGAAGTCGGTGCGGCCCAGGTACTCCAGCTCCGCTCCGCCTCCCCGCGCTTCCCGGCCGGTCCACTTCACCAGGTCACCGGTGCGGTACATGCGCTCGCCGTGGTGGAACGGGTCCGCGACGAAGCGGTCGGCGGTCAGCTCGGGGCGGGCGACGTAGCCGCGCGCCAGCTGGACGCCCGCGAGGTACAGCTCACCCGCGACGCCCGGCGCGACCGGGTGCAGACGCGAATCCAGCACGTACACACGGGTGTTGAAGACCGGCGCGCCGATCGGCACCGACAGCGTGTCGGCGTCGTCCACCTCGTGGTAGGTGACGTCGACGGCCGCCTCGGTCGGGCCGTACAGGTTGTGCAGGCGGGCCCCGGTGAGCTCGCGCAGCTTCTGCGCGGTCGGCGCGGGCAGCGCCTCACCGGAGGCGAAGACCTGATGCAGCGAGGTGCATTCGGCGGCCTTCGCCTCGGCCACGAACACCGACATCATCGACGGCACGAAGTGCGCGGTGGTGACACCGGTGGCGATGATCAGGTCGGCCAGGTAGCCGGGATCGCGGTGGCCGTCCGGCTTGGCGATGACCAGTGACGCGCCGATCTGCAAGGGCCAGAAGAACTCCCACACCGACACGTCGAAGGTGGCGGGGGTCTTCTGCAGCACCACGTCGTCGTCGAACAGGCCGTACTCGGTCTGCATCCAGACCAGGCGGTTGACGATGGCGGTGTGGCTCACGGCCACACCCTTCGGACGGCCGGTGGAGCCCGACGTGAAGATCACGTACGCGACATCGTCGCCACGCAGCGGGGCGACGCGGTCGGCGTCGGTGATCGGGGCGTCGGAGTAGCCGGACAGGTCCAGTTCGTCGATCAGCAGTGTGCGCGTGGCGGTTTCGAACTCGTCGCGCGCGGTGCTGAGCACGCA
This sequence comes from Nocardia sp. NPDC004151, assembly GCF_042874235.1. Lineage (NCBI taxonomy): Bacteria > Bacillati > Actinomycetota > Actinomycetes > Mycobacteriales > Nocardiaceae > Nocardia > Nocardia sp. NPDC004151. The sequence continues at coordinate 340,141 of NZ_JBIAMR010000003.1, read as the reverse complement.
CACGGGCTGTGCGGTGTCGAGCACGTACTGGTTGCGCTCGGCCGGGTGGTCGGGGTCCAGCGGCACGTACGCGCCACCGGCGACCGTGACGGCGTACATGCCGATCAGCAGATCGAAGGAGCGGCGCATACCCAGGGCCACATAGGAATCCGGACCGACGCCCTCGGCGATGAGGTGGCGGGCCAGCTGGTGCACGCGGGCCGCGAACTCGCCGTAGGACAGACTCGTCCCCTCGAACACCAGGGCGGTGAGGTTCGGAGTGTTCTTGGCCTGGTTCTCGAACATCGACGCCAGGGTGACCTCGGCGACGATCTTCTTGCCGCCCAAGGCGACGCGCTTGACGTCGTATTCGGTGGCGTTCCAGGACCGCAGCACCTGGCGGCGCTCTGCCGCGTTCAGCAGCTCGATATCGCCGACCAGCGCGGTCGGCTCGGCGACCACGGCGGACAGCAGGCGCACCAGGCGCTCACCGAAGCCCGCGATGGTGCTCGCGTCGAACATGTCGGTGGCGTAGGCGAATTCGGCCGTCATGCCGTCGCCGTCAGCCCGCTCGGTGATGTTCAGGTGCAGGTCGAACTTGGCGGTGACCACGTCCAGCGGCACGCCCGCCACTTCCAGACCGGGCAGCGCGAAGGTCGCCTCGCCGGTGTTCTGGAACGACAGCATGACCTGGAACAGCGGGTGCCGGGCCTGCGAGCGGGCCGGGTTGAGGATCTCCACCAGGCGCTCGAACGGCAGGTCGGCGTGGCCGAAGGCGGCCAGGTCGCTGTCCTTGGTGCGGGCCAGCAGCTCGGTGAACTTCTCCCCCGAGTCGACGCCGGTGCGCAGCACCAGGGTGTTGACGAACATGCCGATGGCGTCGTCGAGCACCTGCTCGCCACGACCCGCGACCGCGGTGCCGATGGCGATGTCGTCGCCGCCGGACAGTCGGGCCAGCAGGGCCGCGAAGGCCGCGTGCACGACCATGAACAGCGAGGCGCCGTGCTGGCGGGCCAGGGCCTCGAGTCCGGCCAGCAGCTCGGCGTCGATGGCGAACTCGTGCACGCCACCGGCATTGGAGGCCACGGCCGGGCGCGGGCGGTCGGAGGGCAGGTCGATCTGGTCGGGCAGGCCCGCCAGGTCGTTGCTCCAGTAGGCCACCTGCTGCGAGATCAGCGAGTCGGCGTCGTCCTCGGAGCCGAGGGTCTCGCGCTGCCAGAGTGCGAAGTCCGCGTACTGGACGGGCAGCGGAGCCCACTGCGGCGCTTCGCCATTGGCGCGCGCGGCGTAGGCGAGCATGACGTCACGGGCCAGCGGACGCACCGACCAGCCGTCACCGGAGATGTGGTGGACCACGAAAACCAGGACGTGCGTGGGCACTCCGGCATCCGAGACCCGGAACAGTCCGGCGCGCACCGGCGCGGCGGCGGTGACGTCGAAGCCGGTGAGCACCAGTTCGGCGATCCGCTCGCGCAGGTCGGCCTCGGCCACGTCGATCGCGCCGAGTCCGGTGCCGCCACCGTGGATTCCGGCATTGGCGGCCGAGTCGAGGCGGACCTGGTCGGCGGGCAGGATCACCTGCACGCCACGGCCTTCGGCGTTCTCCGGGTAGATCGTGCGCAGCACCTCGTGGCGCTCGAGCACGTCGCCGACGGCGGCCAGCAGCGCATCCGTGTCGAGGTCGCCGGTCAGGCGCACCGCGAGCGGGATGTTGTTGACGGCCGAGGCGGTGTCGAAGCGGTTGAGGAACCACATGCGCTGCTGGGCCAGCGACAGCGGGATCTCGTCCGGGCGGGCCTGCGCCACCAGGGCGCGGCGGCTGCCGGTGCCCGCCTGCGCCTCGACCCGAGCCGCGAGGGCTGCCACGGTCGGGGCGTCGAACAGGGCGCGGACGGGGATCCGGGTGTCGAGGGCCGCGCCCACGCGGGCGACGACCTGGGTGGCGATCAGCGAGTTGCCGCCGAGTTCGAAGAAGTCGTCGTCGGCGCCGACCGGGGACTCGAGTCCGAGCACCTCGGCGAAGACCTCGGCCACGATCTCCTCGGCCCGGGTCGCGGCGGCGCGGAATTCGCGGGCGGCGAACTCCGGCTCCGGCAGGGCGCGGCGGTCCAGCTTGCCGTTGGCGCTGAGCGGGAACCCGCCCAGGGCCACGAAGGCGGCCGGAACCATGTAGGAGGGCAGCTGCTCGCCGAGATGGGCGCGCAGGGCTTCCACGTCGATGGCGTCGGCGTCGAGCGCGATCGGCTCGCTGGTCGCGGCGGCGGCCGGGACCACGTAGGCGACCAGCTGGTCGCCGGTGCGGGCGTCGGAGCGCAGCACCACCACGGACTGCGCGACCGCCGGGTGCGCGGTGAGCGCGGCCTCGATCTCGCCGAGCTCGATGCGCAGACCGCGCAGCTTCACCTGGAAGTCGGTGCGGCCGATGTACTCCAGCTCGCCGTCCGCGGTCCAGGTGACGAGGTCACCGGTGCGGTACATGCGCTTGCCCGGGGTGAAGGGGTTGGCGACGAAGCGATCCGCCGACAGGTCGGGGCGGGCCACGTAGCCGCGCGCCAGCTGCACACCGGCCAGGTAGAGCTCGCCCGCCATGCCGGGAGCAACCGGGTGCAGGCGCGAATCCAGCACGTACACCTGGGTGTTGAACACCGGGCGGCCGATCGGCACGGTCTCGGTGTCGGTGTCGACGACCTGGTGGTAGGTGACGTCGACCGCGGCCTCGGTGGGGCCGTACAGGTTGTGCAGGGCCGAGCCGGTGACCCGGCGCAGCTGCTGGGCGGTGGTCGCGGGCAGCGCCTCACCGGAGGCGAACACCAGACGCAGGCTGGTGCACACGGCAGCGGCGGGCTCGGCCACGAACACGGCCATCATCGACGGCACGAAGTGCGCGGTCGTGACGCCTTCGCGGGCAATGGTTTCCGCCAGGTACACCGGGTCGCGGTGCCCGTCCGGCTTGGCCACGACCAGCTTCGCGCCGATCTGCAAGGGCCAGAAGAACTCCCACACCGACACGTCGAACGTGGCCGGAGTCTTCTGCAGCACGACGTCCTCGGCGGTCAGACCGTACTCGGCCTGCATCCACACCAGACGGTTCACGATCGCCGAATGCGGCACCGCCACACCCTTCGGGCGACCCGTCGAACCCGACGTGAAGATCACGTACGCGGTGTTCGAAGCATCCAGCGGCGCGGAGCGATCCGCGTCGGTCAGCGTGGCGTCGGAGTAACCGGACAGGTCCACGGTGTCCACGGCCAGGGTCGGCACGGTGGCGTGGGTGAACCCGTCGCGCTCGGTGGTGAGCACGCACACCGGCCGGGCCGTCTCGAGCACGTAGTCGATGCGGTCGGCGGGCTGGTCCAGGTCCAGCGGCACGTACGCGCCACCGGCCTCGACGATCGCGTACATGGCGACCACCAGGTCCAGCGAGCGGCGAATGCCCAGGGCCACCATGCTCTCCGGGCCGACGCCGGCCTCGATGAGCTTGCGGGCCAGCTGGTGCACGCGTCCGGCGAACTCGGCGTAGGACAGACTCGTGCCCTCGAACGCGACGGCGGTCGCTTCGGGGGTCCGCTCGGCCTGGGCTTCGAACAGCGCGACCAGCGTCTCGCCCGCGTCGCCGGAGGCGCTGCGCACGGTCTCGCCCGCGGCGGTGTCCTCGGCCGACAAGGTGCCCGACGTCAGTTCCGCGACCACGGACACGACGTCGGCGGTGGTGCGGTTCCAGTCGCGCAGCACGCGGGTGCGCTCGCCGCCGACCAGCAGGTCGATATCGCCCACGGCCCGCTCCGGCTTGGCCGCGACGGCCTTCAGCAGCAGATCGAACCGGTCGGCGAAGCGCGCCATGGTGGCCGCGTCGAACAGGTCGGTGGCGTAGATGAGTTCGGCGGTGATGCCGGACTGCGGGGCGGCGGCGTTCTCGGTGAGCACCAGCTGCAGGTCGAACTTGGCGGTGTCGATCGGCAGTTCGACGGCGCTGACGGTCAGGCCGGGCAGTTCCAGTTCGGTGATGCCGGTGTTCTGGAACGACAGCATGACCTGGAACAGCGGGTGCCGGGCCTGCGAGCGGGCCGGGTTGAGGATCTCCACCAGGCGCTCGAACGGCAGGTCGGCATGGCCGAAGGCCTGGATGTCGGTGCCGCGCACCGCGTCCAGCAGTTCGGTGAAGCCGGCGCCGCCGTCCACCTCGGTGCGCAGCACCAGGGTGTTGACGAACATGCCGATGAGGTCGTCGAGGGCGCGTTCACCACGACCGGCGACCGGGGTGCCGATCGCGATGTCGGACTCGCCGGACAGGCGCGACAGCAGCACGGCCAGCGCCGAGTGCATGACCATGAACAGCGTGGTGCCGCGGGTGCGGGCGAGTTCGGCCAGCGCGCCGTGGGTTTCGGCGTCGATGTCGAACACGTGGGTGGCGCCGCGGCCCGAGGCCACGGCCGGACGCGGCCGGTCGGACGGCAGGTCCAGCTGGTCGGGCAGGCCGCGCAGCGACTCCCGCCAGTACGAGATCTGCTGGGAGATCACCGATTCGGCGTCGCGCTCGTCGCCGAGCACCTCGCGCTGCCACAGCGCGTAGTCGGCGTACTGGACGTCGAGCACCTGCCAGCCGGGTTCGCCGCCCTCGACGCGCGCGCCGTAGGCGGTCATGACGTCCCGGGTGAGCGGGCCCATGGAGAAACCGTCGGCCGAGATGTGGTGCACCACCAGCGCGAGCACGTGCTCGGTGGGGCTGACCTCGAACAGGCGGGCCCGGAACGGCACGTCCACGGTGACGTCGAAGCCGGTCAGCACCAGCTCCGAGAGCGCCTGCGGCAGTGCGGCTTCGGAGACCTCGACCGGGGTCAGGTCCGGGATGACCTGGCTGGTCGGCACGATCTCCTGGTACGCGTGCCCGTCGATCTCGGGGTAGCGGGTGCGCAGCGACTCGTGCCGCGCCAGCACGTCGGCGACGGCGATCTGCAGGGCCTGGCGATCCACCAGACCGGACAGGCGCACGGCCGCCGGGATGTTGTCCACCGCCGATTCGGGATCGAACCGGTTGAGGAACCACATGCGCTGCTGGGCCAGCGACAGCGGCAGCCGCTCGGGCCGCTCCTGCGCGACCAGCGCCAGGCGGGTGCCGGAGCCGGAATGGGTCTCGGCCTTGGCGGCCAGCGCGGCCACGGTCGAGGACTCGAAGATCTCGCGCACGCCGAGCTGGGTGTCCAGCGCGGCGGACAGGCGCGCCGCCACCTGGGTGGCGATGAGCGAGTTGCCGCCCAGGGCGAAGAAGTCGTCGTCGAGACCGACCCGCTCCAGGCCGAGGATCTCGGCGAACACACCGGCCACGATCTGCTCGACCGGGGTGACGGGGGCGCGGAACACCGCGGCCTCGAACACCGGCGCGGGCAGCGCCTTGCGGTCCAGCTTGCCGGAGGCGTTGAGCGGGAACTCGTCGAGCACCATCAGGATCGACGGCACCATGTAGGACGGCACGCTCTCGCCGAGCTCGGCGCGCAGACCGTCCACGTCGACGCTGCGGCCGGGCGCGGCGATGACATAGCCGACCAGCTGGTCACCGGCGTGCGGATCGTGGCGCACCACGACCACCGACTGCGCGATGGAATCCAGTGCGGTGAGCGCGGATTCGATCTCGCCGAGCTCGATGCGCAGACCGCGCAGCTTCACCTGGAAGTCGGTGCGGCCGATGTACTCCAGCTCGCCGTCCGCGGTCCAGGTGACGAGGTCACCGGTGCGGTACATGCGCTTGCCCGGGGTGAAGGGGTTGGCGACGAAGCGATCCGCCGACAGGTCCGGTCGCGCCACGTAACCGCGGGCCAGCTGGTCACCGGCGAGGTACAACTCGCCCGCGACGCCGACCGGAACCGGGCGCAGGCGCGAATCGAGCACGTACACCTGGGTGTTGAACACCGGGCGACCGATCGGCACGGTGTCCACGTCGGCGTCCACGACCTGGTGGTAGGTGACGTCGACCGCGGCCTCGGTGGGGCCGTACAGGTTGTGCAGCTCGGCGCCCGTGAGTTCGCGCAGCTTGTGCGACGGCTTCGGCGACAGCGCCTCACCGGAGGCGAAGACCATGCGCAGGCTGGTGCACCGCGCGGCCGATTCCTCGGCCACGAACACCGCCAGCATGGACGGCACGAAGTGGGTGACCGTCACGCCTTCGCGGGCGATGAGGTCGGCGAGGTAGGCCGGGTCGCGGTGGCCCTCGGGCTTGGCCACGACCAGCTTCGCGCCGATCTGCAAGGGCCAGAAGAACTCCCACACCGACACGTCGAACGTGGCCGGAGTCTTCTGCAGCACGACGTCCTCGGCGGTCAGACCGTACTCGGCCTGCATCCACACCAGACGGTTCACGATCGCCGAATGCGGCACCGCCACACCCTTCGGGCGACCCGTCGAACCCGACGTGAAGATCACGTACGCGGTGTTCGAATCCCGCAGCGGCGCACGGCGATCGGCGTCGGTGAGCGGCGCGGCCGAGTAGCTGGACAGGTCCAGCTTGTCGATGCGCACCTGCGCGGTGTCGACCGGCAGATCCTCGCCGGAGGTCAGGACGGTCACCGGGTCGGCGGTCTCGAGGATGTACTCGGTGCGCTCGGCCGGGTGGTCCGGGTCCAGCGGCACGTAGGCGGCGCCGGTGACGGCGACCGCGTACATACCGACGACCAGATCCAGCGAGCGGCGCATACCCAGCGCCACGAACGATTCCGCGCCCACGCCACGCTCGACCAGCCAGCGGGCCAGGCGGTGCACGCGCTCGGAGAACTCGGCGTAGGACAGACTCGTCCCCTCGAACGCGACGGCGGTCGCCTCGGGAGTCCGCTCGGCCTGCGCCTCGAACATGGCGACCAGGGTGGCGTTCTCGGCCGCCAAGCGCGGGGAGGCGGAGCGATCGGTGAGCACGGCCTCGACGTCGAAGGCGGTCTCGTTCCAGGTCTCGACGACCTGGGTGCGCTCGGCGGCGTCGACCAGCTCGATATCGCCCACGGCGGCAGCGGGATCGGTGGTGATCGCGGTGAGGACCCGGATCAGGCGGTCCGCGATGCGCTCGACGGTGGCCTCGTCGAACAGGTCGCGCAGGTAGCCCGCGCGGATGCGCAGCCGGGTGTCGAGCTGGGCGATGAGGGTGAGCGGGTAGTGGGTGGCGTCCGCGGCGTCCAGGCCGGTGACGGCCATGCCGTCGATGTCGGCGGCCTGGGACCGGATGCCCTCGGCGTCGACGGGGTAGGACTCGAACACGACCAGGGTGTCGAAGAGTCCGCCGATGCCCGCGGCCGACTGGATGTCGGCCAGGCCCACGTAGTGGTGGTCGAGCAGGTCGGCCTGCTCGCCCTGGGTGCGGGTGAGCAGCGTGCTCGCCGCCTCGGCCGGGTCGAAGGCGACCCGCACCGGCACCGTGTTGATGAACAGACCCACCATGGACTCGACGCCCGAGAGTTGCGCCGGGCGACCGGACACGGTGGTGCCGAACAGCACGTCCTCGCGGCCGGTGAGGCGGCCGAGCAGGACGCCCCAGGCGACCTGGAGCACGGTGTTCGGGGTGACGCCGAGTTCGGCGGCCAGCCCGGTCAGGCGCGCGGTCGCGGCTTCGTCCAGGTCGAAGAAGTACTCACCGGACAGCGCGGTGATCTCGCGGCCGGTGTCGGGGCGGGTGAGCAGGGTCGGCTCGGAGACGCCGAGCAGCGACTTCTGCCAGGCCGCCAGCGACGCCGAACGATCCTGCTGCGCAACCCATTCCAGGAAGTAGCGGTAGGACCGCACCGGCGGCAGCACCGCGGTGTCGGAGTGCGTGGCGTAGAGCACCAACAGGTCCTGCATGAGCAGCGGCATGGACCAGCCGTCGAGCAGGATGTGGTGGTTGGCCACGGCCAGCTGGTAGCTGTGGGCGTCGGTGCGCACCAGCGTGTAGCGGATGAGCGGCGGCGCGGTCAGGTCGAAGCGCTGGACGCGGTCCTCGGCGATGATCTCCGCCGCGCGGGCCGCGCGGGCGTCGGCGTCGGCGATATCGGTGAGGTCGTGGTTGGTCCACGCCACCCGCACGCCGTCGATGACGACCTGCACCGGCACGCCGGACGCGTCGTTCACGTAGGCGGTGCGCAGGATCTCGTGACGCTCGATGAGCGCCTGCGCGGCCGACCGCAGCCGGTCGGCATCGACGCGGCCCTCGAGGGTGAGCACCGCCTGCGCGGTGTACACGTCCACCGAGGTAGCGGCCAGCTGGGCGTGGAAGAGCAGACCGGCCTGCAGCGCGGACAGCGGCCACACCTGGTGCAGGGAGCCGTAGCGCTTCTCCCAGCCGTCGATGTCGCGCTGGGTGACGCGGACCAGGCCGAAGTCCGACGGGGTGTGCCCGCCCTTGGCCGAATCGGCGTGCGCGGCAACGGCTTCCAGAGCCGACACCCACAGGGCGGCGAACTCGGCGATCTCCGTGGCGGAGATCAGCGTGCTCGGGTAGCCGATCTGCGCGGTCAGCTGGTCGCCCGCGACGATGGCGTTGATGTCGATCGGGGCCATGGCGGGCATGTCGGCGTCGTAGGAGCCCGCCAGGTCGGCCAGGTCGGCCGCCGGGATCCAGCCGAAGCCGCGCAGCGCCTCGGGCACGTCGCCCTCGTTGACCCGGCCCAGGTAGTTGAAGCTGACCTGGCCCGGCAGCTGCTTGGGCAGCTGGGCGGCGGTGTCGGAGTTCATGTACCGCAGCAGGCCGTAACCGATGCCCTTGTCGGGCACCGCGAGCAGCTGCTCCTTGACCGTCTTGATGGCCCGGCCCATGGCCGCGCCGCCGGTGAGGGCGGCGTCCACATCGATCCCGGACAGGTCGAAGCGCACCGGGAAGATGGCGGTGAACCAGCCGACCGTGCGGGACAGGTCGGCACCGGGCACGACCTCTTCCTCGCGACCGTGGCCTTCCAGGCGGACGAGGGCGGACTTCTCCCCCAGGCCCTTGCCGGCGCGGAACTTGGCCACCGCCAAGGCGAGCGCGGTCAGCAGACCGTCGTTCACGCCGCCGTGGAACAGGGCGGGCACGGTGGTCAGCAGCGAGCGGGTGGCCTCGGCCGACAGCTCGACGCGGTGCTTGACGATGGTCGCGGTGACGTCGACGGCCGGGTCCATGGCGCGCTCGGTGAGCAGCGGGTCCGGGCTCTCGACGACATCGCGCCAGAACGCGAGCTCGGCGACGCGCTCCTCGGTGGCGGCCTCCCGCTCGAGGGCGTGCGCCCAGGTGCGCATGCTGGTGGCGGGGGCGACCAGCTCGGGGGTCTGCCCGGCGGACAGCTGGCCCCAGGCGGCGACGAAGTCCGGCACCAGGATTCGCCAGGTGACGCCGTCGACCACCAGGTGGTGACCGGCGACGATCAGGCGTCCGGCGCGGCTGTTGTCCGAGGGCTCCAGCCACACGAACCGGATGACCTGGCCCGCTGCCGGATCCAGCTTGTCGAGCGTGGCATCCAGTGCGGCCGCGGCGATCTCGAACAGCCGCTCGTCGGTGACGGCGGCGTCGAACCCGGTGCGGTCGATCAGCGAATCCGCGTCGATGGTTCCGGGCGCGGCGGTCTCGACGATCCAGTCCGCGTCCGGCACCCGGCGCAGGCGCGCCCGCAGCATGTCGTGGCGGTCGATGACCGCGCCGACAGTGGCGGCGATGCCCGCGCGGTCGATGCCGATCGGCAGCTCCAGCGCCATGGTCTGGTTGAAGCGGCCGAACTCGCCCGGCCGTCCCGCCATGAACCGCACCACCGGGGTCAGCGGCATGACACCCACGCCGCCGCCCGGGAGCTCGGTCAGCTGCGGGGCCGAATCGCCCTGGCCGTCCGAGGTTTCGGCGATGGCGGCCAGACCGGACACGGTGCGCTGCTCGAACACGTCGCGCGGCGAGAACACCACGCCGCGCGCCTTGGCCCGCGACACCAGCTGGATGGAGACGATGGAGTCACCGCCGAGCGCGAAGAACGAGTCGTCGATGCCGACCCGCTCCAGACCCAGCACCTCGGCGAACACCTCGGCGATGGTCTGCTCGAGGGCATTGCGCGCGGCCCGGAAGACCACCTCGGTGGCGAAGACCGGCTCGGGCAGCGCCCGGCGGTCCAGCTTGCCGACCGGGGTCAGCGGCACCCGGTCGATGATCATGACCGAGGACGGCACCATGTACGCGGGCAGACGCTGCTCGACGTGCGCCGTCACGGTCGCCACATCGATCGAATGACCCGGCGTGGCAACCACGTACGACACCAGCGAGGTCGCGCCCGCGGCGTTCTTGTGGCCCACGGTGACCGCGAAGTCGACCGTCTCGTGCGAGGCCAGCGCCGCGTCGATCTCACCGAGCTCGATACGGAAACCGCGCACCTTGACCTGGAAGTCGGAGCGGCCCACGTATTCGACCAGGCCGTCCGGGGTCCAGCGCACCACGTCACCGGTGCGGTACATGCGCTCGCCGTCCACGTACGGGTTGGCGACGAAACGGTCAGCGGTCAGGCCCGGCCGCGCGTGGTAGCCGCGCGCCAGCTGGATGCCCGACAGGTACAGCTCACCCGCGACACCCACCGGCACCGGGCGCAGGCGGTTGTCGAGGATCAGCGACTGCATGCCCCGGATGGGACCGCCGATGGTGACCAGGTCACCCGGCACCAGCGCGTCGCTGATGTTGGTCATGATGGTGGTCTCGGTCGGGCCGTAACCATTGTGGAAGGCACGCATCGTGCCGTCCGCCAACGGAACCGCCCACTTCTCGACCAGATCGGCGGGCACCGCTTCACCACCGGCGACCAGCACGCGCAGCGAGTCCAGGCCCGCCGGTCCGAAGGTGGACAGCGCGGCCGGGGTGATGAACGCGTGGGTGGCCCGCTCGCGGCGGATCAGCTCGGCGAGCTCCTCGCCGCCGTAGGTGCCCGGCGGGACGACCACCAGGGTGCCGCCCTTGCCGATGGCGAGCAGGAATTCCAGCATCGACGCGTCGAACGAGGGCGACGCGAAATGCAGTGCGCGCGAGGAGGAGTCGAGCGCGTAGCGCTCGGCCTGCTCGACGGTGAAGTTGGCCAGACCGGCGTGGGTGACCACGACGCCCTTGGGCACACCGGTGGAACCGGAGGTGTAGATGACGTAGGCCGGGTGCTCCGGGCGCAGCGGACGCACCCGCTCGGCGGCGTCGATCGCGGTGTCCGCGAACGCGTTCAGATCCAGATCGTCCAGCACCAGCCACTCGACCGAGTCCGGCATGTCCGCGCGCACCGACGCCACGGTGAGGCCGACCGGCGAACCGGAGTCGGTGACCATGTGGGCGATGCGGTCGGCCGGGTAGTTGGGGTCCACCGGCACGAACGCCGCACCGGTCTTGGACACCGCCCATTCGGCGAAGTAGGAGTCGTCCGATCGCGGGACGGCGACGGCGACCAGGTCCTCGGCGCCGATGCCGCGCTCGATGAGCAAGCGCGCCAGGCGGTTCGAGCGGGCATCCAGCTCGCCGTAGGACAGACTCCGGCCCTCGAACACCACCGCGGGCGCGGCGGGGTCGATGGCGACGGCGTCGGCGATCAGCTCGGGCAGGGTGCGCGCCGGGACGGCGGGCAGGCCGAACCGGGCCACCAGATCGGCGCGCTCGCCGGAGTCCAGGATGTCGATCGCGCCGACACCGATCTCCGGGTTCGCGGCGACGGCCTCGAGCACCCGCACCCAGCGCTGCGCGAACCCGGCCGCGGTGGCCGCGTCGAACAGATCGGTGGCGTAGGTCAGGGCCAGGGCCATGCCGGAGTCCTGCTCCGACAGCGTGAACTGCAGGTCGAAGCGGGAGATGTTCTCGTCGAGATCCAGCGTGGAGACCGTGAGGCCCGGCAGTTCGATGCCGGCGCGGTCCAGGTTCTGGAAGGCCAGCATGACCTGGAACAGCGGGTTGCGGGCCTGCGAGCGCTCGGGCGCCAGCAGTTCCACCAGCCGCTCGAACGGCACGTCGGCATTGCCGAAGGCGTCGAGGTCGGTGTGGCGCACGCGGTCCAGCAGGTCGGTGAACGACTCACCGGGCTCGATGCCGGTGCGCAGCACCAGGGTGTTGACGAACATGCCGACCAGGTCGTCGAGCGCGGCCTCACCGCGACCGGCGACCGGGGTGCCGACCGCGATGTCGTCGCCGCCGGACAGGCGGGCCAGCAGCACCGCGAGGGCGCTGTGCATCACCATGAACAGCGACGAACCACGCTGGCGGGCAACGTCTTCCAGCGCCGCGATCAGCTCGGGCGACAGCGTCCGCTGCAGGGTCGCGCCGCGGTGCGAGGCGATGGCCGGCCGCGGGCGGTCGGTGGGCAGGGCCAGCTCGTCGGGCACGCCGCCGAGCACGCGCTGCCAGTAGGCGACCTGGCGGGCCATGATCGAGGACGAATCCTCTTCCGAGCCCAGCACTTCGCGCTGCCACAGCGCGAAGTCGGCGTACTGCACGGCCAGCGGGGCCCAGCCGGGCACCGCGCCCTGGGTGCGCGCGGTGTAGGCGACCATGACGTCGCGGGCCAGCGGGGACATGGAGAAACCGTCACCGGCGATGTGGTGCACGACCACCACGAGCACGTGCTCGGTGGCGTCCTCGCCGCCCGCGCGGAACAGGCGGGCGCGCAGCGGAACCTGCTCGGCCACATTGAAGCCCAGCGTGGCGAACGCGGTCACGGTGGCGGTCAGATCTGCGGGCGCGACCGTGACCGGCCGCAGATCGAGGGCGATCTCCTCGGCCGGGACGACCACCTGCGTCGGGGTGCCGCCGTGCTCGGGGTACTTGGTGCGCAGCGACTCGTGGCGGCGAACCACGTCGGCGACCGCGAGTTCCAGTGCGGCGGTGTCGAGTTCACCGGTGAGGCGGATTGCCAGCGGCAGGTTGTAGGCCGCCGACGAGGTGTCGTACTGGTTCAGGAACCACATGCGCTGCTGCGCGAACGACAGCGGCACCAGCTCGCCGGGAATCCGGGTGCGGGCGGTCAGCTTGGCGCGCGAGGCGCCGTCGGCATGCGATTCGATGCGGGCCGCGAGGGCCTCGACCGTGGTCGCCTCGAACAGGGTGCGCACCGCGACCGTCGTGTCGAGGGCCGCGCCGATGCGCGACACGACACGGGTGGCGATCAGCGAGTTGCCGCCCAGATCGAAGAAGTCGTCGTCCAGGCCGACCCGCTCCAGGCCGAGGACCTCGGCGAAGACGGCGGCGACCGTCTCCTGGGTCGGGGTCTCCGGCGCGCGGAAGGCGCGGGCCTGCGCGGCGGGGGCCGGCAGGGCGCGACGGTCCAGCTTGCCGTTGACGGTCAGCGGGATCCGGTCCAGCACCACGATCGCGGACGGGACCATGTAGGACGGCAGCAGTTCGGCCGCGCCGTCGCGGACGGCGTCCACGGCGGGCGCGACACCGTCCTGCGGCACCACGTAGGCGACGATGCGCTGATCGCCCGGCTGGTCCTCGCGCACGATGACCGCGGTCTGCGCGACCCCGGCCTGCGCCAGCACCGCGGACTCGATCTCACCGAGCTCGATGCGGAAACCGCGGACCTTGACCTGATCGTCGGCGCGGCCCAGGTATTCGAGCTCGCCGAAGCGGTTCCAGCGGGCCACGTCACCGGAGCGGTACAGGCGGGTGCCCGGCGCGCCGAAGGGGCTGGCCACGAAACGGGCCGCGGACAGGTCCGGGCGGCCCAGGTAGCCGCGCGCCAATTGGGCGCCGGCGACGTACATCTCACCCGCGACGCCGACCGGCACCGGGTGCAGGCGATCGTCGAGGACGTACACGCGCAGACCGGCGATGGCCCGGCCGACCACCGAACCGGTGGCGGCGGCGATGGTGTCGGCGTCGAGCACCCGCACCGACACGTGGACCGTGGTCTCGGTGATGCCGTACATGTTCACCAGGTACGGGGTGGAATCCCCGTGGCGGGCAACCCAATCCGAGAGGCGACGCAGCTCGAGGGCCTCACCGCCGAAGACGACGTAGCGCAGGGCCAGGTCCTGCTGGTCGCCGGCGGTGGCCGCGATGCGGTCGGCCTCGGCCAGCTGGTAGAACGCCGACGGCGTCTGGTTGAGGACGGTGACCTGCTCGCGGCGCAGCAGTTCCAGGAACTGCTCCGGGGAGCGCGACACGTAGTAGTCGACCACGACGAGCTTGCCGCCGTAGAGCAGCGGGCCCCACAGCTCCCACACCGAGAAGTCGAAGGCGTAGGAGTGGAACAGGGTCCACACGTCGTCGGGTCCGAAGCCGAACTCGCGATCGGTGTTAGCCATCAGGCGCACCACATTGCGGTGCGCGACCGCGACGCCCTTCGGGCGGCCGGTCGAACCGGAGGTGTAGATGACGTAGGCGACGTGGTCCGGGTGCAGCGCCGAACGGCGGTCGGCATCGGTGACGGGGCCGTCGGCCGCGTCCACGATGTTCCCGGCCTCCAGCGAGAAGCCGTCCAGGAGAACGGTGTTCAGCTCGGCCGGGAGTTCGACCTGCACGGTCGAGTCGGTGATCACGCTGGTGGGCTTCGCGTCCGAGAGCACGAAGGCGATGCGGTCGGCCGGGTAGGACGGATCGATCGGCACGTAACCCGCACCGGTCTTGATCACGGCCAGCAGCGCCACGACCAGGTCCGCGGAACGCGGCAGCAGCACCGCGACCAGCGACTCCGGACCGGCGCCCTCCCCGATCAGCCTGCGCGCCAGCACGTTCGCGCGGCGATCCAGCTCGAAGTAGGTGAGCTCCTCGTCGCCGAACCGCACCGCGACCCGCTCCGGGTGGGCGGCCACGGCCAGGTCGAACAGGCCCGAGATGGTGGCCTCGGACGCGGCGAACGGGCTCGCCAGCGCTTCGAGGGGGTTGGACAGGCGCTCGGCGGCCCCGCCCAGCGCGGCCAGCGCGGCGGCCTCGGGCGCGATGCCCGAGATGCCCTCGGCGACGGCGAGTTCGGCCTCGGCGACCGCGGCGCGCGCGGTCTCGGCCAGCTCCACGATGTCGTCGCCCGCGGAGACCCAGTACTCGGCCACGTCGTGGCGTTCGCCCTCGCCCAGCAGGTCGATGTCACCGATCAGCGCCGACGGGTCCTCGGCGACGGCGCGCAGGATGCGAACCAGGCGCTCGGCGAAGGAGATGACGGTCTCGGCGTCGAACAGATCGGTGGCGTAGTTCCAGGACAGACCCAGCGACCCGTCGGCGCGCTCGCTCACCGTGAGCTGCACGTCGAACTTGGCGGTGCCCGGATCGAATTCGACGACTTCGAGGGCCAGGTCGGGCAGCTCGACGGCGGCCGCGTCCTTGGCGCTCGCGGCCTCGAAGGTCAGCGCCACCTGGAACAGCGGGTGGTGCGCCTGCGAGCGGACCGGGCTGAGCACGTCCACCAGCCGCTCGAACGGCACGTCGGCGTGCGCGAAGGCGGCCAGGTCGGTGCGGCGCACCTGCGCGAGCAGATCGCGGAAGGCCGCGTCCGGCCGCACCTCGCTGCGCAGCACCAGGGTGTTGACGAACATGCCGACCACGTCGTCGAGGGCGCGTTCACCGCGGCCCGCGATCGGGGTGCCGATGGCGATGTCGGTGGACCGCGACAGGCGCGCGGACCAGGCCGCGAGCGCCGCGTGGACCAGCATGAACAGGGTGACGTCGTGTTCGCGGGCCACGCCGGTGAGGGCGCGGTGCAGGTCGGCGTCGATGGAGAAGTCGTGCACGCCACCGGCATTGGTGGCGACCTCGGGCCGCGGCCGGTCGGCGGGCAGCTCCAGCTGCTCGGGCAGGTCGGCCAGCTGGGTGGTCCAGTAGCCGATCTGCTGGGCGGCGATCGACTCGGGATCGGTCTCCGCGCCGAGGATCTCGCGCTGCCACAGCGTGTAGTCGGCGTACTGCACCGGCAGCGGCGACCAGGCCGGGGCCTCGCCGGCCGCGCGGGACAGGTAGGCGGCGACCACATCGCGCAGCAGCGGCCGCAGCGACGCGCCGTCGGCGCTGATGTGGTGCAGCACCAGCACGACCACGTGCTCGGTCTCGCTGAGGCTCAGCACCGTGGCGCGGAACGGCAGTTCGCGGGTGACGTCGAAGAAGACGCTCGCCAGCTGGGTGATGCGCGCGGTCAGGTCGGCCGCGGTGACGGACTCGGTCCGCACCTCGAAGTCGATCTCGGACAGCGGCAGGATGCGCTGGTAGCCGTCGCCCTCGATCTCGGGGTAGACGGTGCGCAGCGACTCGTGCCGGGCCAGCACGTCGCCCAGCGCGGCGGTGAAGGCAGCCGGGTCGATGGCGCCGGTGAGCTTCAGCGCCACCGGGATGTTGTTGACCGCGGTGCGGTTGTCGAAGCGGTTCAGGAACCACATGCGCTGCTGCGCCAGCGACAGCGGCACCAGCTCCGGGCGCTCCTGGGCGACCAGGGCCGCCCGGGCGCCGGTGCCGACGCGCGATTCCAGCTGTGCGGCAAGGGAGGCCACGGTGGAGGCCTCGAACAGCGCGCGCAGCGGGATGTCGGCGTCCAGCGCCGCGGACAGGCGGGCGATCACCTGGGTGGCGATCAGCGAGTTGCCGCCGAGCTCGAAGAAGTCGTCGTCCAGGCCGACCCGGTCCAGGCCGAGCACGTCGGCGATGACGCCGGCGACCGTCTGCTGCACCGGGGTGGCCGGGGCGCGGAAGGTCTTGGCGGCGAAGGTCGGCGCGGGCAGCTGCTTGCGGTCCAGCTTGCCGGAGGCGTTGAGCGGGAAGGCGTCCAGCACCATGAAGGCGGCCGGGACCATGTAGGCCGGAAGCTGTTCGGAGAGCACGTCCTTCACGGCGTCGAGGTCGAGGTGACCGTCGGCGGCGATCAGGTAGGCGACCAGCTGATCGCCGGTGCGCTCGTCGTGGCGGACCACGACCACGGCCTGCGCGACCGCGGGCAGCGCGGTGAGCGCGGACTCGATCTCGCCGAGCTCGATGCGCAGACCGCGCAGCTTCACCTGGAAGTCGGTGCGGCCCAGGTATTCCAGCTCACCGTGGCCGGTCCAGGTGACGAGGTCACCGGTGCGGTACATGCGCGCACCGTCCCCGAAGGGGTTGGCCACGAAGCGGTCCGCGGTCAGGTCGGGGCGGGCCACATAGCCGGTGGCCAGCTGGTCACCCGCGAGATAGAGCTCACCCGCGACACCCACCGGAACCGGGTTGAGGCGCGAATCCAGCACGTACACCTGGGTGTTGAACACCGGCGCGCCGATCGGCACCGAGGCGACGTCGGCGTCGACGACCTCGTGGAAGGTCACGTCGACCGCGGCCTCGGTGGGGCCGTACAGGTTGTGCAGGCGCGCGCCGGTCAGCCGGCGCAGCTTCTGCGCGGTCGGCGCGGGCAGGCCCTCACCGGAGGCGAAGACGTTGGTGAGGCTGACACAGTCGGCGGCGGCCGGCTCGGCCACGAAGACCGCCAGCATGGACGGCACGAAGTGGGTGACCGTCACGCCCTCGCGGACGATGATCTCGGCCAGGTAGGCCGGGTCACGGTGGCCGTCCGGCTTGGCGACCACCAGGCGCGCGCCGACCTGCAAGGGCCAGAAGAACTCCCACACCGACACGTCGAAGGTGGCCGGGGTCTTCTGCAGCACCACGTCGTAGGCGGCCAGGCCGTACTGGGCGTGCATCCACACCAGGCGGTTGACGATGGCCGCGTGGCTCACCGCCACACCCTTGGGGCGGCCGGTGGAGCCGGACGTGAAGATCACGTAGGCGGTGTTGCCCGGGCGCAGCGGCGAGCGGCGCTCGGCATCGGTGACCGGGCCGTCGTCGAACGCCGACAGGTCCAGCTCGTCGATCCGAACCTGGCGGGCCTCGACACCTTCCGCTCCACCTCCCAGCGCTTGGTCGTCACCGGAGGTGAGCACGCAGACCGGCTGCGCGGTATCGAGGATGTACTGGGTGCGCTCGGCCGGGTGATCCGGGTCCAGCGGCACGTACGCGCCACCGGCGACGGCCACGGCGTACATGCCCGCGACCAGGTCGATGGAGCGGCGCATGCCCAGCGCCACAAAGGATTCCGGTCCGACGCCCTCCGCGATGAGCCAGCGCGCCAGCTTGCGCACCCGGGCCGCGAACTCGGCGTAGGACAGACTTGTCCCCTCGAACGTGACAGCCGTCGCATCCGGAGTCAGCGCGACCTGCGCCTCGAACAGCGACACCAGCGTCGCCGCCGCGCCCTCTTCGATCTCCGGCAGCGCGGTGTCCAGCTCGAACGCGGTCTCGTTCCAGCCGACCAGCAGCTGACGGCGCTCGGTCTCGCTCAACAGCTCGACATCGCCGACCAGCCGGGCCGGATCCGTGGCCACGGCGGTCAGCATGGCGACGAAGCGCTGCGCGAACACGTTGGCGTAGGCGGCGTCGAAAAGATCTGTCGCGTAGACGAGTTCGGCGTCCATGGCAGAGTCGCCGTCGACGACTTCGCTCAGCGTCATCTGCAGATCGAACTTGGCCGACTGCTGATCGATGGCCAGCTCGGCGACGCTCAGGCCCGGTAGCTCCAGCGAGGCACGCCCCAGGTTCTGGAACGACAGCATCACCTGGAACAGCGGGTGGCGCGCCTGCGAGCGGGCCGGGTTGAGCACCTCGACCAGGCGCTCGAACGGCACGTCCGCGTGGGCGAAGGCCTGCAGGTCGCGCTCGCGCACGGACTTCAGCAGGTCGGTGAAGCTCGCGCCGGTGTCCACCGGCGACCGCAGCACCAGGGTGTTGACGAACATGCCGACCAGGTCGTCGAGCGCCTGCTCGCCACGGCCCGCGACCGGGATGCCGACCGCGATGTCGTCGGTGCCGCTCAGGCGGGCCAGCAGCGCGGCGAAGGCGCTGTGCACCACCATGAACAGGGTCGTGCCATGGGCCTGTGCCACCCGGTTCAGTCCGGCGATGAGCTCGCCCGGCACCTGGAACCGGTGGGTGCCCGCGTCGTAGGAGGCCACGGCCGGGCGCGGGGTGGTGGACAGGCGCAGCTCGTCCGGCAGGCCGGACAGGGTGTCACGCCAGTAGTCGAGCTGCTCGGTGATGAGCGAGCGCGGGTCCTCTTCCGAGCCCAGGGTCTCGCGCTGCCACAGCGCGTAATCCGCGTACTGCACCGGCAGTTCGGTCCAACCCGGGGTCTCGCCCTGGCTGCGCGCGATGTAGGCGGTCATCAGGTCGCGGACCAGCGGCGTCATGGAGAAGCCGTCGGCGGCGATGTGGTGGGCCACCAGGACCAGCACGTGCTCGTCGGCCGCGAGGCGGTAGGCGCGCAGGCGCACCGCGGTCTCGGTGGTGACGTCGAAGCCCTGCGCCGCGAACGCGTAGACCGCGGCGAACAGCTCGCCCTCGGTCACGTCCAGGACATCCAGCTCCGGAATGGCGCGGCCGGTGGGCAGCACCTTCTGGTAGGCGACGCCCTCGTGCGACGGGTACAGGGTGCGCAGCGACTCGTGGCGCGCCATCACGTCGGCGATCGCGCCGCGCATGGCGTCGAGATCCAGTGCGCCGGTGAGCCGTACGGCCGCCGGGATGTTGTTGGCCGCCGATTCGGGATCGAACCGGTTGAGGAACCACATGCGCTGCTGCGCGAGCGACAGCGGCGGGTACTCGGGGCGGGTGCGGACCGTGAGCGCCTGGCGCACACCGGTTCCCGCGTGCGACTCCACCCGCGCGGCCAGCGCGGCCACGGTCGGGGCCTCGAACAGCACGCGCACGCCGATCTCGGCGTTCAGCGCGGCCGACAGGCGGGCGACCACCTGGGTGGCGACCAGCGAGTTGCCGCCCAGTTCGAAGAAGTCGTCGTCCACGCCGACGCGCTCGGGGCCGTTCTCCGTTCCGGAGATGCCGAGCAGGTCGGCGAAGATCTGCGCGATGATCTCCTCGATCGGGGTCGAGGGGGCGCGGAACCGCTTGGCCTCGAACACCGGCGCGGGCAGCGCCTTGCGGTCCAGCTTGCCGGAGGCGTTGACCGGGAAGGCGTCCAGCACCACGAGCGCGGCCGGAACCATGTAGGCGGGCAGCGAGGCGCTCAGCGCGGCCTTCACGCCGTCGACGTCGACCGCGGCGTCGGGCTCGCGGACCACGTAACCCACGAGCTGGTCGCCCGCGTGCGCGTCGGTGCGGACCACCACGACGGACTGGGCGATGGTCGGCTGCGCCAGCAGCGCCGCCTCGATCTCGCCCAGCTCGATGCGCAGACCGCGCAGCTTCACCTGGAAGTCGGTGCGGCCCAGGTAGTTCAGTTCACCGCCGGCGGTCCAGGAGACCAGGTCGCCGGTGCGGTACATGCGGTCGCCGGAGACGAACGGGTTGGCCACGAAACGGTCCGCGGACAGGTCCGGGCGGCCCAGGTAGCCGCGCGCGAGCTGATCGCCCGCGAGGTAGAGCTCACCCGCGACACCCGGCGCGACCGGGTGCAGGCGGGCGTCGAGGACGTAGGTCTCGGTGTTCCATACCGGGCGGCCGATCGGCACGAAGACGGTGTCGGCGTCGACGACCTCGTGATAGGTGACGTCGACGGCCGCCTCGGTCGGGCCGTAGAGGTTGTGCAGCCGCGCACCGGTCAGCTCGCGCAGCTTCTGCGCGGTCGGCGCGGGCAGCGCCTCACCGGAGGCGAAGACCTGACGCAGCCGCGGTGCGGCGGTGGCGGAATCACCGCTGTCGGTACCGAGGGTGGCGACGAAGACCGACAGCATCGACGGCACGAAGTGCGCCGTGGTGATGCCCGTTTCCGCGATGACATGGGCCAGGTACACCGGGTCGCGGTGGCCGTCCGGCTTGGCGACCACCAGGCGCGCACCGGTCTGCAAGGGCCAGAAGAACTCCCACACCGACACGTCGAAGGTCGCCGGAGTCTTCTGCAGCACCGCATCGTTCGCGTCGATCGGGTACTCGTGCTGCATCCACAGCAGGCGGTTCACGATCGCGCCGTGCTCGACGGCCACACCCTTGGGGCGACCGGTCGAACCGGACGTGAAGATCACGTAGGCCGTGTGCTCGGGCCGGATCGCCTGTCCCCGTTCGGCATCCGTGATCGGAGCGTCGGAGTAGGCGTCCAGGTTCAGGCTGTCGACCTCCAGCACCGGCACATTGCGGCCGGTCACGAAATCGTCGCGGCCGGTGGTCAGGATGGCGACCGGGCGCGCGGTGTCGAGCACGTAGTCGATGCGCTCCATCGGCTGGTCCGGGTCCAGCGGCACGTACGCGCCACCGGCCTCCAGCACGGCGTACATGGCGACGACCAGATCCAGCGAACGCCGGATCGCCAGGGCCACCGGCGATTCCGCGGTGACGCCCTGCGCGATGAGCTTGCGGGCCAGCTTGTGCACCCGCGCCGAGAACTCGGCGTAGGACAGACCTGTCCCCTCGAATTCCACGGCAGGCGCATCGGGGCTGGTCAGAGCCTGGGCCTCGAACAGCGAGACCAGTGTGGCGGCCTCACCCTCGGGCAGTGCGGGCAGCACCGAGGCCAGGTTGAACGCGGTGTCGTTCCAGCCGTCCAGCACCTGGTCGCGCTCACCGGCGACCAGCAGGTCGATATCGCCGAGCGGCCGATCCGGGTGCGCCACCACGGCTTCCAGGATCAGATCCAGTCGCCGCGCGAACGCCTCGATGGTGGGCTCGTCGAACAGGTCCAGCGCGTAGGAGATCTCGGCCGACATGCCGGCGTGCTCGCCGTGGTCGTCCTGCGCCTCCTGCAGGGTCAGCTGCAGGTCGAACTTGGCCAGGCGGGCGTCGTAGTCGATGCCGTTGACCGAGAGGCCCGGTAGTTCGAGGCTGGCCTGCCGGGTGTTCTGGAAGGTCAGCATGACCTGGAACAGCGGGTGGCGGGCCTGCGAACGGGCCGGGTTGATGACCTCGACCAGACGCTCGAACGGCACGTCCGCGTGCGCGAAGGCGTGCAGGTCGGTGTCGCGGGAGCGGGCCAGCAGGTCGGCGAAGGTCTCCGAGCCGTCCACCTCGGTGCGCAGCACCAGGGTGTTGACGAACATGCCGATCAGGTCGTCGAGGGCGGCCTCACCACGGCCGTGCACCGGGGTGCCGATCGCGATGTCGGAGGTGCCCGACAGACGGGCCAGCAGCACCGCCAGAGCCGAGTGCATGACCATGAACAGCGAGGCGTTGTGCCGGCGGCCCAGATCCACCAGCGCCTGCTGGGTTTCGGCGGAGATGGCGAACGGGTAGGTGCCACCCTGGTAGCTGGCCACGGCCGGACGCTGCCGGTCGGAGGGCAGCACCAGCTCGTCGGGCAGGTCGGCCAGGGCCTCGGTCCAGTAGCGGATCTGCTTGGAGATCAGCGCGTCCGGATCGTCCTCGGAGCCGAGCACCTCGCGCTGCCACAGCGCGTAATCGGCGTACTGCACCGGCAGTTCCGCCCAGGCCGGGGCCTCCCACGAGGTGCGGGCCGCGTAGGCAACCATCACGTCGCGGGCCAGCGGGCCCATGGACCAGCCGTCGGCGCTGATGTGGTGGACCACCATGCCGAGGATGTACTCGGTGTCGCTGATCTCGAAAAGCGCCGCGTGCAAAGGCACTTCGCCGGTGACGTCGAAGGCCATGGTGGCCAGCTCGACCAGGTGGTCGATCAGGTTGGACTCGGTGACCGGCACCGGGGTCAGGTCCGGCACGATCTGCGCGGCGTCGAGCACCCGCTGCACCGGGCCGTGCGCGGTCTCCGGGAAGACGGTGCGCAGCGACTCGTGCCGGTCGATGACGTCGATGACCGCGACCTGCAGGGCCGCGATGTCCAGCTCACCGGAGAGCCGGATGGCGACCGGGATGTTGTTGACCGCCGAGGCGGTGTCGAAGCGGTTGAGGAACCACATGCGCTGCTGCGCGAGGGAAAGCGGAACCTCGTTCGGGCGTTCGCGCGCCACCAGGGCCTTGCGGCCGCCGTCGCCGACATGCGATTCCACGCGGGCCGCGAGGGCCTCCACGGTGGCCGCCTCGAACAGCATGCGCACCGGCACGCGGGTGTCGAGGGCGGTCCCCAGGCGGGTCGCCACCTGGGTCGCGATCAGCGAGTTGCCGCCCAGCTCGAAGAAGTCGTCATCGACGCCGACGCGGGCGATGCCCAGCACCTCGCCGAAGATCTGGGCGATGATCTCCTCGATCGGCGTTGTCGGAGCGCGGAATTCGCGCACCTCGAACCGCGGCGTCGGCAGCGCCTTGCGATCCAGCTTGCCGGAGGCGTTGAGCGGGAACGCGTCGAGCACCATGATCGAGCCCGGCACCATGTACGCGGGCAGGGTGCGCTGCAACGAGGTCTTGACCCCGTCCAGGTCCACCGGGCCGCCGGCCACGATGTAGGCGACCAGCTGATCGCCGGCCACGGTGTCGATGACCAGCACCACGGCCTGCTGCACCTTGGGGTGGTCCAGCAGCGCGGTCTCGATCTCGCCGAGCTCGATGCGCTGACCGCGGAACTTCACCTGGAAGTCGGTGCGGCCGATGTATTCGAGAATGCCGTAGCCGATTCCGCCTGCGGGCGCGGAGCCTGCGGAGCGCCCATGGTTCCAGCGCACCAGGTCGCCGGTGCGGTAGAGCCGCGAACCCGGCTCACCGTAGGGGTTGGCGACGAAACGCTCGGCGCTCAGGTCCGGGCGGCCGAAGTAGCCGCGCGCCACCTGCACGCCGCCGAGGTACAGCTCACCCGGGACGCCCGCGGGCACCGGGCGCAGGCCCTCGTCGAGCACATAGGTCTGCGCGTTCCACACCGGGCGGCCGATCGGCACCGAGGTGACCACCGGCGCGTCGATGGCGGCGGCGGTGGCGTGCACGGTGAACTCGGTCGGGCCGTACAGGTTGTGCACGGCCGCGGTGGAGAAGCGGCGGAACGCGGTCACCGTGGCCGGCGGCAGCGCCTCACCGGCGACCAGAACCGCACGCAGGGACAGGCATTCGGATGCCGAGGCTGTGGAGGCGAACACGCTCAGCATGGACGGCACGAACGAGGTCATGGTGACCCGGTGGCGTCCGATGACCTCCGAGAGGTACATCGGGTCGCGGTGGCCGTCCGGCGCGGCGATGACCTGCTGCGCGCCGACCGCCAGCGAACCGAACAGCTCCCACACCGACACGTCGAAGGTGACCGGCGTCTTCTGCAGGATCACATCGGTGTCGTCGATGCGGTATTCGGCGGTGATCCAGGCGATCTGGTTGAGCACCGCGGCGTGCGGGATGGCCACGCCCTTGGGGCGGCCGGTCGAGCCGGAGGTGAACAGCACGTAGGCGGCATTGTCCGGGCGCAGCGACGCGAGCCGGTCCGCGTCGGTGACCGGGGCGTCGCTGTAATCCTCGAGGTCGAGCGAATCCAGCTGCAGCACCGGGCAATCCGCGGATTCCACGGCGTCGTCGACGGTGGTGAGCAACACCACCGGCTCGGCGGTGCGCAGCACGTAGTCGGTGCGCTCGGCCGGGTGGTCGGGATCGATCGGCACGTAGCCGCCGCCCGCGGTGAGGGTGGCGTAGATGGCGACCAGCATGTCCACCGAGCGGCGAATACCCACCGCCACCAGGGACTCCGGGCCGACGCCGGTGTCGACGAGCTTGCGCGCCAGGCGGTTCACCCGGGCGGAGAACTCGGCGTAGGTCAGCTCCTCGGCGGGGCCGAACATGCTGCCGCTGCGCTCGCCCGGATCGAAGATCAGGGCGGTGGCGTTCGGCCGGATCCGGACCTGCTGCTCGAACAGGTCGAGAACCGTTGCCGCGCCACGCAGTTCGCGCGCGGTGTGGTTCCAGGCGTGCAGGACGGTCTCGCGCTCACCGGCGTCGAGGACGTCGATATCGCGGACCACGGTGTCCGGGGCGGCGACGGCGGTCTCGAGCACGCGCAGATAGCGCTGCCCGAACTCGGCGACGGTCGACGCGTCGAACAGGTCGGTGGCGTAGGACAGGATCACCGACAGCCCGCCGGGGTCGCCGCCCAGACCGCGCTGCTCGGTCAGCGTCCACTGCAGGTCGAACTTGGCGATGTCGACCTCGAGCTCGTCCGCGGAGACGGTGAGGCCGGGCAGCTCCATGGAGCCGTGCGACATCTCCTGGAACGACAGCATGACCTGGAACAGCGGGTGCCGGGCCTGCGAACGGGTCGGGTTGAGCACCTCGACCAGTCGCTCGAACGGGACATCGGTATTGGCGAAGGCCGCCAGGTCGGTCTCCCGGGTGCGGGCCAGGAAGTCGGTGAAGCGTTCCGCCCCATCCACTTCCGAGCGCAGCACCAGGGTGTTGACGAACATGCCGATCAGGTCGTCGAGCGCCTGCTCACCGCGACCGGCGACCGGGGTGCCGATGGCGATGTCGCTGGTGCCCGACAGGCGGGCCAGCAGCACGGCCAGCGCGCTGTGCATGACCATGAACAGCGAGACGCCCTGGGCGCGAGCCAATCCCGCGAGCCGGACGTGCAGTTCGGCCGGGATCTCGAAGGTGACGCGGGACCCGTGGAAGCTCTGCACCGGCGGCCGCGGCCGATCGGCGGGCAGGTCCAGCTGATCCGGCAGCCCGGCCAGCGCCGTGCGCCAGTAGTCGTTCTGACGCGCGGCCATGGAGTCGGCGTCGGATTCCGAGCCGAGCAGCTCCCGCTGCCAGAGGCTGAAGTCCTGGTATTGCACCGGCAGCGGCGCCCACGCGGGCTCCTGACCGGCGACCCGGGCCAGGTAGGCCGCGGTCATGTCGCGCGAGAGCGGACCGAAGGAGAAACCGTCGGCGGCGATGTGGTGCACCACGAACGCGACCGCGAGATCCAGTTCGCCGTCGTCGGCGACGGCATGGCGGCCGGTCTCGGCGCCGGCGGCGACCCGGTACACGCGTACCCGGATCGGCAGCTGGGTGGAGACGTCGAAGCCCGCGGACGCGAACTGTGCCAGCGCGGAGGGCAATTCGGCAGCGGCGAGGTCGTGCACCTCGATGCCGAGATCCACCTCGTCCATGGGCAGCACCTGCTGGAAGCCGCCGTCGCCGGACTCGGGGAAGACGGTGCGCAGCGACTCCTGGCGCGCCACCACGTCGGTCAGCGCCAGCTGCAGCGCGTCGATGTCGACCTGCCCGCGCAACCGCACCACGAACGGCAGGTTGTAGGTCGGGACGTTCGGGTCGAACTGGTTGAGGAACCACATGCGCTGCTGCGCCAGCGACAGCGGCACCCGTTCCGGACGCTCCCGCGCCACCAGCGGCGGCCGCGAGACATCCGCGGGCCCAGCGGCTTCCACGCGCGCGGCCAGCCCGGCCACGGTCGGGGTCTCGAACAGCGCGCGCACACCCAGGCGGGTGCTGAACGCGGCCGAGATGCGGGCCACCACCTGGGTGGCGACCAGCGAGTTGCCGCCCAGATCGAAGAAGTTGTCGTCCACGCCGACCCGGTCGTGACCGAGCACATCGGCGAACACGCCCGCCACGATCTCCTCCGCGGCGGTGCGCGGGGCGCGGTATCCGGCGGCGCCGGCGCTGAACACCGGCTCCGGCAGGCCCTTGCGGTCCAGCTTGCCGGATGTGTTGAGCGGGAACGCCTCCAGCACCATGATCGAGGCCGGGACCATGTAGGTCGGTAGCTTCTCGGCGGCGAAACGGGTCAGCTCGGCCGGATCGACGCTCTGCCCCGGGACCGGCACCACATAGGCGACCAGCTGCTGACCGGTGGCGGTGTCCATCACCAGCACGGCGGCCTGGCTGACCGACGGGTGGGCCAGCAGGTCGGTCTCGATCTCGCCGAGCTCGATGCGCTGACCGCGGAACTTCACCTGGAAGTCGGTGCGGCCGATGTACTCCAGCGCACCGGAACCGTTCCAGCGCACCAGGTCACCGGTGCGGTACATGCGCTCGCCGGTGAGCGACAACGGATTCGCGACGAAGCGGTCCGAGGTCAGATCCGGGCGGCCCTTGTAGCCGCGCGCCAGCTGGCGGCCCGCCAGATAGAGCTCACCCGCGGCGCCGATGGCGGCCGGTCGCAGATGCGAATCCAGTACGTAGACTTCGACATTCCACTCGGGCACACCGATCGGCACCGTGACGGTGTCGGCGGCGGTGTTCTCCCAGTAGGTGACCGAGACCGCGGCCTCGGTCGGGCCGTACAGGTTGTGCAAGCCGGCCGAGGTGATCTCGCGGAAGCCCGCGCCGGTCTCCGGCGGCAGCGCCTCACCGATCACGAAAACGTACTTCAGCGTGGCGCACTGGGCACGGGTGGCGTGCGCGACGAACACCGTCAGCATGGACGGCACGAAGTCGGTGACCGTGACGCCGTGGCGCTCGATCATCTCCGCCACGTACAGCGGATCGCGGTGACCGTCCGGGGTGGCCACGATCAGCTTCGCGCCGACCAGCAGCGGCATGAAGTAGCCCCACAACGACACGTCGAAGGTGGTGGCCGTCTTCTGCAGGTACACATCGTCTTCGGTCATCGGATACTCGTCGAGCATCCACAGTTCCTGGTTGACGATGGCGTGGTGGGTGACCGCGACGCCCTTGGGGCGGCCGGTCGAACCCGAGGTGTAGATGACGTAGGCGGTGTTGTCCGGGCGCAGCGGCGCGCGGCGGTCCGCGTCGGTCACCGGCTCGGCGGAGTACGCCGACACGTCGAGGGTGTCGATCTCCAAGCGCCGCACGGACTCCGGCAGCTCGAGCTCGTCGCGGGCTGTGGTCAGCACGCAGACCGGTGCCGCGGACTCCAGGATGTAGGCGGTGCGGTCGGCCGGGTGGTCCGGGTCGATCGGCACGTACGCGCCACCGGCGCGCAGCACCGCGTGCATGCCCACGACCAGCTCCAGCGAACGCCGCATGCCCAGGGCCACCAGCGATTCCGGGCCGACGCCGTCCTCGATCAGGAAGCGGGCCAGGCGGTTGACCCGCTCACCGAACTCGGCGTAGGTGAGCCGCTCGCCCTCGAACTCGACGGCCACATTGTCCGGGGTCAGCGGAATCTGCTTGTCCAGCAACGCCGGCAGCGTGGTGACCGGCACCTCGTGCGCGGCGGAGTTCCACTCCACCAGGGTGCGGGTGCGCTCGGCCGCGGTGGTGATGGGCAGGCCCCACACCGGCTGCTCCGCCTCCGCCGCCAGGAAGCGGTCGAAGAACTCCAGGAAACGCGCGTGGTGACTGCGGGTCTCGTGGTCGGAGTACAGGTTGGGGTTGGTCTCGAAGTCGATGTGGTTCCGGGTGCCCTTCACCGACTGGTAGAAGTTGACGCCCAGGTCCTCGATGGAACCGGTGGACAGCACGCTGTACTCACCGGTGATGTCGCCGAGCACGACCTCGTTGTGGAACAACATGATGTTGACCCACGGACCGAAGAACTGCGAACCGACCTCGCCACCGGAGAAGTCACCGGCAGCGCCCGAGTCACGGCTCGCCATGGTGCTGTCGCGCTTGATGTCCTCGGCGCGGTAGCGCTGGTGACGCAGGGCGCCCGAGACGGCCACCGTCACCTGCGCGAGCAGATCGGTCACCGTCGAGTCGTGGCCGACCTTCAGGCGCAGCGGCACGATGTTCGAGGCCGCGCCACCGGAGCGGCGCATGATCGCGGTGGTGCGCGCGGTCACCGGGAGGCTGAGGACGACGTCCTGGGTGCCGGTCCACTGCGCGAGGTAGGCGGCGAAACCGGCGATCAGCAGTCCCGCGGGCGAGGACTCGTGGCGGGCCACGGCCTGATCCAGCAGCGAGGTCTGATCCTCGGTGAGCGCGGCCGTGGCGATCCGGTTGATCGCCGCCGGCGGCGCGGAACGTCCGGCCAGGCTGGTGCCGTCCTCGACCCCGGCGATCCGCTCGGCCCAGTACTCCTTGTCGGACTGGAAGCGGCTCGAGTCGCGGTAGGCGAACTCCTGCTCGACCAGGGTGGGCAGGTCGGTCAGCTTGTGCGGCGGGGGTTCGACGCCATTGACGAACGCGGTGTAGACCTCGGCGACCCGGGTCATGTAGGTCACCGCGCCGAGACCGTCCAGCACGATGTGGTGGATGCGCGCATACCAGTAGAAATGGCCGTCGGCCAGTTTCAGCATGCAGGTGCGGATGAGGCGGTCGCGGGTGAGCTCCAGGGGCGCGCTGTAGTCGGCGCGCATCCAGGCGTGGGCGGCGGTGGCCGGATCGGCCTCGGCGCTCAGATCGACGTGGTAGATGGTGCGGTCCAGCGAGTGGTCCACCATCTGCATGGGCTCGCCGTCACGCTCGACGATGCGCAGGAAGCCGGAACCGAACTCCTCCGAGCCGCGCACCATGGCGGCCTCGAGCAGCGCCATGTCGAGTTCCCCGCGCAGCTCCACGAACTGGGCGATATTGATCGGAACCTGCGGGTCCAGATGCTGGGAATACCAGATGCCGAGCTGCGCCGGCGACAGCGGGAAAAGTTCGCCCGATCCCGGTGCGATTTCGCTGCCAGCTTCGCCGATGCCGCCGAAATCCAGCCGGTCCAACCCAAACCTCGCTTCCGGAACACCACGACCGCAGCGTTCCCCGCCGAAAAACCCGAACGGGACGCCACCGCTGCTGTGAGCGTGGCGTCCGGCGTTCGGGGCTTACTTCACCGTATTGAGACTCCCTGGGAGGTATCCCCCCAGCTGGCCGATCTTGTTACATGGGCGCGACCACACCCGCCGGCCATTGCCGGGTCGAAGACGCAATCTTGGTGACGGACACTCGGTCCAATCTACCGTCAGCGCGCAAGCCACAAACAGAAAGGGCCATAGCCGTCAGCTATCGTCCCTTTTCGCTGTTTCACCCTGTGATATGCGACCTATCGCGACCAGGGTCGTACAAGTGGGACTGGGCACAATCGATACTTTCGGCCAGCGCCGGACCCACCAGGATGACCGCCGCCTGCCGCAATCCGGCCGCCTCCACCCGATCCGCGATATCGGTCAGGGTGCCCCGGAGAATTCGCTGCTCGGGCTGGGTCGCGCGGTAGACCACGGCCACGGGGCAGGCACTGCCGTAGTCGGCGGTCAGCTCCTGCGCCAGGGTGCGGATCCGGGTGATGGCCAGGTGCAGCACCAGCGTGGCCCGGGTGCGGGCGAAGTTGGCCAGCGCCTCCGAATCGGGCATAGCCGTCGAGCGCGCGTGTGTCCGAGTCAACACCACCGACTGCACCTGTTCGGGCACAGTCAGTTCCGCCCCGAGCAAGGCCGCGGCGGCCGCGTACGCGGGCACCCCGGGCGTCACGTCCCAGGGAATCCCCAGCACATCGAGGCGTCGCTTCTGTTCGGTGAGGGCGGAATAGATGGAGGGGTCGCCCGAGCACAGCCGCGCGACATCCTTGCCCTCGGCGTGCGCCCGCGCGCAGTGCGCCACGATCTCGTCCAGATCCAGCTTCTGCGTATCGATCAGCTCGGCGTCGGGCGCGCAGTACGCCAGCACTTCCGGGTCCAGATACGTCCCCGCGTACAGGCACACCGGGGACCGGCGCAGCAGTTCGACCGCACGCACGGTCAGCAGATCCGCCGCCCCGGGCCCGGCCCCGATGAAGTGCACTGTCATCGGGCGAGTCTCGCACACCCGCTCAGGCGAACCGTCCGACCGCCACCAGCACCGCCACCACGAACAGCACCACGTTCGACAGCGACCGCCCGTACTCCCCGCGCCGCACGTGGGTCACGAACCCGCCGACCATCACCAGGGCCAGCCCCACCGCGGCGACCGGCGTCAGCACCTTCGCGATCCCGGTGGCCCACGGCAGCACCACCCCCAGGCCGCCCAGGATCTCCACGATCCCGATCCCCCGCACCGCGTTCCGCGACAGGTCGTCCACCCACGGCATCCCGCCGCGCAGCTTGTCCTTCTCGATCGCCGCCTTCGCGACGCCCCCGAGCACGAACGACGCCGCGAGCACGATCTGCCCGATCCACAGCCAGGTGTTCATTGGTCCTTCTCCTTGTCGTACATCCAGCTCGCGGCAACGGAATCCGCGACCCGGTCGATCAGCGCCCGATCCCCCTGCCCACCGAGCATGGTGAGCCAGAGGAAGACCGGTCCCGCGAATTGCGCGTGCGCCCAATCCAAGTCGGGCACCCCGGACAGATCCCCACGTTCGACCGCCCGCTCGGCGACCGCCCGGATGAGCTCACGCTCGGGCAGCAGGCAGACGTCCTCGAACACGGTCTGCAGGGCTCCGTCGCGCATCAGATCCGCCATGAGCTCGGGCAGCACCGCCCGCACCCGCGGATTGCCCATGCGCTCGACGAAGTCGGCCGCGACCTCGTGCAGATCACCGCGCAGACTGCCGGTATCGCGGTACTCGCGCGGCCGCAGGTCCCCGATCAGATGATGCAGTGCGAGTGCGGCTTTGGACGGCCAGCGTCGATACAGCGCCGCCTTGCCCACCCCGGCCCGCGTCGCCACGTCCTGCACGCGCAGTCTGGCGTAACCCACCTCGGCGAGCAGGGCGACGGTCGCCTCGCGAACGGCCAGATCGGTCTCGGCCGACAGCGGCCGGCCCGGCCGCGGACCCTCGGATACGGAACTCACGGTTCCGAATTTAACACATAACGGAACTCGTGGTTCCGAAATCGGTGATCAGCCGCTGACCTGGAAGTCGGTGAGGACCTTCGTCGGGAAGAGCCGGACGACGAGCTCCCCGGGGACGCCGTTCCGCTTCCCGAACTCCTCGGCCCGGTCCGCGCCCATATACCGGGCGGCGATATCGGTGGCCGTGCGGATCAGCTCGTCCCGATCCTCCGAGACCTCGGCCACGCCCTGCACCTGGACGAAGGAGTACGGGGGTGCGGCCACATCCACGCAGAGGGTGACGCGGCCGTCGCGCAGGATGGACCGACCCTTGGCCGTGTCCTTGCCGGTATTGAAGACGATGTGGTCGTCCTCGACGATGAACCAGATCGGGGCGACCAGGGGTCGGCCGTCGGCGGCCACGAAGGCCAGCTTGCCGGTGCGGGTGCCTTCGGTGAGGAAATCGCGGACGCGCTGATCGGACAGTGAGGCCATGGGCGACACGCTACGACCTCAGATGGCTCCGCGCTCTCGAGCCCTGGCCACGGCGGAGGTTCGGGATTTCACGCCGAGCTTCGAATAGATGTGGACCAGGTGGGATTTGACGGTGGTCTCGGAGAGGAAGAGGCGTTTGCCGATCTCGCGGTTGGAATGGCCGTCGGCGACCAGGCGCAGGACTTCGATCTCGCGGGGGCTCAGGGTGGTGTCGGGTTTGCGGACCCGCGTCATGAGGCGGGAGGCGACCGACGGGGAGAGGACGCTCTCGCCTTCGGCGGCGGAGCGCACGGCCGCGAGGAGTTCGGCGGGTGGGGTGTCCTTGAGGATGTAGCCGACCGCGCCCGCCTCGATGGCGCCGAGAATGTCGGCGTCGGTGTCATAGTTGGTGACCACCAGGACGTTCGGCGGGTTCGCGAGGCCGCGCAGGGCGGCGGTGGCGTCGGCGCCGGACTTGCCGGGGCCGAAGCGGAGGTCCATCAGAACCAGGTCGACCTGGGTGGTGGAGCAGAAGGCCACCGAATCCTCGGCGGTGGCGACCTCCCCCACGACTTCGATGTCGTCGGAATCGGTTTCGGCGACGCTGGAGTCGAGGAGGGCGCGCAGGCCCGCGCGGACGATGGCGTGATCGTCGGCGAGGAGGATGCGGATCATTGGTCCTCCAGGGGGAAGTAGACGGTGACCGCGGTGTGGC
The DNA here is from genome assembly GCF_042874235.1 of Nocardia sp. NPDC004151. Classification (NCBI taxonomy): domain Bacteria; kingdom Bacillati; phylum Actinomycetota; class Actinomycetes; order Mycobacteriales; family Nocardiaceae; genus Nocardia; species Nocardia sp. NPDC004151. Next base: position 307,634 of record NZ_JBIAMR010000003.1, on the reverse strand, counting down.
CGGGTTCGGATTCGACATCCATGGTGCCGCCCTGCTGCTCCACGCGATTGCGCATGGCGTTCAAACCGAAGCTGCCCGACGGGGATTCGGCCAGTACGGCCGGATCGATGCCCACCCCGTCATCGACCACGTCGAGGTGCACGGCGTCATCGCCGTAGGTGAGGGTGACCCGCATCCGCTGAGCCTGCGCGTGCCGCACCACATTCGACACCGCGCCCTGCGCGATGCGGACCAGCGCGGCCTCGATCGGCATGGGCAGCGCCTGCGGATCGCCCTCGACGAGAACCTGCGCGTCCAGTCCGGGCGCGGCGGCCCGCTCCGCGATCCGGTTGAGCGCGCCCGCGAGGGACTGACCCTCCAGCGCGGCCGGCGTGAGTTCGGCGATGAGATGGCGGGTTTCGACGAGACTGTCGGCGGCGGTCTCCCGGGCCAGCCGAATCCGTTCCAGCGCCGGATGATCGGGGGCGGCCCGCTCGACGGCGTGCAGCAGCAGTTGAATACTGCTGAGCCCCTGCGCGACGGTGTCGTGGATCTCCTGCGCGAGCCGCTCGCGTTCGGCCATCTTGCCCGCGGTGCGTTCCTGTTCGGCGAGAGTCTCTCGGGTGGCGAGCAATTCGTCGATGAGCCGCTGCCGTTCCGCGGCCTCCCGGAACAGGGCTTCGTAGCCGAGCCCGATGGCGACCGCGACCAGCGCGCCCAGCAGCGGGCCGATCACACCGGCGACCGTCCACCCGCGGTGCGCGGCGAACCCGACGACGGCGACCACGGTCGCCGCGATCACCGCCACCACGCCCCAATAGCGCGGCAGCAGATGCAGATAGAGGAAGAAGAGACCGAAGACCAGGTAGACGGCCAGCGGGGCGACGAGCACCAGGGCCAGCCAGAGCAGGGTCAGCGCGGCGAGCCAGATCCGTGCTCCCACCAGGTTCCGGCGGAACCGGCCCCCGGTGAAGTAGACGCCGAGGAAGACCCCGGCCAGCACGACCACCAGCACCTGATGGGCCCCGGAGACGACCTCCTGCACCGCCACCACCACGGTCAACGCCACGACCAGCACGTGCAGCCCGAGCTGCAGTGCGGAGAAGACGGGAGTCAGGGGGGACCGGTGCACGCGACCAGCTTATGCCGGGCAATTACCCCGGCATCCATCGAAAGTAGGAAACGCCGCCGTGCCGTTGGCGGACCGGGATTCGTTCCGCGGCGCGATGGCGGGACGGGCTTTCCCGACGAGGGTGTAAGTATGTTCGTCGCATTCAGAGATCTGCGGGCGGCCCGCGGCCGCTTCCTCCTGATTACCCTGGTGGTCACGCTGGTCGCGCTGCTGGTCAGCTTTCTCAGCGGTCTCACGGCCGGTCTGGCGCACCAGAACATCTCCGCCATCGAATCGCTGAAGACCGACACCGTCGTCTTCTCCGACACCGGCTCCTCCCCCTCCTTCGACGCCTCCACGCTGAGCACCGAACAGGTGCAGACCTGGGAGCGCGCGGGCGGCACCGTCGACCCGATCGGCATCAGCCGCACCCGCGCCACCGTCAACGGCGCGTCCCCGACCCAGGTAGCGCTGTTCGGCGTCCAGGGCACCCCCTTTGGCAAGCGCACAGCTACCGAGCCGGGCACGGTGATCCTGTCCAAGGCGGCCGCGAAGAACCTCGACGCGAAGACCGGTGACACGGTCGAGCTGGGCTCGGCGCGCTACAGCGTGGCGGGCGTGACCGACGACGACTGGTACGCGCACACCCCGGTGGTGTGGATGACCCTGTCGGACTGGCAGGCGCTGAACCCGCATTCGGGCGCGGCCACCATCCTCGCGGTCTCGGGGGTGAGTGAGCAGAAGGCCCTCGACGCAAGCGCCCACACCACCACGACGAGCAGCAAGGACTCGCTGTCGGCCATGGCCTCCTACCAGGCCGAGAACGGCTCGCTGACGCTGATGACCGTCATGCTGTTCGCCATCTCGGCGCTCGTGATCGGCGCGTTCTTCACGGTGTGGACCGTGCAGCGGCAGCCCGATATCGCGACCCTGAAGGCCTTGGGCGCGACCACCGGATCGCTGATCCGGGACGCCTTGAGCCAGGCCCTGATCGTGCTGCTGCTCGGCGTCGGCGTGGGTGTGGGAATCACCGTCGTGGCCGGACTGTTCATGGGCGGCGCGGTGCCGTTCATCCTCAGCGCGAGCACCACGCTGTTCCCGGCGGCCGCCCTGATCGCGCTCGGCCTGCTCGGCGCCGCGTTCGCGCTGCGCTTCCTCGTCACCACCGATCCGCTGACCGCGCTCAACCAGGCCCGCTGATGACCACAATCCCTTTGCCTCCCAGGAGCATCGCGATGACCAACACACTGACCGTCTCCGACCTCACCCTCACCTTCCCGGACGGCGCGGAGCGCATCACCGCGCTCGACCGCGTGAACCTGCGCGTGGGCGGCGGCGAGATCGCCGCCATCACGGGGCCGTCGGGGTCCGGCAAGTCCACGCTGCTGGCCACGGTGTCGACGCTGCTGCGCCCGGAATCGGGGCGCGTAGAACTCGACACCGCCTCCGGGACCGTGAATCTCGCGGAGCTGAGCCGTCGGGATGCGGCGACGATGCGGCGGAATTCGATCGGGATCGTGTTCCAGCAGTCCAATCTGATTCCCGCGCTGACCACGATCGAGCAGCTCGAGGCCATGGTGCACCTGGGGCAGAGTTGGTTCGTTTCGCCCGGCAAGCGGCGTGAAGTTCGCGCGCGGGCGCGGGATCTGCTGCACGCGGTGGGGTTGAGCGGCCACGAGAACAAGCGGCCGGCTCAGCTTTCCGGTGGGCAGCGGCAGCGGGTCAATATCGCGCGGGCGCTGATGAATGATCCGTCGTTGCTGGTGATCGACGAACCGACCAGTGCGCTGGATCAGGAACGTGGGGCCGCGATCATCGATCTGATCGTCGGGATCGTGCGCGAGCACGGTGCGGCCACTCTGCTCGTCACGCACGATCTTTCGCATCTGGATCAGATGGACAGCGTCTACCAGATGGTGGATGGCGTTCTTACACAGCAGAAATCGGCGATTGCCGCCTGAATTGCCCAGGGATACCGGACGGGGTCGCCACGACTGCGTCCGGTATCCAGCTTTCGGTCCGGCGTCGTGCGCTCTTCAGCTCTTGCCGTCGACCGCACGCGCCGCACGGTCACGAATCTTCCGCATCTCTTCCACCAGCTCGGCCGGACCGTGCACCGTGATCTCGACCCCCAACTGCAGCAAGCGATGCGCCACCCACTCCGGCAGATCATCGCGCCGCATGTCCAGCGCACAAGCCTCCGGCCCCCGTTCGACGATATCGCCCGGCCCCTCCCCCAGCCGACCGATCACGGCCGAGGCCGGAGCGGCGATATCTACCTGGAAGTGCAAGGACGACGTCCCCCAGTCGGTTCGATCGCCGATGATGTAGGCGGCGGGGTCTGCCGCGGGAAGCTCCCGGGGCAAGAACCGAGCCCCGGTGGCGAGCACTCGACCGACCCGGTCGGCTCGAAAACTCCGCCAATCGCCGCGGTCGAGGTCGAACCCGACCAGGTACCAGCGGTGCCTGTACGGCACGAGGCCGACCGGTTCGACATGGCGACGGGTCTCGGCGCCATTCGCCGCCTCGTACCCGAAACGGACGCGTTCGGTGTTGGAGATCGCCGCCGCCAGTGCGGTGAGTAGTTCCGGGTCCACGATATTCGCTCCCGCGCCCGGGGCGATGGTGGCGACACCCAGTACCCGCACTCGGCGGCGCAGCTTGGCGGGCAGGACCTGTTCGAGTTTGGCGAGCGCACGGACCGAGGCCTCCTCGATGCCGGCGATGGCGGATCCCGCGGCGCCGCGCAGGCCGACGGCGATGGCCACGGCCTCTTCGTCGTCGAGGAGCAGCGGCGGCATGGCGGCGCCGGCCACCAGGCGATAGCCGCCGGTCGCCCCCATGGTGGCCTCGACCGGGTAGCCGAGGTCGCGGAGCCGGTCGATATCGCGGCGCACCGTGCGGTCGGTGACGCCCAGGCGGTCCGCCAGTTCGCTGCCGGGCCATTCGCGCGGGGTCTGCAGCAGGGACAGCAAACGAAGCAGCCGGGCCGACGTATCGCTCATGAATCCCATCCTGCGCTCGAAATAGGACAAGAATAGTCCTACATGCTTCGTAGCCTGGTCATCGAACCGCTGACCGAAGACCAAGGGGAGCCACGATGACCAGCGCCGATATCCGCCCGTTCCGCATCGCCGTACCGCAGTCCGAGCTCGACGACCTCCACGACCGCCTGGCCCGGGCCCGGTGGAGCGGGCAGCTACCGGGGCCGGGCCGGGAGCGTGGTGTGCCGGTGGATTATCTGCGCGAGCTGGCCGAGTACTGGCGCACCGAATTCGATTGGCGTGCACAGGAAGCGGCACTCAATGAGTTTCCGCAGTTCCGGACCGAGATCGATGGGCTGGATGTGCATTTCCTGCATGCGCGTTCCGAGGATCCGGAGGCCGTGCCGCTGATCCTCACGCACGGGTGGCCGAACAGCTTCGTGGAGTTCACGAAAACCATTCCGCTGCTGACGAATCCCCGGGCGCACGGCATGGGATCGGCGCAGGCGTTCCATGTGGTGATTCCGTCGGTACCCGGGTTCGGGTTCTCCGAGGGGCCGCGTGAGCCGGGGATGAAGCCGCGCCGGGTCGCCCGCATGTGGGTGGAGCTGATGGCGCGGCTCGGTTACCACCGGTACGGCGCGCAGGGCGGGGATCTGGGCGCGTACGTGGTGCAGGAGATGGCGATCGCCGACCCGGATCATCTGATCGGCGTGCACATCGACGGCGGTATCGGGATGCCGACCGCGGCGGATGTGCCCACCATGACGGCCGAGGAACGCGCGGAATGGGATCTCATGCAGAAGTGGCAGTCCGGGGTGAACCACCATGTGCTGTTGCGGCAGGCGCCGCAGACCTTCGCGCACGGGTGGACCGATTCGCCGGTCGGGCTGCTGGGCTGGCTGGTGCACAAGTTCACCGAGTTCTCGCCACTGGCGGAACACCTCGAGGAGGCGGTGGACCGCGACCAGCTGCTGGCCAACGCGAGCGTCTTCTGGTTCACCAACACCGCCGCCACCTCGTCGTGGCCCATGTACAACGGCCTCGGCGACGACGGATTCGCTTGGCCGGCGGGCCAGAAATTGGTCCCGATCGGCGTGTATTCCGGCGGGTCGCCGCTCATGCGCCGCCTCGCGGAACGGGACAACACCATCGCGTACTGGCCCGAGGGCAATACCGGTAACCATTTCCTCGCCATGGACGTGCCCCGGGCGCACACGGCCGATATCCAGACCTTCTTCGACCTCGTGTCACGGCAGCGTTAGCGGACCGGACGGTCCCGAAAGACGTAGGGTGCTCGTCATGGCGAGGACCAAGGAGTTCGACCCCGGCACCGCCTTGCACCGCGCGCTCGAATTGTTCTGGGAGCAGGGCTACGAGGCGACGTCGATGGCGGATCTGGTTGAGCATCTTGGGATTGCCAAGGCGAGCATCTACGGCACCTTCGGCGGTAAGCGCGACCTCTATCTGAAGGCCCTGCGGCGCTATCTCGAGACCACCGATCCGGCCATCATGGCGGAGCTGTCGCAGCCGGGTCCGGTACTGCCCGCGGTGCGCGGTCTGGTCGAGCGGTTCGTGCGTGAAGCCTCCAGTCCCAATTCATATCTGGGTTGCATGGTGGTGAACAGCGCGGTCGAACGGGCTCGCACCGACGAGGCGGTGGCGCGGCTGGTGGAGTCGAGCTGGGCGCACCTGGAAACGACGCTGACTTCGGCGTTGCTGCGGGCTCGCGCGCAGGGGGAACTGGCCGCGGATTCGGATCCGCGTTCACTTGCCCGATTCCTCCTGGTCTTCCTCCAGGGTGTCCGAGTTCTCGAGCGAACACCGGATTCCGCTGCGCGCCTGCGTGATGCCGCGCGGACGGCTGTATCCCTGCTCGGCTGAACGGATTTCCGATTCATCCACAGTTTTCACGACCCGCCGGATTCGAGACTGATCGTTCCACATAGGAGAGGCTCACCGATTGATCTCCGGTTATGGCGAGGTTCCCCTAGCGGAATGGCAGTGGGCTGTTGAACCGGCAGACACGTCCCTGTCATCTACGCTGACTACTGTGCTTGGAATTCGCAGGTAGCGGTATTAGGAGCAGTAGCGATGAGGGACACACTGCCATCCAAGAACCAAGTCCTTCAGGCTTGCCGTGGGACAGGTTTTCCCGGACATCCACTATTGCGCGCCGCGCACGATCTGACCGGACTTCACGAGCGCCTGCTCAGTGCCCGGCCGGAGCAGCTCACCGAACTCGATACGCGCCGTTCGAATTTGGTGCACGAGATCGACTGCTGGGTGACAGCGCAATTGCCGCCGTCGCACGGCGCGGCCCGCGTGCACACCGAGACGCTCGGCGCGGTCATAGACCGGCTGGCCCGGCTCACCGCCGCCGCCTACGCCGCCTTGGCGCGCGAATCCGGCCGGGATCTCACCGTGGCCTGGGAACATCTGGCCGAATTGGCCGTCGGCTACGAGGATTTGGCGTCGGAGGTGTGCACCGGGCGGCGACGCCTGCCCGGTGCACACTGAGAAGCGCCGCGCATCCCGCGGGCTTCCGGTTATCCGCGCGGCTTCTGGGCGGCGTACCAATCGAGGAGCTCGGGCACGTCGACGGCGGTGGGGGCCACCACGGTGGCGGCTTCCGCGCCCTGGAAGAGCTTCTTGATCGGCACTTCCAGCTTCTTGCCGGTGCGGGTGTGCGGAATGCCGGGGGCGGCGATGATTTCGTCGGGGACATGCCGCGGGGACACCTCCGCGCGAATGGTCGCATTGATCCGGCCGCGCAATTCGTCGGTCAATTCGACGCCGGGGGCGAGCACCACGAACAATGGCATCCAATAGCCGCCGTCCGGTTGTTCCGCACCGATGACCAGCGCTTCGGCGATCTCCGGAATGCGTTCCACCGCCTGGTAGATGTCGGCGCTGCCCATGCGGATGCCCTGCCGGTTCAGGGTGGAATCCGAGCGCCCGTGCACGACGATGCTGCCGTGGCCGGTGATGGTGATCCAGTCACCGTGCCGCCAGACGCCGGGGAACATCTCGAAGTACGCGTCGCGGTAGCGGGAGCCGTCGGCGTCGTTCCAGAACGACACCGGCATGGACGGCATCGGCTTGGTGATGACCAGCTCACCGACCTCGTCCCGAACCGGATTGCCCTGTTCGTCCCAGGCGTCCAGGGCCACGCCGAGATACGGGGCCGACAGTTCGCCCGGCCACACCGGCACGGTGCGGACGCCGCCGATGAACGCCGACACCACGTCGGTGCCGCCGCTGATCGAGGCCACCGGCACCCGCTCGCCGACATTGTCGCGCAGCCACAGTGAGGACGACGGCGGCAGCGACGAGCCGGTGATGCCGACCAGCCGCAGCGCGGACAGGTCGTGGTCGGCGCGCGGCACCGATCCGGCCTTCGCGCAGGCCAGCACATAGCCGGGGCTGGTGCCGAGGACGGTGGCACGGGTGCGGGCGGCCAGCCGCCACAGCGCGTCCGGGGTGGGCGCGGCCGGGCTGCCGTCGTAGCAGACGATGGTGGCGCCGACCAGCAGTCCGGCGACCTGGAAGTTCCACATCATCCAGCTGGGGCTGGTGTACCAGAAGAACGTGTCCTCGGGCCCGATATCGGATTGCAGGGCAACGGCTTTCAGATGCTCCAGCAGCACGCCGCCGTGTCCGTGCACGATGCCCTTGGGCTTGCCGGTGGTGCCCGAGGAGTACAGCACCCACAGCGGGTGCGCGAAGTCCACGGCTTCGATGTCGAGGTCGACCTCCGCGTCACCCGGATCGACGTTCTCCCAGGCGATCGCGTCCGGCACGGCCGCGCCGATGCGCGACACCACGACGGTCCCGGCCAGCGAGGGCAGGCCCGCGCGCAGCGCCGCGATATCGGCGGTCTTGTCGTGTACCTTGCCGCCGAAGCGGTACCCGTCGGCCGTGACCAGTACCTTCGGCTCGAGCTGGCCGAGCCGGTCGAGGGCGGCCTGCGCGGAATAGTCCTGGCCGCAAGCGCTCCAGATGGCTCCGATGGCGGCCGTGGCCAGGAACGCGATGACGGCTTCGGCGATGTTCGGCAGGTATCCGGCGACCCGGTCGCCTGGGCCGACGCCCAGTGCGCGCAGGGTGCGCGCGAACGCGGCGGCGGTGGCGACCAGCGCGGCCCAGGAGATCTCGGTGATCTCACCGGTCTCGTCGACCGACAGGATCGCGGGCCGGTCGTCACGGACCTGCCGCAGCACCTGCTCGACATAGTTCAACCGCGCCCCCGGGAACCACCGCGCGCCCGGCATCTCCACGGAGCCGAGCACATCGCCGGCCCGTTCGCCGAGGTCGAAGTAGTCCCAGAGCGCGCCCCAGAACCCTTCCAGGTCGTCGATCGACCACTGCCACAACGCCTGATAGTCCGGGAAGGACCGTCCCGTGCGCTTCTCGACGAACAGCGCGAAGCTGGTCACCTGGGCCTCGGCGAGATCGTCGTCGCTCGGCACCCACTGTGGTTCCACCGCCATACCTCCTACGACGCGTATCCCGCGCTGCCGGCCGCGTCGGCCCGCTGCACGATGCGCTCGGCGTGCCGGATGACCGGCATATCCACCATGCGCCCTTCGAAGGTGAAGACACCCCGATGGTTGGGTGCTTCCACCAAAAGTCTTTGCGCCCAGTCGACCTCCGTGGCGGCGGGCGCGTAGGCGGTCCGGATGACCGGCAGCTGACTGGGGTGGATGGCCACCTTGGCGTCGAAGCCGATGGCCACCGCGTCCGCGGACTCGGCGGCCAGCCCGGTCAGATCCGGAATGTCGAGGTACACCGAGTCCAGCGCGAACTTGCCGTACGCCTTGGCCGCCAGCAGCGACTGCGACCGCACGTGCCGGGCCACATCGCGATAGCCGCCGTGCGCGTGCCGGCTGGAATTGCCGCCGAGCGCGGCGACCAGGTCCTCCGCGCCCCACATGACGCCGATGGCATTGCGCACCATGACCGCCCGCCCGACGGCGAGCGCGCCCAGCGGGGATTCGATGAGCGCGATCACCTCGTAGTCGGCGAGCCGCGTGATCTGCTCGGCCGATTCGCATTTGGGCAGCATGATGCGGCGGTATTCGGTGCGCACCAGAGCGTCCAGATCGAGCATGTGCTCGAGGGTGCCCGCGGCGTTGACCCGGACGACGGTGCGCTGCGGGTCCAGCGGGTTGGCGATCAGCGCCTCACGAGCGGACGCCTTGTCGGCCTCGGCGACGCCGTCCTCGAGGTCGATGATGACGACGTCGGCGGCGGCCAGGGCCTTGCCGTACCGCTCGGGCCGGTCCGCCGGGCAGAAAAGCCAAGCGGGACCGGGCATTTCCCAACTCATGCGGGTTCTCCCGGTGTGCTGGACATTGGATTCCGTCTGACGAGGGTCTTGCGGACGGCGGTGGCCACGATGTCACCGTGCTGATTGCGTCCGGTGTGCGCGAAGGTCACGATGCCCTCGCCCGGACGGCTCTTGGATTCCCGCAGATCGGTCACCACGGTCTCCGCGTACAGCGTGTCCCCGTGGAAGAGCGGCTTGGGAAAGGCGATGTCGGAGAAGCCGAGGTTGGCCACGATGGTGCCCTGGGTCAGCTGCGCGACCGACAGGCCCACCAGCGTGGACAGCGTGAACATGGAGTTCACCAGGCGCTGATGGAACGGCGGCAGCGCATCGGAGAACGCCGCGTCCAGGTGCAGGGCCTGGGTGTTCATGGTCAGCGTCGTGAACAGCACATTGTCGGCCTCGGTAATGGTTCGACCCGGCCGGTGCTCATAGACGACACCGATCTCGAACTCGTCGAACCACAAGCCGCGCTGGACGACCCGCTTCACCTCGACTGTCTCCGATGGACGCTCGCTGCGCTCGCTCACAGGCCGAGCTCCCGACCGATCAGCATCAACTGCACCTCCGTGGTGCCCTCACCGATTTCCAGGATCTTGCTGTCGCGATAGTGCCGGGCCACAGCATATTCGTTCATGAACCCGTAGCCGCCGAAGATCTGCGTGGCGTCGCGGGCATTGTCCATGGCGGCCTCGCTGGCGACCAGCTTGGCGATGGCGGCCTGCTTCTTGAAGGGCTTGCCGGACAGCATGAGCGCGGCCGCGTCGTAGTAGGCGGTGCGGGCCATGTGGGCGCGCGCCTCCATGCGGGCGATCTTGAAGGCGATGGCCTGGTTGCTGCCGATCGGGCGGCCGAACGCCTCGCGCTCCTTGGCGTAGCGGACGCTCTCGTCCACGCAGCCCTGGGCCGCGCCGACCGACAGCGCGGCGATGGCGATCCGGCCCTCGTCGAGGATGCGCAGGAAGTTGGCGTAGCCGCGGCCGCGTTCGCCGAGCAGGTTCTCTTGCGGCACCCGCACGTCGACGAAGCTGAGCGGGTGGGTGTCGGAGGCGTTCCAGCCGACCTTGTTGTAGGCGGGCTCGGCGGTGAAGCCCGGGGTGTCGGCGGGAACGATGATCGTGGAGATCTCCTTCTTGCCGTCCACTCCCCCGGTGACCGCGGTGACCGTCACCAGCCGGGTGATGTCGGTGCCCGAGTTGGTGATGAACTGCTTGGAGCCGTTGATGATCCAGCTGTCGCCGTCGAGCACCGCGGTGGTGCGGGTGCCGCCCGCGTCGCTGCCCGCGCCAGGCTCGGTCAGGCCGAAGGCGCCCAGTGCGCGCCCGCTGGCCAGCAGCGGCAGCCACTCCGCCTTCTGCTTGTCGTTGCCGAAGCGGTAGATCGGCATGGCGCCCAGCGAGACACCGGCCTCCAGGGTGATGGCGACGCTCTGGTCGACCTTGCCGAGCTCCTCCAGCGCCAGGCAGAGCGCGAAGTAGTCGCCGCCCATGCCGCCGAACTCCTCGGGGAACGGCAGGCCGAACAGGCCCATGTCGGCCATGCCGGAGACGACCTCGTACGGGAAGCTGTGCTCGGCGTCGTGCTTGGCGGCGACCGGGGCCACCACCTGGTTGGCGAAGTCGCGGACGGTGAGGGCGAGTTCGCGGTACTCGTCCGGAAGCGTTCCGGTGGACAGGAAATCGGTCATGACTGGGTGTTCTCCTCGACGATGATGCGAGCCAGCGGCTGTTCGAGTTTCACCTGCGCGCCCGGCTCGACCAGCATTTCGACGCGGCCGGCGATGGGGGCGGTGAGGGTGTGTTCCATCTTCATGGCCTCCACGACCACGATGGGGGCGCCCGCCGCGACGACATCGCCGTCGGCGGCGGGGGTGGCGATGACCGAACCCGGCATGGGGCTCTGGATCTCGGCATCGCCGACGTGGGCGTCACCGCCGCGGACATCGGCCTCGGCGACCTCGCGCAGCAGGGCGGTGCCGGTGCGGTCGGCGACCCAGATGTGGCCGGGCGCGGTGGCGACCCGGTAGTGGCCACGCAGGCCGTCGATGGCGAGGGTGAGCGTGTCGCTGTCGGCATCGACAGTGAGCGTGCGCCGCTCGCCGTCCTCGATCCAGGTGGTGGCCCGGTCCGGGGTGCCGGAGAAGAACACGTGCGCGGTGCGGTCGCCGCCGATCAGGCGGATGCCGAACGGCGCGTGCGCGCCGACCCGCCAGCCGGTGGGCAGCTGCCACGGATCCACCGGACCGTCCGGCCAGCGCCGCAGCCACAGCCGCGCGGCGGCCGCGATGAACTGCTCGTCGGTGACGGCGGCGGGGACGAAGTCGGCGGCGCGGCGATCGAGCAGGCCGGTGTCGAGCTGTCCGGCGAGGACCTCCGGATCGGCGAGCAGGAAGCGCGCGAAATCGGTATTGGTGCGCACGCCGAGGATCTGGGTGTCCCGCAGGGCCGCATCGAGTTTCGCGATGGCCGCGCCGCGGTCGGCGGCGTGGGCGATGACCTTGGACAGCATCGGGTCGTAGTCGGAGCCGACCACGGTGCCGGTGCGCAGGCCCGAATCCACCCGCACCCCCGGGCCTTCCGGCTCGGACAGGGCGAGCACGGTGCCGCCGGTGGGCAGGAAGTCGCGGCCCGGATCCTCGGCGTACACGCGCGCCTCGATGGCGTGCCCGGTCAGGCGCACGTCCTCCTGCGCGGCGGCCAGTTTCTGCCCGGCCGCGATCCGCACCTGGCATTCCACCAGGTCGACGCCGGTGACCAGCTCGGTGACCGGATGTTCCACCTGGAGCCGGGTATTCATTTCCATGAAGAAGAACTCGTCCGGCGTGTCCGCGGAGACGATGAACTCGACCGTGCCCGCGCCGACGTAGTCGACACTGCGCGCGGTGTTGCAGGCGGCCGCGCCGATGCGCGCCCGGGTCTGCGCGTCCAGCAGCGGCGAGGGCGCTTCCTCGATCACCTTCTGGTGGCGGCGCTGCAGGCTGCATTCGCGTTCGCCCAGGTGCAGCACGTGACCGAACTGGTCGGCCAGGATCTGCACCTCGATGTGGCGGGGGCGGGTGACGAAGCGTTCCAGGAACAGGGTGTCGTCGCCGAAGGCGGCGCCGGCCTCGCGGCGGGCGCTGACCAGGGCGGCGGGCAGATCGGCCGGATCGTCGACGCGTCGCATGCCCTTGCCGCCGCCACCGGCGGACGGCTTGACCAGCACCGGGTAGCCGATCTCGGTCGCGGCGTCGATCAATTCGGCGTCGGTGAGGCCGGGCTTGGCGATGCCGGGCACCACGGGCACGCCGTATTCGGCGACCGCGTTCTTGGCGGTGATCTTGTCGCCCATGATCTCGATGGCGCGCGCGGACGGGCCCAGGAAGGCGATGCCCGCGGCGTCGAGCGCGGCCGCGAAGGCCGAATTCTCGGACAGGAAGCCGTATCCCGGGTGCACGGCCTGCGCACCGGAGCGCACGGCGGCCGCGACCACCTTGTCGATGTTCAGGTAGGACTCACGCGCGGCGGCCGGGCCGAGGCGCACCGCGGTATCGGCTTCGCGCACGTGGCGGGCGTCGGCGTCGGCGTCGCTGTAGACGGCGACGGAGCGAATTCCCATGTCGCGCAGTGTGCGGATGACGCGGACCGCGATCTCACCGCGATTGGCGACGAGCACCGTATCGAACGCGACGGTTTGAGCTTTGTTCATCAAGGTCATCACATCCGGAAGACGCCGTAGGAGACGGGCTCGAGCGGGGCCTGCGCGCAGGCCGAGAGGGCCAGGCCGACAACGGTTCTGGTGTCGGCCGGGTCGATGACGCCATCGTCCCAGAGGCGGGCGGTGGAGTAATACGGATTGCCCTGGGCCTCGTACTGCTCGCGGATCGGGGCCTTGAACTTCTCCAGGTCCTCCTCCGACTGGTCGCCGCGCACGGTGGCCAGTACCGAGGCCGCCTGTTCGCCGCCCATGACGGAGATCCGGGCATTGGGCCACATCCACAGGAAGCGCGGCGAATACGCGCGCCCGCACATGGAGTAGTTGCCCGCGCCGTAGGACCCGCCGATCACCACGGTCAGCTTCGGCACCCGGGCGCACGCGACCGCGGTCACCATCTTCGCGCCGTGCTTGGCGATGCCGCCCGCCTCGTAGTCGCGCCCGACCATGAAGCCGGTGATGTTCTGCAGGAACAGCAGCGGGATCTTGCGCTTGTCGCACAGTTCGATGAAATGCGCGCCCTTCATGGCGGATTCGGCGAACAGCACGCCGTTGTTGGCGACGATGCCGACCGGGTGGCCGTGGATCCGGGCGAAGCCGGTGACCAGGGTCTTGCCGTATTCGGCCTTGAATTCCTGGAACGCGCCGCCGTCGATCATGCGGGTGATGACCTCGCGCACGTCGTAGGGGGTGCGCAGGTCCACCGGCACCACGTCGTACAGCTCGTCCTGCGGCGCGATCGGGTCCACGGTCGGCGCGACATCCCACGGCGTCGGCGTCTTCGGGCCCAGCGTGGCCACGATATTGCGCACGATCCGCAGCGCGTCCTGATCGCTCTCGGCCAGGTGGTCGGTGACGCCGGAGGTGCGCGAGTGCAGGTCGCCGCCGCCCAGCTCCTCGGCGGTGACGACCTCGCCGGTGGCCGCCTTCACCAGCGGCGGGCCGCCCAGGAAGATGGTGCCCTGATTGCGCACGATGACGGTCTCGTCGCTCATGGCGGGGACGTACGCGCCGCCCGCGGTGCACGAGCCCATGACCGCGGAGATCTGCGCGATCCCCTTGGCGCTCATAGTGGCCTGGTTGAAGAAGATGCGGCCGAAGTGGTCACGGTCGGGGAACACCTCGTCCTGCCGCGGCAGGTACGCACCGCCGGAGTCGACCAGGTAGACGCACGGCAGATTGTTCTGGAGGGCGACTTCCTGGGCGCGCAGGTGCTTCTTGACCGACATCGGGTAGTAGGTGCCGCCCTTGACCGTCGCGTCGTTGGCGAGGATCACGCACTCGCGCCCGGAGACCCGGCCGATGCCGCCGATCATGCCCGCGCCCGGGCACTCGTCGTCGTACATGCCGTTGGCCGCCAGCGGCGACAACTCCAGGAACGGGCTGCCGGTGTCGAGCAGCTGGTCCACGCGCTGGCGCGGCAGCAGCTTGCCGCGCGCCAGGTGCCGTTCCCGCGACTTCTCCGGCCCGCCCAGCGAGCTCACGGCCAGCCGCTCCCGCAACTCGTCGACCAACGCCAGGTGCGCGGCCCGGTTCCCGGTCCGCGTCTGTTCGGTCAGCGTCATTCGCTCCGCCTCCCCGATCGGCCGATCCGGCCCATTCGGTTAGTCACCAATAACTGGAAAATAAGATAATCTTCATTAACTGAGTTGTCCAGCACCGGCGAAAGGAGCCACGGTGAACAGTGCGACGGAACCCGTGGGGCTGACCCGGCGCGAGCAGCTCAAGGCGCAGCGTCGGGAACAGCTGCTGGAGGCGGGTGCGCGGCTGATCGCGGACCGCGGCTTCCTCGGCATGCGGCTCGACGATCTGGGCGCGGCAGCCGGGATCAGCGGGCCCGCGGTGTACCGGCACTTCCCCAACAAGGAGGCGCTGCTGGTCGAGCTGCTGGTCGGGATCAGTCAGCGGCTGCTGGACGGCGGCCGCGCCGTGGCGCAGGCCGCGCGTTCAGCGCGCGAGGCGCTCGACGGCCTCGTGGATTTCCACCTCGACTTCGCCCTCGGCGAGCCCGAACTCATCCGCATCCAGGACCGCGACCTGGAGAACCTGCCGGAGTCCGCCCGCCGCCAAGTGCGACGTACCCAGCGACAGTACGTCGAGGTGTGGGTGGCGGTGCTGCGCGAACTGCGCCCCGACCTACCCGAGCAGGCCGCCCGCGTCCAGGCCCACGCAACCTTCGGCCTGATCAACTCAACCCCCCACAGCGCCCCAGCCAGCGCCACCAAGGCCCGCCCAATCCTGCGCCGCATGGCCCTCGCCGCCCTGAGCTGAGCACTCGAAACATGACCCTGACGTAGCGGTTCGAGTCCCCTTAACTCCACAAACAACGAAGCCGCAGGTCAACTCTTGCGGCTTCGTCGCATTTGCGGTCATGCGCGAATGCTGCGCCCAACGCCTCGCCCTCGCGGCGCACCGCTTCCTTGCCCATAGGATGGATCCTATATAGGATCCATCCTATGGGCTTGTATGCCGTCGAGGTCGAACCCGAAGTGGCCGAATGGTTGCGGTCACTATCGGATCGCGACTTCGGTCGTGTCGACACCTACGTCGGGATGCTCGCCGAGAATGCTGAGACGTTGGGTGAACCGTGGTCCCGCAACCTTGGCGACGGGGTACGGGAACTCCGATTTCACCTGCATCCCAGAGAGATGCGCATTACCTACTGGTTGGCACCGGACCGCAGGGTTGTGCTGTTGACGGTCTTCCGGAAGACCCGGATGCGGGAGACTGCGGAGGTGGACCGGGCAAAGGCGCTGCGGAAGATGTGCGAAAGCGAGCATGAGCATGCCCGAAACAGCTTCGATCGAAAGGTAGACGGAGATGGCTGAGCACACATCGATGAACGAGCTACGAAACTCGAGGGTCGACCGACCGGAGTTCGATTCCGACGAGTACGACGCCGGGCGTCAGGAAGCACGGCTGGCGATCGAATTCGCCAATGCCATCCGTGAGCGACGCCTCGAACTCGGGCTTTCGCAGACGCAACTGGCGCAGCGGGCCGGGCTGCGTCAGCCCGAGGTGTCCCGGTTGGAATCCGGTGGCGGCACACCCACTATCGGCATGTTGGAACGGTTGGCTCACGCGCTGGAACTGCGGTTTGTCGCGCGGTTCGAGAAGAACGATGCCGCATGATCGTCGACGATCATGGGTGAGGGCGAAACGGTCGTTGGCTCATCGGTGCCCGCCCGTCGTGGCGCGGCGGGCACCGACCGCGCGGATCGCGATGTCCGGCCCGTCGACCAGCACCGCGCGGTTCGTATGCTGGTCCGTCAGGTCCACTCATATGGATCCGCAGGTTGGAATGCCTGCGGATTCTGTCTTGTGCAACAGCATCCAAACCGCGTAGTGGTTGGCTGCCAACCTGCTCAGGCGGAGCGCCAGGCCGGCAAGGCCTTCGGCAAGCGAACCGTATGTGCCCAGCTTATCGCCCGGTGCGGGCCTTCCGGTTTCGCCGCCAACAGTTTTCAGTTCTTCGATGCGCCGCTGATCCGGTTCTGAGCGGCAGCGAGGCGGGCGGCGAACTCCGGCGACTCCAGCGAGGCGAGCTGCGGGACCACCTCGGTGCTGACCGCTTCGGCGTGGGTGGGCAGGGCACGGGTGGCGCGCATGGTGCGCTTGGTGGTGATGAGCAGCTCGCGCGGGACTTCCGCTGTCGCGGAGGCGTATTCGACGGCGGCGGCGACCAGGGCGGCGTGGTCGCCGTCGACGACCCGGTGCACCAGTCCGGCCGCGGCCGCGTCGTGCGCGTCGAGCACCTCACCGAACAGCGTCATGGCCGTCGCCTGCTGCGGGCCCACCGCGCGCTGCAGCATCCAGGTCATGCCGCCGCCGGGGTGGATGCCCAGGCGCAGGAAGCGAGCGTCGAAGCGGGCGTTGGGATTCGCGAAGCGCAGGTCCGCGGCCAGGGCCAGGTTCAGGCCCGCCCCCACGGCCTGCCCGCCGACGGCGGCGATGGTCGGCAGTGTGCAGCGCGCCACCGCCAGGAAGCCTTCGTAGATGGCCCGCAGGCCCTCTTCCTTCGCCTCGCCCAGCGCGGTCAGGTTGGCGCCCGCGCAGAAGGCGGGGGGCGTGCCGGTGACCACCAGGGCGTGCACCGATGTATCGGCCTCGGCGTCGGCCACCGCGTCCGCGAGATCGGCGGATAGATCCAGCGTCAACGCATTCCGCTTGTCGGGGTCGTGCACCGTCACCAGCGCCACGGAGCCCAGGCGCTCCACCTTGATCTCGGCCATGGCCCCAGATGGTAACGGCGCGCGGGGCGCCGCGTTCACGCACCGCGCAGTTCGCGCGCGGCGGTCCGCAGCACCATGTCGAAGCTGAGGCTCACCACCGGGGCCGACAGGAAGGTCCACAGCGACGCGAGCACGGGCGCGGCGACCTCGAAGGTCGTCGACCAGCGCACCAGCGTGCCGCCCTCGACCGGCTCGCAGCTGATCCAACCCTCTTGATGCCGCAGGCGCGGAACGGATTTCAGCCCGCGATACCGCATCAGCCGGGGCGGATCGTATTCGGTGATCTCCTGGGTGAGCCGCATGAGCGGGGTCACCACCAGCCGCACCGCTCCCACGCCGTTGCCCGCGGTATTACCGGGACGGACCAGCGTGACGCGGCGGACGAACGGAACCCGTTGATAATTCGCGACATCGGTGAGCCAGTCGAAGACATCCGCGGGCGGGGCGGCGATGGTGCGTTCGACGTCAACCGTGCGCATCCCGGCAGACTACCGAGATCGGCGGCGGGACGTCGGCCGAAAGGCCTGGTGATTACCATTGCGATATGACCGTCGAGGAGCAGCCGCAGCGCGTGATCCGCCGCCGCCCGAAGAATCGGCGCGCGCAGATCGCCGCCACTTCGGCCGCCGCCTTCGGATCACTCGGCTACCACGGCGTGAGCATGGAGGACATCGCCACCCGGCTCGGTATTTCGTCGGCCGCCCTGTACCGGCACTATCCGAGCAAGTACGCGCTGTTCCGGGAGGAATTGCTCCGCCTGTCGCGGCTCACCGCCGAGGCGGCGACGCTGCCCGACGAGTCCGAGGGCCTGTCCCCGCGCGCCCGGCTGAACCGGGTGCTGGATCGGATGATCGCCGAGACCATCGCCAATCGCGCCACCGTCACCCTGGTGCGCTGGGAGCGCCGCTATCTCGACGACACCGATCGGCAGATCCTGGAGGAGCAGTTCATCGTGGCACTGACCACGTTGCGCGCGCTCATCGCGGACGTGCGGCCCGAACTCGACGGGCACGACCGCGCGGTGCGGGCGGTGTCGATGCTCAGCGTCATCTCCAGCATCGGCGACCACCACGCCACCCTGCCCGCGAAATCGCTGACGGCCCTGCTGCATTCGGCCTGCGACGCCATCCTCGACACCGAGCTGCCGCCGGAGGGCACCGCGGCGGAGCCCCCGCGGGCGGTGGAGATCCCGCGCAGTTTCAAGCACGAGCTGCTGTTGAAGAAGGCGGTGGAGCTGTTCCACCAGCGCGGCTATCCCAATGTGAGCGTGGAGGACATCGCGGCGGCGGCCGATCTGTCGGCGGCCTCGGCGGTGTACCGGTACTACCGCAGCAAGGGCGACCTGCTGGCCGCCGCGTTCCGCCGGGCGGCGGACCGGGTGTCCGGGGCGATCGGCCCGGCGGTGGCGACCTCGTCGACTCCGGCCGAGGCGCTGCGCAAACTGGTGGATCTGTATGTCGCGGGATCGTTCGCCGAGCGCGAGCTGACCTTCGTGTACTACGCCGAGTTCGGCCATGTCTCGGCCGAGGAGCGCACGATGCTGCGCAATGTGCAGCGGCTCATCGTGGCCGAGTGGGTGCGGCTGCTGGTGGCGGTGCGCCCGGAACTGTCCGAGAGCGAGGCGCGCATCCTGGTGCAGGCCGGATTCGGTCTGGTGGTGGATCTGGGGCGGGAGTTCGGCGGTCACGCGTCGATCTGCCCGCCGCCCAGGGTGATCCGGTTGATGGAGGTCACCCTGTTCGGCACGGACGCACCGGAGCGCTGAGCCTTCTGACGCCGGAGCGCTAGGCCTTCAGCGCGGTCAGTGGGACGAACGGCGCGTAGTCGCAGACGTGCCCGTTGTCCCACTCCCACAGCGAGACCGGGTCCACGGCCACGCCGCTCTGCAGGATGAGCCGCCAGCCGCCGTCCTCCCGCTGCCAGATATCGCCGTCCCGGTCCCAGTAGAGACCGATCACGTGTGGTTCCAGGGGCTCAGGCCGGCTCATATCTCCCTCTCATAGCTAATCTTCAGCGATTGCGCGAGTTCGGGCGCTCCGGGACTCTTTCGTGGTGAGCGTTATTTATGTTCTGAGCAAATATATTTGCCAATCGTTCGCTCACCCACGAAGCTGCGTGCGCGAGTCGAATTCGCTTCACCGAATTCCCGCGGACCGCCGGTATCGTGCACAGCGCATGGTCGGGGAGGACTGCACGACGAGGGCCGAAAGGCGTTGTTGCCCATGAGAATCATCAGCACTGTCGCGGTAGCGCTGAGCGCCGCCGTCCTGTGGTCGGCCGCGCCCGCGCAGGCCGCGCCGGAAACCGGGTCCGCGGATCGGCCGCTGCCGGTCGGGGACACCATCGAACCGGTCATCGACTGCGGGCCGACGGCGGCTCATCCATATCCCGTGGTGGTACTGCCCGGCGGGGACGGCACCACGGATCAGACCGCCGCGCAGTGGGAGACCATGGTCGGCGCACTGCGCGGGGCCGGATATTGCGCGCTGCTGTTCCAGGGCGGTGTGGTGAACGGGAAGCGATGGAACGGCGACATGCCCGCCGAGGCAGGGCAGATCGCGGATTTCATCGGGAAGGTGCGGGAGACCACCGGGGCCGAGAAGGTCGAGATCGTGGCCCACTCGGCGGGGACCATCGTGTCGAACTATTACCTGAAGCTGCTGGGCGGAGCGCCGACGGTGAGCCACGCCGTGTTCATCACGCCCGAGGTGCGCGGCTGCGACGGCGCGGGCGTCCTCGGCATCCCGAATCCGCCCATCACCCCCGTGCAGCTGCTGCACGAGCTGCCCGTGCTGAGCACCCTGCTGGCGGCGGCCTCGCCGGAGCTGGCCACGGCCCTGCAGATGACACCGGATTCGCCGGTGTACAAGGCGATTTTCGACACTCGGGTCACCCAGCCCGGGGTCACCTATGCGGTGATCGCGACGCGCCGGGATCAGCTCGCCACGCCCGCGCCGCTGTGCTCGACCCTCGACGAACCGGGCGTCGAGAACGCGGTCTACGAGGACCTGTTCCCGGACGCGGCGCCGGTGGACCATTCCCTGATCCGATCCAGCGCCGAGACCGCGGGCTGGGTCCTGGACCGATTGCGGCGCTGAGCCCCGGGGGGCCGCCAGGACGGATTGTCCTGGCGGCCTTCACACACCTGCCCGAAAGCTGCTACGTAGTCGCCGGCGGCCAGGTGAAGGAGGAGCCGGTGCCCAGCGACTTCGCCAGGAAGCTGAGAAAGTCGTTCACAGCACTACCGCTGAACATGCACGCCTCCTAGACGACCGGAGTCGGGGTAGTGGTGCCGCCACCCGGCTGGGTGACCGAGGTCGAGGAGCCGGAGCCGACCACCTTGGCAATTGCGATGAGCAGGTCGGTCATACCGCTGCCAGTGTAGAAATCCATCGCGATTTCCTTTCGAGAATTTCGTGTGTCCGGCGCGAATTACTTCGCGCTGTGCTTCTTGAGCTTCGGGCCCTTGGGGTTGTAGCTCGCGGTGGAACCGGCACCCAGGAACTTCAGAACCTGGGAGACGACGGCGCCGATGTCGACCGAGGGCGCGGTGCCCGGATCCGGAGGAGTGGTGGTCATGGTGATTCCCTTTCTTTCACGACGCGGACAGACCCCCTCGATGTGTGTTTGTTCTCGGGACCGCCGCACGGGGTCGTTCGACCCCGGGTCTGTGGATGCGGAACTCGGTATTCCGCGGGTCTATTCGGGCTCGACCGCCATGGCCTGAACCAGCGACGCCGGTCGCATATCGGTCCAGTGCGCCTCGACATAGTCCAGGCAGCTCTGCCGCAGGGCCGGACCGTGCGCGGCGGTCCAGCCGCCGGGGATGGCGGCGAACACCGGCCACAGCGAGTGCTGGGCCTCCTCGTTGACGAGCACGTAGAACTGGGCATTCTCGTCATCGAATGGATTGCTCATGGTGGATCAGCCTTTCTCACCTGGGAATTCAGTGCCACAGTGCGTTCAGCGACCGCGCGATGAGCGCGAGCGCCGTCGGCGATGTCATCTGCCAATGGGTTTCGGGTACCGCGTGATCGCGCACCGCGCCGTCGACGGCGGCGGTCCACCCGGCGGCGCCGGCGGCGGCCGGTTCCTCCAGGGCTGCGGTGAAATACGTGAGGTCGCCATGGAAACGGCCGGGGCGGTAGGCCTGGGCCAGCTCCATCGAGCGCAGGCTCGACGCGAGGATGCGGGCGATCCGGTCCTCGCCGAGCGAGGCCGGACTCCAGCCGTCGCCCTGATCCGGCAGCGCGACCACGCGGGCCGCGAGGTCGGCGGGCGTGGTGACGGCCTCGAGATCCAGGTCGCCGGCGCGGTCACCGAGCAGGCTGCCCAGCAGTTCCCGCACCTCGGCCAGGGCGGCGTCGGTGGACACCGGCCCGGCCCCGGCCGGAGCCAGGTGGCTGTCGAGCATGGCCAGTGTGGCGACCTGCTCGCCCTCGCCCTGCAGTCGCACCGCGACCGCGTGGGCGAGGACACCGCCGAGCGACCAGCCGAGCAGGTGGTACGGCCCGGACGGCTGCACCGACCGGATCGCGGCCACGTATTCGGCGGCCCAGTCCTCGATCGAATCCGGTAGCACGCCATCGGCTTTCAGGGCCGGTGACTGCAGACCGTAGATCGGGCGGTCGGCGTCCAGGTGGGCGGCCAGGCCCGCGAAGGACCAGGAGATGCCGCCGACCGGGTGGATGCAGAACAGCGGTTCCGCGCTGCCCTCGCGGCGCAGCGGCAGCAGCACGTCCAGCGCGGCCTCCGGATCGGCGCCGCTCGCCGCGTCCAGTTCCCGGGCCAGCTCGCCCGGGGTGAACGCGGTGAACAGCAGCAGCACCGGGACCGTGGTGCCGAGCAGTTCGCCCAGTCGCGACGCCAGCCGGGCCGCGACCAGCGAGGTGCCGCCGAGCTCGAAGAAGCTGTCGTCCAGGCCGACCCGCTCGACGCCGAGCACCTCGGCGAAGGCGGCGCACACGGTGGTCTCCAGCTCCGTTGCCGGAGCCCGGAATTCGCGGGCGGCGAACTCGGGAGCCGGGAGCGACCGGCGGTCGAGCTTGCCGGAGGTGTTGAGCGGCAGGGCGTCCAGGGTCACGAAGGCCGAGGGCACCATGTACGAGGGCAGACGCTGCGCCAGCGCGCGGCGCACGGCGTCGGTATCCGGGGCGCCGGAGCCCGCGGGCACCAGGTAGGCGACCAGGTGCTCGCCGCCGCTGTCCTGTCCCGGCCAGACCACGACCACGGCCTGGTCGATCTCGGGCAGCGCGGTCAGCGCCGTCTCGACCTCGCCGAGCTCGATGCGCAGACCGCGCAGCTTCACCTGGAAGTCGGTGCGACCCAGATACTCCAGCTCACCGTCACGGTTCCACTTGACCAGGTCACCGGTGCGGTACATACGCTCCGACGTCCCGAACGGGTTGGCCACGAAACGATCCGCGGTCAGGTCGGGGCGTTCCACGTACCCGGTGGCGAGCTGGTCACCGGCCAGGTAGAGCTCACCGGCGACACCCGCCGGAACCGGGCGCAGGCGCGAATCGAGCACGTACACCTGGGTGTTGAACACCGGACGACCGATCGGCACGGTGTCCACGTCGGCGTCCACGACCCGGTGGTAGGTGACGTCGACCGCGGCCTCGGTGGGGCCGTACAGGTTGTGCAGCTCCGCGCCCGTGAGCGCCCGCAGCCGCTGGGCCACGCCGCCCGGCAGCGCCTCACCGGAGGCAAACACCTGACGCAGGCTGTGTCCGATCTGCCCCTCCGCTTCGCTCCGGGGCGGGTTGCTGCTCTCCAGCTCCGTGACGAAGGCGGCCAGCATCGAAGGCACGAAGTGGGCGGTGGTGACGCCCTCGGCGTCGATGACGCGGGCCAGGTAGGCCGGGTCGCGGTGGCCTTCGGGGGCGGCCACGACGAGGCGCGCGCCGACCTGCAAGGGCCAGAAGAACTCCCACACCGACACGTCGAAGGTGGCGGGCGTCTTCTGCAGCACCACGTCCGCGGCGGTGAGCCGGTACTCGGACTGCATCCACACCAGGCGGTTGACGATCGCCTGGTGCGACACCGCCACACCCTTGGGGCGACCGGTGGAGCCGGAGGTGAAGATGACGTACGCGGTGTTCCCCGCGACCAGGCCGTGCCGGCGTTCCCGCGCGATGATCGGCTCGGACTGGTAGCCGCCGAGCTCGAGCCGGTCGAGTCGCACGGCCGGAATCGCCTCGTCCAGTTCGAGATCCGCGGCGGTCAGCACCAGGACGGGCCGCGCGGTGTCGAGGATGTGGGCGATCCGCTCCCCCGGCTGGGCCGGGTCGACGGGCACGTAGGCGGCGCCGGTCTTGATCACCGCGTAGATGGCCACGACCAGGTCGGCGGAGCGCGGCAGCGCCAGGGCCACGGTGTCGTGGGCGCCGACGCCATGCTCGATCAGGAAGCGCGCCAGGCGGTTCACCCGCGCGTCCAGGTCGGCGTAGGTGAGCGCCAGGCCCTCGGCCACCAGGGCGATGTTCCAGGGGTTGGCGGCCACCGCCGCGTCGAACAGCGAGACCAGGGTGGGTTCGGGTTCGACCCCGAAGACCGCCGCCGAGTCGTTCCACTCCTCGAGGATGAGCGTGCGCTCGTCCGCGTCGAGGAGGTCGATGTCACCGGTCCGCACCGACGCGTCGGCGATGACCGCGTCGAGCACCCGCTGGAAGCGGCGCACGAACGACTCCACGGTGGCGGCGTCGAAGAGGGCGGTCGCGTAGGTCATGGTGGCGGTCAGTCCGGCGGGAGTTCCGTCGGCGTCGTAGCTGTCCACGATCACCAGGTGCAGGTCGAACTGCGTGACGTCGCTGTCGAATTCGACGGCGGCGACGGTGAGACCGTCCAGGTCGAAGGCGGCCGGACGCTGGTTGTTGAAGGAGAAGCCGACCTGCACCAGCGGGTGGCGCGCGGTCGAGCGCTCCGGCTTGAGCACCTCGACCAGGCGCTCGAACGGCACGTCCGGGTTGTCGAAGGCGGCGACGTCGTCGGTCCTGACCCGGCGCAGCAGCGCGTCGAAGCCCTCGGCCGGGTCGACGCCGGTGCGCAGCACCAGCGTATTGACGAACATGCCGACCAGGTTGTCGAGCGCGGCGTCCTCGCGGCCCGCGATCGGGGTGCCGACCGCGACGTCGGCCGACCCGGTGAGCCGCGACAGCAGGGTCGCGAACGCGGCGTGCACCGTCATGAACAGGGTGGCCCCGTTCGCGCGGCCCAGATCGGTGAGCGCGGTGTGGGTTTCGGCGTCGACGGTGAAGTCGACGCGACGACCCGCGGTCTCCAGCACCACCGGGCGTGGCCGGTCGGTGGGCAGCTCGAGCTGCGGCGGCAGCCCGGCCAGGCGTTCGGTCCAGAAGCCCAGCTGACGGGAGATCAGCGAGTCCGGATCGTCCTCGGCGCCCAGCAGATCGCGCTGCCAGACCGCGAAGTCCGAGTACTGCACCGGCAGCGGCGTCCATGCCGGGGCGACGCCGGACGTGCGGGCCGCGTAGGCGGTCATGACATCCCCGGCCAGCGGGGCCAGCGAGGCGCCGTCACCGGCGATGTGGTGCATGACCACCACGAACACGTGGTCCTCGGGGGCCAGCTCGTACAGCGCGGCCCGCAGCGGCACCGACGCGGTGACGTCGAAGCCCTCACCGATCAGCTCGGTGACCGCCGCGACGACGGTCTCCTCGGTGACCGGAATCGCTGCCAGCGCGGGCAGTTCCGCGACCGCGGTGGCGGGCAGCACCACCTGCACCGGACCGGTCGCCGTCTCCGGGTAGACCGTGCGCAGCACCTCGTGCCGGACCACCACGTCGGCGATCGCGGCCTGCAGCGCCGCCACGTCCAGGGGTCCGGTCAGGCGGATCGGGAGCGGGATGTTGTAGGCGGTCGAATCCGGATCCAGGCGGTTGAGGAACCAGATGCGCTGCTGGGCAGGCGAAACCGGCGCGGGGCCGACCGCCGTGCGGGGCAGCAGCGGCGGGCGGACCGCGGCGTTCCGGTCGGCCGCGACCGCGGCGGCGGCCAGCGCCTCCA
Source organism: Nocardia sp. NPDC004151 (assembly GCF_042874235.1). Taxonomy (NCBI): domain Bacteria; kingdom Bacillati; phylum Actinomycetota; class Actinomycetes; order Mycobacteriales; family Nocardiaceae; genus Nocardia; species Nocardia sp. NPDC004151. Next base: position 282,278 of record NZ_JBIAMR010000003.1, on the reverse strand, counting down.
GGTTCGGCGCCTCGAACACCGCGCGCACCGGCACCTGTGCGCCGAACGCGGCGGACATCCGCACGGCCACCTGGGTGGCGGTCAGCGAGTTGCCGCCGAGGGCGAAGAACTCGTCGGCCAGGCCGACCCGCTCCGCGTCCTCGATGCCCAGCACCTCGGCCACGATGCCGGCCACGGTGCGCTCGGCGTCGGTGCGCGGGGCGACGAACTCGGCGGTGCGGAGTTCGGGCTTGGGCAGGGCGCGCCGGTCCAGTTTGCCGTTGACGGTCAACGGGATTCCGTCCACCACCACGAAGGCCGACGGGATCATGTAGGACGGCAGCCGCTCGGCGGCCCCGTCGCGGACGGCATCCACGGCGGGCGTGATGCCGTCCTCCGGCACCAGGTAGGCCACGATGCGCTGATCGCCCGGCTGGTCCTCGCGCACGATGACCGCCGCCTGCGCGACGCCCGGCTGTGCGAGCACGGCCGCTTCGATCTCGCCGAGTTCGATGCGGAAGCCGCGCACCTGGACCTGATCATCGGCGCGGCCCAGGTATTCGAGTTCACCGTCGCGGTTCCAGCGGGCCACGTCACCGGAGCGGTAGAGCCGCTCGCCCGGCGCGCCGAAGGGGCTGGCCACGAAGCGGGCCGCGGACAGGTCCGGGCGGTTCATGTAGCCGCGCGCCAACTGCGCACCGGCCACGTAGAGCTCGCCGGAGACACCGACCGGTACCGGGTGCAGTCGCTCGTCGAGGACGTAGGTGCGCAGCCCGCGGATGGCCTCGCCGATCACCGAACCGGTCGCGGCGGCGATGGTTCCGGCGTCCAGGGACCGGTGGGTGACGTGCACCGTGGTCTCGGTGATGCCGTAGATGTTCACCAGTCGCGGCTCGGCGTCGCCGCGGCGGGCGACCCAATCCGAGAGGCGGCGCAGTTCCAGGGCCTCACCGGCGAGGATCAGGTATCGCAGCGACAAGTCGTGCGCGGCGCCGGCCGCCGCCGCGAGGCGGTCCGCCTCGTCGAGCTGGTAGAAGGCCGAGGGGGTCTGGTTGAGCACGGTGACCCGCTCCCGGCTGAGCAGTTCGAGGAACTGCTCCGGGGAGCGCGAGAGCAGGAAGTCGACCACCACGACCTTGCCGCCGTGGAAGAGCGGGCCCCACAGCTCCCACACCGAGAAGTCGAAGGCGTAGGAGTGGAACAGGACCCACACATCGTCCTGGCTGAACTCGAACTCGGGAACGATGTTCTCCATGAGCTGCACCACGTTCCGGTGCGTCACGCCGACGCCCTTGGGGCGGCCGGTGGAGCCGGAGGTGTAGAGCACGTAGGCCAGGTTGTCCGGGTGCAGCGGGGCGGGACGGTCGGCATCGGTGACCGGCGTGCCCGGGAATTCCTCCGAATCCTCGTCCAGGCGAATGATGTTCAGCGCGGCGGTCGCGGCGCCTCCCAGCGCTTGTTCGACGCCGACGGTGGAGTCGGTGATGACGCTGGTCGGCTTCGCGTGCTCGAGCACGTAGCCGATGCGGTCGGCCGGGTAGGCCGGGTCCAGCGGCACGTAGCCCGCACCGGCCTTGAGCACGGCCAGCAGGGCGACGACCAGCTCCGCGGTGCGCGGCAGCAGCACCGCGACCAGGGATTCCGGGCCCGCGCCGTGGCTGATCAGCCTGCGCGCCAGCATGTTCGCGCGCCGATCCAGTTCGGCGTAGGTGAGCTGCTCGTCGCCGAAACCGACGGCGATCCGCTCGGGGTGGCGTGCCACCGCGTTCTCGAACAGGCTCGTGATGGTGTCGCCGGTCTCGCCGATGCCCGCGCCCGGACCGCTCCACAGCTCGAGCACATTGCGGCGCTCGGCCGCCTCCATCAGCTCGATGTCACCGATCGGCGCGGTCGCGTCGGCGGCCACGGCGCGCAGCACGTGGTCCAGGCGGTCGGCGAAGGACGCGATGGTCTCGGCGTCGAAAAGATCGGTGGCGTAGTTCCATTCGATGGCCAGCCGCCCGTCGGCGTCCGGCTCGTCGGAGACGGTGACCTGGAGGTCGAAGCGGGACACCGGGGCCTCGTAGTCGACGCCGGCCAGGGTCAGGCCGGGCGCCGAGTAGGTCGGGGTGTCCAGGTTCATGTACGCCAGGGCCACGGTGAACAGCGGGTTCCGCGCCTGGGTGCGGGACACCCCGAGCGCGTCCACGACCTGATCGAAGGGCACGGTCGCGTGGTCGAACGCGGCCAGGTCGGCGTCGCGGGTCTGCGCCAGCAGCGCGTCGAAACCGCGGTCGAGTTCCGGCTGGGTGCGCAGTACCAGGGTGTTGACGAACATGCCGACCAGGTCGTCGAGGGCGGCATTGCCGCGGCCCTCGATCGGGGTGCCGATGGCGATGTCGGTGCCGGCCGACAGGCGGGCCAGCAGCAGCGCCAGCGCGGCGTGCCACACCATGAACGGGGTGACGTTGTGCGCCTCCGCGATTCGCTTGATCGCGGCGGCCAGGTCGCCGTCCACCGTGGTGTGCAGGTACGCGCCGCGGCCGGACGCCACCTCCGGGCGGGGCCGGTCGGTGGGCAGGGACAGTTCCTCGGGCAGGTCGCGCAGCGTCTCGGTCCAGAACGCGAGCTCGCGGTCCCCGATGAGCTCGAGGGTGGCCCGCTGCCAGAGCGCGAAATCGGCGTACTGCACGGGCAGGTCGGTCCACTCCGGCGCGTGTCCGGCCGCCCGGGAGAGGTACGCGGTGACGGTGTCGCGCAGCAGCGGGTTCATCGACTGGCCGTCGCCCGCGATGTGGTGCTGCACCACGGCGAGAACGTGGCTGTCCTCGGATTCGCGCAGCAGCGCGGCGCGGATCGGCACGGTGGTGGTGACGTCGAATCCGGTGTTCGCGAAGGCCGCGATCCAGGCCGGGTCGGCGGCGTTCTCGCCGGTGTGGATCTCGAGCGGGAGCGGCGCGGTCTCGGCGGGCAGGACCAGCTGGTAGCCGACGCCGTCCGCATCCGACGGGTAGATGGTGCGCAGCGCCTCGTGGCGGGTGACCACGTCGCCGAAGGCCGCCAGCAGGACGCTGGTGTCGATCTCGCCGGTGATCCGGACCGCCGAGGGCAGGTTGTAGGCCGCGGATTCCGGGTCCAGCCGGTTGAGCAGCCACATACGGGTCTGCACCGGGGACAATGGGATTCGCTCCGGCCGGACCATGCGCCGCAGCGGCAGGCCGGTGCCCGCCGCGGTGGCCAGCGCGGCCAGGCCCGCGACCGTCGGGGCCTCGAACAGCTGACGCACACTGAGTTCCACGCCGAGGGCCGCGTTGGCGCGGGCGATCAGGCGCATGCCGAGCAGCGAGTTGCCGCCGCGGGCGAAGAAGTCGTCGTCCGCGCCGAGGGTGACGCCGCCGAGCAGGTCTCCGGCGAGGGCGGCCAGGGTGGCCTCCGCGCCGGGCGCGGGCTCCCGGAAGGCGACCGTGGTCGCGGTGAACTCGATGGCGGGCAGAGCCGCACGGTCGAGCTTGCCGACGGTGGTGAGTGGCATCGCGTCCAGCACCGCCACGTGGGCGGGCACCATGTAGGAGGGCAGCTGGGTGCGGGCGTGGGCCAGCACCGCCTCGGCGTCGAGCTGCTCGCCGGAGACGTAGCCGACCAGGCAGTCCGCCCCGGTGGTGTCCTTGGCCAGCAGCACCACCGCATTGGCCACGCCGGGCGCGGACAGCAGGGCGGCCTCGATTTCGCCGAGCTCGATGCGCTGACCACGCAGCTTGATCTGGAAGTCGTTGCGGCCCATGTAGACCAGGTCGCCGGCGCGGTTCCAGCGCACCAGGTCGCCGGTGCGGTACATCCGCGCGCCGGGCACGCCGAACGGGTCGGCCACGAACCGGTCGGCGGTCAGCGCGCCGCGGCCCTGATAGCCGCGGGCCAGCTGGGCGCCGGCCAGATAGAGCTCGCCGATGACGCCCATCGGCACCGGGCGCATGCGGGCGTCGAGCACGTAGGCGCGGGTGTTCCAGTTCGGGCGGCCGATGGCGACCTCGAAATCCGGGTCGGCGTCGGAGAACTCGTGGTAGATGGTCGAGATCGCGGCCTCGGTCGGACCGTAGGCATTGTGCACCGAACCGCCGACCAGCTCACGCAGCCGGCCGAGCAGCTCGACGGGCAGCGCCTCACCACCGGTGTGCAGGTGGCGGAACGACTTCAGGGCGTCGCCGTGGCCCTCGGCGATCAGCGCGGCCAGCACCGACGGCACGTGTTCGGCGATGGTGACGCCGAATTCGCGCATCAGGTCGGCCAGGTAGTCCAGGTCCAGCGGGCCCGGGCGCGGAATCACCAGGGGCGCACCGACCATGGCGGGCAGGAAGCACTCCCACACCGAGACGTCGAAGGCCAGCGGCGCCCGCTGCATGATGCTGTCGTCGCGGGTGACGCCGTAGCGCTCCTCGAGCCAGCGCAGCTGGTTCATGATGGCGCGGTGGCTGGTGGCCACGCCCTTGGGCAGGCCGGTGGAGCCGGAGGTGTACAGCACGTAGGCGAGGTTGTCCGGGCGCAGGACGCCGAGCCGGTCCGCGTCGGTGATCGGTGCGTCCGAGAACTCTTCCAGCGCACCGGATTCCGCCAGCTCGGCGAGGTCGAGCACGCGCACGCCCGCGAGTTCGGGCAGCGTGGCCCCGCCGACGGTCAGCACCAGGGTGCTGCTCGACGTGCCGAGCACATGCGCGATGCGGTCGGCCGGGTGGGACGGGTCGACCGGCACGTAGGCGGCGCCGGCGGCCACCACCGCGAACAGCGCGACCACCATGTCGACGGACCGCTGGGCGGTGACGCCGACGATCGCGTCCGGGCCGACGCCCTGCGCGATCAGCAGGCGGCCCAGGCGATTCACACGCCGGGCCAGGTCCGCGTAGCCGACCCGCTCGCCCTCGAAGACGAGCGCGTCCACGTCGGGATCCAGCGCGGCCCGCGCGTCGAGCAGCTCGGCCAGGGTCTCGACCGGCAGCGGCCGGATGGTGGCATTGCGATCCACCAGCAGCGCACCGCGTTCGGCGCGCGACATGATCTCCACGTCACCGGCGGCGGCGCGGGGATCGGCGAGCAGCGCCCGCAGCACACGTTCGAAGGTCTCCTGGAAGCCGCCGATGGTGGCGGCGTCGAAGAGGTCGGTGGCGTAGGTGATGTAGACGTCGATGCCGCCGGGCGCGCCGTCGGCGCCGGTGGTCTCGGCCAGCGTCCAGTCCAGGTCGAACTGGGTGGCGGTGGCGTCCACGGTGAGCGCCTCGATGGCCAGACGGTTCAGCTTGATGCTGGGCCGGGCGTGGTTCTGCAGGGTCAGCGTCACCTGGGCCAGCGGCGCGTGCGCCTGGGAGCGCACCGGATTCACCGCTTCGACCAGCATCTCGAACGGCACCACGGCGTGGTCGAAGGCGGTCAGGTCGGTGTCGCGAACCTGGGTGAGCAGCTCGGCCAGGGCGGCGTCCGGGCGCACCTCGGTGCGCAGCACCAGGGTGTTGACGAACATGCCGACCAGGTCGTCGAGGGCCTCGTCGCCGCGGCCCGCGACCGGGGTGCCGATCACGATGTCGGCGGTGCCGGACAGGCGGGCCAGCGTCACCGACAGCGCGGTGTGCAGCACCATGAACGGGGTGACCCGGCGCTCGGCCGCGAAAGCCAGGACGGCCGAATGCAATTCGGCGTCGAAGCGGCCGCTGAAGCCCGCGCCGCGACCGCTGGCCACGGCGGGCCGGGGACGGTCGGTGGGCAGGGGCAGCACGTCCGGGACGCCGTGGAGGCGGCGGGTCCAGTGCGTGAGCTGCTGGGCCAGCACCGATTCGGAGTCCTCGGGACCGCCCAGGGCGGCGCGCTGCCACAGCGCGAAGTCGGCGTACTGCACCGGCAGCGGCGCCAGGTTGGGGACCTCACCGGCGCAGCGGGCCACGTAGGCGGTGGCGATGTCTCGGGTGAGCGGGCCGAAGGACCAGCCGTCGGCGGCGATGTGATGCACCACCAGGACCAGCAGGTGGACGCCCGGCTCGTCGGTGAGTTCGAGCAGCCGGATGCGGAACGGCACCTCGGCGGTCACGTCGAAGGCGGTACGCGCCACCGATTCCACCAGTCCGGGCAGGTCGGCGGAGGTGACGGGCTCGGGGACCAGGTCGATCAGGCGGGTGCCGGTGGGCAGGATGAGCTGGCCGGCCTGGCCGTCGTGCTCGGGGTAGATGGTGCGCAGGGTCTCGTGGCGGTCCACGACGTCGGCGACCGCGGCACGCAGCGCCTCGACATTGAGCGCGCCGGTGAGGCGCAGCGCGAACGGAATGGTGTAGCCGTCGCGGATGTCGAAGCGGTTGAGGAACCACAGCCGCTGCTGGGCGATGGACAGCGGGATGTGGTCGCCGCGTTCCTGCGCGACCACGGGCGGCAGCTCGACCAGCGTCTCGGCGTCGGCCGCGCGGATCTTGGCGGCCAGGCCCGCGACGGTCGCGTCCTCGAACACCGCGCGCAGCGGAATCCGCACGCCCGCGGCCTTGCCCAAGCGCGCCACCAGCTGGGTGGCGATGAGCGAGTTGCCGCCGAGCGAGAAGAAATCGTCGTCCGCGCCGACTCGCGCGGCGCCGAGCAGCGAGGCGAAGACCTCCGCGACGATCCGCTCCTCGGGGCCGGTGGCCGCGCGGAAGGCGGTGGTGGTGGCGGCCGGGGCGGGCAGCGCGCCGCGGTCCAGCTTGCCGGAGCTGTTGACCGGGAAGGACTCCAGGGCCATCAGGACGGCGGGCACCATGTAGACCGGTAGTCGCTGCGCCAGTTCGGCTTTCAGCGCGGCCACCGAGATCTCCGCGCCCGGGGCGGGCACCACATAGCCGACCAGCTGCGCGTCGGCGCCGGAGCCGTGCACCACGACCACGGACTGGGCGACCCCGGGGTGCGCGGTCAGCGCGGCCTCGATCTCCCCCAGCTCGATGCGCAGACCGCGCAGCTTCACCTGGAAGTCGGTGCGACCCAGGTACTCCAGCTCACCGTCACGGTTCCACTTGACCAGGTCACCGGTGCGGTACATACGCTCCGACGCACCGAACGGATTGGCCACGAAACGATCCGCGGTCAGGCCCGGGCGGGCCACGTAACCGACCGCCAGCTGGTCACCGGCGAGGTACAGCTCGCCCGCGACGCCCACCGGGACGGGGCGCAGCCGCGCGTCCAGCACGTAGAGCTCGGTGTTGAAGGTCGGGCGGCCGATCGGCACGGCGTCCACGTCGGCATCGGTGACCTGGTGGTAGGCCACCTCGACCGCGGCCTCGGTCGGGCCGTAGAGGTTGTGCAGTTCCGCGCCGGTCAGCTCGCGCAGCGTGTGCGCGGGCTTCGAGGACAGCGCCTCGCCGGAGGCGAAGACGATCCGCAGCGAGGTGCACCGCGCGGCGGCCTCCTCGGCGACGAAGACGGTCATCATGGACGGCACGAAGTGCGCGGCCGTGATGCCCTCGCGAGCGATGAGTTCGGCGAGGTACACCGGATCGCTGTGGCCCTCGGGCTTGGCGATCACCAGGCGCGCACCGATCTGCAAGGGCAGGAAGAACTCCGGGACCGACACGTCGAAGGTCATCGGGGTCTTCTGCAGCACCACGTCGGCGGCGGTCAGGCCGTGCGCCGACCGGCCCCAGACCAGGCGGTTGACGATCGCGGCGTGGCTGACCGCGACGCCCTTGGGGCGGCCGGTGGAGCCGGAGGTGAAGATGACGTAGGCCGTGTTGGAATCCCGCAGCGGGGCAATGCGATCCGCGTCGGTGATCGGCGCGTCGGCGATGCCGGTCAGGTCGAGCAGGTCGATGCGCACCTGGGCGGTGTCGAGCGGCAGATCCGCACCGGAGGTCAGCACGGTCACCGGGTCGGCGGTCTCGAGGATGTACTCGAGGCGCTCGGCCGGGTGGTCGGGGTCCAGCGGCAGGTAGCCCGCGCCGGCGGCGGACACCGCGTACATGCCGATCACCAGGTCCAGCGAGCGGCGCATGCCCAGTGCGACCAGGGATTCCGGTCCGACGCCCTCGCTGATCAGCCAGCGTGCGAGCCGGCGGACCCGGCTCGCGAACTCGGCGTAGGACAGACTCGTCCCCTCGAAGGTGAGCGCGACGCTGTCGGGGGTGCGCGCGACCTGCTCCTCGAACAACGAGATCAGCGTCTTGGCGTCCGCGGCGGCGGCCGGGGTCAGGCCCAGCGCGGCGTCCACGTCGAAGGCGGTGGCGTTCCAGCCCCGCACGACGAGTTCCCGCTCGGCGTCGCCGAGCAGGTCGATGTCGCCGACCAGGATGGAGGCGTCGGCGGCCACGGCGGCCAGCAGGCGGCCGAACTGCTCGGTGAGCGAGGCCGCGGTGGCGGCGTCGAACATCTCGGTGGCGTAGCGCAGGTTGCCGGTCAGCCCGGCCTCGTCGCCGAGTTCGCCGACCACCAGGTGCAGGTCGAATTTGACGGTGGGGTCGTCGATCTCGACCGGGGTGACGGCCAGTTCGGGCAGTTCGAAGGTGCCGGCGCCGCCGCTCATGCGGGCGTCGTTGAACGACAGCATGACCTGGGCCAGCGGCGGCGCGCCGGTGGTGCGGTCCACGGCCAGCGCGTCCACGATGCGCTCGAAGGGCAGCTCGGCGCGGCCGAAGGCGGCCAGGTCGGCGGTGCGCACCGTGCCCAGCAGATCGGTGAAGGGCCGGTCGGCCTCGACCTGGGTGCGCAGCACCAGGGTGTTGACGAACATGCCGATCAGGGCGTCGAGTTCGCGGTCGCCACGGCCACCGATCGGGGAGGCGACCGGGATGTCGGCGGTGCCGGAGGTGCGGGCCAGCAGGGCCGCGAAGGCGGCGTGCACGACCATGAACAGGGTGACGCCGTGGGCGCGGGCCAGCTCGCGCAGTCCGGCGGCGACGGTCTCGTCGACCGAGAACGGCACGGCGGCACCGGCATTGGTGGCGACAGCGGGGCGGGGGCGGTCGGCCGGGAGGCTCAGCTGCGGCGGGAGGCCCGCCAGGGTCTCGCGCCAGAACTCGATCTGCTGGTGGGCGACGGTGCCGGGTTCGGCGGCGTCGCCGAGCAGTTCGTGCTGCCACAGGGCGTAGTCGGCGTACTGCACGGCCAGCGGTTCGAAGCCGGGCTCCTGCCCCGCGGTCCGGGCCAGGTAGGCGCGCATCAGGTCGCCGATGAGCGGCTGCAGCGACAGCGCGTCGGCGGCGATGTGGTGCACGACCACGGCCAGCACGTACTCGGTGTCCCGCGCGGCCTCGTCGGCGATCACGCTGTGCTCATCGACGATGAAAAGACCGATGCGCGACGGCAGTTCGGTGGTGACGTCGAAACCGGCGGACGCGAAGGCGGTGATCGCCCCGGCCATCTCGGCCGCGCTGACGGGCACCGGGCTCAGGCTCAGGCCGATGTCGCCGATATCCAGGATGTGCTGGTACGGACCGGCTTCCGAGTCCGGGTAGCTGGTGCGCAGCGACTCGTGGCGGGCCAGCACGTCCAAGGTGGCCTGCTCGAGGGCGGCGATGTCCAGGTTGCCGCGCAGGCGCAGCACGATCGGCAGGTTGTAGACGCTGTGCTCGCCGTCCTCGGCCTCGATGCGGTTGAGGAACCACAGACGCTGCTGGGCGGGCGAGAGCGGAATGCGCTCCACTCCACCTCCCTGCGCTCGGCGCGGGCGCGCGGCCAGCGCCGGCCGGGCGGCATCGGGATTCGTGGCGACCAGCGCGGCGGCCAGGCCCTCGACGGTGGAGAACTCGAACAACAGGCGCACCGCCACCCGGGAGCCGAGCTCGGCGCCGATTCGGGAGGTGACCCGGGCGGCGTCCAGAGAGCTGCCGCCCAGGGCGAAGAAATCGTCGTCGAGGCCGACGCGCTCGACCGTCAGCACCTCGGCGAACACCGCCGCCACCAGGCGCTGGGCCGGGTCGACAGGCTCGCGGAAAGCCTTGGCGCGCAGTTCCGGAACGGGCAGCGCCTTGCGGTCCAGCTTGCCGCTGGAGTTGAGCGGCAGTTCGGGCAGCGCCATCAGGGCGGTGGGCACCATGTAGGGCGGCAGCACCCGGGTCAGGCCCTCGCGCAGGGTCTCCGGGTCCAGCTCGACGCCCGGGGCGGGCACCACGTAACCGGCCAGGAAATCGCCGGAGTCGGCGCTGACCAGGCGCACCGCGGCCTGGGCCACCTCGGGGGCCAGCAGCAGGGCGCTCTCGATCTCGGCCAGTTCGATGCGCTGGCCGCGGAACTTGATCTGGAAGTCGAGGCGCTCGAGGTAGACCAGCTCGCCGTCCTCGGTCCACTTCACCAGGTCGCCGGTGCGGTACATGCGCTCGCCCGGCCGCCCGAAGGGGTTGGCCACGAAGCGATCCGAGGTGAGGTCGAAGCGGCTGTGGTAGCCGCGGGCCAGCTGGGTGCCGGCCAGGTACAGCTCGCCGGGCACGCCGATGGCGACCGGGTGCAGGCGCGAATCCAGCACGAACACCTGCGAGTTCCACTCCGGCTCGCCGATCGGGACGGCGAGGGTGTCGGAGCGGTGCGCCTCCCGGAAGGTGATGGACACCGCGGCCTCGGTGGGGCCGTACAGGTTGTGCACACCGGCATCGCTGACCGCCCAGAAGGCGGTCACGGTCTCGGGCGGCAGCGCCTCGCCGATGACGAAGATGTCGCGCAGCGAGTCGAGTTCGCCCGCCTCGGCGTGCGCGGCGAACACCGACAGCATGGACGGCACGAAGTCGGTCAGCGTGACCTGGTGCCGGGCAATGGTTTCCGCGATATAACGGGGGTCGCGGTGGCCGTCGGGGGTGGCGACCACCAGGGTCGCGCCGGCGCGCAGCGGCAGGAAGTAGCCCCACAGCGAGACGTCGAAGGTGGTGGCGGTCTTCTGCAGGTAGACGTCCTGGGCGCGGACGCCGTACTCGGCCTGCATCCAGGCCAGCTGGTTGGCGATGGCGCGGTGGGTGACCGCGACGCCCTTGGGCTTGCCGGTGGAGCCGGAGGTGAACAGCACGTAGGCGGGGTGGTCGGGGTGCAGGACCCCGTGCCGCTCCTTGTCGCCGATCTTGGCGGCGGAGTAGTCCTCGAGGCTCAGCTCGTCGAGGTGGTGCAGGGGCACATCGATGGTCTCGGGCAGCGTGAAACCGTCACGGCGGGTGGTGAGCACCGAGTGCGGGCCCGCGGTGGCCAGGATGTGGCCGATCCGCTCGGCCGGGTGCGCGGGATCGACCGGCACGTAGGCGCCGCCCGCGCGCAGCACGGCGTACATGGCCACGACCAGTTCCACCGAGCGCGCCATGGCCAGCACGACCAGTGATTCCGGGCCGACGCCGGCGGCGATGAGGTGCCGCGCCAGGCGGTTGGCCCGCTCGGAGAACTCGGTGTAGGTCAGTTCGGTGTCGCCGAAGACCAGGGCGCGGGCCTTCGGGCTGCGCGCGACCTGCGCGTCGAAACCCTGGTGCAGGAACAGATCCGGGACGCGCGAGCCGGTGGCGTTCCAGCTGGAGGTGACGTAGTCGTACTCCCCGGCGTCGAGCAGTTCGATATCGCCGACGGCGACCGTGGCGTCCGCGGTGGCGGCGGCCAGCAGCCGGGTGAACTTGGCGGCCAGCTCGCGCACCGTGTGGTCGTCGAAAAGGTCGGTGGCGTAGGTGTATTCGACCCGGTAGCCGTCACCGGCGGTGTTCACGGTGAGCTGCAGGTCGAACTTGGCGATGCCCGGATCGAAGTCCAGTTCCTCGGCCGTGAGGCCGGGCAGCCCGGCGGTCAGCTCGCCCAGGTTCTGCATGAACAGGGCCACCTGGAACAGCGGGTGGCGGTTACGGGCGCGCGGCGGGTTGAGCACCTCGACCAGGCGCTCGAACGGCACGTCGCGGTGGGCGAAGGCGCGCAGATCCCGGTCGCGCACATGGGCGATGAGATCGCCGAAGGAGTCCGCGCCGCGCACCTCGGTGCGCAGCACCAGGGTGTTGACGAACATGCCGACCAGGTCGTCGAGGGCCTGATCGCCGCGCCCGGCCACCGGGGTGCCGATGGCGATGTCGGTGGTGTTGGACAGCCGGGCCAGCACGGCGGCCAGCGCCGCGTGCAGCACCATGAACGGGGTGGCGCGGTGCGCGGCGGCCAGCTTGTCCACCGCGGCCCGCAGGTCGGCGTCGAGCACGGTCTCGAAGGTCGCGCCGCGGCCGCTGGAGGCGGTGGGCCGGGGGCGGTCGGCGGGCAGGTCCAGCTGGGCGGGCAGCTCGGCGAGTTCGTCGGCCCAGAAGGCGATCTGGCGGGCGGACACCGAATCCGGATCGGACTCGTCGCCCATCCAGGCGCGCTGCCACAACGCGTAGTCGGCGTACTGCACGGCCAGCGGCGCGAACTGCGGGCGCTGCCCGGCCTGGCGGGCCACATAGGCCATCACCAGGTCGCGCACCAGCGGGCCGATGGAGGCGCCGTCGGCGGCGATGTGGTGGGCCACCACGACCAGGGTGTGGTCGCCGGGGCCCGAGCGCAGCAGCCGGGCGCGCAATGGCACCTCGGCGGTGACGTCGAAACCCTGTGCGGCCAAACCGAGTACGGTGCCGACCAGCTGGGCCTCGGGCACGTCGCGCGGGGTCAGGTCGACCGCGGCGGCGGGCAGCACCATCTGGGCCGGGCCCTGCTCGGCGGCCGGGTAGTAGGTGCGCAGCGACTCGTGCCGCTCCACCACGTCGGCGAACGCGGCCGCCAGCGCCGCGGTGTCGAGGTCGCCGCGCAGCCGCAGCGCGAACGGCATGTTGTCCACCGCGGCCGGATCGAATTCGTCGGCGGCCGGATCGTATTCGCTGCGCGCGTAGTGGTTGAGGAACCACATGCGCTGCTGGGCGGGCGAGAGCGGGATGTGGTCCGGGCGCGGGCCCGCGGTCAGCGGCGGCCGGGCCGGTCCGGCGTTGTCGCCCAGCGCGGCCAGCGCGGACACCGTCGGCCGCTCGAAGAAGTCGCGCACGTCCACGGTGACGCCGAGGGTCTCGCGGATGCGGGCGATGGCGCGGGTGGCGATCAGCGAGTTGCCGCCGATGGCGAAGAAGTCGTCGTCCGCGCCGACCACCTCGAGGTCGAGCAGGTCGGCGAAGATGGCCGCGACCGCCTCCTCGGCGGCGGTCTCCGGCGCGCGGTAGGCGGTGACGGCGTCGGCGAAGTCCGGTTCGGGCAGCGCGCGGCGGTCCACCTTGCCGTTCACGTTCAGCGGCAGCTGCGCCATCGGCACCAGCAACGACGGCACCATGTACTCGGGCACGTGCGTGCGCACGGTGGAAAGCACGGCCGCGCTGTCGATCTCGTGACCGTCGGCGGCCACCACGTAGCCGACCAGGTTCTGCTCGCCGTTGGCGCGGGTGTGCATGAGCACGGCCGCCTGCGCGACGGCGGCGTCGCGGCGCAGCGCGGTCTCGACCTCGCCCAGCTCGATGCGCAGGCCGCGCATCTTCACCTGGAAGTCGCTGCGGCCCACGTACTCCAGCTCGTCGGGGCCGTTGTCGGGGTTGGACACCCAGCGCACCAGGTCGCCGGTGCGGTACATGCGGTCGCCGGAGGGGCCCTCCGGGTTGGCCACGAAGCGCTCGGCGGTCAGGCCGGAGCGACCGGCGTAGCCGCGGGCCAGCTGCGGGCCGGCGATGTAGAGCTCGCCGACCACGCCGACCGGCACCGGACGCAGATCCCCGTCCAGGACCAGCACTTCCACGTCGTCGCCGGGGCTGCCGATCGGGATGGAGTCGACGTCGGCGGCGGTGACCTCGTGCGAGGTGGCCAGCACGGTGGACTCGGTCGGGCCGTACACGTCGAAGAGGGTCGCGCCACTGACGCTGCGGAAGTCAGCGGCGGTTCCGACGGGGACGGTCTCGCCACCGGTGAGCAGGTAGCGCAGCGAATCGGGCATCTCCTCGCCGCTGCGCATCACCTCGCCCACCAGCGCGGCCAGCATGGAGGTCACGAAGAACGCGGTGGTGACCCGGGATTCGCGGATCACGTGCACCAGGTAGGCCGGGTCCAGGTGGCCGTCGGGCCGGGTCATCGCGATCCGGGCGCCGGTGGTCAAGGGCCAGAAGATCTCCCACACCGAGGCGTCGAACGTGGTGGAGGTCTTGAACAGCAAGGCGTCCTGGTCGGTGAGCCGGAACTGCCGCTGCTGCCAGCGCAGGAAGGCGATCACCGCGCGGTGCGGAATGGCCACGCCCTTGGGGCGGCCGGTGGAGCCGGAGGTGAAGATGACGTAGGCCAGGTTGTCCGGGCCCGGCTGGGGCAGCTCCGGGTCGTCGGCCGGAGACAGCAGTCGGTCGCCGTTGATGCCCAGTTCCCTTGCGTTGTCCTCGAATTCGTCGATGCGCAGCACCGGGGCGGCGATCTCGAAGGGCGGGTGGTCGGCGGTGGTGGTGAGCACCACCGCGGGCTTGGCCACCTCGAGCACGTAGGAGGTGCGCTCGGCCGGGTGGTCCGGATCGATCGGCACGTACGCGCCGCCCGCCTCCAGGATGGCGAACATGCCGACCAGCAGTTCGAAGGAGCGGCGCACCGCCAGGCCCACCAGCACGTCCGGGCCGACGCCCAGGGTGCGCAGGTGGCGCGCGAGAACGGTGACGCGGGTGGCGAATTCGGCGTAGGTGAGGGTCTCGCCGTCGTAGTCCATGGCGATGGCGTCCGGCGTGCGCTGGACCTGCGCCCGGAACTGGGTGCTGAGCGTCTCGACCGGGGCCAGCTTGGGGTCCAGGACATCCGAGGCCGCGAGCACGGCGTCGTCGACCAGGGCCTCGAGCGCCGCGGTCAGGCCGCCCGCCTCGCCGTCCATGAGGCCGGGCAGCTGGCCGGAGACCACCACCTGGATCAGCGCCTCGGGCTCGAGCGCGCCGCCCATGGCCTCGCTCAGCATGGCGATCTCGGCGGCCAGGACACCGTAGGCGACGGTGTCGCCCGCGTAGCGCAGCGCGACGCGGTCGGCGTCCAGCTCGGCCACGACGGCGATCAGACATGGTAGGTCGCCCACACCGTAGGCCCGGCGCAAGGCCGTGACCCGTCCGGTCCGGTTGGTGGCGATCGACTCTGCGTAGTGCATCAGAGGCTTCCTTCCGACGTGCTTTCCGTGCTGAGGACCAGGGCCTGCGCGTCCGCGGTGAGCGTGCTCAGGACCTGACGGAGTCCGGCCGCGCCGAGGGCGGCCAGAATGCCGGGCACCAGCCCGGCGAGTGCCACGTTGACCAGCGCCTCCGGTTTCGCGGCGGCGCCCATGGCGCGGGCGGTGACGGCGATCTTCTCGGCGAGATCCCGGTACGTCACCGTGTGCTCGCCGTGCGTGACGGCGACCGCTGCGGGAGCGGCGGCCGCGGCGGCGGCGATCAGGGTGGGCAGGTCGGCCGCGGCAGAGGTGGAGGAATTCTGCTGCGGCGCGACCACTTCGGCCTTCGGCGCACCGGTGCCGGGGCGGCGGTTGCGCTCCGCCTCGGTCCGGATGTCGATGGCGCGCAACGACACGTCCGGATTCGCGACGACGGTGTCGAGGACCGACCGCAGGCGCTGAGCCAGCAGACGCACGGAGTCGGCCTCGAAAATGTCGGTCGCGTACCCGAATCGCATGTCCAGACCGGTGACCTTCCCGGCCGCGTCGTGCTGCTCGATGCCGGTGAGCTGGAGGTCGAACTTGGCCTCGATCAGCTCGGGTTCGAGCGCCGCCACGGTCAGCCCGGGCAGTTCGACCGACACCGGCGCCATGTTCTGGAAGGCGAAAGCCACCTGGAACAACGGGTTCACCGAGGCCGAACGGCCTCGGCCGGCGGCGGCCAGCACGGCCTCCACCACCCGCTCGAACGGGACGTCACCGTGGTCGAACGCGGCCAGATCGCGATCGCGCACCTGCTTCAGCAGGTCGGTGAAGGTCAGCTTGCCGTCCACCTCGGTGCGCAGCACCACGGTGTTGACGAACATGCCGATCAGGTCGTCCAGTGCCCGCTCACCGCGACCGGCGACGGGAACGCCGATCGAGATGTCGCGCTGGCCGGACAGTTTGGCCAGCAACACGGTGAAAGCTGCGTGCACGACCCCGAACAGGGTGGCGCCGTGCGCGCGGGCCAGGGTCGACAGTCGTTCGACGGTGTCGGAGTCCACCGCGAAATCGATCGTCTTGCCCAGCATTTCCCGCCGGGCCGGCCGGGGCCGGTCGGTGGGCAGCTCCAACTGGTCCGGGGCGGAGGACAGTTCGTCCACCCAGAAGGCCAGCTGGCGCGAGAGCAGGCTCTGCGGATCGGCGTCGGAGCCGAGCACAGTGCGCTGCCAGGCGGCGAAATCGCCGTACTGGACCTCGAGCGGGGTCCAGGCGGGAGCGGCGCCGGACGTACGGGAGGTGTACGCCAGCACCAGGTCCCGGGTCATGGGCAGCACCGAGTAGCCGTCGGCGCTGATGTGGTGCAGCACCACCATGAGGACGTGCTCGTCCGGAGCCAGTTCGAACAGCACGACCCGCACCGGCGGGGCCACGGTCACATCGAAGCCCGCCGCGGCCACCTCGACGAGCGTGGCCTGAAGGTTGGTCTCCGACACCGGAACCGGGGTCAGCTCGCCGTCGAGCTCGCCGACCTCGAGCACCACCTGCACGGCCTCGCCGTCCACCTCGGGGTAGCGGGTGCGCAGGATCTCGTGGCGCTCCAGCACATCCCGCAGGGCCGCCGTCAGCGCGGCCCGGTCGAGGTGTCCGGAGAGCCGGATGGCGGTCGGCACGTTGTAGGCGCCCGACTCCGGGTGCAGGCGGTTGAGCACCCACATCCGCTGCTGCGCCAGCGACAGCGGGGCCGGGCCCGCGTCGGTGCGGCGCACCAGCGGCGGCAGCGCGTCGGCGTGGTCGGCGGTGGCGATCCAGGTCGCCAGGCCGTCCACGGTCGGCGCCTCGAACAGGGCCGAGACCGGCACCCGCACACCGAGATCCGCGCCGAGCCGGGCGGCCAGGCGGGTCGCCATCAGCGAGTTGCCGCCGAGGGCGAAGAAGTCGGTGTCCAGGCCGATGAGGATGTCCTCGGCCGCGCCGATCACCTCGGCGAAGCCCGCCGCGACCGCCTGCTCGACGGCCGTGGTCGGCTCGCGGTAGGCGGCCACCGCGAAGACCGGCTCCGGCAGCTGGGCCCGGTCCACCTTGCCGTTGGCGTTCAGCGGCAGGGCGTCCAGGACCATCAGCGCGGCCGGGACCATGTACTTCGGCAGCTCCGCGCCCAGGGCGGCGCGCAGCGCGGCCGACACCTCCTCGCGGCTCTCGGCGGCGGTGCCGGGCACCGCGGCGTAGGCGACCAGGCGCGACCCCGCGTCACCCGCGGTGCGGGCGACGGCGACCGCGGCGGTGACGCCGGGCTGGCGGCGCAGCGCGGTCTCCACCTCGCCGAGCTCGATCCGGAAACCGCCGATCTTGACCTGGAAGTCGGCGCGATCGATGTACTCGAGCGCCCCGTCCTCGCGCCAGCGGACGATATCGCCGGTGCGGTACATGCGGCCGCCCGCGAACGGGTCGGCCACGAAGCGGTCGGCGGTCAGGGCCGGGCGGCCGAAGTAGCCGCGGGCCAGCTGCGCACCCGACAGGTACAGCTCGCCGGGCACGCCGACCGGGACCGGGGAGAGCCGGGCGTCGAGCACGTACACGCGGCTGTTCCAGGCCGGCGAGCCGATCGGCACGGCCTGCCGGTGGCGCTCGGTCACTTCGAAGGCGGTGATCGAGACGGCCGCCTCGGTCGGACCGTACAGGTTGAACAGCACTGCGCCGGAGTCGTTCCCAGCGTGGTGGTCCAGGAACTCGGCGGCCGTGGCGGCGGGCAGCGCCTCGCCGATGGCCAGCACCGCGCGCACCGACCCGGGCAGCGGGCCGCCGGCCAGCAGCATGCCCAGCAGGGAGGGCACCGGGTGAAGGACGGTGACGCCGTGGCCCTCGATCAGGGCGCGCAGGCGGTCCGGATCGCGCTCCTCGCCCGCGGCCGAGACCAGCAGGCTGCCACCGGTGGTCAGGGTGGACCAGAACTCCCACACCGACAGGTCGAAGGTGGCGGGGGTCTTCAGCAGCGCGCGGTCGCCCGCGCCCAGCTCGAAGGTGGCCCGCAGCCAGCGCAACTGGTTGACGATGGCCGCGTGCGGCACCGCGACGCCCTTGGGCAGGCCGGTCGAGCCGGAGGTGAAGATGACATACGCCGGGTGCTGTTCGCGCAGCGGGCGCACCCGCTCGGCGCCGGTGACCGGGGCGGCGGACAGCGCGGACAGGTCGAGCCGGTCCACCTCGAACACCGGCACCTCGGTGGGGAACGGCACGCCGTCGGCCGAGGTGGTGAGAACCACTGCGGGAGCGGCGGTCTCGACGATGTAGGCGATGCGATCGGCCGGGTGGTCGGGGTCGATCGGCACGTACGCGCCGCCCGCCTTCACCACCGCGTACATGGCGACCACCAGGTCGATGCCGCGGCGCATGGCCAGCACCACACCGGTCTCGGGTCCGACGCCCGCGGCGATCAGGCGACGCGCCAGGCGGTTCACCCGGGCGTCGAATTCGCCGTAGGTGAGCGAGGTTCCGGCGTCGTCCAGCAGCGCGACCGCGCCGGGGGCGGCGGCCGCCTGCTCGTCCACCAGGTCGGCCAGGGTGGCCGGGGCCAGCTGGCGCGCGGTGGCGTTCCAGTCGTGCAGGATGCGCTGACGCAGGCCCGCGCCCAGCAGGTCGACATCGCCGATGGCCGTCTCCGGCTGCGCCACCACGGTTTCCAGCACCCGGGCCAGCGCGGCGGTGAAGCGCTGCGCGGTGGCCTCGGTGAACAGGTCGTGGGCGTAGCCGAGGGTCAGCTCGAGTCCGGCGGGCGCGCCGGACTCGGCGTAGTGGTCCACCGCGAACAGGTGCAGATCGAATTGCGCGACGTGGGTGTCGAATTCGACCTCCGACACGGTCAGGCCGGGCAGCTCGAGGTTGGCACGCTCATGGTTCTGGAAGGACAGGCCCACCTGGACCAGCGGGTGCCGGGCGGTGGACCGGGCCGGGTTGAGCACCTCGACCAGGCGCTCGAACGGCACGTCGGCATTGCCGAAGGCGGCGATGTCGCCCGTGCGGACCCGGGCCAGCAGATCGGTGAACGGCTCGGCGCCATCGGTTCCGGTGCGCAGCACCAGGGTGTTGACGAACATGCCGATCACGTCGTCGAGGGCGGCGTCGCCGCGGCCCGCGATCGGAGTGCCGACCGCGATGTCGGAGGTGCCCGACAGCCGCGACAGCAGGGCGGCCCAGGCCGCGTGCACCACCATGAACAGCGTCGCGCCGTGGCGGCGGCCCAGTTCGGTCAGGCCGGCGTGCAGCTCGGCGTCCAGCGGGAGCCGGATGTAGCTGCCGCGCAGGCTCTGTCGCGCCGGACGCGGGTGGTCGGCGGGCAGGTCCAGCTGGTCGGGCAGCCCGGCCAGGGTCTCGCGCCAGTAGGCGAGCTGGCCCGCGGCCACCGACTCCGGATCGTTCTCCGAGCCCAGCAGCGCGCGCTGCCACAGCGCGTAGTCGGCGTACTGCACGACCAGCGGCGTCCAGGACGGCTTGGCGCCGGCCAGGCAGGCGTTGTAGGCGATCATCAGGTCGCGCACGAACGGCACCACCGAGGAGCCGTCGGCCGAGATGTGGTGCAGCACACCGGCGAGCACGTGGTCACCGGTCGGCACGCCGTCCGCGTCCACGATGCGCAGCAGCAGCACCCGCACCGGCACGTCCACCGTCACGTCGAAGGTGGTCATGGCGAATTCGGTGACCTTGCCGACCAGTTCGGCCTCGGTGAGGTCGACCGGCTTGAGCTCCGCGACCACGTCCGCGGCGGGCAGGATCACCTGCGCGGGGCCCGCGGCCAGCTCCGGGTAGACGGTGCGCAGGGTCTCGTGGCGTTCGATCACCGCCGCGAACGCGGCCTCCAGCGCCGGGGCGTCCAGTTCGCCGGTCAGGCGCAGCGCCACCGGGATGTTGTAGGCCGTCGACGAGCGGTCGAAGCGGTTCAGGAACCACATGCGCTGCTGGGCGGGCGAGAGCGGCAGGTGCTCGGGACGGGCGCCCGCGGCCAGCACCGGCCGCTTCGGGCCGTCGGCCTCGGCCTGCACCCGCGCGGCCAGCGCGGTCACGGTCGGGGCCTCGAACAGCGCGCGCACGCCGACGGTGGTGTCGAACAGCGCGCCGATGCGGGCGACCGCCTTGGCCGCGAGCAGCGAGCTGCCGCCCAGGGCGAAGAAGTCGTCGTCCGCGCCGACCCGCTCGATGCCCAGCAGGTCCGCGTACACGTTGGCGATGAGTTCCTCGGCCACGGTGGCGGGCTGGCGGTACTCGGTGCCCTCGAAGACCGGTGCGGGCAGCGCCGCGCGGTCCAGTTTGCCGTTGACGGTCAACGGGATCCGGTCCACGACCACCAGGGCCGCCGGAACCATGTGCTCGGGCAGTTCGCGGGCGACGGCGGTGCGCAGGTCGGTGGTGGACACCACCGAGCCCACCGCCGGGACCACGTAGCCGATGATGCGGGAGACATCCGCCGCCTCGTCGTGGCGCACGATGACCGCGGCCTCGCGGACCCGCGAATCCAGCAGCAGCGCCGCCTCGATCTCGCCCAGCTCCACGCGGAAGCCGTGCAGGTTCACCTGCTGGTCGATGCGGCCCAGGTACTCCAGATCGCCGGTGGGGGTCCAGCGCGCCAGATCGCCGGTGCGGTAGGCGGATTCGCCGGGTGCGCCGTACGGGTCTGCCACGAAGCGGCCGGAGGTGAGCGCCGGGCGCTCGAGGTAGCCGCGCGCCAGCTGACCACCGGAGACGTAGATCTCGCCGGGGACGCCGACCGGGACCGGACGCAGCCGCGAATCCAGCACGCGCACGGTCAGACCCGGCAGCGCGCCGCCGATCACGCTGGCCGAACCGGTGTCCGGGGTGATCGGGCGGTAGGACACGTGCACCGTGGTCTCGGTGATGCCGTACATATTGATCAGGGCCGGGCCCTGCGGGTGCCGGGCGAACCAGCCCGAGAGCCG
Organism: Nocardia sp. NPDC004151; assembly: GCF_042874235.1. Classification (NCBI taxonomy): domain Bacteria; kingdom Bacillati; phylum Actinomycetota; class Actinomycetes; order Mycobacteriales; family Nocardiaceae; genus Nocardia; species Nocardia sp. NPDC004151. The sequence continues at coordinate 261,350 of NZ_JBIAMR010000003.1, read as the reverse complement.
CTGCGGCTCCAGCGCTTCACCGCCGAAGATCACATAACGCAGCGCGAGCTCGGAGTCGCTCTCGGCGTCGGCGGTGATCAGCTGGTAGAACGCCGACGGGGTCTGGTTCAGCACGGTCACGCCCGCGGTGGACAGCAGTTCCCGGAACTGCTGCGGCGACCGCGAGGTGAAATAGTCGACCACCATCACGCTGCCGCCGTACAGCAGCGCGCCCCACAGCTCCCACACCGAAAAGTCGAAGGCGTAGGAGTGGAACATGGTCCACACGTCGGCGGGCCCGAAACCGTAATGGCCCTGGGCATTGTCGAACAGGCGGATCACATTGCGGTGCGGGATCACCACGCCCTTGGGGCGGCCGGTGGAGCCCGAGGTGTAGATGACGTAGGCGATGTCGGCCGGGCGCAGCGGGGCGCGCCGGTCGCGGTCGGTGACCGGGGCGGCGTCGTAACCGTCCAGGTCGATGGTGTCGAGGCAGACCACCGGGCCGCCGAACCAGCCGGCGGGCAGCTGGGCCGCGCCGCTGCTGATCGCGCACACCGGGCGAGCGTCGTCGATCACGTACTCGATGCGGTCGGCCGGGTAGTTGGGATCGATCGGCAGGTAGCCGCCGCCCGCCTTGACCACGGCCAGCAGCGCCACCGCCAGCTCCTCGGTGCGCGGCAGGGCCACGGCCACGAGGGATTCCGGGCCGACACCGGCCGCGATCAGGCAGCGGGCCAGGCGGTTGGAGCGCGCGTCGAGCTCGGCGTAGCTGAGCGTGACGTCGCCGGAACGCACCGCCGGGGCGGCCGGGTCGATGGCCGCCGCGGTCGCGAAACGGTCCGCCAGCGTGGTGAATTCGGCGATATCGGGTCCGGTGCCGGCCCACTCGTGGAGGACGCGAGCGCTCTCCTCGATGGTCAGCAGCGGGATGTCGCCGACCACCACGGTGTCGTCGGCGGCCACCGACGCCAGCACCCGGTCGAAGCGACCGGCCAGGGCGGCGATGGTGTCGGCGTCGAACAGCTCACTGGCGTAGCTGATCTCGATGTCCATGCCGTTCGGGCGGCCGTCCGGGCCGTGCTGCTCGAGCACGGTGAACTGGAGATCGAACTTCGACACCCCGGCGTCCAGAGCCTCCGGGCGCACGGTCAGCTCCGGCAGCTCCACCGCGGGCAGCGCGTAATTGTGGAACGTCAGCGCCACCTGGAACAGCGGGTGACGGGCCTGCGAGCGGGCCGGGGACAGCACCTCGACCAGGCGCTCGAAGGGCACCTCGGCGTGTGAGAGGGCCGCGATGTCGTCGGCGCGCACCGCGTTCAGCACGGTGTCGAAGCCGGCGCGCGGGTCGATCTCGCTGCGCAGGACCAGGGTGTTGACGAACATGCCGACCAGGGCGTCGAGCTGCTGCTCGCCGCGGCCCGCGACCGGGGTGCCGATCGCGATGTCGGTGCTGCCCGAGATCCGGGCCAGCAACACGGCCAGCGCCGCGTGCACGGTGCTGAACAGGGTGGTGTCGTGGGCGCGCGCCAGATCCACCAGGCCGCCGTGCAATTCGGCGTCCACGCGCATGCGGTGGGTGCCGCCGCGCAGCGACGCCACCGCCGGACGCGGGCGGTCCACGGGCAGCTCCAGCTGTTCGGGCAGCCCGGACAGGCGCTGCTTCCAGAACGCCAGCTGCCGGTGCGCGAGCGAGGCCGGATCGGTCTCGTCACCCCGGCGCTCGGCCTGCCACAGGGTGTAGTCGGCGTACTGCACCGGCAGCGGGGCCCAGGCGGGCGCCACACCGGCGCGGTGGGCCTGGTACGCGGTCATGAAGTCCGCGGCCAGCGGGCCCATCGAGAAACCGTCCGAGCTGATGTGGTGGACCACCAGCACCAGCACGTGATCGGTCGGCGACAGGCTGAAAACGGCCGCGCGGACCGGGGTTTCGACGGTCAGGTCGAACGGGCGGGCGACGACCGCGGCCACCCGGGCGGTCAGTTCGTCCGCGGTGATCGGCGCGGTGACCAGCCGGGCATCGCCCTCGGCCAGCACCCGCTGCACGGGACCGTCCGGGCCGTCGGGGTAGACGGTGCGCAGTGTCTCGTGGCGCGCCACCACATCCCGCAGCGCGGCGTGCAGCGCGGCCGCGGCCAGCGGGCCGGTCACCCGCAGCACCATGGGGATGTTGTCCGCCGCCGCGCCGGGGCCGACCCCGGTCGCGCCGGCGTGGTAGCGGTTGAGGAACCACATGCGGCGCTGCGCGTCCGACAGCGGCACCAGCGCCGGGCGCGGGCGCGCGGTCAGCGGCACCAGCGTGCCGCTGCCCGAACGGGATTCGGCGACCGCGGCCAGACCGGCGACGCTCGGGGCGTCGAACAGGTCGCGCACCGACAGTTCGGCGTCCAGCGCCGCGCCGACCCGGGCCACCACGCGGGCGGCCAGCAGCGAGCTGCCGCCGAGCGCGAAGAAGTCGTCGTTCGCGCCGATCCGGTCGACGCCGAGCAGGTCCGCGAAGACCCCGGCCACCACGTCCTCGGCCACGGTCTCGGGCGCGCGGTAGGCCGCGGTCTCGAAGACCGGGGCGGGCAGCGCGGCGCGATCCAGCTTGCCGGAGGCATTGACCGGGAAGGCGTCCAGCACCACGAACGCGGCCGGAACCATGTACGCGGGCAGCAGGCCGCCCAGCGCCGCCTTGACCGCGTCCAGGTCGATGGCGTGGCCGGGCTCGCGCTGCAGGTAGCCCGCGAGCTGATCGCCCGCGCGTTCGTCCGAGCGCACCAGCACGACCGCCTGGTTGACGCCCGGCTGCGCCAGCAGCGCGGCCTCGATCTCACCCAGTTCGATGCGCAGGCCGCGCAGCTTCACCTGGAAGTCGGTGCGGCCCAGGTAGATCAGCTCGCCCTCGGCGGTCCAGGTGACCAGGTCACCGGTGCGGTACATGCGCGCGCCGTTGCCGAAGGGGTTGGCCACGAAGCGATCCGCGGACAGATCCGGACGGCCCAGGTAGCCGCGGGCCAGCTGATCGCCCGCGAGGTACAGCTCACCGGCGACGCCGGGCGCGACCGGGTTCAGGCGGCCGTCCAGCACATAGGTCTGGGTGTTCCAGACCGGACGGCCCATGGGCACGAACGCGACATCGGTGTCGGCGACCTCGTGGTGGGTGACCTCGACCGCGGCCTCGGTGGGGCCGTACAGGTTGTGCACGCGCGCGCCGGTCAGCTCGCGCATGCGGGCGGCGGTGCCGACGGGCAGGCCCTCACCGGAGGCGAACACCTGGCGCAGGCCGGTGCAGTGGGCGGCGGCCGGCTCGGTCACGAAGACCGCCATCATGGACGGCACGAAGTGCGCGTGGGTGATGCCCGCGCGAATGATCAACTCGGCCAGGTACTTCGGGTCGCGGTGGCCGTCGGGGGCGGCCACCACCAGCTTGGCGCCGATCTGCAAGGGCCAGAAGAACTCCCACACCGACACGTCGAAGGTGAAGGGGGTCTTCTGCAGCACCACGTCGTCGGCGGTCAGCCGGTAGCGGTCCTGACCCCACACCAGGCGGTTCACCACGGCGGCGTGCGAGACCGCGACACCCTTGGGGCGGCCGGTGGAACCGGAAGTGAAGATGACGTAGCAGGCGTTCGACTCCCGCAGCGGCGCGAGACGATCGGCGTCGGTCAGCGGGGTCGCGGCGTACCCGGCCAGGTCGACGGTGTCGACGGCCAGCACCGGGATGTCGCGGGTGGTGGTGAAACCGTCGCGGTCGGTGGTCAGCACGAGCACCGGGCCCGCCGCGTCCAGCACGTAGCCGGTGCGCTGCTCGGGCTGATCCGGGTCGACGGGGACGTACGCGCCGCCGGCGGCCAGGATCGCGTACATGCCGACCAGCAGATCGTGGGAGCGGCGGATCGCCAGCGCCACCCGGGATTCCGGGCCGACGCCGCACTCGACCAGCTTGCGGGCCAGGCGGTGCACGCGGCCGGAGAACTCGCCGTAGGACAGAGTTGTAGCCGGTTGGGAGGTATCGGCGTGCCCGAATTCGACGGCCGGGGCGTTCGGGCAGGTCAGAGCCCGCGACTCGAACAGGGCGACCAGGGTCGCGGGGGTGGTCTCGCCCCACGCGCCGACCGGCAGCGCCGAGCGGATGTCGTGGGCGGTGTCGTTCCAGCCGGTCAGCACCTGGGCGCGCTCGGCGTCGGTGAGCAGGTCGATATCACCGACCGGGCGGTCCGGGGTGGCGGTGACCGCGTCCAGCACCACGTCCAGGCGACGGGCGAAGGCCGCGACGGTGGCCTCGTCGAAAATGTCGGTGGCGTAGGTGAACACGGCGTCCAGCCCGCCCGCCGCACGATCCTCGACCAGCGACAGCTGCAGATCGAACTTGGCGATGCCCGGGTCCAGCTCGACCCGCGAAGCGGTCAGGCCGTTCAGCTCGAGGCTGGTCTGCGTGGTGTTCTGCAGATCCAGGGCCACCTGGAACAACGGGTGGCGGGCCTGCGAGCGCATCGGGCTGAGCACCTCGACCAGGCGCTCGAACGGGACGTCCGCGTGCGCGAAGGCGCGCAGATCGGTCTCACGCACCTGGGCCAGCAGCTCCCGGAACGAACGGTCCGGGGCCACCTCGGTGCGCAGCACCAGGGTGTTGACGAACATGCCGACCAGATCGTCGAGCGCCTGCTCGCCGCGGCCGGCGACCACCGACCCGATCGAGATGTCCGCGGTGCCGGACAGTTTCGCCAGCAGCGTGGCGTAGGCCGCGTGCAGCGCCATGAACAGGGTGGCGCGATCGGCCTCGGCCAGCTCGCGCAGGCGGGCGTGCCGCTCGGCGGAGATGGCGAAGCGGTACTGCGCGCCGTGGCGGGTCGCCACGGCCGGTCGCGGCCGGTCGCCGGGCAGCTCCAGAGTGTCTGGTTGCCCGGACAATTCGGCGCGCCAGAAGCGAACCTGGTCCGCCAGCAGGGATTCCGGGTCGTCCTCGGCGCCCAGCAGATCGCGCTGCCACAGCGTGTAGTCGGCGTACTGGACCGGCAGCGGCGTCCACGCCGGGGCCGCACCCGTGGTGCGGGACGCGTAGGCCAGCATGAGATCCCGGGTCAGCGGCGCGATGGACCAGCCGTCGGCGGCGATGTGGTGCACGGCGAGCACCAGCACGTGGGTCTCGGGCGCCACCCCCAGCAGGGTGAGCCGGGCCGGAGCCTGCTCGTCCACGGCGAACGGCAGCACCGCGAGCTCGAAGATCCGGTTCTCCAGATCCTCGGCACGCACCTGCTCCGAAACCAGTGCGACACCGGACTGCTCGACCGGCAGCACCAGCTGACGGCCCACGCCGTCCACGGCCGGGTACACGGTGCGCAGCGTCTCGTGCCGCGCGACCACATCGGTGACCGCGGCGGCCAGCGCGTCGGCGTCCAGCGGGCCGTCCAGGCGGATGGCCGCGACCAGGTTGTCGGCGATCGAGCTGTTGTCGAAGCGGTTCAGGAACCACATGCGCTGCTGCGCGTAGGACAGCGGCACCACCTCGGGCCGCTCCCCCGCCACCAGCGGCGCGCGGCCGCCGGTACCGGCCAGGTCGGCCAGCCGGGACGCCAGCTCGGCGACGCTGGACGCCTCGAACAGCAGGCGCACCGGGACCGTGGTGTCCAGGGCCGCGCCGAGGCGGGCCACCACCTGAGTGGCGATCAGCGAGTTGCCGCCGAGCTCGAAGAAGTCGTCGTCCGCGCCGACACCGGCGGCAGGCGCGTCGGCCTCGACGACCGAATCCAGGTGCGCCACCGGAGCATTCGAGCCCAGCGCGGAGTCGGCGACGGCCACGGCCGCGGTGAGGGCCGCGTCCGCCGGAGTGACGTCGGCGGCGGGCGCGAGGCCCAGCACCTCGGCGAAGACCTCGGCCACCAGCAGTTCGATCGGCGTCGCGGGGGCGCGGAATTCGCGGGCCGCGAAGACCGGGGCGGGCAGCGCGCGGTAGTCGAGCTTGCCGTTGACGGTCATCGGCATGGCGTCGAGCACCATGAAGGCCGACGGAATCATGTACGCCGTCAGGCGATCCGCCAGCGCGGTCTTGATCTCGGCCACGTCCACGCCGCCGGCGGCCGCCACCAGGTAGGCCACCAGCTGGTCGCCGCGCACCGCGTCGTGGTGCAGGACCACCACGGCCCGGCGCACCTGCGGCAGCGCCGCCAGCGCGGCCTCGATCTCGCCGAGTTCGATGCGGAAGCCGCGCAGCTTCACCTGGGAGTCGTTGCGGCCCAGGTACTCCACCTGGCCGTCGGCGGTCCAGCGCACCAGGTCGCCGGTGCGGTACATGCGTTCACCGGGCGCCCACGGGCAGGCCACGAACCGGCTCACGGTGAGCTCCGCGCGATTGCGGTAGCCGCGGGTGACCGGCAGGCCGCCCAGGTACAGCTCGCCGATCGCGCCGACCGGCACCGGCCGCAGCCGCTGATCCAGGATCCACTCGCGCGCACCCGGCACCAGGTGGCCGATGGTGACGGTCTCGCCCGCCGCCAGCGCGCCGGTGATGTTCACGACCACGGTGGCCTCGGTGGGGCCGTAGGCGTTGATCATGTCGCGCCCGGCCTCGGCCCAGCGCCGCACCATCTCCGGCGACAGCGCCTCGCCGCCGACCGCGACGTGGCGCAGGGTGGGGACGTCGGCCGGATCGATGGTGCTCGCGCCCGAGGGCGTCATGAAGACGTGGGTGACCCCGTGCGCCCGAATGACTTCCGCCAGCTCGTCGCCGATGTGCGCGCCGGTCGGGGCGACCACCAGGGTGGCGGCCGACCGCAGGGCCAGCAGCAGCTCGCCGACCGAGACGTCGAACGAGGAGCTGGTCACGTGCAGCACCCGCGCCTCGGCGGAACCGCTGAAGCGCTCGTACTGCGCCTCGGACAGACCCGCCAGACCCGAGTGGGTGACCACGACGCCCTTGGGCAGACCGGTCGAACCGGAGGTGTAGATGGAGTACACGACATTGGCGGCGCGCAGCGGCCGCACCCGGTCGGCATCGGTGATCGGATCGGCCGGGAAGGCCGTGCGGGCGCTGGTGAATTCGGCGTCGTCGAGCAGCAGCCAGGGCAGCGTGTCCGGCAGCCCGTCGCGCACCGGCGCCACGGTCAGGCCGAGCACCGCGCCCGCGTCGCGCACGATGTACTCGATGCGGTCGGCCGGGAAGGCGGGGTCCACCGGCACCCAGGCGGCGCCGGTCTTGGCGATGGCCCACACGGCGACGATGTACTCGATCGACCGCGGCAGGCTCACGGCCACCAGCTGCTCCGGGCCCAGGCCGCGCTCGATCAGCAGGCGCGCCAAGCGATTCGAGAGGGCGTCCAGTTCGGTGTAGGTGAACTGGACATCGCGCTCGATCAGGGCGATCCGGTCCGGGGCCGACGCCACGGCCGCGGCCATGATCTCCGGCAGCAGGCGGACCGCGTCCACGGCTCCGCCGGAACGGGTTGTCAGATCGGCGTATTCGGCCTCGGACAGCAGCGGCAGCGCGTTCACGACCACGGCGGGATCGATGGTGATCGCCTCGAGCAGGCGCACATAGCGGCGCGCGAAGACCTCGATGGTGGCGGGATCGTAGAGATCCACCGCGAATTCGAACTCCGCGTGGATCCCCGCCGGTGCCGGACCTTCCCCGGGACCGGCACCGGCGAAGCTTTCGGTGACCGCGACCGACAGGTCGAATTTGGTCACCTCGGTGTCCAGGGTACTCGTCGTGGCAAGCAATCCGGGCAGTTCGAGGCTGATGTCTCCGGCGGCGGTGAACGACAGGGCCACCTGGAACAGCGGATGCCGGGCCGCCGAGCGCACCGGATTCAGGGTCTCGACGAGCTGTTCGAAGGGGACGTCGGCGTGCGCGAACGCGGCAAGATCGATGTCGCGGACCCGGTGTGCGAGGTCGCGGAAGCTGAGCTCGCCGTCGATCTCGGTGCGCAGCGGCAGCGTGTTGACGAACATGCCGATCAGGTCGTCGAGTTCGCGCGCGCCGCGGCCGCCGACCGGGGTGCCGATGACGATGTCCGATTCGCCGGAAAGGCGGGACAGCAGCACCGCCAGCGCGGTGTGCATCAGCATGAAGGTCGAGATGCCCTCGGCCCGAGCCGTTTCCGAAATGGCGGCGTGCAACTCCGCGGTGAGCTCGACGTCGAGCTTGCCGCCGCGGCCGGTGGCGATGGCGGGACGGGGACGGTCGGCCGGGAGCTCGAGCACGTCCGGCACGCCCGACAGGGTGCCGCGCCAGAAGTCCAGCTGCCGGGAGAGCAGCGACTCCGGGTCGTCGGCCGCGCCGAGCCGATCCCGCTGCCACAGCGTGTAATCGGCGTACTGCACCGCGAGCGGCTCCCAGGCGGGCGCCTGGCCGCCGGTGCGGGCCAGGTAGGCGGTGATCAGGTCGCGAGCCAGGATGGGCAGCGAGAGGCCGTCGGCGGCGATGTGGTGCAGCACGATGGCGACCGCGTACTCGGGGACGTCGAGGTCCGCGGCGTCGACCAGTACCGGACCGCCCAGTCCGCAATCGGAGGCGACGGCGCCGGTAACGGTGAACAGTCGTGCACGGAACGGGATCTCGCGCTCCAGGTCGAAACCCTGGGCGGCGAAGGCCCGCAGGCGGGCGTCCAGTTCGTCGGCGTCACAGGACTCCTGCGCCACCGGCTCGGTCGCCACCGCCACCGGCAGCACCTGCTGCTGCGCGAAACCCGCCGTGGTGGTGGGGAACACGGTGCGCAGCACCTCGTGGCGGCCCAGCACGTCGGCCAGCGCGGCCCGCATGACCTCCGGATCGGCCTCGCCGCGCAGGCGCACCACGAACGGCATGTTGTAGCCGGCGCTCGCGGTGTCGAAACGGTTCAGGAACCAGATGCGCTGCTGCGCCGGGGACAGCGGCAGCGCCTCCGGCCGGTCGCGGCGCACCAGGGCGACCGCGCTGCCGGACTCGGCGTCGGCGTCCACGAACTGGGCGTCGATCACGGCGGCCAGCTCGGCCACGCCGGTGGCGGAGAACATCTCGCGCACCGTGAGGTGGCAGCCCAGCTCGGCGTTCAGCCGCGACGCCACCTGGGTGGCGATCAGGCTGTTGCCGCCCAGGGCGAAGAAGTCGTCGGTGCGGCCGACCTGGTCGGTGCCCAGCACCTCGGCGAACATGGCGGCGACGGCCCGCTCGGTCACCGTCACCGGCGCCTCGTGCACCACCGCGACCCGGACCGGATCCGGCAGCGCGGCCCGGTCCAGCTTGCCGGAAGCGTTGACCGGCAACGCCTCCAGCAGCACGAACGCGCTCGGCACCATGTAGGCGGGCAGCGCCCGCGCGGCCGCGGCCTTGAGCTTGATCGCGTCCACCTCGTCGGTCGCGACCGCGTAGGCGACCAGCTGGTCGTCGCGCACGATCACCACCGCGCGGGACACGCCCTCGACATCGCCGAGCACGGTCTCGATCTCGCCCAGCTCGATGCGCAGGCCACGCACCTTCACCTGGAAGTCGGTGCGCCCCAGGTACTCGATCTCACCCAGCTCGGTCCAGCAGACCAGATCACCGGTGCGGTACATGAGTTCACCCGGGGCCGCGAACGGGTCGGCGACGAACCGCTCCGCCGTCAGACCCGGACGCGCCATGTAGCCCCGGGCGAGCTGAACCCCCGACAGATACAGCTCACCCGGAGTCCCCATGGGGACCGGCCGCAGGCGTGCGTCGAGCACGTACAGCCGGGTATTGAACACCGGCGCGCCGATCGGCACGGCGGTGGTATCCGCGGCGGTCACCTCGTGCGAGGTGACCTCGACCGCAGCTTCGGTGGGGCCATAGAGATTGTGGAGCGGGGCGCCGGTCAGGGCGCGCAGCCGCTGCGCGATGGGGCCCGGCAGCGCCTCGCCCGAGGCGAACAGCTGCCGGATCCGCAGCGGCGGTTCACCCGCGGCCGCGGCGGCCTCCAGCTCGGCCACGAACGGATCCATCATCGACGGCACGAAATGCACCACCGTGACGCCGAATTCGGCGATCACCGCGCGCAGGTAGGCCGGATCGCGGTGGCCGTCGGGCTGGGCCAGCACCAGGGTCGCGCCGATCTGCAGCGCGAAGAACAGCTCCGGCACCGAGACGTCGAAGGTCATCGGCGTCTTCTGCAGCATCACGTCCGAGGCGGACAGCGCGAAGGTCTCACGCATCCAGACCATGCGGTTGACGATGGAGCGGTGGCTCACCGCCACGCCCTTGGGGCGGCCGGTGGAACCCGAGGTGAAGATGACGTAGGCGGTGTTCGCCGGACGCAACGGGGACAGCCGGTCCACATCGCTCACCGTGGCGGCCGAGAACTCGGCCAGCGCGGCCTCGGTCAGCTCGGCGATGTCCAGCACGGCGGCGTCGGTGGCGGGACGGTCCGCGGCGGTGGTCAGCACCAGCGCGGGCGCGGCGGTGTCCAGGATGTGCGCGATCCGGTCGGCCGGGTGATCGGGGTCCAGCGGCACGTAGGCGCCACCGGCGGCCTGCACCGCGTACACCGCGACCAGCAGCTCCGGCGAACGGCGCAGGTGCAGCGCGACCAGCGACTCCGGGCCGATGCCGCGCGAGATCAGGTAACGGGCAAGCCGATTCACCCGTCCGGCGAACTCGGCGTAGGTGAGATCGCAGGCGGGGGTCCCGCCGAAACGCACCGCGAGCGACTGCGGCGTCCGGGCGGCCTGCGCCTCGAACATCGACACCAGGGTCGCCTCGGGGTCCACGGTGAACGCGGTGTCGTTCCACTCGCGCAGCACCACCTCGCGCTCCCGCTCGGTGATGACCTCGACCGCGGACAGCGGGGCCGCCGGGTCCAGCTCCACCAGCCGCTCGACGAACGCCACGAAACGCTCGATGTGGCGGTCGATCTCGTCGGCCGTGTACAGGTTCGGGTTCACCTCGAGGTCCAGGCGCACCCGGTCGTTCTCGCCGTAGAAGGCGTTGAGGCTCATGTCCTCGACCGGGCTGGTGGACAGCAGGTTCAGCCGGCCCTGGATATCGCCGAAGTCCAGCTGCGGGTGGAACAGCATGATGTTGACCATCGGGCCGTACAGCGCCCGCGAGGCCGGAGCGCCCTGCAGTTCGGACGCGTCCCGGCGGATGTCCTCGTGCCGGTAGCGCTGGTGGCGCAGCGCGCCGGAGATCTCCAGGCGAGCCGCGGTGAGCAGCTCCAGCCAGGTGGTGTCCGGCCCGGCCGCCATCCGCAGCGGCACGATGTTGGACAGCATGCCGGTCGAGCGGCGCATGACCGCGGTGGTGCGGGCGGTGACCGGCAGGCTCAGCACGGCCTCGTCCTGGCCGGTCAGCTTGGCCAGGTAGGCCGCGAAGGCGGCGATGATCACGCCCGCCAGACCCGAATCATGCTGCGCGCCACACTCTTCCATGCGGCGGACCAGGTCCTCCGGCAGCACCACGCCGCGGCGCAGGTTGTCCGAGCGCGGCGGGGCGGTGCGGCCCTTGAGCGACATGGTGCCGTCCAGGCCCGCGGTGCGCTCCTGCCAGTAGGCGCGGTCGGTGCGGAAGCGGCTGCTCTCGCGGTAGGCCAGTTCGGATTCGACCAGCTCGCGCAGCGTGCCGACCTTCACCGTCTCCGGCTCCAGGCCGCTCTGCAGCGCGGTGTAGCGACGGGCCGTCCACTGCATGGTGTTCAGGGCGGCGTAGCCGTCGCCCACGATGTGGTGACCGACGAAGAACCAGAACCAGCGCTGGTCGGCGACCCGGATCAGGGTGGGCGAGAACAGCTTGCCGGTGAGCAGGTCGATCGGCTCGAGGATCTGGACCTGCATCCACTCGTGCGCGGCGGCGATGGGATCGGCTTCCGAGCGCAGGTCCATCAGCTCGGTGTTGTGCCCCGCGGTCGGGTCGATGTACTGGTGCGGGTGTCCGTCGATCTCGGTGAAACGCAGCTGGGAGGAGCGCCAGATCGGGACGCCGTCCTCGACGACGCGCAGCAGCAGGTCGACGTCGAAGTCACCCTCGATGTCGACGTACTGGACCAGGTTGAGGGGCACTTCGGGAGCCAGCAGCTGGGCGTACCACAGCCCGATCTGCGCGGGTCCGAGCGGGAACGGCGCAGACAATTCAGTCGACGTCGGAACTTCACTCGGTCCGAGACCACTCGAGTCCGTACCCTGCACCAGAGCCTCCCTTGTCATGGCGAATTGCTATGTCGACCAACGGTTTCGGGGCATCACGAAATAGACCTGAGTGCGCTCGGCTGACGAGAGCGCACCAGGCCGCGAGTTATCGCATCGCCCTGGGTTTTTCGACGAATGCGCGGCGAATCCGCGCGTGATCCAACTAGTGCTCGAAGCGGCCGGGCTTACTGGCTCGCCGGCCGGGATGCGGTTGCCTCCGGGTCACCGCATCCGGACTGTCCTACTGCCGATCTCCTCCAACTGTCACCTGCATCACAGGGATGCCGTTCATGCATGTGGACACTAGGCGTTTACACAATAAAAAGGAACTTTTTCCTGAAAAAAAGTTGGACGAGCGTCTAGTTGGCAGCCGATCCGGCGCGAAGATCGCGATGAATGTGGGTCGGACCACATAACAAGGCGGCGGTGTGACCGACCGCACTTTCGGATGTGGAGATTAGGAGTCGAAACGTTGCAACTGCGTTGCATCGGCGCCCAGGCGCCGATCCAGCACCCGGATCTTGGCTTCGATCTGCGCATACAGCGGAGACTCACGGTCCACGGTGGCCCGATAGGCCGCCCACGCCGCCGCGTCGTCGCGTCCTTCGGCGCCCGCGGTCCACCGACTCAAGACCGAAGCGTCGCCGGAACGTAATACAGCCGTTCTCAAGCGCACCCGCAATTCATCGCGAATGTCTATAACTCCCGGAGCGGTCGAACGCGGCAACACCGGGCCCGCGTACAGCCGCACGGCGGCGTCCACATCCCCGGAATCCAGGGCGGCGCGCAGCGCCTCCACATCCGTGGCGATCGGCACGCGCAACCGGTACGGGCGCGAGCCGAAGACGTTCGAACCGACCACCGAGCGCAGCCGCGACATGGCGGCGCGAATCGTGGCGTTGTCCAGATCGGCGTCATCGAGCAGCAGGGCGAGGTGATCGGCCGACAACCCCTCGGAATGTTCGGCGAGCAGCAACAGGATCTCGGCGTGCCGCTGCGACAACGGGACCCGCTCCCCCGCCACGGTGAGCTGTGGCTGCCCGAGTCCGAGCACCTCCAGGCCCAGGCGCTCCGGCGCGGGCGCGTCGGCGTGCGAACGCCGATCCTGACCCGAGCGCACCGCGGCCAGCAGCAGATCCATCTCCGCGGCCGTGGCCGCCGCCTTCACCAGCGCCAGGATCTCCGGGCGCGCCACCCGCACACCGCCGGCGATCATCAGCACGCCCACCAGGCGGCCGTCCGGATCGTGCACCGGCGCAGCCGCTCCCGTGATCTGGTGCATGCGGTGCAGGAAATGCTCGGGGCCGTGGATCCAGGCCGCGCGGCCGGTGCGCACCACCAGGCCCACCGCATTGGTGCCGACCCGGCGCTCGCTCAGGTCATTGCCCTCGCGCAATCCCGCCTCGGCGGCCGGCTGCACCCGGTCGGCATTGCCGTGCACCGAGAGCACGCGGCCGAACTGGTCTGCCACCACCACGATCAAACCGGTACTGGTCGCGTCCCGCAGCAACAGCTTGTCCACCAGCGGCATCACCGCGGCGATCGGATGCGCGTCGCGATAGCGCTCGAGGTCCGCACCGCGCAGGCCGCGACCGTCCCCATCGTCCATCGGGTCCACGCCGCCGCGCACGCTGCGCAGCCACGATTCCAGGACCATGGGACGTAACAGGCCGGGCAGTTGCCCCAGCTGTTCTCCACCCAGGCTGAGATATCCGTGAGCCTGGGCGGCATATGTTTCGAGCGCACCGAGTTGACTGCCCGGTTCGGCGCCGTGGTTAGGGTTTCCCCCACCCGCAAGATTGCTGACCATTTGCCTTTCTTTCCGCACCCAAAGGGTACCGGCGGACCTGAGAGCCCAAGGCGGAAGCAGGACGTTTGTCCGACAGGTCACACAGCAACCGTGCCCTAAGGAAATGTGAGCTACGCAGCATCTTGTTAAACACGCCGTGTTCAGTCACTCCGCGCGATCCGCGCGTCGCGAGGGACTTGCCGAGGTTGCGGTGGCGCCGCTGACCGGATCACGACTGCGCACCCCGCCCCGAAATCCTTGCGGCGGCCAGGTTTTCGGTTAACACGGTTCACCGAATGTACCGCCCCGGCTCGGGCACTGTGCGAGGGTGGGTGGGGTGGAGGACATCGACCTGACCGATCTCGACCGCTTCGCGCACGGCTTCCCGCACGCGGTCTTCGACCGGCTGCGAGCCGACGCGCCGGTCCGGTGGCATCCGCCCACCCCGCACACCCCCGACGGGGAAGGGTTCTGGGTGGTCAGCCGGTACGCCGACATCGTTGCCGTAGCCGGGGATTCGGTCACCTATTCCTCCGAGAGCGGCGGGGAACGGCGCGGCGGCGGCACCCTCATCGAGGATTTGCCCGTGGACTGGGCCGTCGGCGTGCTGCTCAACATGATGGACGACCCCCGGCACGCGGGCGTGCGGAAACTGCTCATGCCCAGCGTCGCGCCGCGCACCCTGAAACTCATCGAGGACGACCTACGGCGACGCGCCGCCGACCTGGTCGACGCGGCACTGGCCAAGGGCGAGTGCGACTTTCTGCTCGACCTCGCCGCCGAACTGCCGCTGCAGGCCGTCGCCCAACTGCTCGGAGTGCCGCAGGAGGACCGGCACCGGCTCTTCGGCTGGGCCAACGTCGCCCTGGACTACGACGATCGCGACCTCGGCGAGGCCACCGCGCGCACCCAGCGGGCCGTCGCCGAAACCCGGGCCTACGGGCGGGAACTGCTCGCCGCCAAGACCGCCGCACCCGCCGACGACCTGCTCTCCCTGGCCGCGCACGCCACCATCGACGGGCAGCCGCTCACCGATATGGAGAAGGCCATGCTGTTCAGCCTGCTCATCGCGGCGGGCAGCGAAACCACCCGCAACTCCATCGCCGTCGGGATGCTGGCGCTCATCGAACGGCCCGAGGTCTGGCGCAGCCTGCGCGAGGACCGGTCCCAACTGGACGGGGCCGTCGACGAAATGCTGCGGTGGGCCTCCTCCACCTCCTACAACCGGCGCACCGCCACCCGCGACACCGAACTCGGCGGTCAACGCATCAAGGCCGGGGACAAGGTCACCCTGTGGTGGACCTCCGCGAACCGGGACGAGGCCGTATTCACCGACCCGCACACCTTCGACATCACCCGGCGGCCCAACCCGCACCTCGCCTTCGGACGCGGCGGGCACTTCTGCCTCGGATCCAACCTGGCCCGCATGGAGATGCGGGTGGTGTTCGACGCGCTGCTCGACCGGGTCGAGATCGCCGAACTCACCGGGGCCGTCGAATACACGCGCAGCAACAAGCACACCGGCGTCCGGCACATGCCGGTGCGGCTGCGTCCGCGCGGGGAGGAGAAGTAGATGAGCATCTCGGAGGACTACGTGCGGGCGGTCAACGCCGCCGACGAGCCCGCGCTGCTGGCGCTCTTCGCGCCCGGGGCCGAACTGCGCAATCCGCGAGGCGTTTTCACCGGTCACGACGAAATCGCCGGATTCTATCGGGATGTCGTGTTCGCGGGCCGGGCGCGGACCGAGATCACGCGGGTAATCCCGGGCCCGGCAGTCGAAGTCGCACAGCTCGAGGCGACCAGCCCGCTCGGCAAGCCCGGCAACCGCACCTACGCGATCGACGTCTTCGGTCTCGGCCCTGACGGGCGCATCACCACACTGGAGATCTACTACCGCTGATCAACTGGACGGGAGCGTCGGTTTCAGCGCCGCCGCGCTGCGGGTGCGGGCCGCGCCCCACCACACGCCCGTCCCGTAGGCCACATCGTCCAGCCGCCGGCAGAACACGTAGCGGATCGGATCCAGGCTGCCGGGCTCCCGATGGGTGAACCAGTCCGCCAAGCCCTCCGCCATGGCCAGGGTGATCGCGATGTGCCGGATCCGGCGCGAGCACAACATGCCCAGCAGGGTCACCGGCCAATAGTGCCGGCACATGGCCGACGCCAGCCGCCACACCGCACCGCCGAAACCGCGCGTCATATAGATGGCGGCCACCCGGGTCGGATTGTCGAGCCCGGCGAACACCCGGCGTAATCGAACCAGGGTCGCGCCCAGGGTCAGCACCCCGCCGAAGATGCCCCAGCCCGACGCGGTGCTCAGCAGGCCCGCCGACACCGCCGTCCAGATCGGTAGCGACAGCGGCGCGGCCATCCCCTTGTGCCGGTGCGCCAGTGGCGCCACACCCGTCCCATGGGTGACCTTGTGGGCGAACCACTTTCGCAGCGACACCGGATTGCTGTGCGCCACCCGGGCCGCGGGCTCGTAGCGCAGCCGCCAGCCCGCGCGGTCCAGCCGCCAGCACAGGTCGACATCGCCGCCCGCGCCCATGGACTCGTCGAAACCGCCCTCGCCCAGCACGGCCAGCCGGCGCACCAGCACCGCCGAACTCGGCACGTACGGCACCGGGCCGTGCGCCTGCACTGCCGACTCGCGGCGGCCGCGATGCACCGAACCGCGGGTGTGCTCGTAGCGGGCCAGCACCGTGGAATCGGGATCCATGGCCAGGATGCGCGGGGCCACCAGCGCCACCTTGGGATCGCTGAAGTGGCCCAGCATGACCTCCAGCCAGCCGGTCCGGGGCACCACCTCCGGATCCAGGAAGGCCACGAATTCGGTTGACGCGGACCGTAATCCGAAATTGCGTGCCGCGGCCGCGCCGTGCCGGCGATCGCGGCGCAGCACGGTGATCCGGCATCGGCTGCGCGCCTCCGGAATCCGCACCGGCTGATCCGAACCGTCGTCCACCACGATCACCGTGTGTCCGCGCAGCGCCGACAACAGCCGCGACAGCTCGGGAGTGTTGTTGTGCACCGGCACGATCACGGTGACGTCCTCCAGCGACGGCAGCAGCCGCGGGCGCGGATTCGCGACACCGGAATCGAGAAGACGTCTGGCAACCCGCGCCGACGCCGGGTCGGTCACCTCGAGGTACCCGTCACCGATCAAGGCCGCAGCTTCCGGAGCGAGCCGTAGCAACCTTGTCGGCGTGCCGCCGACCAGTAGCCGTCCACCGGAATAAGTGCGCACCTTGGGATCGATTCGCACCCCGAAACCATCGGGAAGGCGATCATGGCGCATTCCCGAATGCTAAGTCAGCACACCACTGGCAATGATGATTGCCACGCGGTGTTATCTGCCCTCCGCTTCGCTACGGGCGGGTTCGCGGCCCCCTGGTCCCGATTCTTCCCTCCTCCGCTCCTCCGCTTCGCTCCCCCGCTCCAAGGCGGAGGTCTATCGAGCCGCAGTCCAGAATCGGGGCGGCCGCGAACACTGGGGCGACATTCCGCAAGGGAGGAGGCGTATTCGGTGTCTCGCGCATCTGGTGGTAGCTCGACGGGTGCGGTCGTGGGCGCTCTACACTGCCGAGAGGAAAATCGGCAGTTGAACAGGTAGGGGACGGGTATCCGTGCCCGTGGTGGTCGAGGCGGTATGGGAGTCGGGCGCATGCAGACAGGCGGGGGCGGTAACACCCTCTCGGAATCCGAGATCGTCGAGGCCGCCCTGCGGGTGGTCCGGCAGGACGGCGTGGAGAAGCTGTCCATGCGACGACTCTCCCGCGAACTCGGAGTTTCGCCGATGGCCCCCTATTACTACGTCGCCGACAAGCGGGAGCTACTCGACTTGGTGGCGACCGCGGCGCTGACCGGCGTCCGCAAGCCGCCACCCGAATTCGGCACGTGGCAAATGCGTTTGCGGGATCTCATCGACCAGATCGACGAGAAATTGCGCAAGCACCCGGGTCTCGGCGACGTCCTGATCGAGCAGATGCTCGGCAAACAGCTCGACCTGATCGCGGCCGTGATGGAAATCCTCTTCGACGCCGGTTTCGACGAGCGCAATGTGCTCTCCGCCTACGCCACCATCCACACCTATCTGTTCGGTCGTTCCAAGGTGAACCCGCGCGACCGCTCGTCGCTGCTGGACCGGGTGCTGCCCGAGGCGGTGGAACGCGCCACCAAACACTTGGCGGATCTGCGCGGCAAGTTCTCCTACGACTTCTCGATGGACGTGCTGATCGCCGGTCTGGAAGCTCAGCTTGTCCGGCAGCGCGACAGCCACGTATAGTCAAACTAGAACACGTTCTAGTTTGGGTAGACTGCTCCGGCTGACCATCACTGCCGGGTTCGAGAGGACACTATGACCACCGTCGACGTACCGCACAGCTCGCGATCGGCCGTGCTGCGGGTCTCCGCGGTCATCAACGAGACGGCCGACTCCTGCTCGCTGGTCTTCGACGTGCCCGAGGAACTCAGCGAGCGCTTCGCCTACACGCCGGGCCAGTTCCTGACCCTGCGCATCCCCAGCGACCTGACCGGGTCCGTGGCCCGCTGCTACTCGCTGGCCAGCTCGCCGCACACCGACGACAAGCCGAAGGTGACCATCAAGCGCACCGTCGACGGCTACGCGTCGAACTGGGTGTGCGACAACGTGAAAGCCGGCGACTCCATCGAGGTGCTGCCGCCGTCCGGCGTCTTCACCCCCAAGAACCTCGACGAGGACCTGCTGCTGTTCGCGGCCGGCAGCGGCATCACCCCGGTGATGTCCATCCTCAAGTCGGCGCTCTCCCGCGGCAACGGCCGCATCGTGGTGGTCTACGCCAACCGCGACCACGAGTCGGTCATCTTCGCCAACGAGCTGCGCGAGCTCGCCGACAAGAACCCGCAGCGGGTCGTCGTCATCCACTGGCTCGAAGCCCTCCAGGGCCTGCCGACCGCCGACGCCTTCGCCGCCCTGGTCTCGCCCTACACCGCCTACGAGGCGTTCATGTGCGGCCCCAAGCCGTTCATGGACCGGGTCCACGACGCCCTCGGCCAGCTCGGCGTGCCGCGCAACCGCACCCACGCCGAGGTCTTCAACTCGCTCTCCGGCGACCCGTTCGCCGAGGTCGCCCCGGTCGAGATCAGCGCCGAGGAGGCCGCCGACGCCGCCAGCGTCGAGGTCGAACTCGACGGCGAGACCCACGAGATGACCTGGCCGCGCAGCCAGACCCTGGTCGACATCATGCTCTCCAAGGGCCTGGACGTGCCCTACTCCTGCCTCGAGGGCGAATGCGGCTCCTGCGCCTGCACCGTCCTGGAGGGCGAGGTGGAGATGGAGAACGCGGAGATCCTCGACCCCGAGGACATCGCCAACGGCTACATCCTGGGCTGCCAGGCCCGGCCGGTGACGGACCGCCTGAAGATCCAGTTCTGAGACAACCAACTCTCGGAACCCTCGAGGGCTCGCCCCCGAACCGCCGAAACGAGTCGGCCGCCGCGTGATTCACGCGGCGGCCGATTTCCATTGCGCCCGAAGGGCTGTGTTCGCAGGGCTCAGTACGCCGAGAAGACGTTGTCGATCGAGCCGTAGCGGTGCGCCGCGTAATTGCAGGCGGCCGTGATGTTGGCGACCGGATCGTAGATGTCCCACGAGGTGCCGTCGACGTGGTACGCCTGGAAGGTCGGATCGATCACCTGGAGCAGACCCTTGGAGGGGATGCCCGCGGCGGCGTTCGAGTCGTAGAGGTTGATGGCCTGCGGGTTACCGCCGGACTCCCGCTGGATATTGCGGAAGATGCCGTCGTAGCTGCCCGGGATGCCGTGCTGGTTCAGCACGTACAGGGCATTGCGGATCCAGCCGTCGAGGTCGTTGGTGAAGGCGGGGGGCAGTACCTGGTTCAAGGGCGCGGGCAGGCCCTGCACGGCCGCGCGGACCTGGTCCTGCTGCGCCGCCGGGAGCGACGCGTTCAGGCCGACGGCCTGCTGCTGCACCTGCTGGGCGGTGGCCTGGAACTCGGGCGGCACACCGTTGACGACGTCCGCGGAGGCGGCGCCGGCGGTGATCACGGCCGACGCGGCGAGCGCGATGGCGGCCAGGCCGGTGACGGTTTTGACGGGCTGAGCGAAGAGTTTATGCATGGCGATTCTCACTGGCGCAGCGCTGACCACGGCGGGTCCCCCTTGGGGGCCTGCCGACGCACTGCATGGATTGTGATGTGCAAGGTGGCGGAACGGGATTCGGGAGATTTCCCAGCTATCACCGTTCGTTCACGCTCTCGCCGAAGTGCGGCGGTCTCCGCGTGTGGGGCTCCAACTCGTTTCGAGCTGGTATCGGTCGTCATCGACTGATCACAGAGTGGTCTCGATAAATGAATGTAAACTTAACTCAAGGTGAACAATCGGTGCGAATCCATCGAGCAATGCGTCACAGCAACCCGGCAGCGTGGGCTACGCCGCGGCGGTCACCGCTGGGCGCGGTAGTGCGCCCGCTGCTCCGGGGTGAGGTGCTCGGTCGCGTAACTCAACGCCGTGCGGCCCATCGCCGCCGCGTGCGCGTCCAGAAACCCGGTGAGAGTCTCCGGATCCACCCGCTTGCCGATCTCGCGCAGCATCCAGCCCACCGCCTTCTGGATCAGGTCACGGCGGTCGTCCAGCAGGCGCTCACACAATTCCAGCGTCGTGGCGGTATCGCCCTGTTTGATGAACGCGAACGTGGTCAGCAACGCCACCCGCCGCTCCCACAGCGAATCCCCTGCCGCGAATTTCTCGAGCAGATCGCGCGGGCGCTCCAGCAACCACGGACCCAGAATGAACTCCGCCGAGGCGTCCACCAGATCCCAGTTGTTCACCCGGCCCCGGCGCACCGCCGCCAGATACAACTCGACAATCTCGCGCTGCCGCGCCGCATCACCCCCGCGCTTGCGCGACGCCTTCGCCATCTCGCCATTCAGAATCACCAGCGCCGCCAGCCGATGCTCGTGCACCGGACTGTCCAGCAGAGCGTCGATCTCCGAAAGCGGCATTCCGGCAAACCGTTTCACCGCCTTCCGGGTCTGCGGAACCCGGACGCCGATGAATACATCCCCTTCGCCGTACTCGCCCGGCCCGGTCTTGAAAAAGCGCTGCAGATGCACCGCGGCGGCCGGATCGGCGAGCGCCGCCAAATCCGCTCGCACCGCGTCGGCGGTCAATCCATTCGACGCCGCATCGGTACCACTCATCGCGCCTCCCGAGTCAGTGATCCGAGGCCCTCTCGAACGAATCCTAAAGTGACGCCTGGTCCCATAACGGTCCGGGTAACCCGCCGGGGACGTCCTCGAGCTTTACCGTGTTTCCGCCGCGGCTCGTAAGAGGACCTCGCCAAAATTTCGCATGTGGTCCGCCCCTCCGTACCAGGCGGCGACCAATTCCACGGCCGCCGAACGGGTCCGGTGCGCGGCGTCGGCCAGCTGCGCGATATCCGCCTCGCCGGATTCGACGGCGGTGGCGGCCACGTCCAGATCGTGGCTGGCGACCAGCAGGCGCATGATGTGGTGCAGATCGATGGCGGCGTCGCTGGTGCGGAACTCGGCGGCGGCCTTCGACTCCGGTGTGGCGGCCGCCGACACGGGCGCGATGACCGTCGACTCCGTCGCGATCACCGTCGACTCGGTCGCGATGGGCGTCGGCTCCGCCAGTGCGTGCATCGGCTCGGGCAACGCGGCCACAGGCTCGGGCAACGCGGCCACAGGCTCGGACAGCGCGGCGACAGGCTCGGACAGCGCGGCGACAGGCTCGGACAGCGCGGCGATGGGCTCGGGCACGCTCGAAACCTGGTGCTCGACAACGGGTTCCGGTGCGGCGCGACGACGCGAGGGGGTGCCCGCCGGGCGGGTGGACTCGCGGGGCGCCTCGTGCACGCTCTCCCGCAGGGACGCGGCGACCGCCTCCATGCTCGCCAGGCCGGCCGGGGCCTCCAGGCTCTCGAGGCGGGCCGGAGCCTCCAGTCGCTCCGGGATTTCCAGGCGCTCAGGGGTTTCCAGCCGCTCCGGGATCTCGTATCGGACAGGCTCAGGGTCCGGCGCGTAGCGGCGCGACACCGGAGCCTCGAATTCGACGGCGGGGCTCGCGCCGAAGGCGCTGTCTCGCGGTTCGGCCGGCAGCGCGAAGGACTGAACCTCGGGGGCGGGACGCAGACCCAGCGTGTCGCTGTCCATGGCGGACGGCGCCGCGAAAGGCTCACTCTCCGGGGCGGAACGGGTGAACTGCCCGCTGTCGGCGGGACGAGTCAGCGGACCGCTGTCATCGATCGAGCGGGCGAACGGCGAACCGTTGGTGGCGGGACGCGTTCCGAACGGCTCACCGTTGACCGGGACCGCGAACGGCTCACTGTCAGTGGTGATGCGGGCCGAGAACGGCTCGTCCGCGGCCAGCCGGGCGGCCACGGCCTCCGGGTCCGAGGTGCGCTGCGGCAGTTCGGGGGTGCGCTGCGGCAGTTCCGGAGCGCGCTGCGGCAACTCCGGCGCCCGCTGGGTCAGGTCGAAATTGCGCTGCGGCTGGTCGGCGGAGCGCTGTGGTAGATCGGGCGCGATCCGGCGCGACAGGGCCTCCGATTCCGGTGTGCCGCGCAGGGTTACGGGCGCCGACGACCACTGCACCTGCTGGTCGTGGCCGTTCCGACTCAGCCCGTCGTGCCCGTTGCGGGACAGACTGTCGTGACCGTTGCGGCTCAGACCGTCGTGTCCGTTGTGGGACAACCCGGCGTGCCCGCCGGTATCGATGCCGGTCAGCACCGGGTTCGGCGAGGTACCCGGCGCGTCCGGGTGGGTGAGGCGGTAACCCGGCTGACGCGCGGAACGCGAATCCCCCGGGCCGGTGGTGAAATCGGCATCCATGGCCGCCATTCTTACCGGGCGGTGGCAGCGGGTGCGAGTCGGGCTACGGTCCGGCCGTGTGCCCGGTCACCACGAAACCGGCTCACGACCAACGGTATTGGGGCATTGACGCACGCGCCACCCGGCGGCGCTCCGGCTCAGCAGGTGGTCGGAGCCGGTTCGCCGCGCAACCGGGCGTCCACCCAGTCCAGCGCCGCGGGCAGGCCCAGCACCGCCGCGGACAGGTGCTCCGGCGACGAGTTCAGATTGACGTCGACCGCCACCCCCGCCGCGCAGTACCGGCGGTCGGTGTTCACGATGGCGTCCACCGGGATCAGCGGATCGGTCGGCGAATGCCATTCGAAGATCGGCGTATTCGGCACACCGTCGTACAGCTCCAGGCTGTTCTCCTGCAGCACCGACAATACCGTCGGATCGTCGATCATCGAGGTGCTGGCCGCGAACTCGCGCGCGTTGTGGCCCGCGCCGATGGCCATGATCTCGTTGGTGCAGCCATTGGCCATGGCATTGCGGGCGGACAGGCCCGCGGCGTTCATCTGGGTGCTGATCGGCAGCCGGTCCGGATACTCCCGCTCCAGGCCGATGGCGGCCGCCATGGCCAGCCCGAACGCCGGATGCGACTGGAAGCCCAGCTGGCGCACCATCTTCTCCAGGTTCATCGGCACGCCGCCGGTGGCCGCACCCGCGATATCCAGTTCCGGCGAGTAGCGCGGGGCCAGCGCCGCCGCCCACGCGGTCGCCATGCCGCCGCCGGAGTATCCGGCCATCGCGACCCGGCTCTCGCCCAAGCCCAGTTCCGGCGTCCGCTTGGCCGCGCGAATCCCGTCCAGGGTGATCTGCCCGCCCAATTTGGCCGCGCCGTAGGCGAAATTCGGGCCCAGGTGGTCCGGCAGCGCCACCGACCAGCCGCGCCGCAGCGCCACGTTCAGGGCGACGGCTTCCTTCACATACAGATTCGGATCGGTGGTGTACAGCACCCGCGACACCGCGCACTGCGCGCCGAGGCCGTTGATGATGTGCTGATAGGACAACAGCGGCCCGCCCGGCTGATGCTCGCGCGGCGTGAGCACCGTGGTGACCGCGGCGATCGGGCCACCCTCGGAACTGGTGGACCGGAATTTCACCATGGTGACGGTGGTCTCGGGGAACACCAGCAGCGGCGGCATGGGCCGCGTCGCCAGCACGTCGCCCGGCGCGTGGTCGGCGATATCGGCCGGTTGCGCGTAGAACGGATCCGGGTCCGGCGCGGGATAGATCGGATCCGCGTGTGCCGCGGGCGCCATCGCCGCGAGAGCCAGACCTGCCGAGAACAATCCGAAAATACGCAGCAACAGCTTGGCTTTCACCAGTTCCTCCACGAACTTCGCAGTGAGAATGGCATGTCTGCCCCACAAGGAGTGTGGTATGCGAAGGTTGGAGAAGAAATAGCGACACGCCAGCAAACATGATGTCGCGGCGAACTCAACCCATCTGGGTCATGCCCGCGGCCACCACATTCGCCACATTCAGGATCTCGTCGGCCGTCGGCAACGGCAGCCCGTCCAGCGCGTGCAACCGATCCGTGCTCGCGATGGCCAGCATCGCCGACACCCACGCCGCCGCGCAGGCCCGCAGGGTCCCCGGCTGCACCGGGCCCGGCGCACTCGCCGCCAGCACCCGCGCGGTCGCGTCCAGCAGCTGATCCCGCATGCGGCGCAACTGCTTGCGCACATCCGGATGGGTATCGGCCTCGCGCCACATGATGACGCGCAGCACCGAGGAATGATGATCGCGCAGATTCAGCGCGGCATCCATATTGACCAGACTCTTGGCCGGATCACCCGGCACCACCACCGAATAGATGTCGTCGATCGGCTCCGGCGGGACGCGCTCGGCCATCAGGGCCGACAGAATCGCGTCCTTGGTCGGGAAATAGTAGAAGACGAGGCCCTTGGGCACTGCGGCGGCCTCGGCGATGGCCGCGGTGGCCGTGGCGTCGAAACCATTGGCCGCGAACAGCTTCTCCGCGGCATCGAGGATGAGCTGGCGAGCGTCCCCGTCGACCTTCTTGCTGCGACGCTTCCGTGGTGCAGGCACTGCTCGACTTCCTCCTCACGCTTCGAAGCGGAGGCGGCCGCCACCGTTCGGGCGGACGTAGGGAACAAGCATATCTCGCGGTTGGAACACGGGAGGGGCGCGCCGGCCTCGTGGGGTCTCCCGCCCTTCACAGGAGAACGAGGCCGACGCGCCGCGACCCGGTCAGTGGTGCGCCGCGGTGCCGAATCGGCCCGCAACCTCCGGCATCTCGGCCAACGCGACCACGACGGTCAACGCGCCCACGATCCATGCGACCCAGGAGGCGTTGCTGTAGGAGTGGAAGTTCATCACCCACGGGGAGATGAACATCAGGACACCGAGGACGCCGAGCGCTCGGCCCGTCATCGCGGTACCCATCTCGCGCAACTGCGCCAGGCCCGCGAGTGCGATCAGCACACCGAGCACGACGAGGGTCCACAGTGCGCGGTCGCTGTGCGCCACCCAGATCGGGGACAGCGCGGCTACTACGCCGAGCACGAACGTCAAGGCGTGCTCCGCGCGACTCACGGTGAACATGGAATGCCTCCTTTGAAAGGCCAGGAAATATGTTCTGATCCCGTTGTAATCCTGATTGACCGCCCGATCAATAAATGCCCGGATACGATTGGGCCGCATCTCGGGTGTGACGGCCGACACGTCGGTGGGGGCCTTCGGGAACCGCTAAGGTGGGCACATGTCGCACTCGGTAGAACAGGTTCTAATTGTTGGTGGTGGACTCGCGGGATTGCGCACCGCAGAGGAGCTCCGACGTGCCGGTTACACCGGTGAACTGACCCTGCTGAGCGACGAGAACCGCGCCCCGTACGACCGGCCGCCGCTGTCCAAGCAGTACATTCGCGGCGAGACCGACGACACCGCGCTGCGGCCCGCCGAGTTCTACGCCGAACAGGACATCCGGCTGCGTCTGGGCGTCACCGCCACCGGCGTCGACACCGACGCGCGCCGGGTCCGGCTCTCGGACGGCACCGAAGCCGCCTACGACGCCCTGGTCATCGCCACCGGGCTGCGGCCGCGCCGCATCCCCGGACTGCCCGAGGTCTCCGGCGTGCACGTGCTGCGCTCGCACGACGACGCCGCGGCGATGCGCGAACACCTGGGCTCGGCCCGCAAGGCCGTCATCGTGGGCGCCGGCTTCATCGGCTGTGAACTCGCGGCCGGCTTCCGGGCGCGCGAGCTCGACGTCACCATCGTCGAACCGCAGCCCACTCCCCTCTACGCCGCGCTCGGCGAGCAGGTCGGCGCGCTGGTGGCCCGGCTGCACGAGGCCGAGGGCGTCGAGCTGCGCTGTGGCGTCGGCGTGGAAACGCTTGTCACCGACGGCGACTCGGTGAGCGGGGTCCGGCTCGCCGACGGCAGCGTCGTCGACGCCGACCTGGTGGTCATCGGCATCGGCTCGGCGCCTGTCACCGAGTGGCTCGACGGCTCCGGCATTCCGCTGGCCGCGCCCGCCGACGGCGGCGGCGTGCTCGCCGACGAGACCGGGCGCACCTCGATCCCCGGCGTCTGGGCGCTCGGCGACGTGGCCGCCTGGCCGCACGCCATCGGCCGCAACAAGCGCGTCGAGCACTGGACCAATGCCGGTGAGCAGGCGCAGGTGCTGGCCGCCGCGCTGCTGGGCGAGGCCCCGGCCGAGATCCAGGTGCCGTACGTGTGGAGCGACCAGTACGACATGAAGATCCAGGTGCTCGGCATCCCGGCGCTGGCCGACGAGATCGAGATCGTGGAGGACAAGGGCCGCAAGTTCCTGGCCCACTACCGCCGCGCGGGCACGCTGGTCGCCGTGGTCGGCGCGAGCATGGCGGGCAAGGTCATGAAGGCCCGCGGCGAACTCGCCGCGAACCTGCAACCGGTGGCTACCGCGGGCTGAACCGGCGCCGGAACCACTCGGCCACCCCCGGACAACCACGACATTCCGACCCGCGGTTCGCGATCAGGCCGGTGCCTTCACTACCGTGCATGGTGTGATCGTCGCGCTCATCGACTCCGGACTGGGGCTGCTGCCCACGGCCGCCTGGTTGCGGAAGCTGCGGCCCGATCTCGACCTGCTGCTGCTCAACGACCCCGACGGCGCGCCCTGGGGCCCCAAGCCCGAGCAGTGGGTCATCGACCGGGTGCTGGACACCGCGCGCCTCGCCCTGAACGAGGGCGCGGAAGTCATTGTGCTGCCCTGCAATACGGCCAGCGTCACCGCGCTCGAACACGTCCGCGCCATGGTCGGGCCCGAAGTGCCGGTGATCGGCACCGTGCCCGCCATCAAACCCGCCGCGGCCGCCTGCGCGAAGGTCGCCGTCTGGGCGACCGCCGCCACCACCGGCAGCGCCTACCAGGCGGGACTGATCGCGCAGTTCGGCGGGGACGCCGAGGTCACCGGGGTCGCCTGCCACGGGCTCGCCGACGCCATCGACCGCGGCGACCTCCCGGTCATCGCCGAGGCCATCGCCGACGCCGCCGCCCGCACCCCCGCCGACACCGAGGGCATCGTGCTCGGCTGCACCCACTACCCGCTCGTCCTGGACGACATCCTCGCCGCGCTACCCACCGGGGTGCGCGTCTTCGACAGCGCCGAGGCCGTGGCCGGGCAGACCCTGCGCCGCATGGACGCGCTCGGACGGCCCGCCGCGGGCGTGGGCGCCGTCCGCATCCTGGCCTCCGGGCGACCGGCCCAATTGCCTTCCGCCGCAGCGGCTTTCGAATCCGGCCGCCTGCTCGGCGCGACCTGCGAGGACCGGCTCACCGCTTCCTGATCACCCCCGGACACACGAAAGGGCCGCTCCCGGAGGGAAGCGGCCCTTTCGCATGCGGCGACTCGCGCGACGCCGAAAAGGCAGACGGCGCCGCCCCTTTCGGAGCGACGCCGTCTGTCAGCGATTCAAGGAATCACCAGATGATTCAGCGAATCACTTGATGATCTTGGTGACGCGACCGGCACCGACGGTGCGGCCACCCTCACGGATCGCGAAACGCAGGCCCTCGTCCATGGCGACCGGCTGGATCAGCTTGACGCTCATCTCGGTGTTGTCGCCGGGCATGACCATCTCGGTGCCCTCGGGGAGGGTCACGACGCCGGTCACGTCCGTGGTACGGAAGTAGAACTGCGGGCGGTAGTTGTTGAAGAACGGGGTGTGGCGGCCGCCCTCGTCCTTCGACAGGATGTACGCCTGGCCCTCGAACTCGGTGTGCGGGGTGGTGGTGCCCGGCTTCACGACGACCTGACCACGCTCGACGTCGTCACGCTTCAGACCACGAACCAGCAGACCGACGTTGTCGCCCGCCTGGCCCTGGTCCAGCAGCTTGCGGAACATCTCGACACCGGTGATGGTGGTCTTCTGCGACTTCTCGCGGATGCCGACGATCTCGACTTCCTCGTTCACGTTGATCACACCGCGCTCGATACGACCGGTGACGACGGTGCCACGACCGGTGATCGTGAAGACGTCCTCGATCGGCATCAGGAACGGCTTGTCGGTCTCACGGACCGGGTCCGGGATCGACTCGTCGACGGCGTTCATGAGCTCCAGCACGGACGCGGTCCACTTCGGGTCGCCCTCGAGCGCCTTCAGGCCGGAGACGCGCACGACGGGGGCATCCTCGTCGAACTCCTGCGAAGCCAGCAGCTCGCGGACCTCCATCTCGACGAGCTCGAGGATTTCCTCGTCGTCGACCATGTCGGACTTGTTCAGCGCGACCAGGATGTAGGGCACGCCGACCTGGCGGGCGAGCAGCACGTGCTCACGGGTCTGCGGCATCGGGCCGTCGGTGGCGGCCACGACCAGGATCGCGCCGTCCATCTGGGCGGCACCGGTGATCATGTTCTTGATGTAGTCCGCGTGACCGGGGGCGTCGACGTGCGCGTAGTGGCGCTTCTCGGTCTGGTACTCGACGTGGGAGATGTTGATCGTGATACCACGAGCCTTCTCTTCCGGCGCCTTGTCGATCTGGTCGAACGCGAACGCGGCGTTCACGTCCGGGTAGGTGTCAGCCAGCACCTTGGTGATCGCGGCAGTCAGCGTGGTCTTGCCGTGGTCGACGTGACCGATGGTGCCGATGTTGACGTGGGGCTTCGTCCGCTCGAACTTCGCCTTCGCCACTGTGGTCCTCCTGGACTAGTTAGTGCGTGCTTTTTTGCAGCAGTGCGGTTTGTATTACAGGGGGTCGTTCGACGACCACGCGGGGCGGACTCTCGAGAATCCACCCCGACAGCGAATTACTCGCCGGTCGCCTTGGCGATGATCTCCTTCGACACGTTGGCCGGAACCTCCGCGTACGAATTGAACACCATCGAGAAGTTCGCCCGGCCCTGGGTCTTCGACCGCAGGTCACCGATGTAGCCGAACATCTCCGAGAGCGGAACCAGCGCCTTGACGACACGGGCACCACTGCGTTCCTCCATGGCCTGGATCTGGCCACGGCGGGAGTTCAGGTCGCCGATCACTTCGCCCATGTAGTCCTCGGGCGTGGTGACCTCGACCGCCATCAGCGGCTCGAGGATCACCGGACCGGCCTTGCGGGCCGCTTCCTTGAGGGCCATCGCGCCGGCGATCTTGAACGCCATTTCCGAGGAGTCGACCTCGTGGTAGGCGCCGTCGAGCAGCGAAGCCTTCACGTTCACCAGCGGGAAGCCGGCGAGCACGCCGTACTGCATGGCGTCCTGGATACCGGCGTCGACCGAGGGGATGTACTCACGAGGAACGCGGCCACCGGTGACCTTGTTCTCGAACTCGTAAGTGGCGCCGTCCTCGGCGTCGACCAGCGGAGCGAGCGCGATGATGACACGGGCGAACTGACCCGAACCACCGGTCTGCTTCTTGTGGGTGTACTCGTACTTGTCCACCGTCTTGGTCAGGGTCTCACGGTAGGCCACCTGCGGCTTACCGATGTTGGCCTCGACCTTGAACTCGCGCTTCATGCGGTCGACGTAGATGTCGAGCTGGAGCTCACCCATACCGCCGATGACGGTCTGGCCGGTCTCCTGGTCCAGCTTCACGTTGAAGGTGGGGTCCTCCTCCGCGAACTTCTGGATCGCGGTGCCCAGCTTCTCCTGGTCGGCCTTCGTCTTCGGCTCGATGGCCACCTCGATGACCGGGTCCGGGAAGGTCATGGACTCCAGCACGATCTGGTTCTGCGGATCGCACAGGGTGTCACCCGTGGTGGTGTCCTTCAGACCGATGACCGCGTAGATGTGGCCGGCCACGGCCTCGGGAACCGGGTTCTCCTTGTTGGAGTGCATCTGGAACAGCTTGCCCAGACGCTCCTTCTTGCCCTTGGTCGCGTTGATGACCTGGGCGCCGGAGTCGACCTTGCCGGAGTACACACGGACGTAGGTCAGCTTGCCGAAGAACGGGTGGGTCGCGATCTTGAACGCCAGCGCCGCGAAAGGCTCGTCCGAGGACGGCTTCCGGGTCAGCACCTCGTCCTCCTTGCCGGGCACGTGACCCGTCACGGACTCGACGTTCAGGGGCGACGGCAGGTAGTCGACGACCGCGTCGAGCATGGGCTGAACGCCCTTGTTCTTGAACGCGGAACCGCACAGCACCGGGTAGAGCTCGGAGTTGACGGTCATCTTGCGGATGGCGCCCTTGATCTCCTCGACCGAGAGCTCCTCGCCGCCGAAGAACTTCTCCAGCAGGGCCTCATCGGACTCGGCGACGGTCTCGAGCAGCTCCTGACGGTACTGCTCGGCCTTCTCCGCGAGATCGGCCGGGATCTCGACGACCTCGTACTGCTCGCCGAGCTTGGTCTCGCCCTTCCAGACCTTGGCGTTCATCTCGACCAGGTCGACGATGCCCTCGAAGGTGTCCTCGGCGCCGATCGGCAGCTGGATGACCAGCGGCTTCGCGCCCAGGCGGTCCTTGATGGTCTGAACGGTGAAGTAGAAGTCAGCGCCCAGCTTGTCCATCTTGTTGACGAAGCAGATACGCGGCACGTCGTACTTGTCGGCCTGACGCCACACCTGCTCGGACTGCGGCTCGACGCCTTCCTTGCCGTCGAACACCGCGACGGCGCCATCGAGCACGCGCAGCGAACGCTCCACCTCGACGGTGAAGTCGACGTGGCCGGGGGTGTCGATGATGTTGATCTGGTTGTCGTTCCAGTAACAGGTCGTCGCGGCGGACGTGATCGTGATGCCGCGTTCCTGCTCCTGCGCCATCCAGTCCATGGTGGCGGCTCCATCGTGAACTTCACCGATCTTGTAGGTGATACCGGTGTAGAACAGGATGCGTTCGGTGGTGGTGGTCTTGCCCGCATCGATGTGGGCCATGATGCCGATGTTGCGGACCTTGTTCAGGTCGGTGAGCACTTCCTGTGCCACGGAAATCTTCCCCGCTCGTAGCTAGTTGGGATTCAACGGGATGAGCCAGGGAGTTTTTCCCTGAGCCCTCGGTGTCAACGTCGGGCGCGACGCGTAAGTGCCTCGCTTGCGAACAGCTCGGCTGTCGCGCCCGACATGTGACTCGTCTCCCGGCACTTCCGAACGGAGGGCCGGGCCACAGGTCACCAGCGGTAGTGCGCGAAGGCCCGGTTCGACTCGGCCATCTTGTGGGTGTCCTCACGACGCTTCACCGAAGCGCCCAGGCCGTTGCTGGCGTCCAGCAGCTCGTTGGCCAGACGCTCGACCATGGTCTTCTCGCGACGGGCGCGGGAGTAGTTGACCAGCCAGCGCAGCGCCAGGGTGTTGGCGCGGCCCGGACGGACCTCGACCGGCACCTGGTAGGTGGCGCCACCGACACGACGGGGCTTGACCTCGAGGGCGGGCTTGACGTTGTCCAGCGCGCGCTTGAGGGTCACGACCGGATCGGTGCCGGTCTTCTCGCGAGCCTGCTCGAGGGCGCCGTAGACGATGCGCTCGGCGGTGGACTTCTTGCCGTCCAGCAGGATCTTGTTGACCAGCTGCGTCACCAGGGGCGAGCCGTAGACCGGGTCGTTGATCAGGGGACGCTTGGGAGCGGGACCCTTACGCGGCATTAGCTCTTCTCCTTCTTGGCGCCGTAGCGGCTGCGGGCCTGCTTGCGGTTCTTGACACCCTGGGTGTCGAGCGAGCCGCGGATGATCTTGTAGCGCACACCCGGGAGGTCCTTCACACGACCGCCGCGCACGAGCACCATCGAGTGCTCCTGGAGGTTGTGGCCCTCACCGGGGATGTAGGCCGTGACCTCGACCGCGCTGGTCAGGCGAACACGCGCGACCTTACGGAGCGCGGAGTTCGGCTTCTTCGGGGTCGTGGTGTACACGCGGGTGCACACGCCACGACGCTGCGGGCTCCCCTTGAGGGCCGCAGTCTTGGTCTTGGCGACCTTGTCGCGGCGACCCTTGCGGACCAGCTGGTTGATGGTTGGCATAGACCGGCTTTCCTTATTAGTAACCAGGTGTCTGGAACTTCATGTCTTTGTCATTCGAGCTTTCCGCCCAGTTCCCACGGCATTTCGCCGCCACGGGGTCGGGCGTGTCGTACGCAGCTCGGAGCCCTTTTCAAGGCACGCTGAAAAGGTCAGCCGCTCTCGCTGGCCTACGTACTGCGCATCAACTTGCCCGAATGCTTCCGGGCACAGCGGTCCACGATACCCGCGGGCTCGATGGGGGGCAAAAGAGGGTCCCCCCGCCGGGGCTGGTAGAGCCCTTATCGAGCCAGGTTCAACGTCAACTCCACCAGCTTGCGAGCCGCTTCACAGGGGTCCGCGTGCCGAGATCCGTTGCGGTAGTTGACCCACCAGCCGACGATGCCGGTATCCGCGGCCGGGGCGCTCACACCGCACGAGTCCGGATCGTTCGGGCGGTGCGTCTCCAGCGAGCGCCGGCCCTGCACGGTTATGTCGTTGGTCACATACTTCAGGCGGTCGTTGTTGGCCTTCTCGTTGGCCAGCGAACCGAGCTCGTACCAGCTGAGCGTGACCATGCCGCTGCCCGCGGCGCCGCCGGTCAGATTCCACATGCAGACCGCGCCGTTGAACGACGGCTCCACATACATATTGTCGCCGACCGCCTTGCCGATGTCGTCGACCGCGACCACCTGGCATTCGCGCAGCAGCTTGTCGAAGTTGGTGTTGATGCGGGGCGCGCCGCCGGTACCGGTGGTGCCGCCCGCGGGCAGCGCGGTGCCCGGCACCGTCTTGCCGCAGCCCGCCAGGGCCGCGGTCAGGGCGAGCACGGACGCGGCGACGGCCAGCTTGCTGCGACGCGGCATGGCGGTCCCCCTCATCCGAGCCGCTGCACGGTCAGTTCGGCCATCTTGCGGGTGCGATCGCAGGGGTTGCCGAGATTGCCGCTGCTGAAAGCGCCGTAGGAGATGGACCATTCGAAGAAGTCGTCGTCGAGCTGCACCGCGAGATCGCAGACCGCGTTGCTGGGGTCCAGCGCCTGGAAGCCCTTGCGCCCGCCGACCTCGATGGTGGCGGGGGTGCGGCCGACGCTGGCCACCCACGCCTTCTCACGGTCGATGGGGCTGCCGCGGTAGGAGGCGAAAGTCACGCTGGAGGAACTGATTCCACCCGCCTGCCAATTGCAGCCGGTGGAGTTCTTGAAGACGGTGGTGAGGGTCCCCAGCCCGCCCAGGTCCCGGACCTCGTCATCGGTGAGGTGACCGCACTCCCCCACGAACGGCCCGAGCGTCGCCACCTTCGGCGGCGGGCGCAATCCCGGAGCGTCCTCCGAATCCTTCGTCCCCCCGCACGCCGACAGCACCAGAGCGAGGACCGACCCCGCGACGATCGCTGACGAGGTGCTCAATTTGCCCCTCCGCTTCGCTCCGGGGCGGGTTCGCGGCCCCGAGGTCTCGATTCTTCCCTCCTCCGCTCCTCCGCTTCGCTCCCCCGCTCCGTCGGTCCAGAATCGAGACGGCCGCGAACCATCTGAGTTCATGGTCTGGACGGTA
Source organism: Nocardia sp. NPDC004151 (assembly GCF_042874235.1). Taxonomy (NCBI): domain Bacteria; kingdom Bacillati; phylum Actinomycetota; class Actinomycetes; order Mycobacteriales; family Nocardiaceae; genus Nocardia; species Nocardia sp. NPDC004151. Next base: position 227,689 of record NZ_JBIAMR010000003.1, on the reverse strand, counting down.
CCGGAATTGGTGGCTAGAGGTTTCCACGCAGCTCTTGCTCACGCTCTATCGCCTGGAAGAGCGCCTTGAAGTTCCCCTTCCCGAAACCGAGGGAGCCGTGGCGTTCGATGAGCTCGAAGAACACGGTCGGGCGGTCGGTGACGGGCTTGCAGAAGATCTGGAGCAGATAGCCGTCCTCGTCGCGGTCGACCAGGATGCCGCGGCGCTGGAGTTCGGCGACCGGGACCCGGACGTGGCCGATGCGGGCGCGCAGTTCCGGATCCTCGTAGTAGCTGTCGGGGGTGTCGAGGAATTCGATGCCCTCGCGGCGCAACACGTCGACCGCGGTGAGGATGTCGCCGGTGGCCAGGGCGATGTGCTGGACGCCGGGGCCGCGGTAGAACTCGAGGTACTCGTCGATCTGGGAACGCTTGCGGCTCGGGGCGGGTTCGTTGAGCGGGAACTTGACCCGGTGATTGCCGTTCGCCACGACCTTGCTCATCAGCGCCGAGTAGTCGGTGGCGATGTCATCGCCGACGAATTCGGCCATGTTCTCGAATCCCATGACGCGCCGGTAGAACTCGACCCACTGGTCCATGTGCCCGAGTTCCACATTGCCGACCACGTGGTCGATGGCCTGGAAGATGCGCGCCGGCTGCCCGGGGCGCGGGACGTAGGCGGAGCGGCGGGGCTGATAGCCCGGCAGGTAGGGGCCGTAGTAGCGGGAGCGGTCGATGAGGCTGTGCCGGGTGTCGCCGTAGGTGGCGATGGCGGCGGAGCGGACGATCCCGTATTCGTCGCCCTCGTCGTGCGGTTCGACCAGGACGGTCGCGCCCTGGGCGCGGGCGCGCCGGATGCAGCGGTCCACGTCCGGCACCTCGAGCGCGATGTCCACCACCCCGTCCCCGTGCCGATCATGGTGCGCGACAAGCGGACTGGCCGGGTCCACCACGCCCTGCACCACGAAGCGGGCGCCGCCGCTGCGCAGCACGAACGCCTTGTGGTCGCGATTGCCGGTCTCGGGCCCGGAGTAGGCCTCCAGCCGCATGCCGAACGCGGACTGCAGATAGTGCGCGGTCTGGGTGGCATTGCCGACCACCCACACCAGCGCGTCCCAGCCCAGCACGGGGAAGGGGTCCGCGGCGGCATCGTGGTCGATCAGGCCGACCAGGCGGCGCAGGTCGTCGTCGCCGGGCAGGTCGCCGGACCGCGGGCGCTGGTGTCCTGCGTCGATGCTCATGTGATCAGGAAAAGCCCACCGGCCGCCACTAGGCAATATCGCCGAAATTCACTGAACACTGTGGTGAATCGCACCACCATCCGCCGCCCGGTGCTGGACAATTTGAATAGCAGCGAACTCACGAGCGGAGGTTCCGCTCGACCCCATGAGTGGAGGCTCCGCGATGTCCCGCACGCCCGCCCGGCTGGATGAACTCGACCTGGCCATCCTCACCGCCATGCACGAGCACCAGAAGGCGGGCATCCTGGAACTCTCCCGCCGCACCCGGGTCGCCCGCGCCACCGTGCAGTCCCGCATCGCGCGCATGGAGGAGGCGGGGGTGATCTCCTCCTACGACCCGCAGATCGACGTCACCGCGGCCGGTTTCGACGTGCAGGCCTTCGTCACCCTGGAGATCGCGCAGGGCGCGCTGGACGCGGTCGCCATCGACCTCGCGGCCATTCCCGGCGTGCTCGAGGCCTACGCGACCACCGGTTCCGGGGACGTGCTGTGCCGGATCGGCGCGGACTCGCACGCCGGATTGCAGGCAGTGCTGCTGAGCATCGACCGGACCAGTTCGGTGGTGCGGTCGCACAGCGTGGTGGTGTTGTCCACGGTGGTCCCCCACCGCACGCTGCCGCTGCTGCGGACGCTCACGCCGACGGGATCGAGCAAGGCCCCGGCCTACCGCGCCGCGCACTGATCAGGGGCGCAGGTCGGCTCCGGGATCGAGGATCTCGACGGCCGGGGTGCGATCCGGCTCCGAGAAGGCCAGCAGGGCACGGGCTTCCGCCTCCACCGCGGCGCGGTCCGCGTCGGACCACACCGCGCGCGGGCTGATGCGCAGAGCCGCGGTGTCGCCCTTGGTGAAGACCTTGTAGACGCCGGAGAGGAAGCCGTCGACGAGGATCGGGGAGACCTGGTTGGCGAAGGCGCGCAGAGGCGGGGCGTTGCCGTCGGGGACGATGCGGGTGCGGTCCTGGTGGGACAACAGGGCGTTGTCGTACCAGCCGAGCAGGCGGACGGGGGCGGGGGTGTCCGGGTCGGCCAGGGTGGCGTCGGCGGCGTCGTAGAGGGTGCGGCAGCGGTCGTCGGTGTAGGTGCGGACGCGGTCGCCCAGTTTCGCGACGGCGGCTTTCATGCCGGTCAGCTTGGACCAGGTCTGCATGTCCATGGTGGTGGCCGGGCCGAAGGCGCGCAGGTAGCGGAGGAGCAGTTCTTCCAGGGGGTAGCCGGGGTCGAGGGGTGCGCCGAGCCACGGCTGGACGCGGGACCAGACCGGACGGCTGCTGTCGCCCCAGCGGCCGCGGGGCGGGGTCTGGAGGACGGGCAGTTGGTAGAGCCAGGCCTGGACGATCGCGCCCGGATCGCGGTCGGGATAGCGGGCGGCGGCGTGCTCGCGCAGGGTGGCGGCGGGAGTCGGGTCGTCGCCCAGCACCGATTCGCCCTGGGCGCGAACCTCTTCCGGGTCCAGGCCGACCAGGGCGCCGTAGTTGAAGCCCTTGCGGAACGGGATCTTCTCCAGCTCCGGCTGGATGTGCGGGGCGATGCACAGCGCGTCCGGCGGGGTGACCAGGTGAATGGTGCCGCGCATCAGAGTGATTCGCACCAGGGAGCGGTCGTCGAGCGCCTTCGATACCGCCGCCGGGTCGACATCGGCTGTGCGGCTCCACAAGGCGACGAAGGGCGGCAGCATGTCCTGCGCCTGCAGGCCGACGAGACGGTCGCACAGCTCGTGCACGCCGAGCGTGGACCGCTCCAGCAAATACTGGCGTTCGAGCAGGGTCCGGTTCAGAACTCGGGTGGACAGCTTCACGATTCGTGACGCTACGCGAACTACACCCGCCGCGCCCGCGTCAGCGCTGGGTGACGCCGGCACCGGCCGACGCGCCCGTCGAGTACACGAGGGCGGCCTCGAGCGCGCGTGGTCAGCGCACGGACGCCGCCCTGCGCACAGGCAGGGTGGCGACGCGGGTCAGCGCAGGGTGACGACGACTTTGCCGGTGGCCGTGCGCTTGTCGAGCGCGGAGACCGCCTCAGCGGTGTGGGCGAGGCTGTAGAGCAGCGGCTCCGGCGGGGTGATCCTGCCGTTCGCCAGCAACGGCTCCACCTCGGCCCACTGCTCACGCAGGTAGCCCGGGTGGGTCATGACCCATTCGCCCCAGGCCGCGCCGATCACCTCGACGTTCTTGAGCAGCAGGCGATTCACCTTCACGGTGGGGATGTCGCCGGCGGTGAAGCCGACCACCAGGACGCGGCCGCCCGAGGCCAGCGAGCGGATGCTGTCGGTGAAGCGGTCGCCGCCCACCGGGTCCAGCACGATGTCGACGCCGCGGCCGCCGGTCAGTTCCTTGACCGCGGCCAGCCAGCCGTCGGTGAGCACCACGTCGGTGGCCCCGTTGGCGCGCGCCACCTCGGCCTTCTCCTCGGTGCTGACCACGGCGATCACCCGGCCCGCGCCCAGCGCCTGCGCCATGCGCAGCGTGGAGGTGCCGATGCCGCCGGCCGCGCCGTGCACCAGCACGGTCTCGCCCGGAGCCAGGCGGCCACGGTTGCGCAGGCAGAAGTGCACGGTCAGGTCGTTGAACAGCACGCCCGCACCGGACTCCAGGGAGACGTTGTCGGGCAGCTTGAAGACCATGTCGTTCGGAGCGATGGCTACCTCGGCGGCGGCATTGCCGAGCAGCGTCAGCGCGATCACCCGGTCACCGGCCTGGACATGCGAGCCCTCGGGAGCCTCACGCACGATGCCGCCGACCTCGCAGCCCACGACATAGGGCAGCGGCGGCTTCATCTGGTACAGGCCCCGGGTCATGAGCACGTCGGGGAAGGCGATCCCGGCGGCGTGCACGTCGATGACGACACCGCCCGGGTAGGCGACCGGCTCCGGAATATCGAGAACCTCGATCGCTTCCGGACCTTCCAGCTTGCTCACCACGGCTGCGCGCATCTGCGAACTCCACCGCCTCTCCGTACCTTCAGCGGGCGGCTGAGAGCCGTCGGCTGTCCTGCCTCCGTGCTTGCGTCGGGTGCGAACCTAGTTCTGGACGTACCCGGGGATTTACCCCAAGCGCCACGCAATCAGTCGTCACGTCGCGCATCGACCATACATCCGGTAGCTGGAAGCCGTTGGCTACCGCGCACTCCACAATCCGGTTCGCTCAGCGGTGGGCGTACTCGACCATTGGTTCGTCGGCCGCAACCTTACCGTTCTGGGTGATGACCAGGCCGTACGTGGTGATGCGGTACTGCGTGCCATCCGTGGGGTTGGTGACGGTGAAGCCGCCGTTGCCGTCCGGCACCGGATCGTTGATCCGGATGGTCGCGCCGCCGCTGATGCGCAGGCCGCTGTAGTAGTAGCGGCCGCCGGCGTTGCGGCACACCACCAGCCGCGAATACTGCGTGCGACCGATGACCATCGCGGGATCGGTCGAATCGCAGCGCGGATTCGAGTCGAAACCCTGGGCGTCCGAGTCGGATACGTTCGCGCTGAGCGGGACCAGCGTGGTGGTCGGGGCCATCGTCGGCGACGTGTAGGTACCCGCACTGTTTCCCGCGTGAGTCGTGGTGACGGTGGCGCTGTCCTTGCCGTCACCGGAGTCGTTGCCGGACAAAAGCACCCAGGCCAGCACCGAACCCAGCACCAGGACCACTCCGAGCAGCGCGCCCACCACCAGCGGCAGCGAACCGCGGTCCTTGGGCGGCAACGGCAATGGCGCGGAAGGATGTTCGCGCGGCGCGGACTGGTCGACGAACCCTGGGAGGTACCCGGCCTGCCCGGCGACGGTCTGCCGTCGCACCGTCGGGTCGATATTGCCCGGCGCGACCGGGGTCGGCTGCCCCGGGACCTGGTCTGCGCGCGAGTAATCCACCGGACCGGCCGAAGGGCCCACCCGAGAGTTGTCCACAGGCATCCCACGGGAATGATCCACCGGCCCCGCCGGGAACGCCTGTGCGGCACGCGCATTGTCCACGGGCACGGACGGGTGCGGCTGCGGTCCGGACGGATGCCGCACCGGACCGGACGGGTCGACGCTCCGTGCCGGGCCGCCGACCGGCGGAGTCATCTGGCGCGCGGGATCGGCCGGGCCCGAGGGATTATCGAGATAGTGCGGTTCCGAATGCCCGGGCGAGACCGCCGGATTGCCGATGGTCGGCGGAGCGGGCGGCACCGTCGTGCGGGTCGGTTCGCCGTGCGCGGCGCGCATCAGCGCGGCGCGGGCGGCCCGCGCGAGCTGACCCGCGGTGGCGTAGCGACGGCCGGGCTCCTTGGCCATGCCGATGGCGACCACCTGGTCCAGGCCGACCGGGACGCCGGTGCGGACGCTGGGGCGCGGCGGCGGGGTCAGCATGTGGGCGCGGATATTGGCCAGATTGCCGGTCACCCGGAAGGGCGGCCCGCCGGTCAGGCATTCGTAGAGCACGCAGGCCAGCGCGTAGATGTCGGCGCTCGGCGAGACCGAGGCATTGTGCTCGAACCGTTCCGGCGCCATGTAGGCGAAGGAGCCGATGGCGTTGCCGGTCTGGGTGAGCTGCACGTCGGATTCGGTGTGCGCGATGCCGAAATCCACCAGGTAGGCGAACAGGTCGCCGGTGAGCAGGATGTTGGCGGGCTTGACGTCGCGGTGCACCAGGCCGCTCTCGTGCGCGGAGTCGAGGGCGGCGGCGATCTGCTCCACCACGGCGACCGCGCGCTCGGGCGGCAGCGGGCCCTCCTCGAACAGGTAGGCCTTGAGGTCGCGGCCGCGGACCAGCCGCATGTCGATGAACAGGACCCCGTCCACCTCACCCCAGTCGTGCACCGGAATGACGTGGGGTTCCTGGAGTTTGGCGGCGGTGCGGGATTCGCGGCGGAAGCGTTCGACGTAGGTGGGCTGCCGGGCCAGGTTCACATCGAGCAGTTTCACGGCGACCACCCGGTCGCGCACGGTGTCGTAGGCCTCGTAGACCTCGCCCATGCCGCCGACCCCGAGCAGCCGCCGCAGTTCGTACTGCCCGAACCGCGAACCAGCCCTCTCCCCTGCGGCCACCCGCGTCGTCCTCCCTACTGCCGGATGCACTCCGGGAACCCACCGGAGATACACCTGGAAAGGCTACGGGGCGCACGGCCCGGTGTCATTCCTTCGGACAGCGCACCGGCATTCCTTCGACTCGGCGCGAACGGGTACCGCGAGCCCCGTAGAGTCATGTCACCGACTTCGGTCAGCAGGCGCCGCACCCCCGGCGCCGCTGGATAGACATGCGGCACACCGTGCAGCGCGAGGAGCACCAGTGTCACTCGATGAGCCACTCGCCCCGCTTCCCCAGGAGGGCATGGGCTTCGCTTCCGCGTGGCCGGTGCGAGCCGGCGATGTGGACCCGTATCAGCGGCTGCGATTCGACGCCACGGCCCGCTACCTCCAGGACATCGCCTGGGAGGAAATGCAATCCGGCTTCTTCCACCGCACCGATCCGGCCTGGATCGTGCGGCGCACGGTGGTGGACGTGGTCCGGCCCGTGCACTGGCCGGACCGGGTGGAGCTGCGCCGCTGGTGCTCGGCCATGTCGACCCGCTGGACCAATATGCGGGTGCGCATCACCAGCGACAACGGCGGTCTGATCGAGACCGAGGGCTTCTGGATCAATATCAACGAGTTCACCAATATGCCGACCCGGATCAGCGACGAGGGTCTGGCCGAACTCGCCCGCACCACCGATGAGCACCGGCTGCGCTGGCGGCCCTGGCTCACCGACCCCACTCCGCCGGAATCGGATGTGGACCTGCCGTTCCCGGTCCGCGCCACCGATATCGACCAGTACAACCACGTGAACAACGCGGCCTACTGGCAGGCGGTGGAGCAGTACCTGGTGGATTACCCGAAGCTGCTGGCCGGGCCGCATCGCGCGGTCATCGAGTATGTGGCGCCGGTGCTGGCCCGCCAGCATGTGAGCGTGCGCAGCCGGTACGAGCCGGGCGACCGGGCCGGGCATCCCGCCTCACTGCGGCTGTGGTTCGTGGTGGGCGGGGTGACGACCACCGCGGTCCGGATCGGGCCGCTGCCCGGCGCCTGAGCCGGCCCCGGAGGGGGACGCGTTGCGCACCTGCGCCGCGGTGTCACAACTGCGAAATCGATTGCGCGCCACCGGTCACCACCACGCCCCCGCCGACCACCACCGAACCCCCACTCGCGGACGCCGACTGCGGCACCGTGACCGACGCGGGCGGCGGCTCCCGCTCGGTCGTCGCCGTCGGCACCCCCGCCGGGCGAGTCGGCTGCACCGAGGCGATCACCGTGGCCACCGAGTACGTGCGGCAGGTCAGCAACACCGATGTGGCCACCATCGACGGCTGGTCCTGCAACGCCGTCCCCGGCAACCCCGCCGTCCCGTCCATGTGCGCGAAGGACGGCCTGGTCATCAATCTCGGCAACCGACCCGGAGCCCGAAACCCGAAAACGACTGCGGCCCCACCCATTCCGGGGTGGGGCCGCAGCCATCGGTACACAGTTCAGCCCGAGAGGCGCTGTGCCAGGGGCGGGGCCGAGCCCCCGCCATCCCTAGGAGGTTCGGGGGCGAAGCCCCTGAGAGTCCCGAGAGTTGGGCTACCCCTTGGCGGCCTTCAGCAGGTCCTCGACGCTGGTGAACTTCACGCGGGGGCGGCCGGCGGCCTTGCCCGCGGTCTTCTCGGCGGCGTCGATGGCCTTCCAGCCCTCGCGGCCGATCTGGTCGGGCTGCCGCTCGGCGAGCAGCGCCTCCAGCGCGGCCCGATCGCCCTGCGGGGCGGCCAGCTTGCCGTTGGTGTAGTCCTCGATGATCTGATCGACGGTCTCGGTCGAGTCGACCCGGTTGGAGCCGATGACGCCTCGCGGGCCGCGCTTGATCCAGCCGGAGACGTACACGCCCTGAACCGGGTTGCCGTCGGCCAGGACTCGGCCCTTGTCGTTCGGGATGACGCCGTTGGACTCGTCGAACGGCACGTCCGCGACCGGCTCGCCCTTGTAGCCGATGGAGCGCAGCACCAGCGACGCCTCCAGGCTGCCGGTGCGGTCCGAGGCGCGGGCCACGGTGCGGCCGTTCTCCTCGACCAGCTCGTTGTGCACGTACTCCACGCCCTCGGCCTTGCCCTCACCGGTGACGGCGGTGGGCGAGACCAGGTAGCGGAACACGATGCGCTTGTTGTCCGGGTTGCGGGCGCCGGCGGCGTATTCCTGGGCGAGGGTGTACTTGAGCTGCAGCGAGGGCTCGACCTCGGGGCTGTCCAGCTCGGCCTGCGAGGCCGGGTCCAGGACCAGGTCCTCGGGGTCGACGATGATGTCGACGCCCTTCAGGTGGGCCAGCGCCAGGAACTCCGGCGAGGTGTACGCGGCCTGCAGCGGGCCACGGCGGCCCAGCACCACGACCTCCTTGATGTTGCTGCGGCGCAGCGCATCCACGGCGTGGTCGGCGATGTCCGTCTTGGCCAGCTCGTCCGGGTTCACGGTGAGCACGCGGGCCACGTCGAGCGCCACGTTGCCGTTGCCGACGATGACGGCGCGCTCGCCGGACAGGTCGAACTCGCGGTCGGCGAAGTCCGGGTGGCCGTTGTACCAGGCCACGAACTCGGTGGCGGAGTGGCTACCGGGCAGGTCCTCGCCGGGGATACCGAGGTGACGGTCGGTGGCCGCGCCGACGGCGTAGATGACGGCGTGGTGGTGGCCGAGCAGTTCCTCGTGCGAGATGTGCTTGCCGACTTCCACGTTCAGCCGGTACTGCAGCGCCTCGCGCCGGAAGGCCGACTCGAACAGGTTCGCCACCGACTTGGTGCCAGGGTGGTCGGGCGCGACGCCCGCACGAACCAGGCCGTACGGCGTGGGCAGCCGGTCGAACAGCTCCACCTCGACGTCGGCGCGGCGCAGTAGCTCCTCGGCGGCGTAGCAGGCCGCGGGGCCGGCGCCCACGATGGCGACGCGCAGCGTGCCCAGCTCCTTGGGCGCGCGGGTCGGGGCGACCAGCGGCTCGAAGTTGGACTCCAGCGGGTGGCGCTGGAAGTAGGCGGCGTTGATATCGCGGAAGCGCGCCAGCGAGGACAGCAGGTCGTCCTCGGAGAAGATCGCGTCGACCGGGCAGGCGTCGACGCAGGCGCCGCAGTCGATGCAGGTATCCGGGTCGATGTAGAGCTGCTCCGTCGTCGCGAACTCGCGTTGCTCGGGCGTGGGACGAATGCAATCGACCGGACACTCGGGTACGCAGCTGGCGTCGTTGCAACAACGCTGCGTGATCACATAGGCCATATCTCGCAGATCCTCGAAACTGTCGCGTGGTGCTACTCCGCTCGGGGTTCGAGCAGGGTCGGTAGAACACGTTCTAATATAGGCGGCATTCCAACGGGTGTCGGCACAGCTGTGTGCCGCCAACCACCAGTGTGCCTCGAGTGTGAGCAGTGTCTCGCGGCGGTACCTGGCACGCACCGCTGTGAGTCCGGTCTCCGGGCTCCGCTCGAGGACACCTACCGTAGTGCGTATGGTGCGGACTCTCATCCTGATGCGACACGGCAAGTCCGGATACCCCGAAGGCGTGGCCGACCACGACCGGCCGCTGGCCCCGCGCGGGCGGCGCGAGGCGGCACTGGCGGGCGCGTGGCTGCGCGCCACCCAGCCGGAGATCGACGCCGTGCTGTGCTCCACCGCGACCCGGACCCGGCAGACGCTGGCGGCCACCGAGGTCACCGCGCCGGTGTCCTACGAGACGTCGATCTACGAGGCGTCCCCGCACACCCTGATCGAACTGGTGCAGCTCACCGATCCGGCCGTGGAGACCCTGCTGCTGGTCGGCCACTCCCCCGGAATGCCCTGGACCGCATGGGAATTGGCGGCCAACCGGAACTCCGGTCCGGCCGGGGAGATGAGCGAGAAGTTCCCCACCTCGGCGCTGGCCGTGCTCGAATTCGACCGGCCGTGGGCAGACGCCGACCCGGGCACGGGTGAGCTGGTGCGCTTCCACGTGCCGCGTTAGCCGCCCGGGCCGGGCGGGCTCGGGCTCAGCCGAATAGCTTGCCCTTCCACACCACGACTCCCGCCATGATCAGCAGGAGCAGCAGCGCCCAGCCGAAACCCGCGAGCGCCCACACGACACCGAGCACCGCCACCACCGGCAGTACGGCGATGGCCGTGATCACCGGCTGTTCCTTGGCCGTCTCCAGAGCCGATCGCGCTCTGATCCGATCCATGTCTTTTCCAGGCATGCCCCCAGGGTAGGCCCGGAATCGGCCGATTCGCCGACCGTTCGAATCTTCGCGCGCCCAGCCCTTGCTTGGAGTGCACTCCAACCCAGTAGCGTCGATACCGGGGTTCGGCACAGGAGGGTGAGACCGATGAACGCAGCACCGGCGACGAGCGAGGCCGTGGACTTCAAGCGACCGCGGTATTCGATCGGCGAAGCCTCCGAGCACAGTGGGCTCACCCGCGACACGCTGCGCTGGTACGAGCGCATCGGGCTGATGGACTACGTGGATCGCGACCATTCCGGTCAGCGCCGCTTCAGCGACCGCGACCTGCAGTGGCTCGCGTTCATCGGCAAGCTGCGCAGCACCGGCATGTCGGTGGCCGACATGGTCCGCTACGCCGAGCTGGTGCGCGAGGGCGACCACACCTTCCCGGAGCGCCTCGCCATGTTCCGCCGGACCCGCGAGGAGGTGCTGGCGCAGATCGAGGAACTCCGATCGACGCTGGTGGTCCTCGACCGCAAGATCGCGCTCTATCAGAGCGGCCCGGTCTGCGCACCACCGCCGGTCCGGGCGAAGAGCAGTGCAAACCAAGGGGATTGAGAGATGACCAGCACAACGGCGCTGCCCACCACCGCGCTCGGGACCACCCGGGTCGGCGCGCAGGGCTACGGGGCCATGGGGATCAGCGAGTTCTACGGCCCGACCGACGCCGCCGAGTCCCGGGCCACGCTGGAGCGGGCCCTCGAACTGGGCGTGACGCTGTTCGACACCGCCGACATGTACGGCAGCGGCCACAATGAGGAGTTCGTCGGCGATTTCGTGCGCGCACACCGCGAGACCGTGGTGCTGGCAACGAAATTCGGCCTGGAGCGCCGCGCGGACGATCCGGGCTTCCGGGGTATCAACAACTCGCCGGAGTACATCCGCGCGGCGGTGGACGCCAGCCTGGGGCGGCTCGGCATCGACGTGATCGACCTGTACTACATGCACCGCAAGCAGGACGGCGTCCCGATCGAGGAGACCGTCGGCGTGATGGCGGAACTCGTGGCGGCGGGCAAGGTCCGGCAGCTGGGGCTGTCCGAGGTGACCGGCCCGGAGCTGCGCGCGGCGCACGGCGTGCACCCGATCGCGGCGGTGCAGTCGGAATGGTCGCTGTTCTCGCGGGACGTGGAGCGTGCCGTGGTGCCCGCGGCGGCCGAACTCGGCATCACGTTCGTGCCGTATTCGCCACTGGGACGCGGCTTCCTGTCGGGCGCCCTGCCCGCTACCGGCGAGCTGGCGGAAGGGGATTTCCGGCGGCGGCACCCGCGCTTCTCCGGTGCGAACGCGGTGAGCAATGCCGAATTGCTGGCCCCGCTGCGGGCGATCGCCGCGGCCCGTGGTCTCACGCCCGCGCAGGTGGCGCTGGCCTGGGTGCACACCCGGGCGCAGGTCCACCAGCTGCCGGTGGTGCCGATTCCGGGCACGCGCAGCCGCGCCCGGGTCGCCGAGAACGTCGCGGCCGCGACGGTGACGCTGACCGTGGCCGAACTCGCGGAGCTCGACGCGATCGCGGATCGGGTGGCCGGAAATCGCTACGCGGATATGAGCTTCGCCTCGGCGGGCCGCGAATAGTCCCGCCACGCAAACGAACCGGGGCCCCTCGCGAATGCGCGAGGGGCCCCGGTCGTTCCGGATCAGCCGATCCGGTCAGCCCACGAGGCGGATGGTGTGGCCGGTGTGCTCGGCCTTCGCCCGCAGGTAGCGGAGGTTGCCGGGATTGGCGTGGACGCCGGTCGGGACGGTGTCGCGCACGGTGACGCCGAGGGCGGTGAGCTGCCGCACCTTGTCCGGGTTGTTGGTGAGCAGGTCCAGCTCGCCGACGCCGAGCGCGGTCAGCATCTGGGCGGCCGCGGTGTAGTCGCGGGCGTCCTCGTCGAAGCCGAGGGCGGTGTTGGCCTGGTAGGTGTCGAGGCCGTCGTCCTGCAGGGCGTAGGCGTCGAGCTTGTTGTAGAGGCCGATGTCGCGGCCCTCTTGGCGCAGGTACAGCAGGACGCCGCCGGTCTCGGCGATGCGTTCCACGGATTCGCGCAGCTGGGGTCCGCAGTCGCAGCGGGCGGAGCCGAAGACGTCGCCGGTGAGGCATTCCGAGTGCAGCCGCACCAGCGGCGTGGCGGCGCCGAGGTCGGGGTCGCCGAGGATGAGGGCGACGTGCTCGCGGCCGTCCTCCAGACCGTCGAAGGTGACCGCCTGCGCGGTGGTCGAGTAGCCGTCGGCGAAGGCCAGCGGGATCCGCACCCGGGTGCGGACGCCGGCGAGGCTGCTGCTCATTGATTGCTCCAGAGACCGAGGACCGTGTCGTCAAGTGGTGAACCACGGATGCGGGCCGGTTATTTCGCGACGGTTCGGAATGGCCATTTTTCAGACCAGAAGGCACGGTTCACCTTCTCGGCTTACGATGCAGCCACTATGCAGTCACCTGTTACTCATGACCGAGTGTGGATCGACAAGCAGTCGCCCGAGATCTTCCACGCGCTCAACGGCGTCGCGCTCGCGGTGCGGAACGCCGCCGCCGCAGCCGATCTGGACCGGGCCGTCATGGAATTGGTGAACGTGCGGGTGTCCCAGCTCACCGGCTGCCCGTTCTGCCTCGACCTGCACACCCGCGCGGCCCGCGAGGCCGGCGTCACGCAACAGCAATTGGATGTGCTCCCCGGCTGGCAACGCGGTCCGTATCTGTTCACGGAACTGCAGCAGGCGGCGCTCTCGGTGGCCGAGACCGTCACTTCGTTGCCGGATGAGGAAAGCATGGCGCGTGAGTATGCTGCTGCGCGGCAACATTTGTCGGATGACCAGATGTCCGTTCTCATCTGGGCTGCCACCGCTATCGGCGCGTTCAATCGAGCGTCGATTGTGAGCAAACATCCGGTGCGGGTGCGGAAGGAGAACTGAACAATGAGCGAACAGGCCGTGGCGGCTACAGTCGTTCGTAACGACGCGCAACACCGGTACGAGGTGTGGTACGGGAATTCGCTCGCCGGATTCAGCGAGTACCGCGAGCGCGACGACAACGACACCACCTTCATTCACACCGAGGTGGATCAGGAATTCAGCGGCAAGGGCCTGGCGAATCTGCTCGCGCAGGAGGCGATCAAGGATGTGATCGCCCGCGGCCGCACCATCGTGGCGCGCTGCCCGTTCATCAAGGGCTGGCTGGACAAGCATCCGGAGTTCGACGAATACGTGGTCGGCAAGGGCATCAAGCGGGATCGGTGAGCCGCGTCGAACGGAAACACTGAGCTAGGGAGGTGCGGGTGTGAGTGATCTGGAGCCGCGGCCGGAGGAGTCGCTGTGCGAGTCGTCGGGCCGTCCGGGACCGCGGGCGGAGTTCTTCCCGGCCCGGGAGGTGCCGCTCGGCGGCGTCCGGGGGGTGACCGTGTTCCGGTCGCTGCCGCAGCGGGATCTGCCGACGGTCGGCGCGTGGTGCTTCCTGGACCACTTCGACGGCGCGTCGGAGGCCAACCCCGAGGGCCACGACATCGACCCGCACCCGCACATCGGATTGCAAACCGTCACTTGGCCTCTGGACGGGCGGATCCGGCACCGCGACAGTGTGGGCTCGGATGTGGAGATCGCGCCCGGCCAGCTCAACATCATGACCTCGGGCCACGGCATCGCGCACTCGGAATACCGGGTGCCGGGCCATGTCTCGGGGCACGGTTTGCAGCTGTGGGTGGCGCTGCCGGGTGAATCCCGGGATATCGCACCGCATTTCGAGCAGCATCGGGAACTGCCCGCCTTCCGGGCGCCGTCGGTCGAGGGCACGGTCCTGATCGGCACGCTGGACGGGGTCACCTCCCCGGCCACCGCGTACACCCCGATCGTCGGCGCGGACCTGCGCGTCGCGGCCGGAGCCGACACCGCGCTGCCGTTGAACCCGGCGTTCGAGCACGCGGTGCTGGTGATCGCGGGATCGCTGAGCCTCGACGGCACGGTGGTCGAGCCGGGCAGCCTGTTCTACCTGGGCAGCGACCGGGACGCGATCCGCGTGCACGACACCGCGGGCGCGCACGTGTTGCTGCTCGGCGGTGAACCGTTCGGCGAGGACCTGGTCATGTGGTGGAACTTCGTGGCCCGCAGTCACGAGGAGATCGAGCAGGCCCGCAACGACTGGGAGAAGCACGATGTCGGCCGGTTCGCCGATATCGCGGGCCACACGCCCGAACAGCGGATCCCCGCTCCCCCGCTGCCGGGACTGCATCTCAAACCCCGCAAGCGGCGCTGCGGCGTCCCCCACGAGTAGGAATCAGCCGCCGGTCATCGACTGGGTTCCGATGACCCGCAACAGATCCAGCTTGTCCTGGGTGTCGGTACCCGGCGCGGGGTAGTAGATCAGCACGTGCCGGGTGGCGCTGGGAGTGAGCAGCGGCTCGCAGATCAGTTCCAGCACACCGACTTCCGGGTGGATCATGCGTTTGACGTGCCCGGTGCCGGTGCCGACCTCGTGTTCGTGCCACAGCCGCTCGAATTCCGGGCTGGCGGCGCGCAGCCGGGCCACCAATTCGGTCACGTCGGCGTCGCCCGCGCGGCGGGCGGAGACCGCGCGCAGGTCGGCGACGTGCTTGTGGCTCATGGCTGCCCAGTCCTCCGGCGGGAAGATGGCGCGCGAGCCCGGCTCGGTGAACCAGCGCCACGGAATGCAGCGGTCCAGGCCGCGCCGCCGCGCGTAATCCCCGGACAGCAGGGTGTGCATGCGGTTCTGCACCAGCACCTCGCCCAGGTCGGAGATGACCACGGCCGGGGTGTCGTCCAGTTTGGACAGCACGTGCAGGATGCCGGGCCCCACGTGGCTGTCGCCGCCGCGGGCCGGGGCCTGGTGTCCGGACAGATGGAAGAGGTGGTCGCGTTCGCTGTCGGTCAGTCGCAGCGCCCGCGCCAGCGCGGCCAGCACCTGCACCGACGGTCGCGGCCCGCGCCCCTGCTCGAGGCGTGTGTAGTAGTCGGTCGACATGCCCGCGAGCAGGGCTACCTCGTCGCGGCGCAGACCGGGCGTGCGGCGGCGGGCGCCCGGCGGCAATCCCACGGTCTGCGGTTGCAGCTGCTCACGCCGTCGGCGCAGGAAGTCGGCCAGCTCGGTTCGATCCACCTCACCACTGTCCCCCGTCCCCGGCCCGGTAACCAGGTATCGGCAGTCCCAGCCTGGGTGCGGATCCATCCACAGCCGTCCACAGCCCGGCCCGGTAACCAGGGATCGCCGATCCCTGGATCAGCGCTCCTCTCCCGCACTCCCGGGATCGGGCGCAGTGTTGTTCCCATGACCACGAACCTCAGCACCGTCCAGCTCGGCAAGACCGGGCCCGCCGTCTCCCGTATCGCCCTGGGCGCCATGGGGATGTCGGGCATGTACGGGGCGGCCGACGACGCCGTCTCGATCGCCACCGTGCACGCGGCCCTCGATTCCGGCGCGAACCTCATCGACACCGGCGACTTCTACGGCATGGGCCACAATGAACTGCTCATCCGGCAGGCGCTGGCCGACCGCAAGCGGGAGGACGTCCTGCTCAGCGTGAAATACGGGGCGCTGCGCGGCCCGGACAACAGCTTCGGCGGCGTCGACACCCGGCCGGCGGCCACCAAGAACTTCCTGGCCTACTCGCTGCAGCGCCTCGGCACCGACTACATCGACATCTACCGGCCCGCGCGGCTGGACCCGAACGTGCCGATCGAGGAGACCATCGGCGGGCTGGCCGAGCTGGTCCAGGCCGGGTACATCCGCCACATCGGCCTGTCCGAGGTGGGCGCGGAGACGCTGCGCCGGGCCGCGGCCGTGCATCCGATCGCGGATCTGCAGATCGAGTACTCGCTGATCTCGCGCGGCATCGAGGCCGAGATCCTGCCCGTCGCACGGGAACTCGGGATCGGCATCACCGCCTACGGGGTGCTCTCGCGCGGCCTGCTCAGCGATTCGGTGCGGGCCGGCCAGCAGTTCGCGCCCAGCGACTTCCGCGCCCACAGCCCGCGCTTCCAGGGCGAGAACCTGGACGCCAACCTGCGGCTGGTGGACGCGCTGGGCGCGATCGCGGCCGAGCGCGAGGTGAGCGTGGCCCAGCTGGCCATCGCCTGGGCGCTGTCGCGGGGCACCGACATCGTGCCGCTGATCGGTGCGCGGAAGCCGGAGCGCTGGGCCGAAGCCGTTGCGGCGGTGGACATCCGGCTGTCGGAGGCCGAGCTGGCCACCATCGAGGCCGCGGCGCCCGCCGACCGGGTGGCGGGCGGGCGCTACGCCCCGGCGCAGATGGCCATGCTCGACAGCGAACGCTGAGATTACTTGCGGCGCGGCCGGATGACGGCGGTGAAGGCGGCGCGGGCCACGGGCTTGCCGGTGACATCGGCGATGATCACCGGCACCTCCAGCTCGATCTCGGTGCGGGACTCGATGTTCGCGCGGGTCTCGGCGATGGTCTCGGGCGTCAGTTCGGCGGTGCCGGTGAACGGGCCCTCCTGCCCCTTGGCCCGGGCCAGGTATTCGATGCGGCCGTCGCGGGCCACGATGAAGGTGTCGGCGAGCAGGTCCACGATGCCGGAGATGGACGCGCCCATGGCGGCGGTCTCGGCCAGGCCGAACAGCAGAGCCGCGTGGATGTCGCCATTGTGGTTGAAGTGCTCGGGGCGCGCGGCCATGCCGACCACGCTGCGGCCCGGGCCGTATTCGACGCTCTCGATGCCCGTGAACTGGATGAAGCCGAGCTTCTTGAAGCCCGCCATCACCATGTCGCCCATGGTCGCATTCGCGCTGTCCATCGCGTCTCCCGCCGATCAGAATTGAAACCTGTTCCAATTTCATACCGGGCGGGAAGCGTCTTTGTCCACGGCGGTCCGGGACCGAGGGCCTGGCAGTTTCCTGCCGGATCAGCCCACGACTCCCTGAAGAATCAGCCCACCACCCGGCCCGCCAGACCCAGCGCCTCCGCGGTCCGGGCCATGGTCTGCCGGGCCAGCCGCGCATCGTCGGCCAGACTGTGGCCCAGCGTCGGCATCAACTCCCGCAGCCGCGGCTCCCAGATCCGGGCGTAGCGCGGGAAGCAGCGCTGCAGCACCTCGAGCAACACCACCGGCGCCGTCGACGCGCCCGGGCTCGCCCCCAGCACCGCGGCGATCGAGCCGTCCTGCGCGGCCACCACCTCGGTGCCGAACTCGAGCACCCCGCCGCGTTCGGCGTCCGGCTTCACCAGCTGGGCGCGCTGCCCCGCGGTGATCAGCGACCAGTCCTCGGCGCGCGCCTCGGGCACGAACTCGCGCAGCGCGGCCAATTTCTTCTTGCGGGTCGAGGCCAGCTGCCCGGCCAGCAACCGCAGCAACTCGGTATTCGCCTTCAACATGGCCGCGATGGACCCGGCATTGCCCACCCGCAACGAGGCGGGCGCGTCGAGCAGCGAACCCTGTTTCAGGAAGCGGGGATTCGCGCCCGCATACGGCCCGAACAGCAAGGCGCGTTCCCCGTTCACGATACGAGTGTCCAGGTGTGGCATGGCGATCGACGGCGCGCCCGACAGCGCCTTCCCGTACACCTTGGCGTCGTGCCCGGCCACCACCTCGGGATTGTCACAACGCAGGAACCGGCCGCTGACCGGCAGCAGCCCGTAGCCGTCCGCCTCGGGAATCCCGGCCCTCTGCAGGATCTTCAACGCCCAGCCGCCCGCGCCCGCGAAGACGAAGCGGGCGTCGGCCTTCCGGGTGAGCCGGTCGTTGTCGGTGCGCCAGTCCACCCGCAGCTGCCAGGTGCCGTCATTGTTGCGGCGCAGTCCGCGCACCTCGCAATTGCGGTGGATCTCCACGTCCTGCCAGCGCAGCCAATGGAACAGCTGACGGGTCAGCTCACCGAAATCGACATCACTGCCGGTGATATCGCGGGTGGCGGCGATCGGCTCGCCGTCGTCGCGGCCGGTGGTGAGCAGCGGCGCCCATTCGCCGATCACCGCCGGATCGTCACTGAACTTCATATTCGCGAAAAGGTGATGCGCGGACATGGTTTCGTGGCGGCGGCGCAGGAAATCCACCTCGGTCTTGCCGCGCGCCAGTGTCATATGCGGGACCGGATTGATGAAGGTCTCCGGATTGCGCAGAATCCCCGAGCCCACCAGCGACGCCCACAATTGCCGGGTCAGCTGGAACTGTTCATTCAGCGCGAGCGCCGGCTCGATATCGATGGAGCCGTCGGGATTCTCACCGGTGTAATCGAGTTCGCACAGGCCGGCGTGCCCGGTGCCCGAATTGTTCCAGGCCGCCGACGCCTCGGTGCCGACCTCCGGCAATCGTTCGTAGACCCCGATGGTCCAGCTGGGTTCCAGGTGCTTGATCAGCACCGCGAGCGTCGCGCTCATGATGCCGCCGCCGATCAGCACGACGTCGTAGGGACGTAGCGGCAGTTGTGTTCTCATCGTCATTACCTGGAACCCCGATTGAATTCGTACAGCGGGCGTGCTGGCACCAACGACCGGCCCGCCAGGGCGGCCTCGAGAACACTAATGCCGAAGTCCTCTCAGCGCACGCGGAGGGCGGGAAAATTCAATTCGCGGACTTGCGGGCCCGGTACGCGGCGACCGCGTTGCGATTGGTGCAGGCCGTCGAACAGTAGCGACGGGAACGGTTGCGGGACAGGTCCAGCACGATGCCCGCACAGGAGTCGTCGGCGCAGATCGCGAGGCGGGAGAGCTCGTCGGCGCGGATCAGGTCGATCATCGCCATGGCCGTCTCCACGGCGATCCGGACCTGCAGCGGAGCCTGGGGCGGGACCGCGTGGATGTGATAGTCGAGGCCGTCGTGGCGGACCAGTTCGGGGACCGCGCGATGCTCGGCGAGGATGGCGTTCACCACGGCGACGGCGGTGTCGCGGTCGGCGGTGAGCAGGCGGCGCAACGGCGCGCGCTGGGCGCGTACCGCCGCGAGTTCGGCGGCGGTCCCGGCATGCGCCCCGGTGTAGCGGTGCTTCTCGAAGAAGGCGTCCAGCTGGGCGATCTCGGTCAGGGTGTCCGGCTCCTCGGCCGAGTTCACCAGCTCGACCGCCGCGGCCAGGGAGGCCACCGTGTCATCAGCGAAAAGCACGTTGACATATTACACACGTGACCCTTAGCGTCATTTGCCATGGCGACTTTGACTCATGACAGGACGGTGGTGTCGCACCGGATCCGCTCCGGGCTGATCTGCGCCGCCCTGTCGGCCGCCGCGTTCGGACTCTCCGGGCCGCTGGCCCGCGGACTCATCGACGCGGGCTGGAGCCCCGCCGCCGTCGTCATCGTCCGCGTCCTCCTCGGCGCGGTCGTGCTGCTGCCCGCCGCCGTCGTGCGATTGCGCGGCGGCTGGGACCTGCTGCGGCGCAATATCTCCCTGCTCGCGGGATACGGGCTGCTGGCCGTCGCCACCGCACAGCTGTCCTATTTCAATGCCGTCGCCCATATGGATGTCGGGGTCGCGCTGCTCATCGAATACACCGCGCCGATCGCCGTGGTGGTCTGGTTGTGGCTGCGGCACAGTCAGAAGCCCGGTCGCGCAACCGTTCTCGGTGCGATCATCGGCGTGACCGGACTGGTGCTGGTGCTCAATCTGCGATCGGGCACCAGCACCAGCTGGGTCGGCATCGCGTGGGCCCTGGGCGCGATGGTCGGTGCGGCCGCCTATTTCATCCTGAGCGCGCACGCCGGGGACGCGGTGCCCGGCACCGTGCTGGCCACCAGCGGACTACTGGTCGGCGGACTCGGCATCCTGGCCGCGGGCCTGCTCGGCGTCGTCCCACTGCACGCCACCACCACTCCCGTTGCCTTCCAGGGGTTCACCGTGGACTGGTGGGTGCCGCTGCTCGCACTCGGCGTGATCACGGCCGCCATCTCCTATGTCACCGGTATCGCCGCCACCCGGCTGCTCGGGTCACGCCTGGCGGCCTTCGCCGCGCTCGCCGAGGTCCTGGCCGCCATCCTGTTCTCCTGGGCGCTCCTGGGTCAGACACCCGCGCCGATCCAATTGTTCGGCGGCGCTTTGATTCTCATCGGCGTCGTGGTCGTGCGACTCGGGGAACCCGACGACGACACGAATGCGCCATAACGCTTCACATCTCGAGTTGATAACGGTAGTTTGTCGCAAAGGTCGGGAAACCTATCGCAAACTCGAGGACCAGCCACCATGGGTATCACCAAATACGTTGCGCCTGCCTTGCTTTGCTTGACCGCGACCACCGTCGCCGGCACGGCCACCGCCGCGCCCGAGCAGGCCCCCGCGAAGCCCGCCCTGCAGATCAAGGGTGCCGATCACAGCATCGGCTACGACGTGGCGCTCTCCTCCGACCACCGCTCCGCGGTCAGCACCCTGCGGGCGGGGCAGTTCCTCGCCACCTGGGACGGTGAGGCCGTCATCGTTACCGACGACAAGGGCAGCCTGGTCTCCACCGTGCCCCTGAAATACGACATCGACGGCAAGACAGCGGAATTCACCCCGGTCATCGACCAGAGCAACCGCCGCCTCACCCTCACCCCGGTCGCCGCGTCCGACACCGAGCTCCGCAACGTGGATGCCCAGCAGCACTTCTTCGACGTGGTCCAGGCCAATATGCCCGCGGTCGCCACCGGCGCGGCAATCGGCGCCACCATCGGCTTCATCGCGGGCTTCCCGCTCGGCCTGTTCGTCCTGGACTTCATCACCGCCCCGCTGCTCGCGGTGGTCGGCGGCGTGGTCGGCGGGGCCATCGGCCTGCAGATGTCCGGCGGCCACGAGGCCTCCGAAGCCGCCCTCGCCTACGTCGACACCCTGGCTCCCGGCGCGTCGAACATCTTCCGGCCCGCCTTCGCCGCTATCCCGACTCCACCGCCCGCCAACTGACGCCTCCCCCACCGGGATTCACGCCAGGAAGCTGACCGACTCCACCGGCATGCTGTGGTTCCAGTGGTACCACCACACGTTCATCTCCTGCGCGAGGTCGAAACGGAAGGTGTGCCCGTTGCCGGGGCCGTCCACAATCGTCCACAGGCCGTTGGGTCGGCCGATCACCTGACTGACACTGCCGTCGGTCCAGTCGAATCGGCTCAACGACGGCGAATCGAGGGCGTTGAACGGCAATTCGGCGGTGAAGTGGCCGGATTCGATACCGGGCAGCAGCGGGCTCGAGCAGGCCCAGACGTCCGCCTCGCGGTGGACGCTCTGGCCTACGCTGCCGGTCCCCGGAATCAGCGCGCCGGTCAGGACGCCGCCGTGGCGGCAGCCGCCCAGTGCGCCACCGGGATCGGCGGCGGCGAGCGGTAGCGACAGTGCGAGCGGCAAGGACAACGACAGGGCCGCTCCACAGCAGACGACCGAAACGAGAGCACTTCGAGCGAACACGTCAGCTCCTCCCCTGCGACGGGGGCCGGTTACTTCGTCGCAAACAGCATAGACCCGCGCACCGCGCTCGAGCGGGAAAGAGTTCGGCCCCCGCTCCGACAGGGAGCGGGGGCCGAATTCTATTGCCTGGCTACACGCTTAGCGGTAATCGCTGAAGCCGTAGTCGTCCAGCGGAACCGCGGCACCGGTGGAAGTGCCGAAGCCGTCCGGGCTGTAGTAGCTGTCGTCGTAGGACGGGACAGCGTACGCCGCCTGGCGGGCCTCTTCGGTCGGCTGCACCTGGATGTTGCGGTAGCGGTTGATACCGGTACCGGCCGGGATCAGCTTACCGATGATCACGTTCTCCTTCAGGCCGATCAGCTTGTCGGAGCGGCAGTTGATCGCGGCGTCCGTGAGCACGCGGGTGGTCTCCTGGAAGGAGGCCGCCGACAGCCACGAATCGGTCGCGAGCGACGCCTTGGTGATACCCATGAGCACCGGACGACCCGAGGCGGGCTCGCCACCCTCCGCGACCACGCGGCGGTTGGCGGACTCGAACTCGGCGCGCTCCACCAGCGAACCCGGGAGGAACTCGGTCGCACCCGAATCGATGATGGTGACGCGGCGCAGCATCTGGCGGACGATCACCTCGATGTGCTTGTCGTGGATGGACACACCCTGCGAGCGGTACACCTCCTGGACCTCGTGGACCAGGTGGACCTGCACCTGACGCGGGCCCATCACGCGCAGCACCTCGTGCGGATCGGCCGAGCCCTCGAGCAGCTGCTGACCGACCTCGACGTGGTCACCGTCGGCCAGGAGACGCTCGGAGCCGTCCTCGTGCTTGAACACCCGCAGACGCTGACGCTTCGACAGCTTGTCGTACAGGACCTCGTCCGACCCGTCGTCCGGGATGATCGTGATCTTGTAGAAGCGGTCGTCGTCCTCGAGCCGCACGCGACCCGACACCTCGGCGATGGGGGCCTTGCCCTTGGGCACACGAGCCTCGAAGAGCTCCTGCACGCGGGGCAGACCACCCGTGATGTCGTCACCCGCGACACCACCCTGGTGGAAGGTACGCATGGTCAGCTGGGTACCGGGCTCACCGATGGACTGGGCGGCGACGATACCGACGGCCTCACCGATGTCCACCAGCTTGCCGGTCGCCATCGAGCGGCCGTAGCAGGTGGCGCAGACGCCGGTGCCGGTGGTGCAGGTCAGCACGGAGCGGACCTTCACCTCGGTGATGCCGGCCTCGAGCAGCGCCTCCAGGGCGGGGTCGCCCAGGTCGTGGCCCTTCTCGACGACGACATTGCCGTTGGCGTCGATCGCGTCGGTCGCCAGGGTGCGAGCGTAGGTGCTGGTCTCGACGTGCGCGTCACGGATGACGGAGCCGTCGGCCTGCTTCTCCGCGATCGGCACCACGATGCCGCGCTCGGTGCCACAGTCGGTCTCGCGCACGATGACGTCCTGCGACACGTCCACCAGACGACGGGTCAGGTAACCCGAGTCGGCGGTACGAAGCGCGGTGTCGGCCAGACCCTTTCGCGCACCGTGGGTGTTGATGAAGTACTCCAGAACCGTCAGGCCCTCACGGAAGGAGGACTTGATCGGCTGCGGGATGAACTCACCCTTCGGGTTGGTCACCAGACCCTTCATGCCCGCGAGGGTACGAGTCTGGGTGAAGTTACCCGTGGCGCCCGAGTCGACGATCGTGATGATCGGGTTGTCGGCCGGGTAGTGCGCACGCAGCGCCTTACCGACCTCTTCGGTCGCTTCCTGCCAGATCTTGACCAGGGCGTTGTTGCGCTCCTGGTGGTCGAGAGCACCACGCTGGTACTTCTTCTCGATCTGATCGGCCTGCGCGTCGTAGCGCGCCATGATCTCCGCCTTCTCCGGCGGAACGAGCACGTCCGACATGGAGACGGTGACACCCGAACGCGTGGCCCAGTAGAAGCCGGCGTCCTTGAGCTTGTCGACGGTCTGCGCGACCACGATCATCGGGTAGCGCTCGGCGAGATCGTTGATGATCGCCGCCTGACGCTTCTTCGGCATCGGCTCGTCGATGAACGCGTAGTCCGCCGGGAGCAGATCGTTGAAGAGCACGCGACCCAGGGTGGTCTTGCAGGTCCACGCGTCACCACGCTGCCAGCCGTCCGGGAACAGCTCGGCCTCGACGTCCTTCGGCGGACGCTGATCGGTCAGGCGGACCTTGATCAGCGAACGCACGGTCAGGTCGCCGCGGTCCACGGCCATCTGCGCCTCGGCGGGCGAGGAGTAGACGCCGAACTCGGCCTCGTCCTTGGTGGCGGCCTTGTACTCGCCGACCGCGCCCTCTTCCAGACGGGTCAGGTAGAACAGGCCGGTCACCATGTCCAGACGCGGCATGGCGAGCGGACGACCCGAGGCCGGCGACAGGATGTTGTTCGAGGACAGCATCAGGATGCGGGCCTCGGCCTGCGCCTCCGCGGACAGCGGGAGGTGCACGGCCATCTGGTCACCGTCGAAGTCGGCGTTGAACGCCTCACACACGAGCGGGTGCAGCTGGATGGCCTTACCTTCGACCAGCAGCGGCTCGAAGGCCTGGATACCCAGGCGGTGCAGGGTGGGCGCACGGTTCAGCAGCACCGGGTGCTCGGAGATGACCTCTTCGAGGACATCCCACACCTGGGGACGCTGACGCTCGACCATCCGCTTGGCGGACTTGATGTTCTGCGCGTGGTTCAGGTCGACCAGACGCTTCATGACGAACGGCTTGAACAGCTCGAGCGCCATCAGCTTGGGCAGACCGCACTGGTGCAGCTTCAGCTGCGGACCGACCACGATGACCGAACGGCCGGAGTAGTCGACACGCTTGCCGAGCAGGTTCTGACGGAAACGACCCTGCTTGCCCTTGAGCAGATCGCTCAGGGACTTCAGCGGGCGGTTACCCGGACCGGTGACCGGACGGCCGCGACGGCCGTTGTCGAACAGCGCGTCCACCGACTCCTGAAGCATGCGCTTCTCGTTGTTCACGATGATCTCGGGCGCACCCAGATCGATCAGTCGCTTCAAACGGTTGTTGCGGTTGATGACGCGGCGGTACAGGTCGTTCAGGTCGGAGGTCGCGAAGCGGCCACCGTCCAGCTGCACCATCGGGCGCAGCTCCGGCGGGATCACCGGAACGGCGTCGAGGACCATGCCCATCGGCGAGTTGCCGTTGGTCTGGAACGCGGCCACGACCTTCAGACGCTTCAGGGCGCGAAGCTTCTTCTGGCCCTTGCCCGTCCGGATGGTCTCGCGCAGGTTCTCGGCCTCCGCGGCGATGTCGAAGGTCTCCATGAGCTTCTGGATCGCCTCGGCGCCCATGGCGCCGGTGAAGTACTCGCCGTAGCGGTCCTGCAGCTCGCGGTAGATCACCTCGTCGATGATCAGCTGCTTCTTGGCCAGCTTGGTGAAGGTGGTCCAGATCTCGTCGAGCCGGTCCAGCTCACGCTGGGCGCGGTCGCGCAGCTGACGCATCTCGCGCTCGCCGCCGTCCTTGACCTTGCGGCGGACGTCGGACTTGGCGCCCTCGGCCTCCAGCTCGGCCAGGTCGGCTTCCAGCTTCTGGGCGCGGGCCTCGAGGTCGGCGTCACGCTGGTCGGCGACGGTCTTCTTCTCGACCTCCATCTCCGCCTCGAGCGTGGAGAGCTCGTTGTGGCGCAGCTCGTCGTCCACCGAGGTGATGACGTACGCGGCGAAGTAGATGATCTTTTCCAGATCCTTCGGCGCGAGGTCGAGCAGGTAGCCCAGACGCGACGGGACACCCTTGAAGTACCAGATGTGGGTGACCGGAGCGGCCAGCTCGATGTGGCCCATGCGCTCACGACGCACCTTGGCGCGAGTCACCTCGACACCACAGCGCTCGCAGATGATGCCCTTGAAGCGGACGCGCTTGTACTTACCGCAGTAGCACTCCCAGTCCCGGGTGGGACCGAAGATCTTCTCGCAGAAGAGGCCGTCCTTCTCCGGCTTCAGCGTGCGGTAGTTGATGGTCTCCGGCTTCTTGACCTCGCCGAAAGACCAGTTACGAATGTCTTCGGCGGTCGCCAGGCCGATCCGGAGTTCATCGAAGAAGTTGACGTCTAGCACGTAACTTCCTTTCCCCTGTTCGGGTTGAGTATGAGCAAAAGTTCGCTAAATCCGTTGCCCGGGAAGGCTTCTCGAATCCGATCGGCCTTCCCGGACCGTTCGCTCACTGCGCCAGGTCGTCGACCGTCGCAGCCTCGTTGCGGGACAGGTTGATACCCAGGTTCGCCGCGGCGCGCTCCAGGTCCTCGTCGTCGCCGTCACGCATCTCGATGGCGGCGCCGTCCGAGGACAGCACCTCCACGTTGAGGCAGAGCGACTGGAGTTCCTTGAGCAGAACCTTGAACGACTCCGGGATACCCGGCTCCGGAATGTTCTCGCCCTTGACGATCGCCTCGTACACCTTCACGCGGCCGACCACGTCGTCCGACTTGATGGTGAGCAGCTCCTGCAGGGTGTAGGCCGCGCCGTACGCCTGCATGGCCCAACATTCCATTTCACCGAAGCGCTGACCACCGAACTGCGCCTTACCACCCAGCGGCTGCTGCGTGATCATCGAGTACGGACCGGTCGAACGCGCGTGGATCTTGTCGTCGACCAGGTGGTGCAGCTTCAGGATGTACATGTAGCCGACGGACACCGGGTACGGGAACGGCTCACCGGAGCGGCCGTCCAGCAGGATCGCCTTGCCGTCGTCGTTGATCATCTTCTCGCCGTCGCGGTTCGGCAGAGTCGAACCGAGCAGGCCGGTCAGCTCCTCCTCGCGCGCACCGTCGAACACCGGGGTGGCGATGTTCGTGTCGGCGGGCTGACCGATCATCTCGGCCGGCAGGTTCTTCGCCCAATCGGGAGAACCCTCGACCTGCCAACCGGTCTTGGCGATGTAACCCAGGTGGGTTTCCAGCACCTGACCGATGTTCATACGACGCGGCACACCGTGGGTGTTCAGGATGATGTCGACCGGGGTGCCGTCGGGCAGGAACGGCATGTCCTCCTGCGGGAGGATCTTGCCGATGACGCCCTTGTTGCCGTGGCGACCGGCGAGCTTGTCGCCGTCCTGGATCTTGCGCTTCTGCGCGACGTAGACGCGGACCAGCTCGTTGACGCCCGGGGGCAGATCGTCGTCGTCGTCACGCGAGAACACGCGCACGCCGATGACCTTGCCGGACTCACCGTGGGGCACCTTCAGGGAGGTGTCGCGGACCTCGCGGGCCTTCTCACCGAAGATGGCGCGCAGCAGGCGCTCCTCGGGGGTCAGCTCGGTCTCACCCTTCGGGGTGACCTTGCCGACCAGGATGTCGCCGTCCCGGACCTCCGCGCCGATGCGCACGATGCCACGCTCGTCCAGGTCCGCCAGGACCTCGTCGGAGACGTTCGGGATGTCCCGGGTGATCTCCTCGGCGCCGAGCTTGGTGTCGCGAGCGTCGATCTCGTGCTCCTCGATGTGGATCGAGGTGAGCACGTCGTCCTCCACGAGGCGCTGCGACAGGATGATCGCGTCCTCGTAGTTGTGGCCTTCCCACGGCATGATCGCCACGAGCAGGTTCTTGCCCAGGGCCATCTCACCGTTCTCGGTGCACGGACCGTCGGCGAGCACGTGCCCGGCCTCCACGCGGGTGCCCTCGTCCACGATCGGACGCTGGTTGGCGCAGGTGCCCTGGTTGGAACGCTCGAACTTGCGCAGGCGGTACGAACGACGGGTGCCGTCGTCGTGCATGACGGTGATGAAGTCGGCCGAGACCTCTTCGACCACGCCGGCCTTCTGGTTCACGACCACGTCACCGGCGTCGACCGCGGCACGCAGCTCCATACCGGTGCCGACCAGCGGCGACTCGGAACGGATCAGCGGCACGGCCTGACGCTGCATGTTCGCGCCCATGAGGGCACGGTTGGCGTCGTCGTGCTCGAGGAACGGAATCATGGCGGTCGCGACCGACACCATCTGGCGCGGCGAGACGTCCATGTAGTCGACCGCGCTGGCGTCGACGTATTCCATTTCCTCGTTGCCGTGGCGGGCGAGGACGCGGTCCTCGAGGAAGCGGCCGTCCGCGTCGACCGGCGAGTTCGCCTGGGCGCGGATGTGGCGGTCCTCTTCGTCGGCGGTGAGGTACTTGACCTCATCGGTGACGCGGCCGTCGACGACCTTGCGGTACGGGGTCTCGATGAAACCGAACGGGTTGACCCGCGCGTAGACCGAGAGCGAACCGATCAGGCCGATGTTCGGGCCTTCCGGGGTCTCGATCGGGCACATGCGGCCGTAGTGCGACGGGTGGACGTCACGGACTTCCAGGCCGGCGCGCTCACGGGACAGACCACCCGGGCCCAGCGCCGACAGACGACGCTTGTGGGTCAGACCCGAGAGCGGGTTGTTCTGGTCCATGAACTGTGACAGCTGCGAGGTGCCGAAGAACTCCTTGATCGCCGCCACGACGGGACGGATGTTGATCAGGGTCTGCGGGGTGATGGCCTCGACGTCCTGAGTGGTCATGCGCTCACGCACGACACGCTCCATACGCGAGAGACCCACGCGGATCTGGTTCTGGATCAGCTCGCCAACCGTCCGCAGACGACGGTTGCCGAAGTGGTCGATGTCGTCGACGTCGACCGGGACCTCGGAGCCGCCGGGGGCGGTCATGAGGCGATCGCCCTGGTGCAGACGGACCAGGTACTCGATCGTCGCGACGATGTCTTCCTTGGTCAGCGTCGAGCCGGTGACCGGCTGGTCCAGGTTCAGGCCCAGCTTCTTGTTGATCTTGTAGCGACCGACGCGCGCCAGGTCGTAGCGCTTCTCCTTGAAGAACAGGTTCTCCAGCAGGGTCTGCGCGGACTCCTTGGTCGGCGGCTCGCCCGGACGCAGCTTGCGGTAGATGTCGAGCAGCGCCTCGTCCTGACCCGGGGTGGAGTCCTTCTCGAGGGTGGACATCATGATCTCGGAGAAACCGAAGCGCTCGGTGATCTCCTCGGTGGTCAGGCCCAGCGCCTTGAGCAGCACGGTGACCGGCTGACGACGCTTGCGGTCGATGCGGACACCGACGGTGTCGCGCTTGTCGACGTCGAACTCCAGCCACGCGCCGCGCGAGGGAATGACGCGCACGGAGTGCAGCGTCTTCTCGGTGGACTTGTCGATGGACGAGTCGAAGTACACACCCGGGGAACGGACGAGCTGCGACACGACGACGCGCTCGGTGCCGTTGATGATGAACGTGCCCTTGTCGGTCATCATCGGGAAGTCACCCATGAAGACCGTCTGAGACTTGATCTCACCGGTGTTGTTGTTGATGAACTCCGCGGTCACGAACAGCGGAGCCGCATAGGTCATGTCCTTGTCCTTGCACTCCTCGATGGAGGCCTTGACCTCTTCGAAGCGCGGGTCGGAGAAGGACAGCGACATGGAGCCGGAGAAGTCCTCGATCGGAGACAGCTCCTCGAGCACCTCCTCGAGGCCCCCGGTGGGGTTGGTGACGTCGCCGCGCGCGGTGGCACGCTCACGCCAGTCTGCTGAACCGACCAGCCAGGCGAACGATTCGGTTTGTAGATCGAGAAGTCCGGGAACCTCCAGGGGTTCACGAATCTTCGCGAAAGACACCCGCTTCGGGGCTCCGGGGATACCGGCCTTGGTCTGGGTGGAGACTGCCAAGATGCGTCCTTCCAGCACCTAACGCGCGTCGCGTGGTGGTCCGCGACCGTCGCTTGTCTGCTACGAATTCCGCTGGTTACGACCCGAACGAAACCCGAACAGCAGACAGCGGAAGTAACACCGGAAGGCGAAACTTTCGTGATGCGATCGAGGTATGGACAGGAGGCAGCCAGCGCAACGTCCAAAACTACACCCAAACCTACGGGGGTGTCAAAGTACCACCCGTGGCGATCCGTGGGCGTCAACTTCGCCCCGGTGTGTCCGTGTCGATATTCCCGGCGTTCAGATCGCCGATACCGCCACAGCCGAGTGGCGGTCTTCACAAGTGTCCGGCCGGGCCTCAGAGTCCGCTGGCTGCGTTCACAGTGCCCACGCCGGCGAGTTGTCTCCTGTGACAGCCGCCGCTGTTGTGAATAGCGTGACGGCTAGGACGAAAGTCGTCAAGTGGCGGGCCGAGTTGACAAAACGCGAGATCGCCTGTCGCAGAGCAAGATCACCCTCCGACGTCGCGCAATGCCGGAAAGACGGCGGCGAGCAGGCGATGTGACGACCGACTTACCGGTGATCCCCGACTCCCGCCGGGGATCTCCACGGCCTACTTGTCGGTGATCTCCGAGGCCAGCCAGTGGCCGTCGGTCTTCTGCATCCGCAGCACGATCGGGCCCGACGCGAGGGGCTCGGGCTTGCCGTCCTTGACGGCGGAGATGTTCAGATTCACCAGCAGCTCGGCCCGGTCGCCGGTGAGCAGCGTCACGCCGATCGGGTCGGTCTTGACCGTGGTGTCGGTCTGGGTCTGCTTGATGGTGTCGACGGTGGTGTCGACGAACTTGGCGAAGTCCTTCTGCATCTTCTCGGTGAGGACCGAGTTGACCGAACCCTTCCACTTGTCGATCTCGGCGGCCTTGTAGCCGTAGAGCGTGGTCAGGGCGTGGTCGGCGGCGGCTTTGACCTCGTCGGTGGCCGCGTTGTCGACGTAGGCGAGATTGCCGGAGCCGGAGTTGGGCTTGCTCACCCAGTGATTCACCGCACCCACGATCGCGAAGGCCAGCAGCAGGGCCGACAGCGCCGCGCAGACGGTCGCGATGCCCCAGTTGGGCCAAAACCCGCCCTGCCCGGTCAGCTTGGAATACTGTTGCGAGGCACGGTCTTTGGCCGGGCCCCGGCCGCGGATACCGGCCCGGACCCGACCGCGCGGGGTGGCGCGCGAGGCGGTGTTCTCGGAACGCTCGGTGGTGGACCGGGCGCTCACGTCCGCGGCGGTGGTCCGCGACGCGGTGCCGCGCTGGGCGGCCGGGCGGCGCGGGGTGACGCGATTGACGGGTCGTTTCCGGTTGGCCATGGTCACTCCCTCCTAGTTGCCCGGCTTGGGTGCCGTGGTCGGCTGCTGGGCGGGCTGTCCGGAGCCCAGCGGCACCGGTTCGCCCAGGTTCTGCGCCTTCTCGGCCTTCCAGGTGCTGCCCTGCTTGACCAGGTCGAGGGTCCACAGCTGGCGGAAGGAGGCGGGCTGGCCGCCGGGCCAGCTGCGGGTGATCTTCAGGACCGCGAAGGCCGAGGCATGGTCGCGTTCACTGTTGAGCGAGGTGAGCGTGATGCCCTCGACCGCGGACTCGATCCGCGTCTTGGACTCCTGCGCGGTCTGCTTGAGCTGTTCCTGCCCGTCCTCCTGCTGCTTCAGCAGGTCCCCCGTCATCGATGACCGGATGTTCGCCAGCGATCCGTCGATGTCGTCGGGATTGATCGACATGAGGTTGACCGCGGCCTGTCGGGCGTCGGTGAGGGCGGCGTCGCGGGCCTCGGCCCGGGACTCGTCCTTGCTGTCCCCGATCCACAGGAACCCGATGACAGCGGCGGCGACGACCGAGACGGCCAGCAGACCGGCCGCGCCGATCCGGGCCAGGGTGCGCGGATCGCGAGGTTCGGTGGTGACGGCGTCGGCCTGGGACGCGTCCGGGGTCGTGTCGGGAACCGGCTCGACCGCCGGCTTCTCGAGGTTCGCCCCCGATTCGCTGTCCTTGTCCTGGCTCACGCCGCCACCATACTTTCCTCTCCTGCCGGTCAGTGCTTGGGAGTGATGCCCATGAGGGTGGACAGCTGGGTGGCCACCGGGTTCAGGTTGAGCTTCTCCGGGTCGTACTTGGGCTTGTCGTCCCACGGCTGCGCGACATTGGGGTCGGCGAGTTCGGCGCGGGCCCCGCCGCGCACGGCGGTCTCGCTGCCCTGCGGCACCGCACAGGTGGCCGCGGTGTTGAGCGGGAAGTCGTCGCGAGTGTCGTCGAAGTTGGGGTTCTGGGCCTTCATCTGGTCCAGAATCCGTTGCGTGCCTTCGTATCCCAGCGTGCAGGCGGGCGGGTTGTTGGTCTCGAGCACCAGGCCGAAGTGGGTGGTGCCGTCACCGGGCGCGGTGGACGAGCCGCCGAGCGGCAGCAGCGGCAGCATGGCCAGCACCGGGCCGAGGGCGTAGAACTTCGGCGAGATGGCCCGCAACAGGACCCGCAGGTTGGTCAGGTCCTTGGTGAGGGCCGGACCGCTCTCCTGGAGCAGGCGGTTGATCGAGGAGCCCGCGTCGGTGCCGGTGCCGATCAGGCGGCGGATGTCCGGGTCGCTGGACTTCAGCTGCGCGGTGAGCTTGTCGAGGCCGTCGCTGAACTGCAGGATCGCCGGGGACTGTTCGGCCTGGGTGCCCAGCACGGTGTGGGCGGACCGGATCAGGGCCAGGGTCTGCTGCAGGTTGTCGCCGCTCGCGGTGGCGGTGAACTTGTTGAGCGAGTCGATCAGGATCTTGAGGTCGTCGCCCTTGCCGTCGAAGGCCTTGCCGAGCTCGGTGATGGTGGTGGACAACGCCTTCAGGTCGGTGGTGCCGGCGAAGGTGTCGACGCTGGTGAGCAGGTCCTCCACATGGATGGGCAGCTGCGCGCCGGTGATGACCGAGCCGTCCTTCAGGTACGGCCCGCCGTCGCTGGAGGGCAGCAGGTCCACGAACTGCTCGCCGATGGCGGAGCGGTCGGCGACCACGGCCTTGGCGTTGGCGGGGACCTTGGGCTTG
Organism: Nocardia sp. NPDC004151; assembly: GCF_042874235.1. Classification (NCBI taxonomy): domain Bacteria; kingdom Bacillati; phylum Actinomycetota; class Actinomycetes; order Mycobacteriales; family Nocardiaceae; genus Nocardia; species Nocardia sp. NPDC004151. Next base: position 195,258 of record NZ_JBIAMR010000003.1, on the reverse strand, counting down.
GAGGAGTTCATCTCCAGGGTGATGAGCACGCCGTCGGGGGTGATGTCGAGGTCGCCGACCCGGCCGACGGGGACGCCGCGGTAGGTGACCTCCGCACCCTTGGACAGGTTGCCGGTCTCGGTGGCCTGCACCTTCACCTTGTACAGCCCGAAGCCGAGCATATTGTCCAGCCGCACGTATTTGGCGCCGACGAAGACGACGCCGAGCACGGCGATGATCGCGAAGGCGATCAGCTGATTACGCACCAGACGAGTCATCGCGGACCACCTACTCCCAGCTGCTCGAGGATCGATCCGAGCGGATCGGTCGGTCCCGGCTGCCCGGTGGGCCGCGCCACGGTGGACGGCAGGGGCAGCAGCGAGACGGTCGGCCAGCCGCCGCGCGGCCCGTTGCCGTTGTAGTACGGGTTGGTCGGATCCACATTGACCTGGCGGCCCGCGGGCGGCAGGTACTGCGGATCCGGCTTGCCCACACCGAGATTCGACAGCAGGCCGCCGATCTGCAGATCCACCGAGAGCCAGGTGTTGACCTGGCCGCCGAACGCGGACTTGATGGCCTCGTCCGGGAATGGATAGGTGGGGATGAGCGGGAACGCCGTCACCAGGTCACCGGCCGACGCGCCCAGCGCCTGCAGCGTGGGCCGCAGCGAGGACAGGTCGGTGATCAGGTTCTCCTTGGACTTGTCCAGCACGTCGATCCCGGCCTGGCCGACCCGGTCCAGCTGGGTCAGCAGCTGGATCAGTTGCGGCCGTTGCTCATTGAGGATCTTGATGCCCGCGGGCAGCTCGTCGAGGATCTTGGTGATCTGGGTGGTCTGGGTGCTCACCCGGCTGCTCAGCGTGTTCAGGCTGTCCAGCGCGCGGGTGATGTTGCCGACCTGGTCGTCGAGGCCCTTGATCAGGGTGTTGGCCTGGTTCAACAGATCCCGGACCTTGCCCTCGCGGCCGTCCAGAGTCTTGTTGAGCTCCACGATGATCGGCTGCAGCTGCGCCACGCCGCCACCGTTGAGCAGCAGCGACAGCGCGCCGAGTACCTGCTCCACCTCGGTGGCGGTGCGGGTGTTCTCGACGGGGATGCGGGCCCCGTCCTTCAGGCGCGCGGAATCGGCGTCCTTGGCGGGCGCGGACAGCTCGATGTACTTCTCGCCCAGCAGGTTGGTCTGCTTGACCTCGGCCCGGGCATTGGCGGGCAGGTTGACGTCATCGTTGACCAGCACCTGCACGCTGGCTTCCCAGGCGTTGTCGGGGGCGATGCGGATCTTGTCGACCCGGCCCACGGCCACGCCGTCCACCTTCACCGTGGACTGCGGGACCAGATCCAGCACGTCGGCGAAGCGGATGTCGAGGTGCAGCGGATTCTTGCCGATGTTCGGGCCGCCGGGCAGCGGAATGCTTTCCGCGCCACAGCCCGCCGCCACCAGCGTCACCGCGCCGAGCGAGGTGGCGACCAGCGCCGCGCGCCGGATCCGGTTGGCGCTCATCGCTGTCCACCTTCCTGCTGCGACGGCGGCAGCTGGTCGGACGGATTGCCGGGCACCGAGCCGGGCACCGCGGTGCGCTGTTCGTTCTCGCCGCTGAGGATGCCGAAGGGCAGCACCAGCGACGGCGTCTTCACGCCCGCGGTGAGCTGGTCGGTGATCAGCTTGCAGTTGTTCAGGATCGGCCCGAGCTGCCGCGAGATGGCCTCGAACTTGGGGTCGCCGGGGCGCAGCTTGCCCAGGTCCAGCATCTTGCAGATGACGCCGAACGGGTCCTGTAGATCGGTGAAGTTGGGGCGCATGTCGAGCGTCCCGCTCTCACCGTTGTGCACGTTGATCAGGTTGCTCAGCGCGGTCGGGATGAGCGGCAGCGCCTTGGCCAGATCGTCGCGCTGATCGGCGAGGGTCTGGGTGACCTTGGTCAGCGCGTCCGCGTTGGACTGCACCAGTTCCCGGTTGTTGTCGATGAACCGGGCCACGTCGCCGAGCGCGACCGAGAGCAGGCTCAGCGCGTCGCCGAGGGTCTGGCGCTCGTCGGACAGGAACCCGGCCAGCGAGGCCAGCTGCGTGTTGAAGGTCCGGACCTGCGCGTCGTTGTCGGCCAGGGTCTGCACGAAGGTCTGCAGGTTCTTGACCGTGTCGAAGATGTCGGTGCGCGAGTCGGAGAGCACGTGCGCGGCCCTGGACAGCTGGGTGAAGCTGTTGCCCAGCGCGTCACCGTTGCCGGCCAGGTTCTCGGCGCCGGTGCGGGCCAGCTGGTTCAGCGCGCCGTCCTTGTTGGCGCCGTTGGGGCCGAGCGCCTCGGACAGTTCGGTGATGCTCTTGTAGAGGCGGTCCACCTCGACCGGGGTCGCGGTGCGCTCCTTGGGGATGGTGGCGTTGCGCCCCATCTTGGGTCCGCCCTTGTAGGCGGGCGCGAGCTGGATGTACCGGTCCGACACCACGGAGGGGGTGATCTGGGCGGCTTTGGCGTCGGCGGGGATGTCGTACTTGCGGTCGACCTTCATGACGACCTCGACGACGTCGCCCTTGGGGGTCACCGAGTCCACGCGGCCCACCGGGACGCCCAGGACCCGGACGTCGGAGCCCTTGTAGATGCCGATCGACTTGTCGAAATACGCGGTGATCTTGGTGGTTTCGAGCCGGTCGTAGCTCCACCACGCGACGCCCGCGAGCGCGACCGCCAGGACGGCCACCACGGCGATGATCTTGCTCTTACGGCTGGTGCCGCTCAGCGCGGTCAGCGGATTCTTCGCCACGAGTTACCCTCCCAACTTGCGAATCGGATCGCGGTTGCCCGGAATATCGGGCAGCGCCGGCGGAATCAGGTTCGTGATGACCGCGTCGAACCAGCGGCCGGTGCCCAGCACGTTGGAGTACAGCCCGTAGAAGGGCGCCGCCAGCGTGAGGGTCTTGGACAGGTCGGCCTGGTGGTCGTTGAGCATGTCGATCGTCTTGTTGAGGTTGGTCAGCGCCGGGCCGATCTGCTCCTCGTTGTCCTTGACCAGCGCGGTCAGTTCCGCCGCAACGGTTTTCGCGCCGGTCAGCAACTGGTGGATGGCCTGCTGGCGGACATTGAGTTCCGCGATCAGCTGGCCGCCGTTGGCGAGCAGCCGCTCGAACTCCTGATTGCGGTCGGCCAGCACCTTGGAGGTGGTCCGGGTGGCGGCGAACAGCTTCTTGAGCTGGTCGTCGCGCTTGGCCAGCGACTCCGAGAGCCGGGCCACGCCGTCGATGGACCCGCGCAGCTGCGGCGGGGTCGCGGAGAAGGCGTCCGAGAGCACCTGGAAGCTCTGCGCGAGCTGCCCGGTGTTGGTCTCCTCGATGTTCTTGGCGGCGTCGCTGAAGGCGTCCACCACATCGTAGGGAGACACGGTGCGCGACAACGGAATCCGATCGCGCGGGTTCGCGGTGCGGTCGCCCTTGGGGTCGAGCGCCAGGTACTTCTGGCCCAGCAGCGTCTTGATCTGGATGGACGCGGTGGTCTCGTTGCCGATCCAGGCGTCCTGAGTGCGGAAGTCGACCAGCACCTTGTCGCCGTCGAGGCGGACATCGGAGACCGCGCCGACCTTCACGCCGGCGATGCGGACCTCGTTGCCCTTCTTCAGGCCCGCGGCCTCGGAGAACTCGGCGGTGTACTTGGTGCCCGCCCCGATCAGCGGCAGCTTGTCCAGGTTGAACGCGGACAAGGTCACCAGCAGCACCAGGAACAGGCCCAGCCCGCCCATGAATGCCGGACTGCGCTTGCCCATGACAATGCGGTCATCCATCAGCGGCCTCCCTTCCCGTGGCAGCGCGGCGCCGGGTTCGTGTAGATCGGCTGATTCACCGTCGGCAGGTTCTGGAGCGCGGGCGGGAAGTTCAGCTGCGGCGCGTCCTTGACGCCCGGCCCCGCGACGATGTCGATGCCGCACAGATAGAACTGGAACCAGGAGCCGTAGGAGGCGGCGCGGCCCAGCTTCTCCATCTTGATCGGCAGGTTGGTCAGGCCCTCGTCGACCTCGTCCTTTCGCTGATTCAGGGTCGAGGTCAGCTGGTTCAGGCCCGCGATCGCGCCCTGCAGGTTCGGCCGCACCGGGACCAGCAGGTCGGCGGTGGCCTGGGCCAGGCCGCCCAGCGAGGAGACCGCGGAACCGATGGTGCCGCGCTCGGCGTTCAGGCCGGAGACCAGCGCCTCGGTGTTCACGATCAACTGGTCGAGCTGGTCGCCGCGCGAATTGATGCTGTCCAGCACCAGATTCAGGTTCTTGATCAGCTCACCGATCACCGCGTCCTTGTCGGCGATCTTGTTGGTCAGCGAGGCGGTGTTGGCCACCAGGTCCGCGATGGTGCCGGACTCGCCCTGGAAGACCTGGATGATCTCGTAGGACAGCTTGTTGACGTCCTCGGGGGTGAGGGTCTGGAACAACGGGCGGAAGCCGTTGAACAGCTCGGTCAGATTGACCGCGGGCTTGGTGCGCTCCAGCGGGATCGTCGCGCCCTTGTTCAGCTTGCGGCCCTGCTGCCCGGTCCCCTGCTCCAGCGCGATGTAGCGCTGGCCCACCAGGTTCCGGTACTTGATGGTCGCCGTGGTCGAGGCGGGCAGCCAATCCCGGTCGGTCAGTTCGAATTCCACATTGGCCAGGCGCTTGTCCACGATGGCCACATTGGTCACCTTGCCGACGCGGACACCCGCGACCCGGACCTCGTCACCCTTGTTCAGGGAGGTCACGTCGGTGAAGCGGGCATTGAACTTGGTGCCGCCGCCACCGTAGTTGGCGATGGTGAGCGCCAGCACGCCCGTCAGGAAGACCGTGACGAGAATGAAGGCGATCAGTTTGGTCAGCGTCGGCCCGAGGCCGCGCAACAGATCCTTCACTTGACGCTCACCTCACTGCCGCGGAAGGCGGGCGCGGCGATCTTGGTGACCCAGCTGGGCACCTCCTCGGGCGAAACGCCGTGGGCGGCACCGTAGATCGTGCCCAGCGCCTGGGACTCCTGCGGCGAGTACGCGGTCGTCGGCGTCTGGGGCCCGTACACCTTGTACTGCGGCGCCTGCATCCGGCCGATGTTCTGGTCACCCGGGTTCCGGCTCGGCGGCTGGTAGGAGCCGTCGTTCGCGGAACCGTCGGTGTACTGACCCGGATCGGTGAAGGGCGGGTACATCGGAATGCAGAGCGGACCGCGCGAATCGAACCAGCGCGGCTCGTCCTGGTTGGGAACGTAGCGCCCGCGCGGGTTCACGATCGAGACGCTCACCCGCGAACCCGGCATGTCGGTGCCCTTGCCGAAGAGCGTGTCGATGCGCGGCTTCAGCTCGGCGAAACCGGCCAGCGCGCAGCTGTAGCTGGGCGAGTACTTGGCCAGCTGCTCCAGCGCGGGCCGCGAGTCCGCGGCCACGTCGATGATGTTGTCGCGGTTGAGCAGCAGGAAGTCGGCGGTGGTGGTGGCGCTCGGGGTGAGCGTCGCCAGCAGGGTGTCGATCTGCGACTTCTTCTGCACCACGGTCGCGTTGGTGGTGCGCAGGTTGTCCAGCGCGGACACCAGCTGCGGCGCGGCGTCGGAGTAGGTGGTCGCCACGTCGGCCAGGCTCTTCAGATCGTCCTGCAGGGTCGGCATCACGCCGTTCACCTGGGTCACGATGTCGTCGAGCCGGTCGATGGTCTTGCCCAGCTCCTCGCCCTGACCCTGCAGCGCGTTGGACAGCGCGCCCAGCGTGGAGGACAGGTACTGCGGCGGAATCGCCTGCAGCAGCGGCAGGATGTGGTCCAGCAGCTGGCTCACCTCGACGGCGTTGCCGGAGGTGTCCTGGTGCAGGGTGAGGCCCTCGGTGAGGTGGCCCTGCGGGCTGTCCGGCCACACCAGGTCGATGTAGCGCTCACCGAACAGCGTCTTGGGCAGCAGCCGCGCGGTCACGTTGGACGGGATCTTGTCCGCCTTGGCGGGGTCGATGGCCAGGTCCAGGTGCACGTTCTTGCCGTCGTAGCTGCTCGAACGCAGCTCGCCGACGGTCACGCCGCGGACCTTCACGTCCGCGTTGCGGGTCAGCGCGTTGCCGACGGTGTCGGTGACCAGGTTGACCCGCACCGTGTCCACGAACTGCTTGTTGTAGACGGCGATGGTGGTCCACAGGAACAGCGCCACCAGCGCGAAGAACAGCACGCCCAGGGTCCGCTTCTTCAGCGTCTGCCCGCGCTCCGGGTTGCTCATGCTGACTCCATCCGGGATGAGCGGGCGGCCTGCGTGGTTACGCAAGCTGCCTCCTCCGGCCGCTGACCGTTCATCCCGCCACCCGCACCGTCGTCGTCGTGCCCCAGATCGCCAGGGAAAGGAAGAAGTCCAGCACGTTGATCAGCACGATCGCGGCGCGCACGGCGCGGCCCACGGCCACGCCGACACCCGCGGGACCGCCGGTGGCGTTGTAGCCGTAGTAGCAGTGCACGAGGATGATCACGAACGCGAAGACCAGCACCTTCACGAACGAATAGAGCACGTCCTCGGGTGGCAGGAACAACGCGAAGTAGTGGTCGTAGGAGCCGCTCGACTGCCCGTTGAAGTAGATGCTGATCAACCGCGAGGCCAGGTAGGTGCCCAGCAGGCCGACCACGTACAGCGGGATCACCGCGAGGAAGCCCGCGATGGCGCGGGTGGTCACCAGGAACGGCACCGACGGCACCGCCATCACCTCGAGCGCGTCGATCTCCTCGGAGATCCGCATGGCGCCCAGCTGCGCGGTGAAACCACAGCCGACCGTCGCCGAAAGTGCCAGTGCCGCAACCAGGGGCGCGAGCTCACGGGTGTTGATGTACCCGGTGAGGAAGCCGGTGAGCACGCCCGAGCCCAGGGCGTCGAGCGCCTTGAAGCCCTGCAGGCCCACCACCACACCGACCGAGGCCGACATGAACACGATGACGCCGATGGTGCCGCCGATGACCGCCAGCGCGCCCGACCCGAAGGTCACCTCGGCCAGCAGCCGGGTGACCTCCTTGCGGAAGTGCACGATGGTCCGTGGGATGGCGCCGATCGCCCGCGAGTAGAACGACATCTGGTCGCCGGCCTTGTCGACCATGTTGACCGGTGCCATGAGCGCGGGCTTGACCCGACGCGCCGACCGGGAGAAAACGGTGGAGCGCTGCGAAACAACCATTGTCACGCGCCCTTTGCGGGTACGACCTGAAGATAGATCAGGGTGAGGATGAGGTTCAGGAAGAAGAGCACGAGGAACGTGATGACCACCGACTGGTTCACCGCGTCACCCACGCCCTTCGGTCCCCCCTTGGGATGCAGGCCCTTGTAGGCGGCGATCACGCCCGCCACCACACCGAAGATCAGTGCCTTGATCTCACCGATCACCAGGTCGGGGATCTGTGCGAGGGCGGAGAAGGACGCCAGGTACGCGCCCGGCGTGCCGCCCTGCAGACCCACGTTGAAGAAGTAGCCGCCGCAGATGCCGACGACCGAGACCATGCCGTTGAGCAGGAAGGCGACCAGCATCATGCCCAGCACGCGCGGAACCACCAGGCGCTGAATGGGATCGATGCCGAGCACTTCCATGGCGTCGATCTCCTCGCGAATGGTGCGCGAGCCGAGATCGGCGGCCACAGCGGAGCCGGCGGCTCCGGCGATGATCAATGCGGTCACCACCGGTGCGGCCTGCTGGACCGTGGCCAGCACGCTGGTCGCGCCGGTGAAGTTCTCCGCCCCCAGCTGCTTGATGAGCGAGCCGGTCTGCAGGGCCACCACGGCGCCGAACGGGATTGCCACCAGTGCGGCGGGGAGGATCGAGACGCTCGCGATGAACCACGATTGCTCGATGAACTCCCGCCACTGGAAAGGCCGGCGGAACGTCTTCCGGAACACGTCGAGAAAGAGTCCGAAAACATTGCCGGCCTGGGCAAGTCCCGACTCGACCGAGGTGCGCAGTCGCGTCGAGGAGGGGTTCACGGGCCGTATGTTACCCGTTAGTTAGGTTCTGTCGAACCGTGGAGTCGTAGCCACCCTGGTACGCGGGCATCACCTGCGTGTCGGCATCGCCGTTCTCGGCCATGGACTCCCGGATCGCCTCCTGCGCGGCGGGCGGCAGGGTGTGCATGATCTGGCGGACCCGCTCACGGCGACGGCCCACCGCACCACGCACCGGCATGCCCGGCTGCGCCCGCATCTGCGGGATGATGCCCTCGATCTCCTCCGCGCCACCGGCGTGGTGACCCGAGTCGAACATGGCCTGCTCGCGGGCCATCTGGGCTTCGTCCTTCTCCTCGGACATACCGATCGGGCCCTGCATGCGGCCGTTGAGGAACTGCTTGACCACCGGCTCCTCCGAGGTGAGCAGCACCTCGCGGGGACCGAACATGACCAGATTGCGGCGGAACAGCATGCCGATGTTGTCCGGCACCGTACGGGCCAGGTTGATGTTGTGCGTGACGATCAGGATCGTCGCGTCGATCTGCGCGTTGATGTCGATCAACAGCTGCGAGAGGTAGGTCGTACGAACGGGATCCAGACCGGAGTCCGGCTCGTCGACGAGGATGATCTGCGGGTCCAGCACCAGCGCGCGAGCCAGGCCGGCACGCTTGCGCATACCGCCGGAGATCTCGCCGGGCAGCTTGCCCTCGGCGCCGAGCAGACCGGTCAGCTCGAGCTTCTCCATGACGATCTTCTTGATCTCGGATTCGCTCTTCTTGGTGTGCTCGCGCAACGGGAAGGCCGTGTTGTCGAACAGGTTCATCGACCCGAACAGCGCGCCGTCCTGGAAGAGGACGCCGAACAGCTTGCGGATCTCGTACAGATCCTTGTTCGAGCAGGTGGTGATGTCGGTGCCGTCGATGTAGATCGAGCCCTTCTCCGGACGGAGCAGACCGATCAACGACTTCAGGAAGACGGACTTACCGGTACCCGACGGGCCGAGCAGAGCGCTGACTTCCCCCGGAGGCAACGTCAGCGAGACGTCCTGCCAAATACGCTGGGATCCGAACGACTTCGTGATGCCTTCGGTCCTGACCTCGACGCCCACGCCAACCTCCACTTTCTCCGACGAGCGCCCTACATGTGGGACGTTCCGCCACAAATTTCGCGCGGTGTGGCGCGTCACAGTAGGTCCGGTCACTGTATCGCATATATACCGTCTCGGACACCGGGACCTGACCGGTCGGTAGCAACATTCGCATTGCAGTACCGATCACGCGCCAATCACGGCAGCAGAATACGCGAAAAGGGCGGTCCCACAATGGGAACCGCCCTTTTCACAATTACCGCGCCACCGGGGTTGTGACCCCGGTGAGACACACCGTCTTACTTGATGGTGATCTTGGCGCCGGCCTCTTCGAGCTTCGCCTTGGCAGCCTCGGCGGCGTCCTTGGCGACCTTCTCCAGGATCGGCTTCGGGGCGCCCTCGACCAGGTCCTTGGCTTCCTTCAGGCCCAGGCCGGAGACGATCTCACGCACGACCTTGATGACCTGGATCTTCTTGTCGCCGGCACCCTCGAGGATGACGTCGAACTCGTCCTGCTCCTCGGCGGCCTCGGCCGGGGCGCCGGCGGCACCCGCGACGGCGACGGCGACCGGAGCGGCAGCGGTGACCTCGAACTTGTCCTCGAACGCCTTCACGAACTCGGACAGCTCCAGCAGGGTCATGCCGGCGAAGGTCTCGAGCAGCTCATCAACGTTGGCCATTGATATTTCCTTTCGGTAGTTCCGTCACCGCGCCGCGGCGACGAATAGGTTTGGGGTAGTGACTTATTCGGCGTCGGCAGCAGCGTCGGCGGCCGGAGCGGCAGCGCCACCCTCGGCCTGCTTCTTCTCCTGCAGCGCGGCCATGAGGCGCGCGACCTGGTTGCCGGGGGCGGCGAACAGGCCGGCAGCCTTCGACAGGTTGCCCTTCATGGCGCCGGCCAGCTTGGCCAGCAGCACCTCGCGCGACTCGAGGTCGGCGATGCGCTCGACCTCAGCCACGGACAGCGCAGCGCCGTCCATGTAGCCGCCCTTGATGATGAGCGCCTTGTTGTCCTTGGCGAACGCCTTCAGCGCCTTGGCGGCCTCGACCGGCTCGCCGGTGATGAAGGTGATAGCGGTCGGACCGACGAACAAGTCATCCAGGCCAGCCACGCCCGCCTCGGCGGCAGCGCGCTTGACCAGGGTGTTCTTGGCGACGGAGTAAGTAGCGTTCGCGCCGAGCGCACGACGCAGCTCGGTGATCTTGCTGACCGACAGACCGCGGTACTCCGTGACAACCGTCGCGGTGGACGCCTTGAACTGCTCGGTGATCTCCGCGACCGCGGTGACCTTCTCAGAATTCGCCATACTTCGCCTCCTCTCTGGATGGTCGGTTCTCGTATGAACTACCGAGTTCCGCCAACAGGGGCCGGCGACAAAGCTAACGCCCCGGTCGCAGAGCGAACCCGGGGCGCACAAGAAACGATCGCGATCTCTCGCGGGCTTCCCGACCTCGGCTCTCCCTGCGTGGGTCGCCGGCAATATCGCCGGACCTTCAGCCGCCTGACGGCAGCAACCAACGGTCTTCGGTAGAACGATGTGGGGTGATCACCGAAACTCCGGAGAGCATGTCGATGACCGTCGTCCAATATAGCGGACCAGCATCGATACGCCAAAACGGGGTGCGGAGAGCAGCGCAGGCCCGCTCGATCGCCGTGCGCTGCTACGCACTGCCGAAGTAGAGGTTGTCCAGCATCTTGCAGTGTTCGGGACGGTTGGGGTCCTGAGTGCCCTGGCCGGTGCCCGACCCCGAGCCGAGCGGGCAGCCCAGCGCGATCGCCGATCCGGCGTAGGGGAAGAAGAGCACGATCAAGGGCAGGGTGCCCAGCGGGCCGGAGCCGTCGGCCAGCGAACCGCTGTCGGCGATGGCGGTCGGCGGTTCGAGGGGCTGGGCGGATGCGACGGGCGCCGCGATCGCGCCCGCCGCCACCGTGGCGGCGGTCAGGGCGAAAACGAGTCGGCGCATGTCAGCGCACCCCGCTCAGGGTGCTGCTGCCCGAGAAGAAGGCGTACATCAGCTGACATTGCGGTGTGGTGGAGCGAGGAGCGTCCCAGTATCCGCAGCCCAGCAGCTCGGCGGATCCCATGAATGGAATCCCCACCAGCACCGCCCCTGGCAGCAGGTAGAGCAGAGACCCGTCGCCCCAGTTCGTGGGGATGGCAGATCCGGAATCGGCGACCGGCGCCGGCACCAGCGTGACAGGCTCGGCAACGGCGGCTGGGGCGGCCAGCAGTCCGGCGAGGAGGGCGGCTGCGGTGAGAGTCAAGGCGAGGCGGCGCATGTGCGCACCCTGTCATCGAATTTCCGGACGCGACAGACTGTAAAAATGGGGTATTTCAAACTGGCTGATCTCGGATAGTGTCGGCGCAACTGGCTCCAGGAGGAAACAATGACCAGAACGGTCTCGAAAGTCCTTGCCGCCGTGGCACTTTCCACCGCGATCGCGGGCCTCGCCGCGGTTCCGGCGAACGCCGATGTCACGTTGCCCCCGCGCACGACCGGATCGGCAGGCGTCGACGCCGGATCCGCACTGCTCCAGGCCGGATCAGCCGCCATCGTCACCCCGATCGTGGGCACGCTCATCCGATCCCTGTGCACCATGAGCACCGGCGACCCGATCTGCGGCCTCCACGACCTGTGACGCTCGGAGCACCCCAACCAACACCAAGGGCCGGCACGATTTCTCGTGCCGGCCCTTGGATGTTCTTGCGTCGCTACGCTACGCGGAAGGGACTCAGTCCTCTTCGGCGAAGTTGCGGGTGCGGTTCGGATCCACCGGGATGCCCGGTCCGGTGTTCGTCGAGAACGTCACCTTCTTGACGTAGCGGCCCTTCGCGGTGGAGGGCTTGACACGCAGGATCTCGTCGAGGGCGGCGCCGTAGTTCTCGGCCAGCTTCTTCTCGTCGAAGGAAGCCTTGCCGATCACGAAGTGCAGGTTGGCCTGCTTGTCGACGCGGAAGTTGATCTTGCCGCCCTTGATGTCGTTGACAGCCTTGGTGACATCGGGGGTGACCGTGCCGGTCTTCGGGTTCGGCATCAGGCCACGCGGGCCCAGCACGCGAGCGATACGACCGACCTTGGCCATCTGGTCCGGGGTGGCGATCGCGGCGTCGAACTCCAGCCAGCCGCCCTGGATGCGCTCGATCAGGTCCTCGGCGCCCACGGCGTCGGCACCGGCGGCCTCGGCCTCGGCGGCCTTGTCACCGACGGCGAACACGATGACGCGGGCGGTCTTACCGGTGCCGTGCGGCAGGTTGACGGTGCCGCGGACCATCTGGTCGGCCTTACGCGGGTCGACACCCAGACGGACGGCAACCTCGACGGTCGCGTCGGTCTTGGTGGTGGCGGTCTCCTTCGCGAGCCGCGCGGCGGCCAGCGGAGCGTAGAGAGCAGCGCGGTCGACCTTGGCGGCCGCCTCGAGATAAGCCTTGCTTCGTTTTGCCATGTTGATCTGTCCTTGTCTAAGTCAGAAGTGGTGCGGGACAGGCGGTCCCTCCCACCGAGCCGGAAGGCTCTTACTCCGCGATGGTGATACCCATCGAGCGGGCAGTACCAGCGATGATCTTCGCCGCGGCGTCGATGTCGTTGGCGTTCAGGTCTTCCTGCTTGGTCTTGGCGATCTCACGGACCTGGTCCATGGTGATCTGCGCGACCTTGGTGCGGTGCGGCTCGGCGGAGCCCTTCTGCACACCGGCGGCCTTCAGCAGCAGACGCGCGGCGGGCGGCGTCTTCAGCTTGAAGTCGAACGTGCGGTCTTCGTAGACCGTGATCTCGACCGGGATGACGTTGCCACGCTGCGACTCGGTCGCCGCGTTGTACGCCTTGCAGAACTCCATGATGTTGACGCCGTGCTGACCCAGCGCCGGACCCACCGGCGGAGCCGGGTTGGCCTGGCCGGCCTGGATCTGGAGCTTGATGAGCCCAGCGACCTTCTTCTTCTTCGGGGGCATCTTTCTTCCTTGGTTAGGTTCCTTACGGATCACCCGTAAGCCTTTTCCGGGACTTGCGCCCAGGGCAGCTCGAGATCAGGCCCTAGGCACAACCCGGCAAGTCTACGTGAACGCGAAAAAGGCGGTGACACCGGGTGAAACCCGGGCCACCGCCTCCCTGCGACTAAATCTTGGCGACCTGCGTGAACGCCAGTTCGACCGGGGTCTCGCGGCCGAAGATCGAGACCAGCACCTTGAGCTTCTGCTGCTCGGCGTTGACCTCGGAGATGCTGGCCGGCAGGGTCGCGAACGGGCCGTCCATGACGGTCACCGACTCGCCGACCTCGAAGTCGACCTCGATGATCGGCTTCGCGACGGTGGTGTCGCCACCGGTCGTGGCGGCGGCAGCGGCGGCGGCCGGCGCGGCGGCCTTCTTCTGCTGCGCGGCCGGGACCAGGAACTTCACCACGTCCGGAATGGTCAGCGGCGAGGGACGCGAGGTGGCGCCGACGAAACCGGTGACACCGGGGGTGTTGCGCACCGCGCCCCAGGACTCGTCGTTCAGCTCCATGCGGACCAGGATGTAGCCCGGCAGCACCTTGCGGTTGACGTTCTTCTTCTGGCCGTTCTTGATCTCGGTGACCTCTTCGGTCGGCACCTCGACCTGGAAGATGTAGTCCTCGAGACCGAGGTTCTGCACACGGGTCTCGAGATTGGTCTTCACCTTGTTCTCGTACCCGGCGTAAGAGTGCACGACGTACCAGTCACCGGGCGCGCGACGCAGCGCGGCGGTCATCTCGGCGACCGGGTCGGCGGGCTCGTCGGAGATCTCGGCCGCGGGCTGCGCGGGCTCGGCCTCTTCGGCGTCCGCCGCGAACTCGTCGGCGTCGGCGAAGCCCTCAGCGTCCTCGACGTCCGCGGTGGTCTCTTCGATCACCACGTCATCCACCGGGAATTCCTCGGTTGTGCCGTTCTCCGGGGTGCTCACTGGGGCACTCGCTTCCTTAGTCGTCACGTAATCCTCTGCGCGCCGGGGCAAGGCATAGCCCGGCGGATGTTCCCGCTCCCCGCCTCTGCCCGGGGGCCGGTCACCGGCCGCGACGGTCAGACGCGGTCACCGTGCCGCCTAGCCGAAGAGCCAGTTGACACCCTTGATGAACGCCACATCCAAACCGCTGATGTACGCGATGATGAAAATCACGAACACCAGGACAACGCTCGTATAGGTGACCATCTGCTTGCGGTTGGGCCAGATGACCTTGCGAAGTTCCGCGATGACTTCCTTGAGGAACTTCATCAGGCGCTTGAACGGATTGCCCGAACCGCTCTGCCCGGCCTTCTTGCCTTTGCCGGACTGCTTGGTGGCTGCCTTGGCCGAATCCGACGGTCGTTCGATCGTCGCGACGGCGCTGGACGACGCGGCGCGGGTGCGCCGGGCGGACCGCTTGCCGCTCGGACGAGCCACCGCGGCGGTGTCGTCGCCATCTTCGTGGCGAGTGTCCCGCTCGTCGCTCACGTCGATCCTCTCTAAGTCGGCATCCAGGGCAGGGGCGACAGGACTTGAACCTGCAACCTGCGGTTTTGGAGACCGCTGCTCTGCCAGTTGAGCTACGCCCCTTCGGCTGGACGGGGTTGCTTCCAGCCACTGTTCTTTTCAGTTGTACTACAGGGTCATTTCATACAACACGCGCCGCTCCTCGGAGCAGCGCGCATCGGCTGGTGACCCCAGATTTTCGAGTGTACGTTACCCCGACTGACGATCGCCAATCGGGGTGTCGCGGCTTACCCCGGTTTCCGGTCAGCCGAGCTGCACCGTCGCGGTGGCGCGACCGAAGATCTTGCGGCCCTCCGACTTCGCCACGATGGCGATCACCGCGGTGCGGGTCTCGGGGTCCACCGACTTCACCTTGCCGGTGTACTCGATCTCCGCGGGACTGTCGATCGGGACGTACACGGGGCTGGTGAAGCGGACGTTGTACTCCTTGACCGAACCCGGGTCGCCCAGCCACGAGGTGACGAAGCCGCCACCCAGGCCCATCGTCAGCATGCCGTGCGCGACAACGTTTTCCAGGCCGACCAGCTTCACGACGTCGTCGCTCCAGTGGATCGGGTTGGCGTCGCCGGAGACGCCGGCGTAGTTCACCAGGTCGCCGCGGGTCAGCTGCACGATGCGGGAGGGCAGTTCGTCGCCGGCGGCGACATCCTCGAAGCGGCGGGTCTGCGCGCTGGCCACCACGGCGGCGGTCGGCAGCGCCGCCACGGACTGGTCGGGGGTGTCGATCTCGATGGGCTCGCCCGCGTCGGCGGCGTCCGGGCCGACCCCGTGCATGAGCACATTGCGCACGGCGTCACCGATATTGGGGTCGATGTCGCCGCCGCTGCGGCCGATCAGGGTGGTGTAGGTGGTGAGCACCAGTTCGTCGTTCTGAGCGAGCACGTCGTTGCGGGTGACGATGATGTCGCCGCCGAAGGCCTGGCGGAACGAGTGCAGGTAGACGACGCAGGTCAGCTGGTCCCCGGCCCTGATCGGACGGTGGAACTCCAGGATCTGGTCCGTCTGCATGATCTGGCTCAGGTCGTAGCCGGTGACGATCTGCTCGAAGAGCTTGCGCTGGGCCAGGATTCCGACCAGGGAGATGAAGGTGAGGGGGGCGACCAGGCCGTCGTGACCGTGCGCGGCGGCGGCGTCCTCGTCCCAGTGCACCGGGTGGTAATCCTGCACCGCGCGGGCGTACTCGCGCACCTTCTCGCGGCCGACCTCGTAGTAGTCCTCGACGCGGTAGTGGTGGCCGACCATGGCGGCGGCGTGCGCGGCGGGGTCGAAGAGCTCGGATTCGACCATGTCGGCCTCGATGTCAATCTCGGTGTTGATCGTCACGGCAGGAAGTCCCTATCTGCTCCCAGGAAACGGGAACGGGCGAGAGCGCAGAACCACCGCTATATACGCCAAGTGCCGGACCGGGTCCCTTGTCCCTTTCTAAGAGACTAGGTGACTTACCGATCCGGCACTCTGTCCACGCGGTTGATTCGCGCGGGTTTAAGTTAGCGAGACTCGCGATGCGCCCGGTGGGTACCGCAGTTCGGGCAGAACTTCTTCAGCTCGAGACGGTCCGGGTCGTTACGCCGATTCTTCTTGGTGATGTAGTTGCGGTGCTTGCACTGCTCGCAGGCCAAGGTGATCTTTGGCCGGATATCAGTGGACTTCGCGGCCACGATTGCCTTCTTTCCGGTCAGCCTGATTGGGATATCAGTATGTAGCGATGGCCGGACTTGAACCGGCGACACAACGATTATGAGTCGTTTGCTCTACCGACTGAGCTACACCGCCATCTGGTGTCGGTACTTGACGGCGGGGAGGTCCCGGGTCCTGCTAGGAGAAGCCGAGCCGTTCACCACCGGCAATCCGGCGAGCCCCCTAACGGAATCGAACCGTTGACCTTTTCCTTACCATGGAAACGCTCTGCCGACTGAGCTAAGGGGGCGTGTCTGTCTTGCTCCGGTCTGGACCGGGGCGCTGACGACTTGAACGAGATTACACACATCCCCGCGCACTCTCCAAACCGCCTGGTCAGAGGATGTTTTGAACCACTCTCCGGTTCGCGGCCGTCCCGATTCTGGACCGCGGCTCGATAGACCTCCGCCTTGGAGCGGGCGAGCGAAGCGGAGGCCAAACGCAGAGAGCCCCGCAGACTCTCGTCTGCGGGGCTCTTGCAGTGGCGGATGAAGGATTTGAACCTCCGAAGCATTACGCGGCTGATTTACAGTCAGCTCCCTTTGGCCGCTCGGGCAATCCGCCGGGGTACGCCTTCCAGCGCTTCAGCAGAATACCCTGAACCCACGCCCGGAATGCAAACCGGCTGGATACAGCCATGCCGGAGCGGCTAGCGTCGGCGTTGGAACATCCCGAATATCCGATCTCGGACAGGAGAAGAGTGTGGCGGATTCGTCGTTCGATGTGGTCAGCAAGATCGATCGCCAGGAGGTGGACAACGCCCTGAACCAGGCTGCCAAGGAGCTGAGCCAGCGCTACGACTTCCGCGGCACCGGGGCGAGCATCGAATGGTCGGGCGAGGAGAAGATCATCCTCAGCGCCGAGTCCGAGGACCGCGTGAAGGCGGCCCTGGACGTGTTCAAGGAGAAGCTGATCCGCCGCGACATCTCGCTCAAGGCGTTCGACGCGGGCGATCCGCAGGCCTCCGGCAAGGTGTACAAAATCACAGGCACCCTGGTGCAGGGCATCACCACGGAGAACGCGAAGAAGATCGCGAAGAAGATCCGTGACGAGGGCCCCAAGAGCGTGAAGGCGCAGATCCAGGGCGAGGAGCTGCGGGTCAGCAGCAAGAGCCGCGACGACCTCCAGTCGGTCATCTCCCTGCTCAAGGGCAGCGACTTCGAGATCGCCCTGCAGTTCGTGAACTACCGCTAGGAGCGGCGGAACAGGTGGGGGCTTCGCCCCCCACACCCCAGAAAATGGGAATCCCGGGGGCCTGGCCCCCGGACCCCCTCAATGGCGGGGGCCGCCCGCCAACTCCTCGAGGCGGGCGATGCGGTCCGCCATCGGGGGGTGGGTGGAGAACCAGCGGGCCATCTTGTCGCCGGCCCGGAAGGGGTTGGCGATCATCAGGTGGGACTGGGCGGTCAGCTGCGGTTCGGGGGGCAGCGGGGCGGCCTGGGTGCCGCGTTCCAGTTTGCGCAGGGCCGAGGCGAGCGCCAGGGGGTCGCCGGTGAGTTCCGCGCCGTCCTGGTCGGCCTGGTATTCGCGGGAGCGGGAGACGGCCAGTTTGATGAGCGTGGCCGCGATCGGTCCCAGCAATGAGACCAGCAGCAGCGCAATGACATTCGGGCCCTCGCCATTGCGGTTGCCGCCGCCGAAGGCGCCCGCGAAGAAGGCCAGATTGGCCAGGCCGGAGATGACCGAGGCGAGCGCGCCCGCGACCGACGAGATCAGGATGTCGCGGTTGTAGACGTGGGACAGCTCGTGCCCCAGCACCGCGCGCAGCTCCCGTTCGTCGAGGATCTGCAGGATGCCGGTGGTGCAGCAGACCGCGGCATTACGCGGATTACGGCCGGTGGCAAAGGCATTGGGCGCATTGGTGGGACTGATGTACAGGCGCGGCATGGGCTGGCGCGCGGCCGTGGCCAACTCGCGCACGATGCGGTACATGGCCGGGGCTTCCAGCTCGGTGACCGGCTGCGCGTGCATGGCCTTCAACGCGAGCTTGTCGCTGTTGAAGTACGCGTAGGCGTTCATGCCGACGGCCAGCACGATCGACAGGATCAGGATCGTGGGGCTGCGGAACAGCGCTCCCACGAACACGATCAGCGCCGACATCCCGACCAAGAGTCCGAACGTCTTCAACCCGTTCGCATACCCGTGACTGTGCAATTCTTGCCCTCCGCTTCGCTCCGGGCGGGTTCGCGGCCCTGGAGGTCTCCGCTTCGCTCCCCCGCTCCAAAGCGGAGGTCTATCGAGCCGCAGTCCAGAACGAGACGGGCCGCGAACCACCAAGTGGCGCCCATACGGGTCGTTACACCTGGTCAACGATACGGGCCAGGAACAGGTTCCCCCGGGAGCGTCAGCCGACCCGTTCGATGGTGTAGCGAACCAGCTGCTCGAGCGCGTCGTTGGCCGGGCCGCCGGGCAGGGCCGAGAGTTCCGCGTGGGCGATGTCGGCGTAGCCGTGCAGCTTCTCCTTGGCCAGCACCAGGCCGCGCGAACGCGACAGCAGGTAGAGGGCCTCCTCCACGTCGGCGTCGGTCTGCGGCGGGGTGGCCAGCAGCTTGCGCAGGCGGTCGCCCTCGGCGCCCTCGTCACGCAGCGCGTAGAGGACGGGCAGGGTGTGCACGCCCTCGCGCAGGTCGGTGCCGGGGGTCTTGCCGGACTGCTCGGACGCCGAGGAGATGTCGATGATGTCGTCGGCGATCTGGAAGGCGGTGCCCACGGCGTCGCCGAGGCGGGCCAGGCGTTCCACGTGGTCCAGGCTCGCGCCGGAGAAGGTGCCGCCGAAGCGTCCGGCGGCGGCGATCAGCGAGCCGGTCTTCTCCCACACCACGCGCAGGTAGTGCTCGACCGGGTCCTGGGACTGCCGGGCGCCGATGGTCTCGCGCATCTGGCCGGTGACCAGCTCGGCGAAGGTCTCGGCGATGATCCGGACCGCGTCCGGGCCGAGGGTGGAGACCAGGCGGGAGGCGTGCGCGAACAGGTAGTCGCCCGCGAGGATGGCGACGGAGTTGCCCCAGCGGGAGTTCACGCTGGGGGCGCCGCGGCGCATGGAGGCCTCGTCCATGACGTCGTCGTGGTACAGGGTGGCCAGGTGCACCAGCTCCACCACGGTGCCCGCGACGACCAGGTCGGGGCTGGTGGGGTTGGGGCCGAGCTGGCCGGTGAGGATGGTGAACAGCGGGCGGAAGCGCTTGCCGCCGGCCTTGGCCAGGTGCAGCGCCGCTTCCTGCAGGAATTCCTCGCCGTCGGACAGCTCGGTGATGAGCAGGTCCTCGACCTCGATCAGGCCCTTGCGCACTGTGGCGGCGAGCTCGGGATCACCAAGATCCACCCCCGCGACCACGGTGCTCTCATCGCTCACAGCTGATGCGCTCATTTCTTCTCCCAGTGCCGCGTCCGACCCCACGCCAAAGAACCTAGCGTGTGCGTCGATCACCCCCTATGGACACCACCGTAGTGCGACCAACGAAACACCCGCCACGCGAATCGAAACGCCCGGCGGCGAACCCCGGGGCAAATATGCGCGCGTGGTGATGTGCTGCGAGTATTGGTCGCATGGGTTCATCGGAAGTCGCGCCCGAGCAGGGGAAATCGTCGGATGTTCTGCCGGCGCACGCCGATATTCTGGTCGTCGGAGCTGGTCCCGCCGGGTCCGCGGCGGCGGCGTGGGCGGCGCGCGCGGGGCGGGACGTGCTATTGGCCGATTCGGCGCTGTTCCCCCGTGACAAGACCTGCGGCGACGGGCTCACCCCGCGCGCCACGGCCGAGCTGGAGCATCTGGGACTCGGCGACTGGGTGCGCGCGCACACCGTGAACCGGGGCCTGCGGATGGCCGGCTTCGGGCGCGAGGCCCTGTTGCCGTGGCCGAACGGCTCCTTCCCCACCTACGGAAGTGCCGTTCCGCGAACCGAACTCGACGACAAACTGCGCGAGACCGCGGTCAAATCGGGGGCGCGGATGGTGGACGGCGCCAAGGTGGTCGAGGTGGCCCGCGAGGGCGACCGGGTCACCGGCGTGACCATCAAGACCGATGGCGGGCTGCGCGCGGTGTCCTGCAAGACGCTGATCGTGGCGGACGGGGTGCGTTCCCCCGTCGGCAAGATGCTGGGCCGCACCTGGCACCGCCAGTACGCGTACGGGACCGCGGCGCGGGCGTACATCAAATCCGAGCGCAGTGACGACGAGTGGATCACCTCACATCTCGAATTGCGTGATGCGAACAATGAATTGATTCCCGGCTACGGCTGGGTCTTCCCGCTCGGCAATGGCGAGGTGAATATCGGCGTCGGTTCGCTGGCCACCGAGAAGCGGCCCTCGCATATCGCGTTGAAACCGTTGCTGCAGCACTATGTGTCGCAGCGGCGCGCGGAATGGGGTTTCGAGGGCGAGGCGCGGGCGGTGGCGTCGGCGCTGCTGCCGATGGGCGGCGCGGTGTCGAACCTGGCCGGGCGCAACTGGGCGCTGGTCGGCGACGCCGCGGGCTGCGTGAACCCGCTCAACGGCGAGGGCATCGACTACGGCCTGGAGGGCGGGCACATGCTGGCCGCGCTGCTGGACCAGCCGGACCTCACCCATATCTGGCCGGACCTGCTGCGGGAGCGCTACGGCCGCACCTATTCGGTGGCGCGTCGACTGGCCGGACTGGCCACGCATCCGCGCACGGTGCCGCTGGGCGGGCCGCCGCTGATGCGGTCGAAGCTGTTGCAGCGCACCGCGGTCCGAGTGATGGGCAATCTGGTGACCGACGAGGACCTGGATCTGACCGCCCGCCTGTGGCGGGGCGCGGGGCGGGCCTCGATGCGGATCGACAAGCTGCGGCCGTTCTCGTGAACGCCCGGCCGGTTCCCGAGGAGCTGCTGCCGCATCTGCGGCGAGCGCGGGATCTGGCCGACCGGAACTACGCGGAGCCGCTGGACCTGGACAGTCTGGCGGCGGCCGCAGGGGTGTCGAAGTACCACTTCCTGCGGTGTTTCGCGGCCACCTACGGCAAGACGCCCGCCCTGTATCTCGCCGAGCGGCGGATCGAGCGGGCGCAGGATCTGCTGCGCGCCACCAATGTGACGGTGACCGAGGCCTGCATGCTGGTGGGCTACTCCAGCCTCGGGTCGTTCAGCCGGAAGTTCACCGACCTGGTCGGGATGTCGCCCTCGGAGTATCAAGCGAAGTTCGCGGCCGAGGGCGCACCCCATATCCCGGGATGCTACGTCTTCATGCACGGGCTCTCGGATCGGAAACGCACGGACTGACGCGACCCCGTGGCGAGGCCACCACGGGGTCGCGGGGTGAATTCGGCCGGGTGCGGGTCTCATCGCGACGGCAGGACGTGGATGCCGGTCTTGTCGGTGGAGAGGGCCAGCGAGCTGATGTACTGGATCTCGCCCTCCGGTCCCGGCACCGCCGAGGCGATCATGTCGGGGCGCTCGAATTCCATGCCGGTGACGACGCAGGTGAGCGTCTCCCCCGACGGGTTGCCGTGCTCGTCGAACATGGGCAGGTCGATGCCGTCGTAGTCGCGGCGCAGGTAGTACTTGCCCTTGGTCAGGACCGCGGTCAGCGGGGTGGCCAGGAACGAGACCACCACGGCCACGATGGGCGAGTACGGCTTCAGGGTCTCACCGAACAGGCCGAAGAAGGTCATGATCGACAGCACCGCCGACAGGCCGAAGCCGACCAGGCCGACGGGGTTGAAGTCGTAGAGCATGCCGCGGCGGAACTCCGGCTCCTTGGGCGAGAGCTTCAGGACGTACTTGTTGATCGCGATATCCGTTGCGACGGTGACGATCCAGGCGATGCCGCAGTTGGCGTAGAAGCCGAGGATGTTGTTGAGGAAGTCGAACATATTGGCTTCCATCAGGATCAGCGCGATGGCCAGGTTCAGGCCCAGGAACACGATCCGGCCCGGGTAATTCCTGGTGACGCGGGTGAAGGAGTTGGTCCACGCCAGCGAACCCGAATACGCGTTGGTCACATTGATTTTGATCTGGCTGATCACGACCAGCACCACGGCCAGGGTCATGGCCAGCCAGGACGGCATCATGTCGCGGTAGATCTCGAGGAACTGGTGCACCGGCTGGTTGGCGATGTCCTGCGCGCCGGGCAGGTTGGCGATCAGGTAGACCGCCAGGAACAGGCCGACGACCTGTTTGATGGCGCCGAACAACACCCAGCCGGGTCCGGCCAGCAGCATCCAGCCCCACCATCTGCGGGCGTTGTCCGGGGTGCGGGGCGGCATGAAGCGCAGGTAGTCGATCTGCTCGGCGATCTGGGCGATGAGCGAGAGGCAGACGCCGGCGGCGAGCAGCGCGCCGGACAGGCTGACGCCCTTGCCGTCCTGGCCACCGTAGGACAGGAAGGCGCCCACCGAGTCGGGGTGGCGGACCAGCAGGAAGCCGAACGGCAGCACCATCAGGATCAGCCACAACGGGGTGGTCCACACCTGCAGTTTGGCGAGGGTGTTCATGCCGTAGATGACCAGCGGGAAGATCATCACCGTGGACACCAGGTAGCCGATCGGGAGCGGCACGTGCAGGCCGAGTTGCAGGCCCTGCGCCATGATCGAGCCCTCGAGGGCGAAGAAAATAAAGGTGAAGGAGGCGAACACGATGTTCGTCACCACCGAGCCGTAGTACCCGAAGCCGCTGCCGCGGGTAATCAGGTCCAGGTCGACGTTGTAGCGGGCCGCGTAGTAGGCCAGCGGGAAGCCGGTGATCATGATGACGATCGCGAAGATGCCGATGCCCAGCAGCGCGTTGCCGGTGCCATTGGCGATGCCGATGTTCGCGCCGATGGAGAAGTCGGCCAGGTAGGCGATGCCGCCGAGCGCCGAGACGCCGACCACCGCCGGACTCCACTTCCGGTAGCTGCGGGGCGCGAACCGCAGCGTGTAATCCTCCAGCGTCTCCTTGGACGCGGCCACCGCGTTCGCCGTGGGGGTTTCGACTTGAACCACCGGCACTCCTCGTTCGGGCTCGTCGCGAGCTGTTTTCCGATTCGAGGGTGCGCAGTGATTGTTGATCTTGGCTTTCCGGCCGATTGCACGGCTGTTACGGCAGCCTCACCGAGGTTCCGAGTGTGTGAACTCAGCAATCCGGGCGTGAATCGCGCAATTTCGGAGAAGCCGGCGGCGGGGGCTCGTCCATAGCCTGGAAACCATGACGACCATTACCAATGTCTCGCTCGTGACCGTGTACGTGACCGACCAGACCGAGTCCAAGCAGTGGTACATCGACAAGCTGGGTTTCGTGGAGCGCTCCGACATCACCATGGGCGACAACGGCTTCCGCTGGGTCACCGTGGTGCAGCCGGACCACCGGGAGCTGGAGGTCACCCTGATGGTGCCCGGTCCCCCGCTCACCGACGATCTGGCCGAGGCGATCCGCCGCTCCATGGCCAACGGCACGCACGGCGCGCTCGGCCTGCGAACCGAGAACTGCCAGAAGGCTTTCGAGGAGCTCACCGCGAAGGGCGTCGAGTTCATCCAGCCGCCGGCCGAACGCCCTTACGGTGTGGAGGCCATCATCCGCGACAACTCCGGCAACTGGCTGGTGCTGGTCGAGAACCGCGAATTCGATCCCGGCAAGGGCGACTTCGGGCCGCAGTAGCGGTGCACTCGATCCCGGTGTGGATGCGGGACCACCCCCGCATCCACCTTCCCGGGATCAGGCGTTCTGCGCGGCGAACCAGGTTTCGACGGACTTGCGTTCGCTGTTCATGACCTTCTTGAGCAGGTTCTCGACCAGCGGTTCGATGGCCCCGCCGACCAGCGGGACCTTCACGTCGACGGTGCCGGTGGCCTCGATCTCGGAACCCTCGGCGGTGGGCCGCAATTCGAACGCGCCCGCCATCTCGGTGGTGATGCCGCCGGAGCGGCCGCTGAAGCTACCCCGCGCGACGCCGTCGGTCAGCGGACCCCAGGCGTCGGTGCGCTCCAGCATGAGCTCGCTCTTGAGGACCTTCTTGACGATGCCGGGAATCTGGTCCTCGGGGGCCTTTTCGGTCATCTGGATCCGAATCGTGCCGGGCCCGTCCGGGTGGGCGAGCTCCAGCGTGGCGGTCGGCGCCGCGGCGAAGCGGGACTGCCACATCTCGTCATTGGTGAGTGCCCGGTGAAGCTCTTCGACCGGGATGCTGTATGGCACGGTGAAGCTGAATTTTCGGGACATGGCGAAGACCGTAGCCCAGCGATGGAATAGCCTGCTGAAGTGTCGGAAACTAGCCAGTCTCCCAGGACTGAACAGCGGCAGGCGGTTCGGTGGCGGCGGGCTCGGCTCGGGATCGTCATCGCCGCGGCGACGGTCAGCTTCCTGGCCGTGCTGCTGGTCCTCGCGGCCTGGCGCGACGACCATCTCATCAATAGCGATCGGGGCGTGACCAGCGCCGAAGTGCTCTCGGCGGGCACGCTGCGGTCCGCGGTCATCTTCGTCACGCCCGACGGCGAGACCCACAACCCGAAGACCGGCGTGCTCTACCCGACCAAACTCACCGTCGGCGAGCGCATCAATGTCGAATATCGGCGCAGCGATCCCGATCTGGTTCGGGTGGCGGGTCGCGACGCACGTGTCGCGGTCATCCCGGCGCTGTCGGTGATCGTGGTCGCCTGGGCCATCGCCATCCCCGCCCTCTGGCTGCTCGGCTCGCCCCCCACCCGCTGGCTCGGCGCACTGCGGGCCCGCGTGCGAACTAGGCTGCGACGATAGGCAGTCCCGACATTCACCCGAAGGTTCGCGGCCCGTCTCGTTCTGGACCGAGCGGAGCGGGGGAGCGAAGCGGAGGAGCGGAGAGAGGGAGAACGAGACCTCCAGGGCCGCGAACCCGCCCGGAGCGAAGCGGAGGGCAAAATAAGCACCGTGGCGAAAATCAGGCAGCGGGAGTCGTTTCGGGCCCAGCTGGACAAGCAGCCGAGCGAAGTCGCGTCCATGTTCGACGGAGTGGCCAAGCGGTACGACATCACCAACACGGTGATGACCGGCGGCATCGACCGGTACTGGCGGATGGCGACCCGGAAAGCCCTGGCGCTGCGGCCCGGCGAGCGGGTGCTCGACCTGGCCGCCGGAACCGGTGTTTCGACCGTGGAGCTGGCCAAATCCGGGGCCTGGTGCCTGGCCGCCGACTTCTCCCAGGGCATGCTCGCGGCCGGACGCTGGCGCAATGTGCCCATGGTCGCCGGTGACGCCATGGCCCTGCCCTTCGCCGACGACTCCTTCGACGCCGTCACCATCTCCTACGGGCTGCGCAATGTGTCCGACCCGGACCTGGCGCTGCGTGAGATGCTGCGCGTGACCAAGCCCGGCGGGCGGCTCGTGGTGGCCGAGTTCTCCACCCCCACCCTCCCGCCGTTCCGGACGGTCTACATGGAGTACCTGATGAAGGCGCTGCCGCGGGTGGCCAGCGCGGTCAGCTCCAACCCGGACGCCTACGTGTACCTGGCCGAGTCCATCCGGGCCTGGCCCAACCAGCCGCAGCTGGCGATGCGGATCGCGGACGCGGGCTGGTCGGCGGTGAAGTGGCGCAATCTCACCGGCGGCATCGTGGCGCTGCACCGCGGCTACAAACTGGGCTGACGACCGCCTCCGACCTGTGGCGTTGCTCACGGCAGCGACCCGCGGTCCCCACCTCACAGCCCCGGAAAATGGCTGTGAGGTGGATTGTCATCTGCCGATAACTTTCGGTAAATCCCCCGCAACTCGGGGTGGCTTAACTCGGAACCATGCCCGAACAGCCGACGCCCTCGACGAGCACCCGGACCGCGTGCTCGTACTGCGGGGTGGGCTGCGGCATCACCGTGGAAACCAAGATCGGCGCGCTCGGGCTGCCGGTGATCGCCAAGGTCAAGGGCGACAAGGAGCACCCGGTCAATGCGGGACGACTGTGCACCAAAGGCAACACCCACGCCGAGATGATGGCCGCGCCCGGCCGCATGGAGACCGCGTACCGCCGCCCCGAACGCGGCCAGCCGCCCGTTCCCATGCCGGTCGACGAGGCCGTTCACGAAGCCGCCCAACGACTTCGCGTGATCCTCGACACAGATGGACCGGACGCCATCGCGCTGTACGTGTCCGGTCAGCTGTCGATCGAGGCCCAATACCTGGCCACCAAACTAGCCAAGGGCCACCTGCGCACCGTGCACATGGAAGCCAATTCGCGGCTGTGCATGGCCAGCGCGGCCAGCGGTTACAAGCTGTCGCTGGGCGCGGACGGGCCGCCCGGCTCCTACGACGACCTCGACCACGCCGACCTGTTCTTCGTGATCGGCGCGAACATGGCCGACTGCCACCCGATCCTGTTCCTGCGCATGGCCGATCGGCTCAAGGCGGGAGCGAAACTCATCGTGGTGGACCCGCGGCGCACCGACACCGCCGCGCGCGCCGACCTGTTCCTGCAGATCAAGCCGGGCACCGATCTGGCACTGCTGAACGGGCTGCTGCACCTGCTGGTCGAGAACGGCGACATCGACGCCGAATTCATCGCCGAGCACACCGAGGGCTGGGAGGACCTGCCCGAATTCCTGGACGCCTACACCCCGGACCTGGTCGCCCAGATCACCGGGCTCGCCGAGGCCGACATCCGGACCGCCGCCGAGTGGATCGGCGCGGCCGGCGAGTGGATGTCGCTGTGGACCATGGGAATCAACCAGTCCACGCACGGCACCTGGGCCACCAACGCCATCATCAACCTGCACCTGGCCACCGGCGCCATCTGCCGCACCGGCAGCGGGCCGTTCTCCCTCACCGGGCAGCCCAACGCCATGGGCGGACGCGAAATGGGTTACATGGGACCGGGACTGCCCGGCCAGCGCAGTGTGCTCGCCGCCGCCGACCGGGCCTTCGTGGAAGCCGAATGGGGACTGGAACCCGGCACCATTCGCGCCGAGCCCGGGCCCGGGTCGATCGAGATGTTCCGCGGCCTGGCCGACGGGCGGATCAAGGCCTGCTGGATCATGTGCAGCAATCCGGTCGCCTCCATGGCCAACCGGCGCACCGTGATCGCCGGGCTGGAGGCCGCCGACCTGGTGATCGCCCAGGACGTGTACACCGACACCGCCACCAACGCCTACGCCGACCTGCTGCTGCCCGCCACCCTGTGGGCGGAGGCCGATGGCGTGCAGGTGAATTCGGAACGCAACCTGACCCTGCTGCAGCGCTCGGTCGAGCCGATCGGCGACGCCCGGCCCGACTGGCAGCTCATCGCGCAGATGGCGACGGCGCTCGGCTTCCCCGGCTTCGACTACGCCTCCAGCGCCGAGATCTTCGACGAGATCCGCCGCTTCGCCAACCCGGCCACCGGATACGACCTGCGCGGCATCGACTACGACCTGCTGCGCGCCGGGCCCGCGCAATGGCCCTGCCCCGATCCGGCCCAGCGGCGCAACCCGATTCGCTATGTGAACGACGGTGTCAGCCAGACCCGCTTCACCGACGCGGACGGGAACACGCCCCGCCTGGCCTTCGCCACCGCGAGCCGCAAGGCCGTCTTCTGGCCGCGCCCGCACCTGCTGCCCACCGAGATGCCCGACGAGGACCACCCGTTCGTCCTCAATACCGGCCGCCTGCAACACCAGTGGCACACCATGACCAAGACCGGGAAGGTGGCGAAACTGAACAAGCTCAACGGCAAACCGTTCCTGGAACTGCACCCCGACGACGCCGCCCGCCTCGAGGTCCGCGACGGCGACCAGCTCGAGATCGCCTCCCGCCGCGGCCGCGCCGTGCTGCCCGCCCTGCTCAGCGACCGCGTCCTGCCCGGCACCTGCTTCGCGCCCTTCCACTGGAACGACGAACAGGGCGAATACCTGACCATCAACGCCGTCACCAATGACGCGGTGGACCCGATCTCGCTGCAACCGGAGTTCAAGGCCTGCGCGGTGCGCCTGCGCAAGGTCGCGGCGCTGAGCACGGCGAGGACCGGCGACCCCGAGACGGAAACGGACGCCGCCGAACGGATTCCGGCCGCGCCCGAGATCGGCGGCGCACCCGTGCCCGCGAGCGGCGGCGTGGATCTCGGCGCCCCGCATCCGCTGGCGGTCATGCTCGGGCTGGAGTCCGCCACCGCGCCCACGCTCAGCGAGGTCGAGCGCATCTACCTGGGCGGGTATCTCGCGGCGCTGCAGAGCCTGCCGGTCAGCGGGGTACCGGTGCTGCCGGCGACCGCGCCCATCTCCGACCGCAGCCGGGCGTGGATCGACGGCCTGCTGGGCGGGATGTACTCCCGTGGCGCGCAGCCGCTCTCGGCCGGGTTCGCGGAGGCGTCGATCGGATTCGCGGCGGATGTGGGCACCGGTTTCACCGGCCGGTCCGACGGCGGCGAGAGCACGGAGGCTCCGGCGCGGACCGTCACGATCCTGTGGGCCTCGCAGACCGGAACCGCGGAGGATCTGGCCGCGGCCCTGACGACTCATCTCGTGGAGTCGGGCTTCGCGCCGCGGCTCCTGGACATGGACTCGGCCGAACTGTCCGATCTCACCGGGGATGTGCTGGTCATCAGCAGCACCTTCGGCGACGGCGGGCCACCGGACAATGGCGCGGACTTCTGGGAACGGTTGAACGACAGCGCGATCCGGCTGACCGGGATGCGCTTCGCGGTGTTCGCGCTCGGCGACTCCTCCTACGACGACTTCTGCGGCCACGGCCGCAAGCTGGACGAACTGCTCGCCAAGCGCGGCGCGACCCGGCTACTGCCGCGCGTGGACAGCGAGCCCGACCACGAGGACGTGTCCGCGGCCTGGTTCGACGCCGTGACCGGCGTGATCGCGGACGCAGCGGGCGATGCGGCCATCGACGGCGGGAACCGGGGCGGGTCCGGTGTGGGACCGCGGGGCGGACATTCCACGCCGCCCTTCGGCGCTCCGGGCGGCCGGCGTTCCGGCGGCGCGTCCGTTGGCGACACGCCCACCTGGAACGCTGCCGGTAGTGGCGGCGCGGGCGCTTCGAGTCCGCTCGGACACGGTGCCGGCGGCCCCGGAAGCGGCCGGGGCGCAACGGCTGTCGCTCCGGGTCGGACCGGCACCGCCGCGCCTTTCACCCGGAATTCTCCGGTGCTCTCGAAACTGGTTCGCAATGAATTGCTTTCCCGCGAAAATTCCGGGAAAGAGGTGCGGCAGTTCGGGTTCGATCTGAGCCATCCGGAAACCACCTACGAGGTCGGGGATTCGCTGGGCATCCGGCCCGCGAATTGCGAGTCACTGGTGCGGGAATGGCTGGCGGCGACCGGTCTCGACGGCCACCGGCTGATCGAGATCGACAATGGCGAGCTACCGCTGGCCGAGGCGCTGCGCACGCATTACGACATCACGCGGGTGAGCACGGATCTGTTGTCGTTCGTGGCCGAGCACAATGCCAATCCACGCCTCGCCAAGCTGTTGCGCCGGGACAATCGCAATGAGCTGGACGGATATCTGTGGGATCGGCAGGCGGTGGACGTGCTGCGCGATTTCCCGGTGCGGGCCGATCTGGTGGAGTGGCTGGGCGCGCTGAAGAAGCTGCAGCCGCGCCAGTATTCGATCTCGTCGAGTCCGCTGGTGAGCCCGGACGAGGTGCAACTGACGGTCGGCGTGGTGCGCTACGGCGATCCGGCGGCCATCGGGTCGGCGGCCCGGCGCGGCGGCGTGAGCTCGACCTTCCTGGCCGATCGCGCCCATTCCGAGGTGCCGATCTTCCTGCAGCGGGCCCCGCACTTCCGGCCGCCGCTGGACCCGACCGCGCCGATGATCATGGTGGGCCCGGGCACCGGCATCGCACCGTTCCGCGGCTTCCTGCAGGAGCGCCGGGCGCTGGGGTGCCCGGGCCGCAACTGGCTGTTCTTCGGCGATCAGCACGCGAAGGACAATTTCTATTACCGGGCCGAGCTCGAAGACATGTTCCGCTCCGGTTTCCTGACCCGGCTGGATCTGGCGTTCTCGCGCGATCAGCGGGAGCGGATCTATGTCCAGCACCGCATGATCGAGCACGGCGCGGAGTTGTGGGCGTGGCTGCGGGAGGGCGGGCATTTCTACGTGTGCGGTGACGCGGCGCGGATGGCGAAGGATGTGGACGACACCCTGCTGAAGATCGCGCGCATTCACGGCAAGCTGGGTGAGGACGGCGCGCTGGCGTTCAAGAAGCAGCTGGTGGCGGAGAAGCGGTACGTGCGCGACGTGTACTGACTGGTTCGATTCCGGCACCCCAAATGTGAAACTGTGGTATTTGTAACTCGCCCGTCCAGTCTCACAGGCGGGCGAGCCGTCCCTGCGACGGCTGCCAGCAGCACGAAGGGCCGGGAGCGTGAACGGTCGGATCAGTCGAATCACCGGACGAATCGCGGTAGCGGCCCTCGCGGCCGCCGCGACCCTGAGCCTGGGCTGCGTGCCCGCCGGCGCGGACCCCACCGCCGCCCCCGTCGCCCCCGGCGTCAGCGTCCCCGACTTCAAGACCGAGGACGGCTCCTACATCAAGAGCGTCGCGGCCACCGACAGCCGCCACGTCGTCTTCACCGTCTACTCCGCGGCCATGAACCAGACCTTCCCGGTCGATGTCCAGCGCCCGGCCGACACCTCCGAACCCGCGCCCACTCTGTATCTGCTCAATGGCGCGGGCGGCGGCGTGGACGCGGCGACCTGGCAATTGCGCACCGACGCACTGGATTTCCTGTCCGACAAGAACGCCAATGTCGTGCAGATCATCGGCGGCGCGTTCAGCTGGTACACCGACTGGATGCAGGCCGACAAGTCGCTCGGCGTGAACAAGTGGTCCACCTACCTCGGCAAGGAGCTGCCGCCGCTGATGGACGCGGCGCTGGGCAGCACCGGCAACAACGCCATCGCCGGGATCTCCATGGCCGGTCTGCCCGTGCTGAATTCGGTGATCTTCAACCCCGGCCTGTTCAAGAGCGCCGCCGTCTACAGCGGCTTCTTCCAGACCACCACGCCGCTGGCCCGCGAGGCCATCAAGATGGTCACCGAGCTCTACGGCGGCGGCAAGGTCGAGAACATGTGGGGCCCCGAGGGCGGCCCGATGTGGGCGGCCAACGACCCCACCCTGAACGCCGAGAAACTGCGCGGCACCAACCTTTTCATCTCCACCGGCAACGGCATCCCGGGCACGTTCGACATGCCCGGGGCGCGCGGCCGCATGGAGAAGCCCGAGGACACCGCCAAGACCGTCGCGCTGGGCTCGCTCATCGAGGCCAATTGCGAACTGTCCACAGTGATCCTGCAGAAGCGCCTGGAATCCATGCGCATTCCGGCGACCTTCGAATTCCGCAGCAGCGGCACCCACATCTGGGGCTACTGGCAGGACGACCTGAAGGCGTCGTGGCCGGTGCTCGCGCAGGGTCTGTTCCCGCCCGCGTAACCGCCTACACGACAGGCGGATTGACGCGCGCGAAGTCCCCCAGCCGGTAGTACGGGTAGTAGGGGTAGGGCGGCGTCACCGCGCTCACCTTGTCCAGGCGGGCCATCTGCTCGGCGTCGAGGCTCCAGCCCACCGCGCCCAGATTCTGGCGCAACTGCTCCTCGTCGCGCGCGCCGACGATGACGGTGGCCACGGTCGGGCGGCGCAACAGCCAGTTCAGGGCGATCTGCGAGACGGTGCGGCCGGTTTCGGCGGCGATCTCGTCGAGCACGTCGACCACGTCGTAGAGCAGCTCGTCGTCGACGGGCGGGCCGGCCTCGGCGGTCTTGTGCAGGCGGCTGCCGGGCGGAAGCGGTTGGCCGCGACGGATCTTCCCGGTGAGCCGCCCCCAGCCGAGCGGGCTCCAGACCACCGCGCCGACGCCCTGGTCCAAGCCCAGCGGCATGAGCTCCCATTCGTAGTCGCGCCCGGCGAGCGAGTAGTAGACCTGGTGCGCGACATAGCGCGGGAAACCGTGCCGGTCCGCGGCGGCCAGGGATTTCATCAGCTGCCAGCCCGCGAAGTTGGAGGCGCCGACGTAGCGGATCTTGCCGGAGCGCACCAGCGAGTCGAGGGCCGAGAGCACTTCCTCGACGGGCGTGCCCGCGTCGAAGGCGTGCAGCTGGAACAGGTCGATGTGCTCGACGCCGAGCCGGCGCAGCGAGCCCTCGACCGCCGAGATCAGCCGGGCGCGACCGGATCCCGCGTCGGCCGGGCCTGGCCCGGTGGGCAGGGTGGCCTTGGTCGAGATCAGCAATTGGTCGCGGCGGCCCCGGATCGCCTCGCCCAGTACCTCTTCCGAGGCGCCGTCCGAATAGACGTCGGCGGTGTCGAACAGGGTGACGCCCGCGTCCAGGCTGATGTCCACCAGGCGGCGGGCCTGAGCCGCGTCGGTGTCGCCCCAGGCCGAGAAGAGTTCGCCGCGGCCGCCGAAGGTGCCCGCGCCGAAACTCAGGGCCGGAACCAGCAGACCGGATGCGCCGAGCCGGCGGTACTCCATGATCACCACTCCTAACGGAACAAAAGTTTCATTAACACCAGGGACGCTACACTCGTCTCGCCGCAAACGGAACTGGAGAACCGTTATGAATCAGGACACAGCGAGCCCCGGCTCGGTTCGCCCCGGTGGACGCACCGCGCGCGTCCGCGAATCCGTGCTGCGCGCCGCGGGCGACCTGCTGGCCGAACGCGGCTACGCCACCCTCGATCTGGCCGAGGTCGCGGCCCGTGCCGAGGTCGGCAAGACCACCGTCTACCGCCGCTGGCGCAGCCCCGCCGGACTGGTCTCGGACCTGCTCGCCGACATGGCCGAAACCTCACTCCCCCACAGCGATACCGGCACCCTGCGCGGCGACCTGCTCGCCAATGCGCGGCTGGTCGGGAAGACCCTCACCGACCCCCGGCAGGGCCGCCTGTTCCGGGCCGTCATCGCCGCCGCCACCAGCGACGACACCGCGGCCGCGGCGCTGCGCGCCTTCTACGACACCCGGCTCACCGAATGGTCGCCATGCGTCGAAGCCGCCGCCGCGCGCGGCGAGGTTCCGGCCGGAACCGACCCGCGCGCAGTGCTTTCCGCCGTCTCCGCCCCGCTCTACTACCGCCTGCTGGCCAGCGGCGACCCGGTCGACGACGCCACGATCACCGCCGCGGCGACGGCCGCCGCCCTCGCCGCCGAACGGGGCGTATTCGTCTCCGGCGCCGGGCGATCCGCGCCCTGAGTCTTCTGTCCAGGGGCGTGGGCGCGACCCCTCGCCGCGCCCACGGCCCGGCTCCGAGCCCCGATCAGTCCCGGGTCCAGGCCGGATCGCGGCCGGTCAATCCCAGGACGCGGTCCAGCAGCGGCGCCTCGGCCGGAATGTCGACCACGGGCCCGAAGAGTCCCGGGACGCCCTCCCTCGGGGTGTCACGCAGCATGCCCAGCAGCACCTCGAGATCCGCGTCGGCCGGATCGTAGGGTCGCGCCGTCGCGCGGGCCAGGTCCCAGCCGTGCACGATCAGCTCGTCCAGCGCGAACTCGGCCATCGTCCGAGCGGGGGCGAGGACGCCGCCGACCTCGGTCTGCCCCGACCACGCGGCCGGTTCGCGCCAGGCCGCCACCAGTGCCTTCAACTGCGCCGGAATGCGGTCCCGCCAGTCCTCGGGCAGGGTCCCGGCACCGGGCTCGGGCGGCTGCGAGCGGCCGATCATCTCCTTGGTGGCGCCCTGCCGGAAGCCCTCGGTGAAGCCGAGCACGTGGACCAGCATGTCGCCAACGCTGATCCCGGACGGCGTGCGGCGCTCGAGGTCGGCGGCGGAGACGGCGGCGACCACCGCCTCCAGCCCACCCGCGGCGGCTTCCAGATCGAATTCCGGAGTGGTCATGGTTCCTCCCGGAGGCATGCCGAACCGCCGGTGCGGCCCGGTCGGTCATAAGGACGGGGCGGGGCCGCGGAATTCATCGCCGGGCGCGCGAATGCGCTTGCACCGCCGCGTCGCAACCGGTTCGTTAGGTGCGATCAGCGGCGAAAAGCCCTGGTGGGGAGGAGAATTGATAGATGAAGGGTGATCGTGTGGAGATCGTCGTCGACACCGGCGACGGGTCTCGGAACTACGAAATCGTGGCCACCAGAGCGGGCCGCCGCATCGAAACCCGCATCGCGCGCGGGATTATCGAAGTCAGTGAGGTGACCAGAACCGGGGGTCCAGTACGTACTGCCCGCTTCATGGCCGGGCGGGTACTCGCCCTGGTCGAGCATCCCGCCGACGACGGCCCCCAACCCGGCGAGTGACGCCCGGCGGCGGTTGCCGATCGCCGTGAGCAGGGGCATTCTCGAAGGTGGCCGCCTGCACGACCCCACCGGCAGAGAGGAGCCAGCGATGATCGATCGAATCGACGCGGTGCCCGAGGCCGACTACGTCGAACAGCACATCCCCGCCTTCCCGGCGGACGAGCCCTACCCCGATACCGATGCCTACCCGGACCGCGACGTACTCGCCGACCGGGTCCTCGAATCCGATACCGAGATCACCCCGCTGCCCGCCGACGACAACGGCTGGACCGCGTCCGAGGGCGACCTCGTCGAGCAGGCGATCCCCGTCCCGATGGGCGACGACTGGGACCTGCCCGGCTAGCTCGACACTCCCGCGCGCACGGTGGCGTGCAGTTCCCGCAGGCTGGACCGCTCGGTCGCGACCTCGAGCACGCGGATGCCGTGCGCGCGGCCGGTCAGCTCGTCGGCCAGCTGGGACGGGTCGACCTGGCGGTGCGGAATCCGGTAGGCGGCGCACAATGCCGCCAGATCCATGCCGTGCGGGGTGCCGAAGACCCGCTCGAACACGCCCGCGTACTGCGGGTCGCCCTGTTCGAGCAGTTCGAAGATGCCGCCGCCGTCGTCATTGGCGACCACGATGGTGAGATCCTCCGGCCGTGGCTCGCCGGGGCCGATGAGCAGGCCGGACGCGTCGTGCAGGAAGGTCAGGTCGCCCATCAGCGCGATGGTGCGGCCGGGATGGGTGAGCGCCGCGCCGACCGCCGCCGAGACGGTGCCGTCGATGCCGGCCACGCCGCGATTGGACAGCACCCGGATGCCGGGGCGCGGGTGCGCGACCAGGGCCGCGTCGCGGACCGGATTGGACGCGCCGAGCAGCAGCTGGTCGCCGTCCTGCAGGGCGCCGAGCACCACCGCCGCGACGTGCAGACCGGTCGGCTTCGGGTGTCCGGCCAGCTCGGCCCGCACCACCGACACGGCTTTCTCGTTCAGATCCCGGCACAGCTCCAGCCATTCCGGCCGGGGCGCGCCGTGCGTCACCGCGCGGGTGCCGGTGCCCACCACGTTGCCGGACACATCGGGCCAGCGCGGGCCCGTGGTCAGCGCGAAGACGGTGACCTCCGGGTCGGCGAGGACCTTGGACACCTGCCGGTGCAGGGTCGGCCGGCCGGTGATGATGGCCTGCTTCGGCTTCAGCAGCGGCAGGGCCAGCGGATGCAGCGCCGGGCCGTGCATGGGGGCGGTCGGCTCGGCCACGGTCGGCAGCGCCGCGAGTTCGGGGCGATGGCCCGCGCCGTGACCGGAGATGACCACGGTGTCCGGGGTCAGGTCGATGTCGAGCGGGACGTCCAGGGTCGCGTATTGGGTTGCGGTCCAGGGCTGTTCGCCAACCCGGCCGGCGGGCAGAGCGTCGCCGGGCGCCAGGTCCGGGACCAGCGGTTCGCGCAGCGGGATGTCGAAGTGCACGGGTCCGGCATTGCCGGAGCGGGTGCCGCGGGCGGCGGCCAGCACCCGGCACACCGCCGAGCGCCACACGCTGTTCTGCTTCGGGTAGAGCTCGGCGCCGGGCTCGTCCTCGGCCAGTCCGAGGCTGATGGCGGCGCGCACCTGGCTACCGAACAGACCGAACTGCTCGACCGTCTGGTTCGCGCCGGTGCCGAGCATCTCGTAGGGCCGGTTGGCGCTGAGCACGATCAGCGGAACGCGGGCGTAGTTGGCCTCGAGCACGGCGGGCCCGAGATTGGCGACGGCGGTGCCGGAGGTCATCACGACGGGCACCGGGCGGCCGCTCGCCACGGCCAGGCCGACGGCGAGGAATCCGGCGCTGCGCTCGTCGATGCGCATGTGCAGCCGGATCTTCCCGGCCTGGTCAGCGGCCTGTAAGGCGAAGGCCAGCGGCGCGTTTCGCGATCCCGGGCACAGGACCACGTCTCGCACTCCGCCGCGCGCGAGCTCGTCGACGACGACGTGCGCCTGTGCTGTCGATGGATTCACGCCTCCAGCCTCTCAGACAGCCCGGCCGGGCGCTGCGTCGGCCCGATCACACCTATACTGAAAAGTTAGGGTTTGCTAACCTAATCGAATGGCGAAGCGCAGCAAGCATGTCAAGCCCGAACACCGGGAAATCCTCACCGCCGAAGTACTGGCCAGCAAACGGATCAGCCCGCACTTCGTGCGGGTCACCCTGGGCGGACCGGGCCTGACGGGCTTCACCGCCATGGGCTTCGACCAGTGGTTCCGGCTGTTCATGCCGGGCCGCGACGGCGACCTCCGCCTGCCCACCTCGGCCACCAACCTCGGCTGGTACGCGCAGTACCTGATGATGGGCAAGGAACACCGGCCGCTGGCCCGCAACTACACCGTCCGCGACTACCGGGCCGCCGGATTCGGCGAATACGGCAGCACCGCCGAGATCGACATCGACTTCGCCATCCACGGCGACGACACCCCCGCCTCCGCGTGGGCGAACACCGTCACCCCCGGCTGCAAGGCCGGACTGCTGGACGAGGGCATCACCTACCAGGCCCCCGACCACTGCGAGTGGACGCTGCTGGTGGGCGACGAGAGCGCGCTGCCCGGCATCGCGGGCGTGCTGCGCTCGCTGCCGCGTGAGGCGAAGGGCGCGGCCTACATCGAGATCCCGTCCGCCGAGGACAAGCAGGAACTGGGCGAGCCCGCGGGCGTCACGGTGAACTGGCTGGTCCGCACCGACGCGCACGGCGAGGTCGGGGTGCTGGCCGCGGAGGCCGTGCGGCAGGCCGAGATTCCCGGCACCGGCGTCTACGCCTTCGTGGCGGGCGAGCAGAAGTTGGCAGCCGGCGTGCGGCGGCATCTCGCGCAGGAGCGCGCGATCCCGAAGGCGGACATCACCTTCACCGGCTACTGGCGGGTCGGCAAGTCCCAGGGATGAATCGGTCGCGAGTGCCCCCGAACCACCTCGCGGGCATTCGCAATGACCTCAAACGGACCCCGTTCGCGGCCCCTCGCCGGGCCGCGAACCGGTCGGTTGATTAACCAGCGTGACGCTGAACCAGGTCACCCAGGCGCGGAAGAGCCTCGGCGACATGCTTCTTCGCCGACGAGCGCATGGAGTTGTAGACCTTGGTCAGCGCCGGACGCGACGAGGCCTCGGCCCGCGCGTCGGTGACGGCGAGCAGTGCGTCGGCGACCTCGTCCTGCTTGGACACCAGCAGATCGGCGAACGAACCCGAGCCGCCGTTCTGGTACTCGGCCCAGTACGGCTCCAGCTGCTCGACGAACTTGGGCACGAAGGACTCCAGCGCGTCACCCACGATCGAGGGGCTGACCTTCTTGATCGCGGCGTAGCCGCCCTTGACGACGAGGCCCGACGCGCCGCCCTTGTCCGACACCTCCCCGTCCAAAACCTTCTCCGCATCCGCGATGAAGGCGGGACGCTTGGCGTCATCGAGCAGGGATTCAGACAGTGCTGCAACCACTTTCAGGTTCCTCCGGATAGTTTTTCGATGAACGAGCGCACGCAACTATACGCACCGGTGTCCCCACGCACACGATGCCAATGCGCCGCTACTGCCACAGCAGCAACAGCACTGTAAAGCACCCGCAATCGATTGGCAGCGTTTCACTTTCGGCGACTGTTCCCCGGTCGTTCATTTCCCCACGGGTAACAAGTGACCGCTTTGGCCTTCGGACGGTCCATCGGCTAACGATCAGCGCCCTTGCCGGATGGCCGAATTCCGCCGCCGCAATTCCGGGTGACCTGCGAAACACCGCGCCGAACTGCGGTGGGTCTTCACCACGGCGAGAACCGGAACAGTATGTTCACTCCCGTGACCTTCAATGCGACGCTGTGGCGGCCCGTTCCGGGATTCGAGAACCTCACCGACATCACGTACCACCGGCACGTCGAGCAGGGCACGGTCCGGATCGCCTTCGATCGCCCCGAAGTCCGCAACGCTTTCCGGCCGCACACCGTCGACGAGCTCTACCGCGCCCTCGACCACGCCCGGATGACCTCCGACGTCGGCGCGGTCCTGCTCACCGGGAACGGCCCCAGCCCCAAGGACGGCGGCTGGGCCTTCTGCTCCGGCGGCGACCAGCGCATCCGCGGCCGCAGCGGCTACCAGTACGCCTCCGGCGAGACCGCCGACACCGTGGACGCCGCCCGCGCCGGACGCCTGCACATCCTCGAGGTGCAGCGGCTCATCCGCTTCATGCCCAAGGTGGTCATCGCCCTGGTCAACGGCTGGGCCGCGGGCGGCGGGCACAGCCTGCACGTGGTCTGCGACCTCACCCTCGCCTCCCGCGAGCACGCCCGGTTCAAGCAGACCGACGCCGATGTCGGCAGCTTCGACGGCGGATACGGCAGCGCCTACCTGGCGAAGATGGTGGGACAGAAGTTCGCTCGCGAGATCTTCTTCCTGGGGCGGCCGTACACCGCCGAGGAGATGCACGCCATGGGAGCGGTCAACGCGGTCGTGGATCACGAGCAGCTCGAAGACGTCGCGCTGGAGTGGACGGCCGACATCCTGGGCAAGTCGCCCCAGGCCATCCGGATGCTGAAGTACGCGTTCAACCTTCAGGACGACGGACTGGTCGGTCAGCAGCTGTTCGCCGGAGAGGCGACGCGACTGGCCTACATGACCGACGAGGCGGTGGAGGGCCGTGACGCGTTCCTGGAGAAGCGCGACCCGGACTGGACGCCGTACCCCTACTACTTCTGACGCTCCGGAACTCGCGGGGCCTTCGCCCCCGAACCTTCGGGTGCGGCAAACGACGAGCTGTCATGCTGCACTCATGGAGATACTGAGCAGTCGGGTCATTCTCCGGCCGAGCGATTACGAGCGGACCCTGGCCTTCTATCGGGACGCGCTGGGGCTGGCCATCGCTCGCGAGTATCCGGGCGGGACGGTCTTCTTCGCCGGGCAGGGACTGCTCGAGGTGGCCGGGCACGGGCGCGCGGGCGACGCGCCGAGCGGGTTCGCGGGGGCGATCTGGTTGCAGGTGCGTGACTGCGAGGACGCCGCCGCGGAACTCGCGCTGCGCGGGATCGCCATCGACCGCGCGCCCGTGCGCGAACCCTGGGGACTGATCGAGATGTGGCTCCGCGACCCCGACGGCGTGCCGCTGGTGCTCGTGGAGATCCCGGCGAATCATCCGATCCGGCGAGACATCCGGGGCGACGACTGAGGCCCGCGGGCCTTAGCACGAAGGTAACTGTGAAACACGTCCGGGGCACCGGTTAACAGACCGTAAAGACCATGACGCAAACTGATCGGTGTGTCTGCCGAACTGCTCGTTCTGCTGATCGTTGTTTGCACAGCCTTGGCGTTCGACTTCACCAACGGATTCCATGACACCGCGAACGCGATGGCTACCTCCATCGCCACCGGGGCGTTGCGGCCGCGTACCGCCGTACTCCTGTCCGGGGCGCTGAATCTCATCGGGGCTTTCCTCAGTGTGGCCGTCGCGGCGACGGTGGCCTCGGGCATCGTCGACCTGTCGGAGGTGAGCGGACGGGCCCTGCTCGACATCGTCTTCGCGGGTCTGGTCGGCGGCATTCTGTGGAATCTGTTCACCTGGCTGTTGGGTTTGCCGTCCAGTTCCTCGCACGCCCTGTTCGGCGGCATCATCGGCTCGACACTGGCCGCCCTGGGCCTGCACGGCGTGATCTGGACCGCGGGCAGCAAAGGCGTCATCGCCAAGATCATCATCCCGGCGGTGCTCTCCCCCGTCGTGGCCGCGCTGGTCGCCTCGGCCGCCTCCTGGCTGGTGTACCGGATCACCAGCGGCAGCAACGAGAAGACCGTGTCCCGCGGTTTCCGCTGGGGACAGATCGGCACCTCGTCGCTGGTCTCGCTCGCGCACGGCACCAATGACGCGCAGAAGACCATGGGCATCATCTTCTTGGCGCTGATCGCGCACGGTTCGGCCAAAGCCACCGATCCGCTGCCGCTGTGGGTCATCGTGTCGTGTGCCGTCGCCATGGCCGCGGGCACCTGCCTGGGCGGCTGGCGCATCATCCGCACCCTGGGCAAGGGCCTGGTCGACATCGCGCCGCCGCAGGGCTTCGCCGCCGAATCCACCAGTGCGGCGATCATTCTCACCTCGGCCCACTTCGGCCTGCCGCTGTCCACCACGCAGGTGGTGACCGGATCCATCCTCGGCTCCGGCATCGGACGGCCCGGCGCGGAGGTGCGCTGGAACGTGCTCGGCCGCATGGTGGTCGCCTGGGTGCTGACACTGCCGCTGGCCGGTGTGGTCGGCGCGATCTGCTGGGCCATCCTGCACGGCATCGGCGGCACGGTCGGCGTGCTGGTGGTGTTCGGGCTGCTGATCGCCATGGCCGCGCTGATCTGGTACCGCTCCAAGCGCGCCGAGGTGAACTCGCACAACGTCACCGCCGACTGGGAGGGCGCGCCCGCTCCGGCCGCCCCCGCGGCGCCGGCGCAGCCCCACCGCAATGACGACACCGTCGGAATCGGCTAGGAGACCGCGATGCACACCCTGCTCTCCAACCTCTCCGACCTGTGGCGAGTCGTGCTCGCCGCCATGCTCTTCGGGGCCGGGCTGCCCACCGTCTTCGCCGTCGGCATCCGCTGCCGCGCCCACGTGGACGACGGCGCGACCGGGGCCACCCGCACCGCCGCGCTGGTCGCCTCCACCGTCTGCTTCGCGGTGGTCATGATCGCGGTGGTGGTCGGTGTGCTCTTCATCGCA
Organism: Nocardia sp. NPDC004151; assembly: GCF_042874235.1. Lineage (NCBI taxonomy): Bacteria > Bacillati > Actinomycetota > Actinomycetes > Mycobacteriales > Nocardiaceae > Nocardia > Nocardia sp. NPDC004151. The sequence continues at coordinate 154,350 of NZ_JBIAMR010000003.1, read as the reverse complement.
CGCGGCTTCCTCGCCACCCGACTCGGAATTCACCTGCTCGGCGCGTGACGCCGCCTCATCGAAAGGCACGCTCGTGAGTACCCCCGAACAGCCGACCCCGCCCGTCGCCGACCCGGCCCCCGCCGCGCCGCCGCGCCAGAACGTGCTGCAGAAGGTGCTGGACTGGCTCAAAGCCGGATATCCGCAGGGCATCCCGCAGTCCGATTACGTGGCGTTGCTGGCCGTCCTGCACCGGCGGCTCACCGACTACGAAGTGCACCTGGTGGTGGAGCGGCTGGTCCGGGACCGGGTCGCGACCCCGGATATGGATCGCGAGGACATCGAGCGCGCCGACATCGAGGCGGCCATCGCCCGAGTTGCCAAGGAGCAGCCCGGCGAGGACGATATCGCTCGGGTGGCCTCCAGGCTCGCAGCCGGCGGTTGGCCGCTGGCGACACCGACGTCCGACTGACCGCACTAGACGGAATGACACGATCGCGAACGTGAGCAATACCCTCCGAACCCTTCCCATGCCCACCGGCGCAGCGGTGGGCGAAGTATTGCCGCATCTGCGAGAAGCCTTGGAGGGCAACGGCCCGGCCTGGCTGCCCGTCCCCACCGCCGACCGCCGCGAGACCCAGCGCCTGAGTTCCAGCCTGCGGCCCGGCGAGGCCATCGACGAGGAAGTGGCCCTGGTGGTCACCACCTCCGGCACCACCGGAAACCCCAAGGGCGCCATGCTCACCGCCGCCAATCTGCGGGCCAGCGGCGACGCCACCCACGAGCGCCTGGGCGGTCCCGGACAGTGGCTGCTGGCGCTGCCCACCCATCACATCGCGGGCATCCAGGTGCTGCTGCGCAGCATTCTGGCCGGGACCGAACCGGCCGTGCTCGACGTCTCCGGCGGCTTCCTGCCCGAGGCCCTGGTCGGCGCGATCGCCGGCATGCGCGGCCCACGCCGCTACACCTCCCTGGTCCCGACCCAGCTGATCAAGGCCCTCGACGAGCCCGCCGCCACCGCCGCCCTGGCCGGACTCGACGGCGTGCTGGTCGGCGGGGCCGCCACCCCGAAACCCGTGCTGGACCGCGCCCGCGCCGCGGGCATCACCGTCTTCCGCACCTACGGCATGAGCGAGACCTGCGGCGGGTGCGTGTACGAGGGAGTACCGCTGACGGGCACCGAGGTACGCATCGAGGACGGGCGGGTGCTGCTCGGCGGCGACATGATCGCCAGGGGCTACCGCAATATCCCCGACCATCCCGCCTTCGCCGAACCCGGCTGGTTCCGCACCGAGGACGCGGGATTCGTCGAGGACGGTGTGCTCACCATCACCGGCCGCCTCGACGAGGCCATCATGACCGGCGGGCTGCTGGTCATCCCGCAGGTCGTCGAGGCCGTGCTGATCACCCACCCCGCGGTCTCCGAATGCGTGGTCCTCGGCCTGCCCGACGACCGGCTCGGCCAGCGGGTGGCCACCGCCATCGTCCCGGCCCCCGGGGCCAGCGCCCCCACCCTCGACGAACTGCGCGACCACGTGGTCGCCGAACTCGACGCCATCGCCGCCCCGCGCGAGCTGGCGGTGCTCGACGAACTGCCGCTGCGCGGGCCCGGCAAGCCCGACCGCGCCGCCCTCCGCCGGCTCCTGCTGGCCGCCTCACCCAACTGACACTCGATCGATCCGGGCCCGCCCATCCGCCGATGGACGGGCCTTTTCGCTGCTCAGGGCATCCCTGGAACCCCGTGCAAGCGGCCCTTGCGCCGGCTCGCGACGCCCTTGCGTGCGCGTGCAATCGCCGTGCAAGCGGGGTGCAAGGCGCGGTCCGCAAGGTGTAGCCATGACTTCTTACACACCTGCTGAGACGCTCGCCATCGAGGCGGACGGCCTGGTCAAGGTCTTCGGGGAGCAGCGGGCCGTCGACGGCGTCAGTCTCGCGGTGCCGCGGGGGGCTGTCTACGGCGTGCTGGGCCCGAACGGGGCCGGCAAGACCACGACCATCCGTATGCTCGCCACCCTGCTCCGCCCGGACGGCGGCAGCGCCCGCATCTTCGGCCGCGACGTGGTGGCCGAACCGACCGCGGTCCGCTCCCTGATCGGCGTGACCGGCCAGTACGCGTCCGTCGACGAAAAGCTCACGGCCACCGAGAATCTGGTGATCTTCTCGCGACTGCTCGGCCTGTCCCGGGCCGAGTCGCGACGCAAGTCCGCCGAACTGCTCGAGGAATTCGGCCTGACCGAGGCCTCCGACAAGGCGCTGGAGAACTTCTCCGGCGGCATGCGGCGCCGCCTCGACCTGGCCGCCAGCCTGATCGCCCGGCCGCCGCTGCTGTTCCTCGACGAACCGACCACCGGCCTGGACCCGCGCACCCGCGCCCAGATGTGGGACACCATCCGGCGGCTGGTGCGCGACGGTTCCACGGTGCTGCTCACCACGCAGTACCTGGACGAGGCCGATCAGCTCGCCGACCGGATCGCGGTCATCGACCGCGGCAAGGTCATCGCCGACGGCACCTCCGACCAGCTCAAGTCCTCGGTCGGCCTGTCCACCCTGCAACTCACCCTCGCCGACCGCGACCGCATCGACGAGGCCCGGATCCTGGTGGGCGAGTACCTGTCCCGCGCCGCGGGCCGCGCCGTCGAGGCCACCATCACCCCCGAGGCGGGCCGCGTCACCGCGCCCCTGCCCGACCCCTCCATCACCACCGACGTCCTGATCCGGTTGCGCGATAACGACATCCGCATCGACGAGATCAATGTCGCCAAGCCCAGCCTGGACGAGGTCTTCTTCGCCCTCACCGGACACGGCGCCGAGGACGAGACCGACAACGACACCGAACGGAGCGCGGCATGACCACGACTCTCACCGCCCCCACCGGGCGGCACGCGGCCACCGCCGCCCCCATCCCCGAAGTCTCCAACCACATCCCGTTCCAGCAGACCGTGGCGAACTCGCTCACCATGGCCTACCGCGGGATCGTCAAGATCAAGCACAATCCCGAGCAGCTGTTCGACGTCACCGTGCAGCCGATCCTGTTCACCGCCCTGTTCGCCTACATCTTCGGCGGCGCCATCGGCGGCAACGTGCACGACTACCTGCCCATCCTGATCCCCGGCATCTTGGTCCAGACCGTGGTGCTGACCTCGGTCGTCACCGGCACCCAGCTGCGCGAGGACATGGACAAGGGCGTGTTCGACCGCTTCAAATCCCTGCCCATCGCCCGTATCTCGGCGCTGGCCGGCGCGCTCATCGCCGATATGGTCCGATACGGGCTGGCCACCACGCTGACCATCGGCATGGGCCTGATCCTCGGCTACCGTCCCGCCGGCGGCGTGGCCGGTGTCGTGGTCGCCGGACTGGTCGTGGTGTTCTGCTCCTTCGCGATCAGCTGGATCTGGGCGCTGATCGGCATCACCGGCAAGAGCGCCCCGGCGGTCCAGGGCATGTCCATGATGATCATGTTCCCGCTGACCTTCATGTCCGGCGCCTTCGCCCAGGTGTCCACCATGCCCGGCTGGCTGCAGGGCATCAACAAGGCCAACCCGGTCTACTACATGGTCGAGTCCGCCCGCGAGCTGATGAACGGCAACGTCTACAGCTCGAACCTGGCCTGGTCGCTGATCGGCTCGGTCGTGGTCATCCTGGTCTTCGCGCCGCTCGCGGTGCGGGCCTACATGCGCCGCGCCTGACCCGCTCGAAAGATGCGCCCGCCCACCGGAATCCGGTGGGCGGGCGTTTCTCGCGTGTCCGGGATCAGAGCACGCCGTCGAGCTCGCCCAGGAGCTCGATGATGCGCTCGGCGGCCTTGCGGCGGCCCAGCCCCGCGACCGAGTGCAGCGCGGCGTCCAGCCGCTCGTCGCCCTGTGTCGAGCGGTGCAGGTCGAGATGCCGGGTCCAGCGCATGGATGGATAGTCCTGGCGACCGAAGACCCGCTGCGACAACGCCAGCAGCTCCAGACCGCGATCGACCTCCGAACCGGTGGCCAGCAGGCAACTGCCGACCGCGCACGCCACCGAACCCAGCTGCGGCAGGTCCCAGTACTGGCCCAGCTTGCGGACCGCGATGTCGGCCAACTCGGCGGCCATCCGGCGGACCAGGTCCGCGCGGCCGTGCAGGACATGCGCGTCGATGGTCACCGAGGCCAGGATCATGTCGCCGGGGCCGGGCACGGTGACACTCTCCGGCCAGTCCAGCAAGGGCAGCACCTGCCGGAACCGGCGTAACCCGGTGTCGGTGTCGCCTTCGACGAGTTCGATTTCCGCGAGCGCGGCCGCCACCACGGCCAGCCGGTGATTCGGCTGGGTCACGGGCGCATCGACCGCGGGAATGCCGCCGTAGGAGCCCAGCACCGGCTCCAATGCCCGCCGCGCCGCCGCCGGTTCGCCCGAACCCGCCAGCGCCACGGCCAGATAGCTGCGCATCTCGACGCTCTCGTCCCAGGCCCGGAATTCCTCCATGAGCTCGACGGTCCGGCGGTAGTAGCCGACCGCCGCCGGGTACCGGCCCGACTGGCCGTGCAAGCTGCCCAGGTGCTGGGAGGTCATCGCCGAGTTCCAGATGTCACGATCGGCATTGATGCGCATGGCGGTCTCGGCGTCGCGGATCGAGCCGTACACGATGCCGCTGTTCTCACACAGGTTGGCGCGCAACAACAATGCCGTGACCTGGATCTGCTGATCGCTCGACCGGGTGCCGTACGCCAGCCGCCTGGCCAGCTGCATGGTGGTGTACGACCGCGTCACCAGTTCGCCGAGAAAACGGAACACCGGGCTCATCGGAGCGCCGGAGCTCAGGGTGCGGCGGATCCAACCGCGAACCGTCGCCACCTCGCGCAGCTCGGGATTGCCGAACAGCATGTGCAGGCCCAGCATCAGATTGCCCAGCACCTGCAGATCGGTCTCCGCGGCGACCGGTGGGCGGACGCGGGCCGGCACCGTCATGATCCGCCGCGACCAGCTGATCAACTCCATGTGCGCGCCGCGCAGCACCCACAATCCCGCCAGCACCGGGAACACCGTGTGCACCACGGCCGCGTCCCGGCGCTCGACGGCGTGCCGCAGCACCGCGACCAGGTTGTCCTGTTCATCGGACAGGGTCAGCACGGTGGAGATCTGTTCGGGCGATTGATAACCGGCCACCGTCTCCACCGCGAAAGCCCTGGCCCACTCCGACATCCGGTCCATCAGCGGACCGGCCTCACCGGTGAGGGCGAGCTGCTCGTCGCCGAATTCCCGGACCGTTTCCAGCATCCGGTAGCGGGTGCCGCCCTGTTCGTCCTCGAGCACCGTCAGCAGGGACTGGCTCACCAGACCGTCGACCGCCGTGGGGACATCGCCGATCTCGGGTCCGGACAGCACTGTCTCGGCCGCGGCGAGGGTGAACCCCGCAGGAAATCGGCACAGCCGGCGCAGGGCGATGCGCTGCGGCTCGTCGAGCAGGTTCCAGCTCCACTCGATCACCGCGTACAGGGTGCGGTGCCGCTGCGGCGAACTGCGATCACCGCTGCGCAGCAGGGTGAATCGGTGATCGAGGCGGGAGTCGATCTCCTCCACGCTCATGGTGCGCACCCGCGCCGCCGCCAATTCGATGGCGAGCGGCAGACCGTCCAGGGTGCGGCACAGTCGGGCCACCACCTCCGGGTCCAACCGCACCGACGGCCGCACCGAGCGGGCGCGGGCCTCGAACAGTTCGGTGGCGGGCGAGCCGGCGGAGTCGATTGTCAACGGCGGCAACGGGTAGACGGCCTCGGCCGTGATCTCCAGCGGCGCGCGGCTGGTGGTGAGCACGGTCAGCTGCTCGCTGGCGCCGACGAGGTCGGCCACCAGTTCGGCCACCGGCTCGATCAGGTGCTCGCAGTTGTCGAGGATGAGCAGGGTCGGCCGCACCGCCAGCGCGTCCCGCAGCCGCTGGCCGATATCACGGCGGCGCTGCTGGATCAGCATGTTCGTTTCCCAGTCGGCGACGCCGAGGGTGGCCGCGATGGCGACCTCGATCTCGGCTCGCGTGTCGGCCGCGCCCGCCGCATCGGCGCGCAGCGAGGCCAACTCCACCAGCGCCACCGCGGTGTCGTGGGACAGGCGCGCGCCCAGCTCATTGGCGACGCGGGTCTTGCCGGTGCCGCCCGGGCCGAGCACCGTGGTCACCCGGGAGGTCCGGACCAACTGCTCGAGCCGCTCCAGATCGGATTCGCGGCCCAGCAAGGGATTCGGCGCGACCCGCAGGCCGATGGCGGTCTCCCCCACCGGTTCCCGCGCGCCCGCGGCGTGCTGTGCGCCCAGCACTCGGCGGAGAGAACGTACCTGTCCGGCGGTCACCGGTGTGTCGGCCAGGGCCGAGCCCGAATCCTCCTGCGCGCGAACCGCGATCACCCCGGAGCCGTTGCCGTGCCGGCGACCGAGGCGGTCGTGGTCCGCGGGTTCGGGCGCCCCGCTCATCGAGCCGGGCCCGTGACCCGCTGCCTTGCGCCCCTCGGCATGACTCCGCCCGGGCGGATACCCCGCTCCCGCGACATGGCCCTGGACCGACGGACCGCCGTCATCGCCCGAATAGCTGGGGACCGCAATGATTCTCGTGTCCGGCCCGCCGTGGCCCGGAGCCGAGCTCCTCGGCACGGCGGGCGCGCCGGGGAGTGGTTCGCCGCGCAGGATGGCGGTGTTCAGCGCCACCAGCGCGGGGCCCGGGTCCGCGCCGAGCTGGTCGACCAGGCGGGTGCGCAGGGTGGCGAAGACGTCGAGGGCCTCGTTGACGCGGCCCGCGGTGGCCAGCAGGCGCATGAGGGTGGCGTGCGCGGGCTCGTCGAACGGGTCGGCGGCCACGGCGTGCTGGGCCAGTTCGATGGCGGCGGGCAGATCGCCGATGGCCTCGCGGGCGGTCAGTTCCAGGGTGTCCAGGGCGCGGCGGCGGGTCGCGGCCTGAGCGGCCAGGTCCTCGGCGACCGGTCCGGGCGGCAGGTCCGCGCCGGGTTCGCCGCGCCACAGGGCGCGGGCGGCGGCCAGCAGTTCCAGGCAGGCGGCGTGGTCACCGGCAGTATGGGCTTGGCGGGCTTGCCTTTCGAGGGACCGCGCCAGACTCAGGTCGACCTGGTCGGCGGTCAGCATGAGCCGGTATCCGGCCGGGCCGATCTCGAGCACACCGTCGGGCAGCGCCGAACGCAGCCGCGAGACCTGGGTGTGCAGGGCGTTCATCGGCGCGCGCGGCGGATCCTCGCCCCACACCTCGTCGATCAGGGCCTGCGCGCTGCGGCTGCGGCCGGGGTGCACGGCCAGGGCCGCCACCAGCAGCCGGGCCCGGGCTCCGGGTACAGCGGCGAGCGCGCCGTCGCGGCGCAGGGCGATCTCACCCAGCAGTGCCACCAGGATCGAGTCGCCCACATCCGCCACCCGCGCGCTGCCCGCGCCGCTCGAACTGCCTTTTTCCGAATTCATTCCCAACCAATCGTAGGTGAGCGATCCCGCTGCCGCCGGACGCGCCGGGCCGCGAGCGCGGGTACCGGCTTACCCGAGCGACCGGACTCGCGGCCACCGGTTTTGCCGAGGGTCGGCCGTCGGCGGGCGGCAGCACCTAGGCTCTGGACATGGCCGAATTCGACATACAGCGGGAAACGGTCATCAAGGCCGATCCCGCGCAGGTTCAGGCGCTCGTCGACGACTTCCACCAGTGGCGCAAGTGGTCGCCGTGGGAGGACGCCGACCCCGCCATGGAACGCACCTACAGCGGGGCCGACCGCGGTATCGGGGCCCGCTACTTCTGGAACGGCAACCGCAAGGCCGGGCGCGGCGATATGGAGATCACCTCCGCCACCGCGGACGCCATCGGCATCAGACTGCACTTCGAGAAGCCGTTCAAGGCCACCAACCAGGTCACCTTCGAATTCCGCCCGCAGGGTGACACCACCGCCGTGACCTGGCGCATGCGCGGCGAGCAGAACGGCCTGATGGCCCTCGTCGGCAAATTGATGCCGATGGATCGCCTGGTGGGCAAGGACTTCGAGAAGGGCCTGGCCCAGCTCAAGGCCGTCGCCGAGGCCTGAGCCACACCGCCGTCGAACTGGACGGGCACGGCCCGCGCCCCTCGCATTAGGCTGCGGTGCATGGCTACAGCAGCACAGTGGATCGAGGGCGCGCGGCCGCGCACCCTTCCGAACGCCATCGCCCCGGTGCTGGCGGGCACCGGCGCCGCGGCCTCGGTCGGCGGGTTCGTGTGGTGGAAAGCGGTGCTGTGCCTGCTGCTCTCGGTGGCGCTCATCATCGGCGTCAACTACGCCAACGACTACTCCGACGGCATTCGCGGCACCGACGACGAGCGGGTCGGCCCGCTGCGGCTGGTCGGCTCCAAGCTCGCGAGTCCGGCCGCGGTGCGCAATGCCGCCATCGCCTGCCTCACGATCGGCGCGATCATCGGGCTGGTGCTGGTGTTCACCACCGCCTGGTGGCTGATCCTGGTCGGCGCGGCCTGCCTGGCCGGAGCCTGGTTCTACACCGGCGGCCGGAACCCGTACGGGTACAGCGGCTTCGGTGAGATCGCCGTGTTCGTGTTCTTCGGCCTGGTGGCGGTGCTGGGCACCGAGTTCGTGCAGGCCGGGCGGGTCGACTGGGCGGGGCTGGTGTGCGCGGTGTCGGTCGGCGCCTTCTCCAGCGCGGTGCTGGTCACCAATAATCTGCGCGACATCCCCACCGACACCGAGTCGGGCAAGCTCACCTTGGCCGTGCGGCTGGGCGACGCCCGCACCCGCACCCTGCACCAGGTGCTGATCCTGGTCCCGTTCCTGGCACTGGCCCTGCTGGCCTGGAGAAGTCCCTGGACGCTGGCCGCGCTGGTCGCGCTGCCGGCGGCGGTGAAGGCCAATGAGCCGGTCCGGTCCGGCGCGAACGGGCCGGGTCTGATTCCCGCCCTCGCCGGAACCGGTCAGGCGATGCTGATCTGGTCGATCGTGGTGGCCGCCGCGCTGGCCATCGGCTGACCCGCGCGGACGACCAGTCGGGCTCAGTCCTCGTCGGGCACCAGGATGCCGAGCACCCAGTTCACCAGCGAGATGATGAGCCCGCCGAGCACAGCGGCCCAGAACCCCTCCACACGCAGGCCGTACTCCGTGGTCTCGGTGATCTTCGCGGTCAGCCACAGCATGAGCGCGTTGATCACCAGCAGGAACAGACCCAGCGAAACCACGATGAAGGGGAACGAGAGCACCTTCACGATTGGTTTCACAAGAGTGTTCACAATTGCGAACACCACGGTTATGGCTGCGACCACCAGGATCTTGCTCTGGGTGGTTTGCTCTGGGGTCTCGATCTTGATGCCGGTCACCCAGGCGGCGGCCAGCCAGATGGCCACCCCGTTGATCAGCAGACGTATCAGTAGCGTCATGCCCCGATCGTAGGGCGAGATCGGCGCGGCGGCCGGATATCGCGCACCGGCCGGACGGTGGCACCGGTCAGGCCGCGCGATCCAGGTACCCGGTCACCGCGTCGCGCAGGGTGCGGACCGCGTCGTCGTCGCCGAGCAGGCGGCGGGTGACCGGGTTGGGCGCGCGCAGCACGGCCAGCACCATGTGCCCGGCCTCGATGCGGTCGGCCTTGCGGGCCAACGCCTCCCGCAGCGACAGCTCGACGATCTTCTTCGAATCCGAGGTGAAGGGAATGTGGCCGCGCGGGCCGCCTTCCGCCCCCCAGTACTTGCGCCAGCGCGAACCCTCGGGGGGAACGGCCGCCTCGTCGAGGGCGTTCTCGCCGAAGGTCGCCTCTAGGCTCTCCCGGACGGCGTCGAGATCGATGCCGATGGAGCGCAGGGCCTCCGCGTCCTCGGCGCCGAGCGGTTCCCCGGTCCGCTTGCGGGCCAGCGCCTCTCGCACGTCGTCGGCGGTGAGGCCGTGCGCCGCGAGGATTTCCCGCAGGCCGCCGTCCGGGCAGACCAGCAGCCCGAGCAGCATGTGCTCGACCTCGATGGTCGAGGAGCACAGATCGCGCGCTTCCTCCTGGGCCAGGACGACCGCGGTGCGGGCGGGTTTGGCGAATCGTTCGAACATCAGCGGATACCGCCCTTCCGGTTGTACTTCTGGTGGACCGCCTGCCGGCTGACCTCGAGCGCGTCGGCGATGGCCTGCCAGGACCAGCCCTGCCTGCGGGCATTGGTGACCTGGATGGCCTCGAGTCGCTCGAGCAACCGGCGCAGTGCGAGCACCGCGCGGAGCCCGACCTGGGGGTCGGGGCTGCCGGCGGCGGCCGCCAGAGTCGTTGCTTCACTCATGATTGTCAATTTACGTTGACACTCACGGCGCGTCAACGAAAATTGACATCAGGAAGGGGTTTTCGCCGTCAGCAGAAGGGGACGAACGGGGCGTAGTCGCGCACGCAGCCGTCGGTCCAGTCCCACAGCTCGTCAGGGTCGGCCGGGATGCCGTTCTGCAGCCGCAGCCGCCAGCCGCCGGGCACCTTCTCCCACAGATCGCCGTCACGGTCCTTGTAGAGACCGAACGCGGACGGCTCCCAGGCGTTGATCTTCGTGCTGCGCTGCGTGGTGATGGCGCTGCCGCGCGCCGATGAGATCACCCATGGCCCGACTGTGACATTCACATCTCCGGCCGACCGCGGTTGCTGCCCCAACTCGACTCCCCATTTGTTGTTGTTTCAAACTATTGGAGCAGAACGGACTGCCCGAACCCTCGTCGAGCGGGAACCGCACGGGTATCCGTCGGCAACCGCGCGTGTAACTGACGGCCATACAAGTAAGGTCTGCCTAAGTAAATGGATGGAGTACCTACGTTCGGCGAGTACATTCGCCAGCGCCGCACCACCGCGAATCTCACGCGTCCCCAACTGGCCTGGCTGGCCAACCTCTCGGTGCCCTACCTGACCAAGATCGAAGGCGGCGCCAATCCCTCGCGACGGGTCATCGAATCCCTGGCGACCGCGCTCAAACTGACGCCGGTCGACTTCGAGTACGCGCTCGTGCTCGCCGAGGGACCGCTGCCGCGCATCGAACCCGACCTGCCGACCCCGGCCGACCTGGACTACCTGGACCTGCTCAACCCCGGCATCGGCGCGTACGTCAGCGGACTGTGGGACGTCCTCGCCGTCAACGCCGCGCACCAGGAGTTCTTCCCGGAACTGGTGGCCGGATCCAACTACCTGGAATGGCTGATCTTCAATCCGATCTCCCGGACCGTCATGGTGAACTGGGACAACGAGGTTCGCATGGCGGTCAGCCGCTTCCGCATGCAGCTGGCCCGCACCTGCGAGGAGGAGCGCGGCGCCCAGATCCTCGACCGCTGCCTGGCCGATCCGGACTTCGCGCTGCTGTGGCATTCCGACACGGTCGCGGTCGAGCGCGGGGATCTCACCAAGTTGGTGCGGGATCCGCGCACACTGGCGATTACCGAGATGCGGATCAATATGTGGCGCACCCAATCCACGTTGCATTCGTGGCTTCTGGTGATGGGAACGGTGGTCGATCGACCCACCGCGGTGACCCGTCCGGTGATGCGTCAGCGCCCCGAAACGTCAAGGGGTATTAACACCTCCGAGGGTGGCGTTACCCCGTCGAGACGCGCGAAAAACGTTGCGCCAGGTAAGGATCCGATGCCCACAACCCCATTGCAGCAACTCGATAGCAAACTCTCCGATGGGTGACCAACCGATATCGGCCGACCCGTCGTGCCGTGCGAAAACTAGCCCGACCAAGTACCGGTGGCGATGAATTCGGTCAGCACCGCGGTCGGCTCGGCCAAGCTCAGCCCCTGGTCGGCAACCCATTCGTCATTGAAATAGGTTCCGGCATAACGGTCTCCGCCGTCACAGAGCAGCGTCACCACGCTGCCGGTACGGTTCGCGGCGATCATCTCGGCAATCAGGGCAAAGGCCCCCCACAGATTGGTGCCCGTGGAGCCGCCCACGCGCCGGCCCAGCACCGTGCTCGCGTGCCGCGTGGTCGCCACCGAGGCCGCATCGGGCACCTCGATCATGCAGTCCACCACGGTCGGAATGAACGACGGTTCCACCCGCGGCCGGCCGATGCCCTCAATCCGGGACGGCATACCGGTCTGGTAATCCAGGTCATCGAGCTCGTAACCGCCGTAGAACGCCGAGTTCTCCGGATCCACCACGGCCAGCCGGGTCTCGTGCCGCTTGTAGCGCAGGTAGCGGCCGATGGTCGCGCCGGTACCGCCGGTCCCCGCGCCCACCACCACCCAGGCCGGCACGGGATGGGTCTCCAGGGTCATCTGCTGGAAGATGGACTCCGCGATGTTGTTGTTGCCGCGCCAGTCGGTGGCGCGCTCGGCATTGGTGAACTGGTCCATGTAGTGGCCGCCGGTCTCGGCCGCCAATCGCGCTGCCTCGGCATAGATGTCGGGGGCGCGTTCCACCAGGTGACAGCGCCCGCCCTGGGCCTCGATGAGGGCCAGCTTCTCCGGAGACGTCTTCGCCGGGACCACGGCCACGAAGTCCAGGCCCAGCATCTTGGCGAAATAGGCCTCGCTGATCGCGGTCGATCCTGACGAAGCCTCCACCACCGTGGTGCCCTCGGCGACCCAGCCGTTGCAAATGGCGTAGAGGAACAGCGATCTCGCCAGCCGGTGCTTGAGACTGCCCGTCGGATGGGTGGATTCGTCCTTCAGGTACAGCTGAACGCCCCACTCCGGGGGCAGCGGGTAGCGCAGCAAATGCGTGTCCGCGCTGCGCTGGGAGTCCGCGTCGATGAGCCGGACGGCATTGTCCACCCAGGCCCGGGGTGCGCTGCGATCGCAGCGTTTCACTGCTCGCCCTTGCCCTGCAGCCTCGAGCGCAGCTGGTCGCGGTCCGCGCGGCGCTTGGCGTCCACGGCGGCGATGTCCCGGTTCACCTGGGTCCGCAGCTTCTTGAACAGCACCAGCGACAGCGGCATGGCGATGAGCAGCGCGAACAACAGGGCGACGATGAGGGGAATGGACACCTTCACCGCGGCGGCGACGCCCACGATGATCGCGGTGATGACGGCGACCAGCCCGAGCCGGGCCACCGTGTAGAGGGCCAGATTGCGCGCCAGGCTACGGCCCGCACCGTCGGGTCGGGTTGCTTCACTCACGGGGTCCAGACTAGGGGACGGCGGATCGGGAAACGGCCGCGACCCTCGTCCGCCCAGGTCAGACAGGCCAACCGGTCTGTATGTCGCTGGCCGTTCGCTACGGCACGGCCAAAAGTGACCGTAAACACATAACGGATATCCGTTTTGTCTATTACTTCCTCTTTACCAAAGCGAGACCGTTCGAACACCCAGGGGGTGCAGTGCAACGATGTCGCTACTGATGAGGGATCTGTCGAAACGGAAAGGTTTGCGAATGACTGCGTTCACCGCGGCGAGCCGCGCATTGGGTTCCGTCACCGGTCAGGACACCCTGCTCACCCCAGGCCAAGTCGCTGCCATGTTCCATGTCGATCCGAAGACCGTGACCCGGTGGGCTCACGCGGGTCGGCTCGGCTCCCTGCGGACTCCGGGCGGTCACCGCCGGTTCCGCGAGTCGGAAGTTTTGCAACTCCTGCGGTCCCTCACCACCGAGGCCCGCCTGTAGCACCGATATTCACGGATTACCGTCCGCTTCACGTGCCGCGGGTACGCGCTCGGATTACCCTCGAAGTCAGGAGGTGAGCGACGTGGCGTACCTGTTGGCACTCATCGCGGTAGTGACCGTCGCGATGCTGTGCTGGAAGGCCTTCGGACCCCAGCGATCGGCCGGCACCGGCCCAGCACCCGCTCGGCGCAATCGCGTTATCGGTCCCGAAGACGATCCGGATTTCCTCGCCAAACTCTCCCGGGAGCATCGCGATGGCGAATCCACCTGATTCACCGAAGTTCCGCCAATGAAGTAGCCATAGCGATATATGTGACCGTCCCCCGTGGAACCGCTTCGGCGCAGCCCACGGGGGATCGTCGTTTTTCCGGGCCTGGTCCGCGCCCGACGCGCGCATACTGGGGCAGTCCGGTTCCACAGCTGGGCCCATCCGGAGGTGCCTGATGGAGCGTGAACAGAACCTGTCGCAGGACGCCCGGCGCAAAGCCGGGGACGAACGAGCCGCCGCACGGCGGGCCGAGCGACACGGGCAACTATCGGACATGCACCTGATCCGTGAGGAATCGGGCGCGGACTACGAGCCGCTGACTCGGGGTCAGGTGCGTATGACCGACGTCGAACTAGGCGAGTACGAGCACGGCTGAGCAAACTCTCAGTGGCTGAGGGCGTCCTCCTCCGCCTTGCGGCGCAGGTTCTCGGCGACCTCGGCCTCCCAGGCCTCGTTCGCCTTGGTGGTGTCGACCTCGAACTCGAAGCGCTGCACCGACTTCGGGTCGATGTCGGCGACGTCCACGTAGAACTGGTCGTACCAGCGGCGCAGTTGGTAGACCGGGCCGTCCTCCTCGGTCAGCAGCGGGTTCTCGATCTTGGACTTGTGCTTCCAGATCTCGACGTCCTGCAGGAAGCCGTCGCCGATGCCCTTGGTCATCTTCTTGGCGATCTTGTCCGCCTGGGCGTCGTCGACACCCTGCGGCTTGCGCACCGACATGCCGTACTGCAGCACGAACGCGTCCTGCGAGATCGGGTAGTGGCAGTTGATCAGCACGGTCTCGAGCTCGAAGCCGCTGTAGTTGTTGATCAGCGGATTGACCATGTACGACGGGCCGAAGTACGAGGCCACCGACTTCAGGGTGGAGTCGCCGCCGTACTGGGTGGCCATGCCCTTGTCCGGGCGGGCCGTGGAGTCCAGGTACTGGGTCGCGATGTGGCCCTCGAAGACGTTCTTGAAGTACGTCGGGTACGCGTAGTGGATGTAGAAGAAGTGGGCCATGTCGACCACGTTGTCGATGATCTCGCGGCAGTTGGAGCCCTCGATGATCATGGACTCCCAGGTCCAGTCGGTCCAGCCGTCCCCGATCGTCTCCAGGCCATTGCCCTCGGCGTCGGTGAACGGACCCTCGATGTAGGGGATCGTCACCTCGTCGGTGGGCGGGTTGCCCTCGTGGTCGTGCCACACGAACAGTTGTCCGTTGCGCTCCAAGGTGATCCACGAGCGTGTACGGGCCAGCGGCGGCACCCGGCGGGCATACGGGATGCCGGTGCACTTGCCGTTGCCGCCCCAGCGCCAGTCGTGGAACGGGCACGCGATGGAGTCGCCCTTGACCTCACCCATGCTCAGA
Source organism: Nocardia sp. NPDC004151 (assembly GCF_042874235.1). Classification (NCBI taxonomy): domain Bacteria; kingdom Bacillati; phylum Actinomycetota; class Actinomycetes; order Mycobacteriales; family Nocardiaceae; genus Nocardia; species Nocardia sp. NPDC004151. The sequence continues at coordinate 139,214 of NZ_JBIAMR010000003.1, read as the reverse complement.
TCGCCGCCGAGGTGACGGCAGTACGAGTCGAGCACGTGCAGTTCGTTCTTGCTGTCGGCGAAGATCACCAGCTTGGTCCCGAAGGCCGAAACCTGGTGCGGCTTACCGTCGCGGAACGCGCCGGCCAGTCCGAGGCAGTGCCATCCCCGCGCGTACCGCGTCGGCGCCTCGCCCACATCGATCTCGCGCACCTTGCGAACCCGGCCCTCCGGCGTCACTGCCATCTCGAGCACCCCTTCACTAAAACTAGAACGTGTTCTAATCACTGTCGCTTAATACCGTACAGCGCAACAGCACTCAGGGGTAGTGCCAGCACGAAGAAGGCCCCGGCACAGATGCGCCGGGGCCTTCGAGAACAGCGGGATCAGTTCAGTCCGGCATACGAGTGCAGGCCGCTGACCACGATATTGATGATGAAGAGGTTGAAGAGCATCGCGACGAAACCGGCGATGTTGATCCAGGCGGCCTTGGTGTCACGCCAGCCGGAGGTGGCGCGGGCGTGCAGGTAAGCGGCGTAGAGAACCCAGGCGATGAAGGAGCAGGTCTCCTTCGGGTCCCAGCCCCAGAAGCGGCCCCAGGCGGCCTCGGCCCAGATCGCGCCCAGGATGACGCCCGCGCCGAAGATGGGGAAGCCGATGATGGTGGTGCGGTAGGCCAGACGGTCCAGCAGCTGGGCGTCGGGGAGGCGGCGGGCCAGCTGGCCCCAGATGTTGTCGGCCTCCGCGCCCGCGGGCTGCCAGATGCGGAACAGGAACAGCAGGCTCGCGATACCCGAGACCAGGAAGACGCCCGAACCGATCGAGATCACGGTGACGTGGATCGGGAGCCAGTAGGACTTCAGGGCGGGGACGACGGGAGCCGCGTCCACGTGCAGCTTGGTGCCCGCCAGGAACAGCAGGATCAGCACCGGGGTCAGCAGGAAGGACCACATGCCGCGGTAGCGCTGGTCGTTCAGCAGGACCAGGCCGAGCAGGACAGCGGCGGCACAGGCCATCGAGATGAACTCGAACATATTGCCCAGCGGGAAACGGTGGGTCGCGAAGCCGCGCAAGACGATCGAGGCCACGTGCACCCCGAAGCCGACGAACAGGACCGCGAAGCCCATATTGCCGAGACGCTCGGAGAACGGGCGACCGGGGCCGCGTGACTCCACCTTGCCGGGCACGTTCGGCGCAGGCGGCTCGGCGACCGGGTCGGAACCGCCACCGGCGGTGACCAATTCGCGGGTGGTGGTCGGCACCGTGCGGGTGAGGGCGAACTGCCAGACCAGCATGATCCAGACCAGCGCGTAGATCACGATGGCCGATTTGAATCCGAGATCGCTGTAAGAGGCGAGATTCTCGTCGATCGGCATTACTTCTCTCCCGTCAGCAGCCGCTCACGCAGGCGGTCGAACTCGCCGCCCCAGCCGGCCTGGTCGGTGCGGGCCAAACCACCCATTTCTACTACGGTACGTCGTACACCGTCGGACGCCTCGCCGGGGTACACCCGCAACCAGATGCGACGGCGCTTCACCAGCAGCGACACCAACAGGCCCGCCATCATGGTCAACGCCGACACCAGCACCCACTGCTGCGCCGGATCGTGCGAGACCTGCAGGTTCACGAACTCTTCCGCGCCATCGAAGGTCACCTTGGTGCCGTCGGACAGGGTCGAGGTCTCCCCCGGCTTCAGGTTCACCCGCTGTTCCTTCACCAGGCGGCCCTGCTTGATCATCTCCGGATCCAGCGCGAACAGCGACTGCGCGCGGCCGGTGTCCAGACCGGTGTCGCCCTTGTAGATGTCGATGGCCACCGCGGGATCGCTCATCGCCGGATACCGGGAGGTGAGCAGCTGACCGTGCATGAGCGCGGTCGGCGCGAACAGGCCCTGGATCGCCACCTGATGCTTGCGGCGCTCCTCCTCGCTCGGATACATGCCGCCCGGCGGATCGATGCGCAGCACGCCCGAGGACAGGAAGGTGGTGGCGTCGTCCGGCTTCCACTGGATGGCCTCGGTGCGGGTCTGCCCGTTCGGGAAGGTCACCGTGAACTTGGGCGCGAAACCGTGGCCCTGCAGATACACCCGGTCCCCCGCGACGCGCAGCGGATGGTTCACCTGGATGGTGGTGTCGTTCCACCGTCCGGAGGCCAGGTCGGCGCCGGTCTGGTACTGGATGTTCGAGGTGAACATCGCCGCCTGACCGTTCTTCAGGTAGTCGGCCTTGAAGTCCTTGACCCGCACGCACATCGGGGTCAGCCCGGTGCCGTCGTTGACATTGCCCGCGCGGAACGAGTCGAACACCGCGGGCGAGGTGGTGCAGAAGCCGGGGCCGTCATTGGCGAGCACCACGACATTGCCCTCGTAGCCGAACAGCTTGCCGATCGCGATCGCCGCCAGCAGGCCCACCAGCGCGAGGTGGAAGACCAGGTTGCCGAGTTCGCGGGTGTAGCCCTTCTCCGCGGACAGGGTCAGCTCCCCGTCCCGATCGCCCGGCTGCACCACCGTGCGCCAGCCGCGCATCTGGCCGCGGGCCCGATCCAGCACCTGCTCCGGGGTCTCCGCGTCGGTGCCGGACCAGTGGTGCGGCAGACGGGACAGGTTGCGCGGAGCCTTGGTCAGCGGCGCGCGCAAGGCCCGGTAGTGGTCCACGCAGCGCGGCAGGATGCAGCCCACCAGCGAGACGAACAGCAGCACGTAGACGGCCGTGAACCAGAAGCTGGAGAACACGTCGAACAGCTGCAACCGGTCCATCCACGGACCCAGGGTCGCGCGATTGCGGATGTAGTCGTCGACCTTGCCCGCGTTGAGACTGCGCTGCGGCAGCAGCGCGCCCGGAATGGCGGCCAAGGCCAGCAGGAACAGCAGCATGAGCGCGGTGCGCATGCTGGTCAGGCCGCGCCAGGTGTTGCGGACCAGGCCGAGGATGCGGCGCGGCGGCGACTGACGCGGCGGACGGGCACGGGCGCTGGGGGTTTCGATGGTGGCAGTCATGTCAGATCGGCAGGGTCACATTCGAGACGAAGGCATCGCGGACCCAGGAGACGAACACGTCCCACGATCCGGTCACCAGGGCGATGCCGACGGCCACCAAGAGCAGCCCGCCGGTCACCTGGATGGTGCGGGAATTACGGCGCAGCCAGCCGACGGCCCGCAGCGCGGTCGCCGAACCGAAGGCCAGGATGATGAACGGCAGCCCCAGGCCGAGGCAGTACGCCACGATCAGCGCCACGCCGCGCACCGCGGTGGTGCCCTCGGTGCCCGCCGACACCGCCATCACACCCGACAGCGTCGGGCCCAGGCACGGGGTCCAGCCGAGCGCGAACACCGCGCCCAGCAGCGGGGCCCCGACGATGCCGGTGAAACGGCGCGGCTCCATACGGGTGTCGCGCTGCAGCATCGGGATCAGGCCGATGAAGGCCAGACCCATCACGATGGTCACCACGCCGCCGACCCGTTGCAGCAGTTCACGATTGAGAGTCAGCGCCTGCATGGTGCCGAACACGGTGGTGGCGGCCAGCACGAACACGACGGTGAAGCCCGCCACGAACAGCGCCGCCGCGCCCGCCACCCGCAGGCGCGCCGAATTGCGGCCCGCCACCGCGGTCTTCGCGCTCCGCGCCGACTCCACCGTCACCGGCGGGGCCTCCGCGCCGACCACGCCCGCCAGATACGACAGGTAGCCGGGCACCAAGGGCACCACGCACGGCGAGGCGAACGACACCAGGCCCGCCAGCAGGCACGCGCCCAGCGCGAGCAGCAGCGGTCCGGAGGCAGCGGTCTGCTGGAACGAATCCCCCACGCTCGCCAGATAGGTCACGTGATTCACTGCTCGGCCGCCAGTCGATCCACCACCGGCCGCAGGTCCTCGGCCAGCAGGCTGCGCAGGAACACCGCCGCCACCCGATGCTGCTTGTCCAGCACGATGGTGGTGGGGATGACGCTGGTCGGGAACTTGCCGCCGAGCGCGAGCAGGCTGCGCATGGCCGGGTCGTAGACGGAGGGGTAACCGACCTTGTTGTCGGTCACGAAATCCTGGGCCTTGTCCTTCTGGTTGTCGCGCACGTTGATGCCCAGGAAAGCGACGCCATTGTCCTTCGTCGCCTCGTAAACCTGTTCCAGCGCACCGACTTCCGCGCGGCACGGGCCACACCACTGGCCCCAGATGTTGAGCACCACGACCTTGCCGGGGAAATCGTCCACCGACGTGGTCTTGCCGTCGTGCATCAGATCCGGGCCGGACAGCTTGCCGATGGTGCCGCGCGCGGACGGCGGATCGTAGAAGATCTCGGTCTTGCCGCCCGGCGAGACGAAATCGAAGGTGCCGCCCTGGGCCACCGCGTCCTTGCCCGCCGTCGTGCACCCGGCGAGCAGGGCCACCACGGTCAGCCCCGCCAGCAGGCCCGCCACCCGCCGCAGCGGGTGACGGACGAACGCGGGCCGGGACGCGATGGCGCGGCTCATGCTGCGCCCTCCAGGTATGAGCGGGGGCCCTGCGTGGTCACGCGAGCAAGCGCGGAGAGGCGGAGCGACGCCTCCGGGCCTGACCCGCTCATGCCCCGGTCACCGTGGGATCGGAGGCGCCGGCGGGCTCCGAGTAGACGATGTCGATCAACGTATCGCCCTGGTAGACCAGGGAAGTCAGCGACGCCAGCGAGCACTGCCGGTTCCGCGGGTCGTGCCAGAGGCGCTGACCCTGCAGGAAACGGCGCAGCGTCCACACCGGCAGCTGATGCGACACCAGCACGGCCTCGCGACCGGCGGCCTCCACCCGCGCCTTGTTCACCGCGGCCAGCATGCGGTGCGCGATCTGCAGATACGGCTCCCCCCAGGACGGGGTGAACGGGTCGCGCAACTTCCACCAGTGGCGGGGCTTGCGCAGCGCACCGTCGCTCGCCGAGACCCGCAGGCCCTCGAAGGTGTTGCCCGCCTCGATCAGATTGTCGTCGGTGCGGATGATCAGGCCGTGGCCCTGGGCGATCGGATCCGCGGTCTCCTGCGCGCGCTGCAGCGGCGAGGCCACCACCAGCGCGATGTCGTGATCGGACAGCGAACGCGCCACGGCCTGGGCCTGCGCGCGGCCGGTCACCGACAGCTGGAAACCGGACAGGCGGCCGTAGAGGACACCGTTCGGATTGTGGACCTCGCCGTGGCGCATGACGTGGACGATCGTCTCGACGTCGTCGGCCACGTCACCGGGGAGGATCAAGCCGCTGGGGCCGGTGACCGGGGCCGGAGCCTCAGTGTCGGCGACCGCGACGTCGGCTTCCGAGACGACGGACTCGTCGGTCTGGGGATCGACCTCGACAACGATCTCGGACGAGAACGCGGCGGGGGCGGATTCCACGGCCTCGGCGGGGACGGATTCCACGGCCTGGGCGGGGGCGGGCTCCGCGGCCTCGGCGATCGCGGGCTCGACGGCCTCGGCGGGTGCGGAGTCCACCGGCTCGGCGGTCTCCTCGGTCCGGGTGGGGGCGGCGGCGAATCGCTCGGCCGCGGCGACGGCGGCCTCGAAGACCGGCTCGGGGTCGTCGACCACGACGGAATCGTCGGATTCCGTTGCGGCGGGCTCGGGTTCGGCCTCGGTCACCGGGGCGACGGTCACGTCGCCCGCCGGGGCGACAGCGATGTTCTCACCGGTCTCGGCGAGTTCGTCCTCGGCTTGGCGGATGGAATCCAGGAGGCGGGTGGCCTCTTCGGCGGAGAGAGGAGCCTCGTGCTGGGCGGGGGCGGGTACGCCCGAGTCGGGGTGGACGGAGCTCACGCGGCGGATCCTTCGGGAGTGGCGGCCGCCGCGGCGCGCGCGGCGGCGGGGAGGGCGGCGGCGATGCGGTCGAACGCGTCCTCGTCGAGAGCGGCCGAGACGAACCAGGCTTCGAAGGCGCTCGGGGGCGCGTACACACCGGCATCCAGCAGCGCGTGGAAGAAGGCTGGGAAACGCCAGGTCTCGGCGGCCTTGGCGGCGGCGTAGTCGGTGACCGGGTTCTCGGCGAAGAACACGCTCACCATATTGCCCGCGAATTGCACCCGGTGCGCGACGCCTTCGGCGGTCAGCGCCTCGGTGAGCAGCCCGCCCAGGCGCTCGGAGTTCTTGTTCAGGGTGGCGTACACCGACTCGTCGGCGGCGCGCAGCGTGGCCAGGCCCGCGGCCACCGCGACCGGGTTCCCAGACAGGGTGCCCGCCTGGTAGACGGGGCCCAGCGGGGCCAGGTGATTCATGATGTCGGCGCGCCCGCCGAACGCGGCGGCGGGCAGGCCGCCGCTCATCACCTTGCCGAAGGTGTACAGGTCGCCGGCCACGCCGTCGATGCCGAACCAGCCGGAGTGGCTGACCCGGAAACCGGTCATGACCTCGTCCATGATCAGCAGCGCGCCGTGTTCGGTGGTCAGCCGGCGCAGGCCCTCGTTGAAACCGGGGACCGGCGCGACCGCGCCCATATTGCCCGCGGCGGCCTCGGTGATGACACACGCGATCTCGCCCGGGTGGGCGGCGAAGGCGGCGGCCACGGCCTCGAGGTCGTTGTAGGGCAGCACCAGGGTGTCGGCGGCCTGGGCGCCGGTGACGCCGGGCGAGGTGGGCAGGCCCAGGGTGGCGACGCCGGAGCCGGCGTCGGCCAGCAGCGCGTCCACGTGCCCGTGGTAGCAGCCGCTGAACTTCACGATCTTGGTGCGGCCGGTGAAGCCCCGGGCCAGCCGGACCGCGCTCATGGTGGCCTCGGTACCGGAGTTCACCAGGCGCACCCGGTCGACCGGAGCGACCCGGGCCGCGATGGCCTCGGCGAGTTCGATTTCGGCCTCGGTCGGCGCGCCGAAGGACAGACCGCCGGTGGCGGCCCGCTGCACGGCCTCGACGACGGCCGGGTGCGCGTGCCCGAGGATCATCGGGCCCCACGAGCACACCAGGTCCACGTAGTCGTTGCCGTCGGCGTCGGTCAGCGTGCACCCGCGCGCGGAGGCGATGAACCGCGGCGTGCCGCCCACGGAATTGAACGCCCGCACCGGCGAATTCACGCCGCCGGGAATGACCGCCGCGGCGCGTTCGAAAAGGTGGGCTGAAACCGGGACCGACGCCTGGCTCACACGCGGAGAAGAACTCACGGCACCCAGTCTCTCAGCCGCCCTCGCCCCCGTCGACGACAGGGTGTAGTCGAGTGGCCCTTCCCACAGCCAACCTGTCATCTTCACACCCCGGATCGAAGCGCGCATCCCGAAGGCCGACGGCTGAGATCACGGGAGCCGGCGAGCGGGTCCTCGATGACGCGGATCCGAGCAACACGCCGAAATGAGATTCGGACAACGTAATTCGCTACTAGATAGCCGATGCGTAAGGTCTCGACATAGGAAACGGCTTCGGAGAGAGGGCGGGACGTATGCGGGTCGTTCGGTTCGGGGTAGGAATCATCGCGGTGGCGGCCGGGCTGGCCGCCGCGCCCGGGGTGGCGCAGGCAGGGGTGCCGCTGGTGCAGATCGACCAGGGGCGGGTGGGGGTGGCGCTGTCACATCAGGAGACGGCCGCCATTGCCGATGGGCCCTTACCCGCGGTGGTCAGCCTGTTCGTGCCAATGAGCCGGATGGGCGCGGGCCTGGAGCCCGACACCACCATCTACAAGGACGACAAGGGCGGCGTGCACGCCTCCCTGCGCCAGGTGATGATGGAGGCCGCCGATCATCCGGACGGCACGGTGACCCTGTTCCTGAACCTGCCCGGCACCAAGGGCGGTCGCGTGCTGGATGTTTACCAGAGCTGGAACTGATGCGGAGACGGCGGCGCGGTCTGCGGTCGCGCCGCCGCACCCCCCGCTACGGGAGCGGAATCCCCAGGCAGAACGCCGCCCATCCGGTGGACAGCAGGCAGTTCAGCGGGGGCGGTAGTAGGTCTTGCCAGGACATCGCCACCATCGGTGACCGGTAATCCGGGACGGTATCGACCGGGGCCGCGGCGACCGGAGCCGCGACCACAGCGCCGACGAGCCCCGCGGCCAGCACCGCGGGGGCGATGCGTTTCACGAGTTCTGTGCGCTTCATGCGGATGATTCTCCGCGCGGGTCCGAGGGCGACCAAGGCTGAACCCCGACTTCGCACCCGTCAATACGGTGTGTCGGACCAGGCTCGCCGAGCGCGGACCGTCGAATCGGACAAACGTCAGCGGGTGAGCCGAACCACCCGCGTGGCCCCGTCGATCAGCGACAGCCCGGCCATGATCACCAGCGCCGCGGACCCCGCCAGCCACGGCCCGACATAGCGGGTCGCACCGAACGACGGCGCCTCACCCTGCGCCTTGAACACCGTGGTCTGCACCCCATGCCGCCAGCACCACACCGCCGCGACGGCCAGCACCGGAACCAGCACGATCTCGGCCGCTATCGTCAGCCATCGCATCACAGCGCCTCCCGAGGCTCGTCGTCGGTCCCGCGCGGGTGGCCCAGGGCCTCGGTCAGCGCCGCGCGCAGCGTGACATGGTCACGCGCCCACGCCTGCACCAGGCGACCGTCGGTCAGCTTCAGGCCGATTCCCTTGCGCCGCCGCGGTACTCCGGTCAGCTCGCCCAGCGCCCGCGCGGACTGCCAGTCCTCATAATCCCAGGACTCCTCGTCGTCTTCGGGCAGCACCTCGGCGATGTCGCGCAACGGCACCACCTCGGTGCCCTCGCGCAGCTGCTCCGGGGTCAGCTCGACACTGATGTGCCGCTTGCCCGCGATCACCTGCAACCAGACGAACCCGGCCAGCAGCACGCCGCAGAAGACGAGCCCGAACCAGTGGATGTCGCCGCCGCGGAACAGCTCGATGACCAGGATGATCGCGCACAGCGCGGGTCCGTAGGCGATGGTCCGCCAGCGCGCGCCGGGTTCGGAGAACAGCACGGCCCCGGGGGCGTTGATGGCCTCACTCATAGGTCGAGCGTAAAGATCGCGGAACGAATCAGTGGGCCAGGCCCGGAATCAGGAGTACGGCGAGGGTCAGCAGGCCGAAGAGGAACAACAGGCTCAGCACCGCGATATCGCGCCGCAGGCTGTGCGGCTGCTGGATCACCACTCGCATCGTTGCTCCGCCTTCCCGGGGGGCTCGAGGCGCATGAATCAACGCGCGACGGCCGACTTCCGGTTCCCGAAATGGTTGTGACAGCCCTCACCATAACGCGTTGTCATCCCCGTAACAAACTCGGCGGTAACCTAGCGCGGTCCGGGCCGGAAGTAGGCCTCGGATTCGCTTCGGTAGCAGAGGAATACGGCCCCGCCCGCGAGCACCGCCTGAACGATGCCCGCGCCGCCGGCGACCAGCGCGGCCACGCCGCTCTCCTTGACGCCGACGCCGAACAGCGTGCCCGCCGCGCCGAGCACCAGGAAGATGCCGAAACCGGTGAGAACCGCTCGGGCCCAGTTCTTTCCGCGCCCCAGCTGCCACACCACCGCCACCCCGGCTCCGGACAGCACCAGCCAGAACACCGCGACCAGCACGAACACGACGGCGGCCCAGACCTCCACCTGCGCCAGGGTGACCGCCGGTTGCTGCTCCTTCACCTGGTCGAACATCTGCTGCGCCAATTCGTTCCGCTGCCCGAACTGCGCGATCAGCGAGGCGATCAACTGCACCAGCCCGACCCCGAGCGCGGCGTACCAGAGCTGACAGGCGGTGCCGACGTCCTCGGGCGCCGGACGCGCCGGATTGTTCGGCGGGACCATGGGATTCACGATCAGAGCTACTCGTTCCGGTTCAGGCCAGCCAGTGCGCGGCCTCGGTGGCCCAGTAGGTGAGCACCATGTCCGCGCCCGCCCGCCGGATCCCGAGCAGCGATTCCAGGATCGCGCCCTTGCGGTCGATCCAGCCGCGCTCGGCGGCCGCGGTGATCATCGCGTACTCGCCGGAGATCTGATAGGCCGCCACCGGCACCGTGGACCGGTCCGAGACCTCGCGCAGGATGTCCAGATACGACATGGCGGGCTTCACCATGACGATGTCCGCGCCCTCGAGCAGATCCAGTTCCAGCTCGCGGATCGCCTCCCGGCGGTTGGCCGGATCCTGCTGGTAGGTGCGCCGATCACCCTGCAGCGAGGAGCCGACGGCCTCCCGGAACGGGCCGTAGAACGCGGAGGCGTACTTGGCCGCGTAGGCGAGGATGCCGGTGTCGGTGTACCCGGCGGCGTCCAGCCCCGCGCGGATCGCGGCCACCTGGCCGTCCATCATGCCGCTGGTGCCGAGCAGGTCGGCGCCGGTCGCGGCCTGCGCCAGCGCCATCTCGACGTAGCGGGTGAGGGTGGCGTCGTTGTCGACCGCGCCGCGCTCGTCGAGCACGCCGCAGTGGCCGTGGTCGGTGAATTCGTCGAGGCAGGTGTCGGCCATGACGACCGTCGAGTCTCCGACCTCCGACACCAGCGCGGACAGGCCGCGGTTCAGGATCCCGTCCGGGTCGCTGGCACCGCTCCCCTGGGCGTCCTTGTCCTCGGGCTTCGGCACGCCGAAGAGCATGAGGCCGCCCACGCCCGCGGCCACGGCTTCGGCGGCCGCCTTGCGCAGCGAGTCCATCGAATGCTGGAAAACGCCTGGCATGGAGGAGATCTCACGCGGTTCGCCGATACCGTCGGCGACGAACATGGGCAGAATCAGGTGCCGCGGCTCCAGGCTGGTCTCGGCGACGAGCCGACGCATCGCGGGAGTGCGGCGCAACCGCCGAGGGCGGTCCATTCCGGTCATGCTCGCATGATATGCCCGGCTCGTGACCGGGGTGCGCGCGCCTCCGACGCCGGGCCCGGCCGACTTCCAAAGTCGTTGTGAGCAGCCACTTTTGTCGGTGGGTCCGAGTAGAATCGAAGATGTGTTCGAAGGGATCGCGCCGCGTTCGAAGGCGCGATCCCGGATCGCGACGGGAGGATTGGCCGTGCTCGCAGCCGTTACCAGCATGTCCGGCAAGGTGAACCGGGACGCCGGGGTTCCGAAGAAGGGGGAGGTCATCGATCACGCGTGGCGGCCGCTGGCCAAGCAGCCGCTGCCGGCGGGGCGGCCGCGCACGTGGTACGTCTCACACAACCGGCGATTGAAGGCCATGCGGCTGGCCATCGCGCTCCTGGATTCCGGGTCCTTCGGGCCCGACCAGGCCACCAACGAAAAGATCAGGGAGACAGCCGAAGTCATCGGCGTGCACCAGCCCTCGGACGCGACCTGCCGCATGGTCCGCCGCCTGATGGCGGCCCAGCGCTGACCGCCGCGCGGCTCCGCTGAACGCGACGGAGGCGCGCCGACGTCCCCACGACCGGACGTCGGCGCGCCTCCTACGCACGTGCGGCCGCTAGGAGTTCAGGCAGCCGGTCTGGGTCGATCCCGGCGTGCCGGGATTGCTCGAACCGCTGGTCAGGCACTTCAACAGAGTCTGCAGGACGGTCACGGCGGGGATGCCGGACGAGCTGACCCCCGGCGCATCGGCGACCGGCGCCGCCGCCGCGCTCGGGGCCTCGGCGAGAGCCGCCGCCGGGGACAGGCCCGCGCCCAGCGCGAGTCCACACATCGCGATCAGGCCGACTGCAACACGCTTCATGAATGTTCACCTCTCGAAGATCGAATACCGAATGCAGCGTATGCATTTCGCTTCCGGATGAAACGACGACATTTCCTTGGGCATCCACCCAGCGAATCGGCGAGGCCGACATGCTCGCCCTGGCCGGAGGTCCTGCCGCGGTCCGGACCCGTTGTCCGCAACCGGGCCGATCGATGACACGCAATCGCCGCGCCGCGCCGGAATCGGTCTCCGGGCCGAGCCGAACCACTCCGCGCCGTCACAGGTCCCGACCGTGCCGGGCGTGAGAACGACACCGGCCCCGCGTCATCGTGACGCGGGGCCGGGGTGGCCGTATTTCGTGCCGAAGCTAGCGGCTGCGGCGGCTCTTCTTGCGCGGCGGGGGCAGCAGGCCCTCGGCGCGCAGGTGGGCGGCGTGCTCGGCGAGCGCCTCGACGAGCGGGCCGACCTGGGCCACCTCGGGCTGCACGTCCACGCGCAGACCGAACTCGATGGCCGTCTCGGCGGTCTTGGGTCCGATGCAGGCCACGATGGTGCGGGCGTGCGGCTTGCCGGCGATGCCGACCAGGTTGCGGACCGTGGAGGACGAGGTGAACAGCACGGCGTCGAAACCGCCGGTCTTGATCATCTCGCGGGTCTCCGCGGGCGGCGGGGACGCGCGCACGGTGCGGTAGGCGGTGACGTCGTCGATCTCCCAGCCGCGGTCGCGCAGGCCCTCGGCGAGGGTCTCGGTGGCGATGTCCGCGCGCGGCAGCAGCACCCGGTTGACCGGGTCGAAAACGTCGTCGTAGGGCGGGAAGTCTGCCAGCAGGCCCTCGGAGGACTGCTCACCGGACGGCACCAGCTCGGGGTTGATGCCGAAGGAGCGCACCTTCTCCGCGGTGGCCTCGCCGACGCAGGCGATCTTCACGCCGCTGAACGCGCGGGCGTCCAGACCGAATTCGCCGAACTTCTCCCACACCGCGCGCACCGCGTTGGTGGAGGTGAAGACGACCCACTGGTAGCGGCCGTCGACCAGGCCCTTGACCGCGCGCTCCATCTGGGCGGGGCTGCGCGGCGGCTCGACCGCGATGGTCGGGACCTCCATGGGGATGGCGCCGTGGTTGACGAGCTTCTCGCTCATCTCGCCGGCCTGCTCCTTGGTGCGCGGCACCAGCACGGTCCAGCCGTACAGAGCGCGGGACTCCCACCAGGAGGTCTTGGCGCGCTTGTCCACTTCCTTGCCGACCGTGACCACCAGCGGGCCGACCAGTTCGGAGGCGGCGTTGTTCAGGGTCGCCAGGGTGGCGTCGATGGTGCGCTGCTGGCGGGTGGTGCCGCGTACCGTCACCGCCACGGGGGTCTGCGGCGCCAGGCCGTGCTCCACCAGCGCCGAGGCGGTCTCGGCCAGGTGGCCGGAGGTGGCGTGCAGCACCAGCGGGCCGGGCGCGGCCGCGACGGCCGCCCAGTCCACCTCGCCGCGGACATCCACCACGGTGTGGCTGGAGCCGAGTTCGATACCCGCGTAGGCGGGCACGGTGGTGCCGGCCGAGAGGCCCGGCAGCACCTCGAAGCTCAGATGCGAGCGGGTGACGGCGTTGATCTCCTGGATGACCGAGTCGGTGGTCATCGGGTCGCCGGAGACCAGGCGCACCACGTCGGAGCCGCCACGGGCCTCCGCGATCAGGGTCTTGGCCACTTCGGCGGCGTCGCCCAGGGCGGGGCGCACGTCCACCGGGCGGGTCCCGTCGGCGCTCTCCTCGACCGCGATGCCGATCAGGGCGAGCACGCCCTTGTCGACGTCGGGATCGGTGAAGGCCAGCGTCGCCCGGCCGAGCACCTCGCGGGCCCGCACGGTCAACAGCGCCGGGTCACCGGGCCCTGACCCCACGAAAAGGATCCGACCGGGATTCTTCTTCGTCACTCGGCTCATCGGCTGTTCTCCATTGGGCTGGGATTGCTGTCGTCGGTGAGCTCAGCGGATTCCTCTGTGACGCTGAGCAGTTCGCGCGCCCCCAGCTCCAAGAGCTCGCGCGCCAGTGCCCGCCCCAGGTCCGCGGCATCCGCGACCGGTCCGACCACTGAAGCCCGGATCACATCCGAGCCGTCGATCGCCGCCGCGCAGGCGCGCAGCGACAACTCCTCCACCACCCGGCCGTCGTCGTCGAGCGATTCGACGACCTCCGCCAGCGCACCGATCGGCGCGGTACAACCGGCCTCCAAGTCGGCCAGCAACGCCCGTTCCGCGGTGATCGCGGCACGGGTGCCGGGATCGTCGAGGGCGGACAGGATGGTCACGAGTTCGGTGTCCTCGGTGCGGCATTCGACGGCCAGCGCACCCTGCGACGGGGCGGGCAGCATCTGCACCGGTTCGAGCGATTCGGTGACGACGTCCAGGCGGTCGATGCGGGCCAGCCCGGCCCGCGCCACCACCACGGCATCCAGTTCACCGGAGGAGACCTTGCCGATCCGGGTGTCGAGATTGCCGCGCAGCGGCACGATCTCGATGCCCAGGCCCAGCGCCTTCAGCTGCGCGGCGCGCCGCGGCGCGGAGGTGCCGACCTTGGCGCCCGCGGGCAGCTCGCCCAGCACCAGGCCGTCGCGCGCCACCAGCGCGTCGCGCGGATCCTGCCGGGGCGGGATGGCGGCGATGTCGAAGCGCGGATCCTGCGCGGTCGGCAGATCCTTGTACGAGTGGACGGCGATATCGACCGTGCCCGCGGCCAATTCCTCGCGCAGCGCGGCGGTGAACACGCCCACGCCGATCTTCTGCACGGGATCGGTGGCGTTCTGGTCGCCGGCGGTCTTCACGATCACCAGCTCGGCCTGCTGGCCGTTGGCGATCAGGGCGTCACGCACGTGCCCGGCCTGGGTGAGGGCCAGCAGACTGCCGCGGGTGCCGATGCGCCACGGGGCGTCGACCGTTCCGCGAGCGGTTATGTCGTTCTCGTGCACCATTGCTCCGGTCATGCGGTGTGCCCCTGTTCGTCCCCCGGGTGGGCGGCGGTGAAATCATCGGCCAGTTCGCCCTGCAGGGCGGAGATCTCCATCGGCGCGGCAACCGCTTGCGCCGCACCGGGTTTGAGTTCGAACAGCTCGCGCAACGCCTCGGCGTAGCTGTCCCCGCCGGGTGTGGAGGCCAGCTGCTTGACCCGCACCGTCGGCGCGTGCAGCAGTTTGTCGACCACCCGTCGCACGGTACGGGCGACCTCGTCGCGTTCGGTGGATTCGAGTCCCGGTAGTCGGGAGTCCAGACGCAGTAGCTCGGCCTCGACCACGTCGGCGGCCATCTGGCGCAGCGCGGCCACGGTCGGGGTGACCTCGGCCATGCGCTGTCCGGCAAGGTATTTGGAGAGTTCGTCGGCGACGATGGTGCGCGCGGCGGCGGTGTCGTCGGCGGCCGCGCCGGCCGACGGGTCGCGCTGCAGCGTCTCGATGTCGATGACGGTGACCCCGGGCAGCCCGGCGACCGCGTGGTCCACGTCCCGGGGCAGGCCCAGGTCGCAGATGACCAGTTCCTCGGCGCCCGGCTTGGCCGACAGCGCCCGGTGCACATCCGCGAGGGTGACCACGGTGCCCACCGCGCCGGTACAGGTGATCACCACGTCGGCGGCGGCCATGGCCTCGGCCAGCCGGTCCATCTCGATGGCCTCGGCCTCGACGCCGTGCATGGTGGTGGCCGTGTTGGCCAGCCGCTGTGCCTTCTCCAGGGTCCGGTTCACCACGATGACCTTCGCGGCCCCGCCGCGCGCCAGTTGCGCCACCGCGAGCCCGCCCATCGCGCCGGCGCCCAGCACCAGCGCGGTGCGCCCGGCCAGCGGGCCCTGCACGGCGGCCGCGCGATCCAGCGCCACCGACACCACCGACGCGCCCGCGCGGTCGATCCCGGTCTCGGAGTGCACCCGCTTGCCGACCCGCAGCGCGTGCTGGGCCAGCTCGTGCAGGGTGCGCCCGGCGGCCTGCTGGGCGTCGGCCGCGGCGTAGGCGGCCCGGATCTGGCTGAGGATCTGCTGCTCGCCGACCACCATGGAATCCAGGCCCGAGGACACCGCGAACAGGTGCTCGGCCGCGGCCTCCGCGTAGCGCACGTAGGCGTGCTTGGTGAGTTCGGGCAGCGGCAGCCCGGAATGCTTGGTGAGCAGTTCGCCGATCTCGCCGAGCGCGGGGTGGAAGGCGTCGACAACCGCGTAGACCTCGATGCGGTTGCAGGTGGAGACGATCATCGCCTCGGACACGTGCGTGGAGGACAGCATCTTGTCGGTCAGCTTGGGCCGGTCGGTCTCGGTGATGGCGATCTTCTCCAGCACCGCCACCGGTGCGCTGCGATGCGAGATGCCGACGAGAAGCACGCTCATGGCTGGACCACCGCTCCCTTGCTGGTTGTGTCCGCGGTCTGGATCGTCGTCACCCGGCGGATCGGGGTGGACACCACGTTCGCGTCGGCGGAGCCGACCACGGCCGCGGCCGCGCTCATCGCGTCCTCGGCGGCCGATTCCGCGTTGCGGGCCCGCTCGAACGACAACAGCTGCATCTCCACCGCGAGATCCACCCGTCGCACCTCGACGGTGGCCGGGGCCTCGAGAGCCAGGGCCGAGAAGCTCAGCACGCACTGCAGACCGGCCTCGACCAGCAGATCGCACACGCCCTGCGCGGCGGCGTCGGGCACGGTGAGCACGGCGATGGTGGGTTCCAGCGTGGCCACGGCGTCGGTCAGCTCGGCCACGTCGCGGACGACGAGTCCGCCGACGGTGGTCCCGATGACCTCGGGATCGTTGTCGAACAGCCCGACCATGGCGAAACCGCGGCGGCGGAAACCGCCGTAGCCGACCAGCGCGCGGCCCAGGTGACCGGCTCCGACCAGCACCACCCGGTGTCCCTCGGACAGACCGAGCACATCCTCGATGCGGTCGCGCAGCTTGATCACGTCGTAGCCGACACCGCGCACGCCGTTGGGTCCGAGGAAGGAGAGATCCTTGCGCAACTTGGCCGAACCGACACCCGCCGCGACAGCCAGTTCCTCACTCGATACGATGGCTACAGCGTCGTCGGCGAGTACGGCGAGCACCCGGAGATAAGTGGCCAGCCGGGCCACCGTGGCCTGCGGGATGTCCTTCTGCAGAGCCTTGGAGACGCCAGTCGGCGGCGTCTCTTGCTGCTCTGTCACGTCGCTTGCGCTCCTCGTCCGGCCGGGGGTGAGTGTCCGGGTTCTTTTGTCGACCCGACGCCGGGAGACCGTCGCGGTCCTTACAGGCGAGGTCGAGTCAGGTTCAGGGGGTCGCTTCCGCTGCCCGAGAAGGCGGGTCGCGTGCCACCACCGTAACCGCTTGTGAAGCCCTGCACAAAGTCGGTGAATTCAGTCACTTTGCGGCGGGCTCCGGCCCCGGGTTCATTCAACCCTCATCAGCGCGAACCCGCTACGCAACACACCGGAGGGCACGGAGGGAGGGGGACCCGGGCAGAAAGCCCGGAAAATCCCCTCTCACGCCAGGTTTCGCGAGGTAGGTCCGTTATTTCGCGAGGTCGGCGCGCAGCCGCGGCTCGTCCACGTCGAAATAGCTGTGCTCCCGGCCGTCCAGCAGCACCACCGGCAGCCGGTCCCCGTATTCGGCGCGCAGGCCCGGATCGGTGGCGGCGGCCACGTCCACGTCGACCGTGGTCACCTCGACGCCGAACTCGGCGCAGATCGGGCGCAATTGTTCGAGTGCGGTGTGGCACAGCCCGCAACCGTCCCGGGTCAACAGCGTCACAGCATGTGGCGAATCGCTCATGGCCACCATCTAACAACTTCCCGATATGTCGTTCACCGTCTACGTTGCGGCCACTCCCGGGCGTTACTGTTGAGTTGTTCGCGCTAACAGGCGGAGGTACTGGTGCCGGAACGTTCGAAAGAGCAGGGAACGGGCTTCATCGCGGGACGATTCGGTGAATTCCCGGCGCGCTGGGGTCAGGGACTGGCTGACCTGCAGGATCAGTTCACCCGCATCACCCGCAGCCCCTTCGGTCCCACCGAGGAAGAGGTCCGCGCCAACCTGGCCGGTGAGGCCAGCGCCGACGCCGCGATCGCCCTCCACGACGCCGAGCTGGCGCTGCGCGACCTCGGCGACACGCCGACGCCCACGATCGCCCGCGACCTCACCGCCGCGGCCTTCTTCGACGTCGACAACACCATGGTGCAGGGCGCGTCGATCGTGCACTTCGCGCGCGGGCTGGCCTCGCGCAAGTACTTCAAGACCTCCGACCTGGTCGACATGGCCTGGAAGCAGGTCAAGTTCCGGGTCACCGGCAAGGAGAGTCACTCGGACATGGCGTCCGGCAAGGAGAAGGCGCTGTCCTTCATCGCCGGCCGCCCGACCGCCGAACTCGCCGCGCTCGGCGAGGAGATCTACGACGAGATCATCGCCGACAAGATCTGGCCCGGCACCCGGGCGCTGGCCCAGATGCACCTGGACGCGGGCCAGCAGGTCTGGCTGGTCACCGCCACGCCGGTGGAACTCGCGCAGGTGATCGCCAAGCGGCTCGGCCTGACCGGGGCGCTGGGCACGGTCGCCGAGAGCGAGGACGGCGTCTTCACCGGCCGCCTGGTCGGCGACATCCTGCACGGGCTCGGCAAGGCGCACGCGGTGCGCACCCTCGCCATTCGTGAGGGCCTGAACCTGAAGCGCTGCACGGCGTACTCCGACAGCCACAACGATGTGCCGATGCTCTCGCTGGTCGGCACCGCGGTGGCCATCAACCCGGACGCGGATCTGCGCGAGGTCGCCAAGAATCGCGGCTGGGAAGTGCGCGACTTCCGCACCGGGCGCAAAGCCGCGAAGGTCGGTGTGCCCACGGCCCTCGCGCTCGGCGCGGCGGGCGGCGCGGCCGCGGCCGTACTGTCCCGGAAACGCGAAGCCAAGGCCAGCTAGCACGAAAAGCGACCGGCCCGCTCCCATTCGGGGCGGGCCGGTCGCTGGTCCGTACCAATTATCTAGCCGGTGAACGGATTCCGGCGCTTGATCAGATTCTTGTACAGCGAGCCCTGAATGGTTTCGCGGACCTGATCGGTGATTTCGAACATCGTCATCGGATCATCGGCGTCGGCGGGCTCGTATCCGGCGGTGGAAATCGGCTCGCCGAATTGGATGTACCACTTCGACGGGAACGGAATCGCGCCGAGCGGACCCAGATGCGGAAACAGCGGCGTCACAGGGAAATACGGAATACCGAGCAGCCGCGCCAGAGGCTTGATATCGGCCAGCTTCGGATAGATCTCCTCCGAACCCACGATCGAGCACGGAATGATCGGCACCCCGGTGCGCACTGCCGCCGACACGAAACCGCCACGGCCGAAACGCTGCAACTTGTACCGGTCCGAATACGGCTTGCCGATGCCCTTGTAGCCCTCGGGGAAAACACCCGCGACTTCGCCCGCGCGCAAAAGCCTTTCGGCGTCCGCGGGGCAGGCCAGGGTGTGCCCGGCCTTGCGGGCCAGCCCGCCCAGCAGCGGCGTCTCGAAGATCAGGTCGGCGGCCAGCAGGCGCAGCGCGCGCTGCTTGGGATGCCGGTCGTGCACGGCCAGCTGCAGCATCAGCCCGTCCAGCGGCACCGTGCCCGCGTGGTTGGCCACGATCAGCGCGCCGCCCACCTCGGGAATGTTCTCGATACCCGACACCTCGACCCGGAACCACAGGTCGGACAGCGGCCGCAGCATCGGCAGGATCACCGATTCCAGCAGGTGCTCGTCCAGGCCGTACTCGTCGACCTGGTAGTCGCCGGTGAGGCGGCGGCGGGCGAAGTCGGCCGTGTAGCGGACCCCGTCGGCCACGGTTCCCCGGATCATCTCCCCCAGCGACTTGGGCTGACGCGCTTCGACTTCAGCCAGCCGATCGGTCAGCGAGGTCACCGGGGTGAGCGCCGGTTCCCCCGCCGGCCACACCCGCGACGGGCGATTGTGCCGCGCCTCGAAATCCACGTCGTGAAGTCGAATCACCTTCGCTACATCACTCATTGGTGTGCTCCCGTCCCGGCCCCGAGCAGGCCGAGAAGCTTGTTTTCTGCGGCGTCGATCCACGCGGGATCGATCACGGGCCGCAACGCTGCGCCCCCTATGAAGTCGTCGAAGGCCTGCACCGTGGTCCAGCGTGGACCGAAGCCGAGTTCGGTCCGCATCCGGGTGGTGTCGAGGCCACAACCGAAATGGAAATAGTCGATCTGCTCGGCGGTGAACTCCCGCATCACCGGGCCCATCACGGTGCGCCCGACGCTGCGGAACACCGAGTACGGGACAGGCAGTTCGACCCGACCGGCCCGCCGGATCGCCTGCGACAGCGCCATCGCGCCGTCCCCAGCCACATTGTAGGTGCCGCCGGGGGCCGTCATGGCCCCGTGCACCAGGGCGGCGATGGCGTCCTCCTCGTGCAGCAGCTGCATGCGCGGATCTCGGCCCAGGATGGTCGGCGTGATCGGCGAGCGGAAGTACTGCACGCCCCGCTTGGCCAGCTGCGGGCCCACGATCGGCGGGAACCGCAGGATGGCCGCCGAGATGTCGGGCCGGCGCCGGGCCAGCCCGCGCACGAAACCCTCCACCTCGATCATGTCCCGCGCGAACCAGCCGCGCGGTGGTGTGCGGGCGCTCATCTCCTCGGTGAACTTCACCGGGTCCTTGGCGCTGCACCCGTAGACTGCGGAGGAGGAACGCACCACCACCCGCCGCACGCTGGACGCCTTGCGGCACACCGCGAACAGCTGCATGGCGCCCAGGACGTTCATGTCCTTCATGGCGGCCCGTCCGCCACCCGAGGGCGGGCGCGACAGCGCGGCGGGATGCACCACCGTATCGACCTGATTGCCGTCGATAACCTTGCGGATCAATGGATTACGAATATCGGCGCGCACGAATTCGGCGCGGCCCATACGGCGCAGCAGTTCACGGCTGGGCTGTTTGGCGTCCACGGCGATGATGCGTTCGACGGCCGGGTCGGCCGCCAACCGGGCCACCACATTGCCGCCGAAGAACCGGCTCGCACCGGTCACCATCACCACCTTGGGCGGTTGCCCGTCCCGAGTCCCTGCCACTCCGGATCCCACCTGGCCCCCATGCGTTGAATTGTCATCGGGCGTTTTTCCCGCTCCCAGGGTAACCGGCGAGTAGGGGGCATTCGAAGGGTATTAACCAGGATCTAACGATGAGTTCGATCACCCGTGACGAACGAAAGCCCGCCACCGACGGTGACGGGCTTCCAGCTACGACGCAGCGGCTTACTTGCCGAGTTTTCTGCGCTGCACGCGCGTGCGGCGAAGCAGCTTGCGGTGCTTCTTCTTCGACATGCGCTTGCGGCGCTTCTTGATCACAGAACCCATAGGGTTGTTCCTCGCGTTCTCTCGGGTCATCCCCGCTTCCGCGGGGTGCACACTGTCTGACCCTGCACAGTCCCTACCCGATACGGGCCGAGATGGACCCGGCGGCACCACCGGCACGTACAGGATGCCGGTTCATGCTACCGGGCCACTCTCGGGCGAACGAAACGGGTGGGGCCGATCGGTTATCGGGCCGTACTACCCCGCGTCGAAGTAGGACGTCTCCAGATAGTCGTGCACGGCCTTGGCGTGCACCCGGAAGGAACGCCCCACCCGCACCGCGGGCAGCTCTCCCGAATGCACCAACCGGTACACCGTCATTTTGGAAACCCGCATCAGATTCGCGACCTCGGCAACGGTGAGGAACTGCGTTCCCCCTCCGATGACGGATCCCGCGGTGATTGGGCTGTTTCCGGACCTCGCTTGGCTGTTTCCAGACATCATTGCGCCACTGACCTCCGGCACGTCCGCGCCGCCGGCTTCCCCACCGGCGGAACAGACACGCACGTGCTCCTTGAAGCTTAGCGGGACCAGTGGGATTGCTGCGACGGGTGTGAGAAATCAGCCTTTGCTGTGGCGAGTCGGCCTACGGCAGCAAACTAGCAACCGAGCAGTATTGGAAAGTGGGGAGCACACTCACCCACTCTCAACGTTAGTCCGCGATCGCACCGAGTTCGGCGGAACGGCGTTTTGCGGCGTGCAACGCATCGTGGAATGCCGATCGCACCGCACCCCGCTCCAACTCCCGCAAGCCCGCCGCGGTGGTCCCCGCGGGCGAGGTGACGGCCGCGCGCAATTCCACGGCAGACTGACCCGACTCCTCCAGCAGCGCGGCCGAACCGAGCATCGTCTGCGTGACCAACTGGGTGGCCACGTCGCGGGTCAGGCCCAGGCCCACCGCGCCGTCGATCATCGCCTCGACGATCAGGAAGAAGTACGCCGGACCCGAACCGGACACCGCGGTGACGGCGTCCATCTGCGCCTCGGAGACGGTCACCGCCTTGCCGACCGACTCCAGCATCTCGGTGACCAGGCCCAGCTGTTCCTTGCGGGCGTAGCGGCCGGGGGCGATGGCGCTCATGCCCTGGCCGACCAGCATCGGGGTGTTCGACATGACCCGCACGACCGGGAAGCCGGCGGGCAGCTTGGATTCCATGCGCGCGGTCGTCACCCCGGCCGCCAGCGACACCAGCACCTGATCGTGGTCCGCCGCGCCGAGCTCGGCCTTGCCCAGCTCGGTCAGGACCGCGTCCACATCGTTGGGCTTCACCGCGATCACGATGAGATCGGCCGTCTTGCCGGCATCGGCGATGTCGTCGGTGGCACGGATCCCGAACCGGTCCGCCAGCGCCTCGGCGCGCGCCCGCACCGGCTCGACCACCACCAGATCCTTGTTCGCCCGCCCGGACTCGAGCAGGCCCGCGATCAGCGCCTCCCCGATCCGACCCCCACCGATTACCGCAATCCTCGTCATAGCCTTCAAGGCTATCCCGCCTCCCCGAGCCTTCAGCGCGGGGCTGAGAGCCGTTGGCGTCAGCGCGCTTGGGGAATCAACGCCAGCTGGCGGCTCTGGGCCACGATCGCGCCCGTGGAGTCGATGACGAGTTGGTCCTCGTCGAACATGCGGTTGCCGACCTCGCGGGAGTGCGCGATGACACGCAGCCAGCCCGGGGCCGGGCGGCGGCGCAGGTAGGTGGTGAGCTGGACCGTGGGGGCCCAGCCGAAGTGGCCGAGGTTCATCGGGACCGGCGGACTCATGTCGGCGGACATGAGGGCGAAGAAGGCGGACACGTCCGGATCCTGCTCGTCGCCCGCGAAGGGGCGGATCCACAGGCGCAGGCGGGGTTCGGACTTCTCGCCCGCGAGGAAGCGGGCCCAGGTCGGATCGAGGGCGACCGAGGAGCCGCGGGCCACGTGCACGATCTTGCCCATGGGGTTGCGGTCGTCGTAGACGAGCGCGTCGGCGGGCGGTTCCGCGGGCATGTCGCCGACGTGGTCGGCGGCGTACTGCGGATCCCCGTCGTCAAGGTGGCTGAACGTGAGGGCGGTGTGCACCAGGGTGCGACCGTCCTGGATCAGGCTCGCGTCGACGAGGGCGATCTGGCGGCCCAGCTTGCGGGTCCGGACCTCGTACTCGACCGCGCCGGGGACGGGCGCGCCGAGGAAGTCGGTGCTGGCCGAGATGGGGAACATGGCGGCCTGTTCGGGGGCCGTGCGGCGCAGCCATTCGGTGGCCGCGGCGGCGCTGCCCGCGACCATGGTGCCGCCGTGCAGTTTGTCGCCGATGGTCCAGGTGGACTCGATGGATCCCGCGTAGCGGCCGGTGTCGGGAGTGGTCGCGTCGAGCTCGGTCAGCGTGCAGACGCGACTGAACGGCGCGTCGGCCAATTCGCTCGTCGACGCCGGGTCGACGGTCAGCTCCGTTGTCATCCGCTGTCCTTCCACTGGGTTTTGTACAGCGTAAATGGACCCGGTGAAAATTCCGGACGGGTCGTGGGATGAATCACCCCGGCAACCGCGCCGAATGACGATTCAGCCGCGATGCGCGGCCGTCGGCTCCGGCGTCGGGGCGGGCGAGAATCCGTTCAGATGCTCGCGCGCGAAGGACAGCGCCCGATCCAGCATGCCCGCGCGATCCATCGTGGTGCGAGCCATCTGGGTGTTCACCTCGATGACCGCCTGACCATCGAAACCGTTGCGCGTCAACATGTCACAGAGCTCGGCCACCGGCTGGGTGCCCTCCCCCGGGATCAGATGCTCGTCGGTGGCGGCGCCGCGGCCGTCGGCGAGATGCAGATGGGTCAGGCCCGAGCCCATGCGCTGCGCCAGCGCCAGCGGATCCACGCCCGCGGTCGCGGTGTGCGAGGTGTCCAGGGTGTAGTGACGGTAGCCGGTCTCGGTCGGGTCGTAGGAGGGGCTGAACGTGGTGATCGACGGCCCGGGCCCGCCACGGCGGCGCAGCCGGTCGATCGAACTGCCGCGCAGCAGGGTGTCGGCGCGCATCGGGAACATGTTCTCCACCGCGACCGCCACCGGCGACGAATTCTCCAGTTCCGCAACCTGTTTCGCGAAGCCCTCGGCGTAGCGGCGCTGCCAGCGGAAGGGCGGGTGCACCACCACGGTGGCCGCTCCCAGCGCCTCGGCGGTGTGCACGCTGCGGGTCAGTTTCGCGATCGGGTCCGACCCCCAGACCCGTTGCGAGATCAGCAGACACGGGGCGTGCACGGCCAGCACCGGCACGTCGTATTTGTGCGCGAAATGCTGCACGGTGGAAATGGACTGGCTGGCCGGTTCCGCCCAGACCATGAGTTCGACCCCGTCGTAACCGAGTTCGGCCGCGTACCGGAACGCCGCCTCGGTGTTCTCCGGATACACCGACGCCGTCGACAGCCCGACCCGGACTTCCCCGCGCCCCGCCCGGCTCTCGGTGCTCGCCCCCTGCGCTTGCACGATATTCCCCACTGCCGCTCCCTGCTCAGTTCGTACTGAGTAGAAAGGCTAGCGGTCCGAGCGTCACGAAGACGCCTACGACGACGGCAATCACAGTGCTGAAAATGTCATCGGTGCGGCGCAGCACGCGCACCAACGCGACCAGGCCGAGGATCACGACCATGGCCAGGGCCAGGGCGACCCACGGCAGCACTTCCCACATGCGTTCGAAGCCCTTGAACAGCAACATGCCCGCGACCGCGGCGCCCACGCTCTGACCCGCGATCACCAGCCACTGCCGGCGGTGCTCGTCCTCGTCGGACCGGCCCGCCGACCGCGCGCCCGCGGCCCGCGACCGCGCGGGGCCGGCGGCCCCGCCGCGACCGGCCTTGCGGGTGAAGGCGCCCGCCTTCTGGGTGAGCGCGGAGAACCGCGCGCCCATCGACGACGCGGGCTCGTCGTCGTAGTCGTCGTAATCGTCCTCGTCGAGCGGCTCGTAGAAGTCGGTGAGGTGGTCGTCGGGTTCGGGCTCCGGCGCGACCGCCCCGCGGCCCCGGGAACCGAAGCCGCGGCGTTTGCCCGCGTTCCGCGCATTCCGCTCGGCGCGCTCGTCCTCGCGCTGCTGAGCGTCGCGCAGCAGATCCCCGGCGACCGACTGGCCCGACAGCAGCTGCTGATCGTCGTCGGCGAGCGAGGACCACGCGGCCGTCGGCACCGCCGCCTGGTCGCCACGGTCCGGCTCGGCGTCGGGTCCCGGCCGTCTTCGCGCCGACCACTCCGGCAGCCCGGTGGCCGCTCCGTGATCGACACCGCCGCGACGGTCCCCGAACGGCGGGGCGGGCTGCGGTTCGGGGGTCTGCTGCCGCTGCGACTGGGCCTCGGCGTGCCTGCGGGCCGAGCGCGACATCGGCGGGGCGGCGGCCTGCGGCGGTTCGAAGGCGGGGCGGTCCTGGTGCGGAGCGCGCGGCAGCGGCTCGGGCTCCGGCGTCGGCGACCACGCGGGGGCGGCCTGGTCGAACTGGGTGTGGTCCTCGAAGGGTGGGCGGGCCACCGCGGGGTTGAACTGGGTGCGCGAGTCGCGCTCGGCGCGGGCGGCGATGTCGCGCATGGCGTCCGAGGCGGCGTCGCGGGTCGCGGCGTTGTCGCCCATGACACCGCTGTCGATCCGGGAGCCGTTGTCGCCGCGGAAGGGACGCACCTCGTCGGTGGTGTCGTCCTCGGGGTCGTAGCGGCGGCGGCGACCGCCCTCGCGGGGTGCGGGCGGTGCGGGCGCGGCGGGCGGTTCGCCGCCCAGGCCGTCGAGCGCGAAGTCGGAGTCCAGCGGATCGGGCTTGCGGCGGCGACCGCCGGAGCGGGGCTCGACGGGGGCCGGGGCCGGGGTCTCCGTGGGGGGCCAGTCCAGACCGGCGGACCAGCTCTGGCCGGACGGCTCGGGTAGGGACGGCGGCTGCGGGGCGGGGGCCAGCGGGTCGTAATACGAGATGGGCCCGGAGAGCGGCGAATAGGCGGGTTCGGACTCTGCGACCGAATAGGACGAATAGTCCGGTTGGGGCGGGGCCGCGGGAGTGGAGAAGTCGGAGTAATCCGAATAGTTCGAGGAATCAGAGTAATTCGAGAAGTTCGAATAGTTGGAATAGTCCGATTCCGTGGCGGCGGGCTCGGGCTCGGCGGCGGCTTCCTCGTCCGGCGCGGCGTGGGAGGAGGATCCGGGCACGATCGGAATGTCACCGGTCAGTTCGGCGACGGAAATACCCCGACCGCTTCGGCGTCTGCGACCCCCACCGTTCGCCGAGCCGCCGCTTTGCTGCCCGTTTCGCGCCAGTAGCTCGGCGACAGACAGCTGACTTGAATCCTCGGTCATCGAGACACCGTTTCGATCGGGCCCGTCAGGCCGCTGTCGGGGCCGCCGGCTATCGGTTCGCTATCAAGGTCGGTATCCAATTTGCGCAAGATCAATCCCTCTCGCAGCGCCCAGGGACAGATGTCGAGCGTGTCCAGGGACAGTGCCCGCATACTCGCCTCCGCGACCAGCGCACCGGCCACGAGTTGTTGTGACCGATCAGAACTTACGCCTTCCAATTCTGCCCGGTCGGCGGCTGTCATTCTCGATATGAACGCAATCAGCTGCCGCAGGCCCGAACTGGTCAGGGTACGCCGCACTCGCGGTCCCGCAACAGAGGGGGCCGCGCCGGTCAACCGGGCCAGCGAGCGGAAGGTCTTGGAGGTGCCGACCGCCAGATCCGGGCGGCCCACCTCGAGCAGTTGCTTGCTGGGCAGCACCAGCTCGGCGTCGAGCCAGTCCCGCAGTACCGCGACCCGGCGCTTGCCGGGTGGGTCGTGGCGCAGCCAGTCCCGGGTGAGGCGACCCGCGCCCAGTTGCAGCGACAGGGCCATGTCCGGGTCCTCGTCCGCGCCGTTGCTCATCTCGAGCGAGCCGCCGCCGATATCCAGGTTGAG
Organism: Nocardia sp. NPDC004151; assembly: GCF_042874235.1. NCBI lineage: Bacteria > Bacillati > Actinomycetota > Actinomycetes > Mycobacteriales > Nocardiaceae > Nocardia > Nocardia sp. NPDC004151. The sequence goes on along the minus strand of NZ_JBIAMR010000003.1, from coordinate 112,528 downwards.
GATCCGCCCGGGGCTCCAGCCGTACCAGCGGCGCACCGCGAGGAAGGTGTGTCGAGCCTCATCGACACCGGAGAGCACCTGCAGATTGACGCCGGTCTCGGCGCGGACCCGGGCCAGCACCTCATCGGAGTTGGTGGCCTCGCGGACCGCGGAGGTGGCGAAGGCCATCAGCTCCACACAGCCGGAAGTCTTTGCGATACTTGCGAATTCGGTTACGGTGGCGGTCAGCTTGGCGGCCCCCGCGGGGGTGATCCGCCCCTGGTCGTCCATGCTCTCCGACAGTCGCAGGGCCGACTTCGTCGAACTCATCGGCATCGGGTGTCCACCACGATGCGCGTCCACCACGAGCAGGTGGACGGTATTGCTTCCCACATCGAGTACACCGAGCCGCACATGAACACGGTACTGGGTGCGTCAGGACTTCTGGCCAGGCGACTGAGCTGTTAGCGTTCCGCATTGTGACGACAGGGGCATCGGCGAGCGGACCGACCGGGCTGCGACCAGCGGCGAAGATCGACCCGACGCCCGAAGTAGAACTCGACTTCCCGCGCGAGTGGATCGAATTCGTCGATCCAGCAAATGACGAGCATTTGATCGCGGCGGATCTGACCTGGCTGCTCTCGCGCTGGACCTGCGTTTTCGGCACACCGGCATGTCAGGGCATCATCGACGGCCGCGAGAACGACGGCTGCTGCTCGCACGGCGCGTTCCTCTCCGACGAGGAGGACGGCAAGAAGCTGCACAAGGCTGTGAAAATGCTCACACCCGAGGATTGGCAGCTCATGGGCGAGGCGACCGACGACCAGGGCCGGGTCCGCAAGAAGCTGTACCTCGAAGCGGACGACCTCGACGACGAACCCGCGCTCCGCACCCGGCGTGTCGACGGCGCGTGCATCTTCCTCAATCGGCCCGGTTTCAGTGAGGGCATCGGCTGCGCGCTGCACACCATGGCGCTGCGCAAGGGCCTGGAACCGCTCACCGTGAAGCCGGAAGTGTGCTGGCAGCTGCCGATCCGCCGGACCCAGGAGTGGGTGGAGCGGCCCGACGGCGTGGAGATCCTGCGCACCGCGATCGGCGAGTACGACCGGCGCGGCTGGGGTCCGGGCGGCCTGGACCTGAACTGGTACTGCACCGGTTCCCCGGATGCGCACGTCGGCACCCGGCCGGTATGGGAGGCTTACGCGCCGGAGCTGATCGAGTTGATCGGCAAGCCCGCGTACGACGAGCTGGCCGCGCACTGCCGTCGGCGGCAGGGCCTGGGCATCGTCGCGGTGCACCCGGCGACGGCCATCGCGGAGGAGAAGGCGGCGGCCGCTGCGGCCAAGCCGGTGACCAGCGCGAACCCGCCGAAGAAGGCACGCGCCGCGAAGAAGTAGCGGAATACTTGCCAGTAACTTTCTGAAAACACCGCATTTCACATAGCTGCTCGCTTACTGTGCCTCGACCCCTACCTACCTCGGGGGTCGCAGCACAGGAGTACGCATAGTGAGCACAATCCCCTTGGGCGGCCGTCACATCGGCGCCGGACTGGCCGCTCTGGCCATCGCGACCGGCGCCGTCTCGGTCCTGGTCACGCACGAGGCCCCCGAAGCCCACGCGACCGTCGACTCGATCACCATCTCGGGCTCGAACTGGACCGTCGGCCAGACCTACACCCTCTCCGCCAATCTGAGCGGCTGGGAGTTCGGCCTGCTCTGCTACTGGGAAGACAACGGCAACCCGATCACGAATCCGCCCTCCAAGGTGCCGTGGCCGGCGTATCACTCCAGCACCGACTGGACCCCGACCACCCCGGGCAAGCACACCATCAGCCTCAAACAGGGCGGTTCGACCAAGACACTGGTCGTGAACGTCAGCAGCCCCACCACCGTGCCGCCGACCACGACGACCACCGTGCCGCCGACGACCACCACCACGGTCCCGCCGACCACCACCACCGAACCGCCCACCACGACGGTTCCCCCGACCACCACCACGACGGTTCCGCCGGTTACCACCACCGAGCCGCCGACCACCACGACCACGGTCCCGCCGACCACCACCACCGAACCGCCCACCACGACGGTTCCCCCGACCACCACCACGACGGTTCCGCCGGTTACCACCACCGAGCCG